>JAMLJD010000014.1 GCA_023953775.1 Rhizobiaceae bacterium | reverse complement strand
AACTCATCGAGCGCTGGCGTCCCGCACTCGCGGTCATCGCCTGCAACACGGCCTCGACGCTGGCGATACACGGCCTGCGCGAGGCCTATCCGGATCAGGTCTTCGTCGGCACAGTCCCGGCCATCAAGCCGGCAGCCGAACGGACGCGCTCCGGCCTGGTGTCGGTTCTGGCGACGCCCGGAACGGTCAAGCGGCAATATACCCGCGATCTGATCGAGAAATTCGCCGGCAAGTGCCATGTCCGCCTCGTCGGCAGCGAATCGCTCGCCTCCCTGGCCGAAACCTACATGCGGGCGGGATATGTGAACGAGACGGCGGTCAGCCGCGAAATCGCACCCTGCTTCGTCGAACTGGACGGCAGGCGCACCGACATCGTCGTCCTTGCCTGCACCCACTATCCCTTCCTGGTCAACCGCATGCGCAAGACGGCCCCATGGCCGGTCGACTGGATCGATACTTCGGAAGCGATTGCCCGGCGCGCGCTGTCGCTGGTCAAGCACCTGCCGCCGGGGAACGGCGATGGCGGCCCCGATATCGCCGTCTTTACCTCCGGCGATCCTCCGGCGCCGATCCGAAGGCTTGTCGGCGGGTTCGGCTTCCGTATCGTCTGAATTCAGGAACCGGGCTCGTTTTTCGGCGTTTTCCAGATGCCGAACCACGGAGACCACCGCCATGCCAGCCGAATCGAAAGCCCAGCAGAAAGCCGCGGGCGCCGCCCTTTCCGCCAAGCGCGGCGAGACGAAGAAAAGCGAGCTCAAGGGCGCCTCGAAGGAAATGTACGAATCGATGACCGAGGATGAACTCGAGGAACTGGCCGGGACCAAACGCAAGGGTTTGCCGGACAGGAAGGACTGACCGGCCTCGGCCCGCGCGTTGACATTCGCCGCGCTTTCCCATAGTGAACAGCCGTCGCCGGGCCGAAACGCCCGGCGATTTATTTGACGTATCCCGTGGAATATCCAGCAAAGCGTGCGCGGATGTTCCTGTCAGGCTTCGAAAACGGAAGTCAGAGGAGGGTGCGTTTCCTTCGCCCGGTACATGAGGTTCCGGGTGCAATTGTTTGAAAGGGAATGCAGTGAGCAAGCGCCAATCTGCGAAGTACAAGCTCGATCGCCGTCTCGGCGAGAACATCTGGGGCCGGCCCAAGTCGCCGGTCAACAAGCGTGAATACGGACCCGGCCAGCACGGCCAGCGCCGCAAGGGCAAGCTGTCGGACTTCGGCCTGCAGCTCCGCGCCAAGCAGAAGCTGAAGGGCCACTACGGCGACATTTCGGAAAAGCAGTTCCGCAAGATCTACGACGAGGCGAACCGCCGCAAGGGCGACACGCCGGAGACGCTGATCGGCCTACTCGAATCGCGCCTCGACGCGATCGTCTATCGCGCCAAGTTCGTTCCGACGATCTTCGCCGCGCGCCAGTTCGTCAATCACGGCCACGTCAATGTGAACGGCCGCCGCGTCAACATCGCGTCCTACCGTTGCCGTCCGGGCGACGTGATCGAGGTCCGCGAGAAGTCGAAGCAGCTCGTGATCGTGCTCGAAGCGGTCCAGCTCGCCGAGCGCGACGTGCCGGACTACATCGAGGCCGACCACAACAAGATGGTCGCCACCTTCAAGAATATCCCGGGCCTCGCGGACGTGCCGTTCGCGGTCCAGATGGAACCGAACCTGGTCGTCGAGTTCTACTCGCGCTAAGCCGGGCGAAATCACCTGCGATGAGGCCGCGCCGCAAGCGCGGCCTTTTCTTTTTGGGCGCTGCCGCTATTCATGACCGGCAGGAAACGGGCGACGAGGACGATGCCGTGACGCTCCATCAGGCCGATATCGGGACAGGTGCCGACGTGGAAGGCGACGGCTGCCCGCAGATGTTTCGCGATGCGCCGTCCGGCGTCGAGTTCAACAAGCTGCGCAAGCGCATTCTGCGCCAGGCGCGGCAGGCCATGGACGATTTCGCCATGGTGCGCGCCGGTGACCGGTGGCTGGTGGCCCTGTCGGGGGGCAAGGATTCCTACGGTCTCCTGGCCGCATTGCTCGATCTCAAATGGCGCGGCCTGCTACCGGTCGAGCTCGTCGCCTGCAATCTCGATCAGGGCCAGCCGAACTTTCCCAAGCACGTCCTGCCCGACTTCCTGTCGCGCAACGGCATCGCGCACAGGATCGAGTACCAGGACACTTATTCGGTGGTCACTGACAAGATTCCCGACGGCGGCACCTATTGCTCGCTGTGCTCGCGCCTGCGGCGCGGCCATCTCTACAGGATCGCGCGGGAGGAGGGGTGTTCCGCGCTGGTTCTCGGTCATCACCGCGAGGACATTCTCGAGACCTTCTTCCTCAACCTGTTCCATGGCGGCAGGCTGGCGGCGATGCCGCCGAAGCTGCTCAACGATGAGGGTGATCTCATGGTCCTGCGGCCGCTCGCCTACTGCGCCGAGCAGGACATGGCGCGCTTTGCCGACGCGATGGCGTTCCCGATCATCCCGTGCGATTTGTGCGGCAGCCAGGACGGCCTGCAGCGCAACGCCATGAAGGCGATGCTCGACGACATCGAAAAGCGCATGCCCGGACGCAAGGACACGATGATCCGCGCGCTGACCAACGTCCGGCCTTCGCATCTGCTCGATCGCAAGCTGTTCGACTTTGCCGGTCTGGCCTCCGGCCTGCCTGACTGAACCGGCTCAGGCCGGCGCGTTCTGGGCCCTGAAGAGCCTGCCGCGTTCGCCGATCAGCACCAGGACGAGGGCGATGATCGAGACCGCGCAGTAGGCCGCCGTGATCGGTCGCACGGTGCCGTCGAATGCCTGGCCGATCATCGCTCCGAGGACACCGCCGCCGAACGTCTGGGTGAAGCCGAGAACCGATGACGCCGTTCCGGCGACATGGCCGAGCGGCTCCATCGCGAGCGCGTTGAAGTTCGGGCCGATCCAGCCGAACAGGAACATCGCCACGCCCAGGATGCCGACGAACTGGACAAGCGGCATAGGCCCGGCGAGCGACATCGCGAACAGCACCACGTTGACCGCGAGAAAGCCGAGCAGCGCCGAATGCGACAGGCGCCGCATACCGAAACGGCCGACGAGGCGCGAATTCAGGAAGGCCGAAAGCGCCATCAGCAAGGCTACGGCTGCAAACAGCAGCGGAAACCAGGTGCCGAGGCCGTAGATCTCGACATAGATCTGCTGTGCCGAATTGATGAAGCCGAACAACGCGCTGAACACGAAGGTGGTGGCGATCGTGTAGCAGAGCGCGACGCGATTGGTCAGCACGATGCGGAAGCCGTCGAGGATCGTCGCGGGGTCGAAGGCGCGGCGGTTCTCGGGTTTGAGCGTCTCGGGCAGCCGCAGATAGGCCCAGATTGAGATCGCCAGGCCGATGCCGCCCATCAGGAAGAAGATCGCGTGCCAGGAGAAGGCGAGCATGACCACCTGGCCAAGGCTCGGCGCGATGATCGGGATGATCATGAAGATCATCATCACAAGCGACATCACCTCTGCCATCTGCCGCCCGCCGAAAGTGTCGCGTACCACCGACAGTGCGATGACGCGCGTTGCGGCGGCGCCGACGCCCTGCAGGAAGCGCAGCGCGAGCAGGATCGTGAAGGTCGGAGAAAAGGCGGCGCCGAACGCGCAGGCGAGATAGAGCAGCAGCCCGATGATGAGCGGGCTGCGCCGACCGAAGCGGTCTGAAATCGGACCGAAGAAGAGCTGCGCGATGCCGAAGCCGAGAATATAGGCCGTCACGATGAACTGGCGGTCGTTCTCGGCATCCACGCCGAGAGCCGCGCCGATCTGCTGCATGGCCGGCAGCATCACGTCGATCGCCAGCGCGTTCAGCGCCATCAGCCCCGCGGCGATGCCGATGAACTCGCGCTTCGGCATGGCGAGATTGTAGCCGGACGCAGCCGGCACGGGCTTATCCATCTGTCACGTCCGCCTTCGGCAAGCGCGGCCCGTCGCGCGCCGGTGGGGCCGGCGCTGGACCGCTTACGATGAGATCGGCGAGATCAAGCCGCGCCGCGCGCGCTGACACCCTTTTCGCCGAGGAATTGCTGCAATTCGCCGGCCTGGAACATCTCGCGGATGATGTCGCAACCGCCGACGAATTCGCCCTTCACATAGAGCTGCGGAATGGTCGGCCAGTTGGAAAATTCCTTGATGCCCTGGCGGAGCTCGTCGGAGGTGAGGACATTGACGCCTTTGTAGTCGACGCCGAGATAGTCGAGGATCTGCACCACCTGACCGGAGAAGCCGCACTGGGGAAAGCCGGGCGTGCCCTTCATGAAGAGTACCACGTCCTGGCTCTTCACTTCGGAATCGATGAATTCGTTGATGCCGCTCATGACGATGTCCTTTCGCAACCGGGTTAAAGGCCCGGCGTCAGATCCTGGGGATTACCCTATGTATTGCACACGCGCCTCGGGCGCAACGTGACGGCGAAGCTAGCTGACGATCCTCAGCGCCGCGCCTTGCCGGTGCGGAGCGAGCGCCTGTGACGCTGCGTCTTGGTCCGAACGCGCCGCTTCTGCGTGGTCGAGCGGGAACGCGTCGTCTTCTTGCGGCTTGTTTGCCGCGACGCGGCCTTCAGCAGCTTCTCGATGCGCTGCAACCGCTCCGTCGGTGTGAGCGCACGCCTTTTCCTGCGCGTGCGCCTGGTCTTGCGCTTGAACTCGCTCATGACGCCGTCGACGACGCTTTTCACGATGTCTTCGACGATCGACATCAGTCCGGGACACCGGTTTGCAGGGCGAGCGCGTGCAGCACGCCGCCCATGTTTCCCTTCAGGGCGTCATAGACCATCTGGTGCTGCTGGACGCGGCTCTTGCCGCGGAAGCTCTCCGCCACGACTTCTGCGGCATAGTGGTCCCCATCGCCGGCAAGATCGCGAATCGTGACGCGGGCGTCCGGTATCGCCTCCTTGATCATCGTCTCGATCTCGTGCGCGTCCATCGCCATGGAGAATTATCCTGTCGTCTCGCCCATGAAGCGGGGGAACCAGCCCTCATGGGCGGCCTTCAACTCGTCTACGGATATGGCACGCGCGTCGGCGAGTTTCAATTCTCGTCCGCCGGTCGTGCCGATCGCCGACGCGTCGAAACCGAGCCCGCGCGCCCGATCGGAAACGTCCATCGCAAGCGCGGCCGGAACGGTGACCAGATAGCGGCCCTGATCCTCGCCGAAGAGCATCGCGATCGCATCGCCTGCCGCCGGCGCCTCGATGGTCGCGCCGATGCCCGAGGCCATCGCCATCTCGGCCACCGCTACCGCGATGCCGCCGTCGGAGACGTCGTGGACCGCCGTTGCGTCACCCTGCCGGATCAGCCCGCGCACGAAATCGCCGACCGCCTTCTCATGCTGCAGGTCGACCGGCGGCGGCGGCCCGTCGCTGCGTCCGTGTATGTCGCGCAGGTAGAGCGACTGGCCGAGATGGGTGCCCCAGCCTTCCGGTCCGCCGATCAGCAGGATCGTCTCACCCTCGGCCGCGAAGGCGCTGCGGCCGGTCCTGGACCAGTCGTCGATCAGTCCAACGCCGCCGATTGTCGGCGTCGGCAGGATCGCCTGGCCGTGAGTCTCGTTGTAGAGCGACACGTTGCCCGACACGATCGGGAATTCCAGCGCCTCGCACGCCTCGCCGATGCCTTTGATGGCCATGACGAGCTGGCCCATGATCTCCGGGCGCTCGGGATTGCCGAAGTTGAGATTGTCGGTCGCCGCAAGCGGCAGGGCGCCCGTCGCGCTGAGGTTGCGCCAGCATTCCGCGACGGCCTGCTTGCCGCCCTCGAACGGGTCGGCCTCGCAATAGCGCGGCGTCACGTCGGACGAGAAGGCCAGCGCCTTGGTCGCATGCCCTTCGACGCGCACCACGCCCGCATCGCCGCCGGGGCGCTGCAGCGTGTTGCCCTGGATTAGCGTATCGTACTGCTCCCACACCCAGCGCCGGCTCGACAGGTCGGGTGAGCCGAGCAGCATGAGCAGCGCATCGGCGATGTCGTGTTGCGGGATGTCGGTCGGCGCCAGCGGCGCGGCCTTCGCGGGTTCGTGCCATGGCCGGTCATATTCCGGCGCCTCGTCTCCGAGTTCCTTGATCGGCAGGTTCGCGACTTCCTCGCCCTGATGCAGGATGCGGAAGCGCAGATCGTCCGTGGTCCGCCCGACGATGGCGAAGTCGAGCCCCCATTTGCGGAAGATCGCCTCCGCTTCCGTCTCCTTTTCGGGGCGCAGCACCATCAGCATGCGCTCCTGGCTTTCCGACAGCATCATCTCGTAGGCCGACATGCGCTCCTCGCGCACCGGCACGCGGTCGAGATCGAGTTCGATGCCGAGATCGCCCTTGGCGCCCATCTCGACCGCCGAACAGGTCAGGCCCGCCGCACCCATGTCCTGGATCGCGATCACCGCGCCCGACGCCATCAGTTCGAGGCAGGCTTCCAGCAGGCACTTCTCGGTGAACGGATCGCCGACCTGCACGGTCGGGCGCTTTTCCTCGATCTTCTCGTCAAATTCTGCCGAGGCCATCGTCGCGCCGCCGACGCCGTCGCGGCCGGTCTTGGCGCCGAGATAGACCACCGGCAGTCCGATACCCTCCGCCTTGGAATAGAAGATCGCATCGGCCTTCGCGAGCCCGGCGGCGAACGCGTTGACGAGGCAATTGCCGTTGTAGCGCGCGTCGAACTCGACCTCGCCGCCGACCGTGGGCACGCCGAACGAATTGCCGTAGCCGCCGACGCCAGCGACGACACCGGCGACCAGATGCCTGGTCTTGGGATGATCCGGCGCGCCGAAGCGCAGCGCGTTCATCACCGCGATCGGCCGCGCGCCCATCGTGAAGACGTCGCGCAGGATGCCGCCGACGCCCGTCGCGGCCCCCTGATACGGCTCGATATAGGAGGGGTGGTTGTGGCTCTCCATCTTGAAGACCACGCAGTCGCCGTCGCCGATATCGACCACGCCGGCATTCTCGCCCGGCCCCTGGATGACGCGCGGTCCCTTCGTCGGCAGGGTACGCAGCCACTTCTTCGACGATTTGTAGGAACAGTGCTCGTTCCACATCGCCGAGAAGATCCCGAGCTCGGTGAAGGTCGGCGTGCGGCCGATCAGGTCGAGAATGCGCTGGTACTCGTCCGGCTTCAGGCCGTGCGCGGCGATCAGCTCGTCGGTGATGCGGATATCGTTGGGAATCGTCATGTCTGCGTGGACGGCTTTCTCGATGGAGGCAGAAGGCGATCGGCGGCGACGGCTATGGCGGAAACGACAATGAACAGGCCAAGGATAGCCGCCGAGGAAAGAAGGACCTGTGCCAGTGAATTCACGGTCAGGTCAAGGAAGGGATAGGGGTATTCCCCGGCGAAAGCGCCGCGCAGCATGACCCATCCGAGATAGGCGAGCGGGTAGGCGAGCCACCCCGCCATGTCGCGCAGGCCCGTCGTGCCGGTGCGCGCGAAAGCCGCCCACCAGATAGCGAAGACTGCGGGCGCAACGTAGTGGAGTACCACGTCGGCAAGGAGGAACAGCCCCCGCGGCTGCCAGAGTGCTGCCAGCACCGTCGCGTAGACGATGCAGACAACTACGCTCGCCACGAGCACGCCGGCCTGCACGCTGTTGCGCCTGAACCAGCCCAACCGGCCGGTGAGCACGGCCATGTAGACGAGCACGGCGCCGATATTGGTCAGGATCGTGAAGAAGGAAAAGAACCAGATCAACGACGATAGGAGCGACCGGCCGGCGGCCATCGACGACGGGATGGAGAGCGCGAACTGGAGGATCAGGCCGGCGATGCCGACAACCAGGCCGAGCATCGCAATCGCCCGGCCCATGGGTCAGGCCGCGGCCGCGCAGCCGGTGTCGCCGGCCGACCAGCGCCGCACGTCCGACGCGATGCGCGACCCGTGCTCACCGTCCATCAGCGGCCCGAAAGCCTGCAGGCGCGCCGGCGCGCCCTCCGCCTGCACGACGAGCAGCGGGTTCGCCTCCGGCTTGCGCGCGGGCACCAGCAGGATACGCGGGCGGCCGGAGAACGAGTTCAGCTCGTTCGCCATCCTGTACTTCGAAAAAGCCGGGTCCTTGCTCGCGAACCAGCATTTCTGCGCGCTGATCGCCACGGTCTCCATCATGGCGAGCGCGGGGCTCTTGCCACTCGGCACCACGGCCTCGCTGCCCGTTCCCTGACACCCCGAAAGGGTCAGCGCCAAAACGGCGCCGAATATCGGTCCCGATGCAATTCCCGCATGTGCCTGGCGCGTCATCGTCGTCTGTGCCTCGGGGTTCGCCGTGCGTTGCCGCAGGTTCGGAAGGTTAGGGTGGCGGAAGGTCAGGCCGCTTTTGCGAGCACGCCTTCGAACAGCGCCCGGCCGTCGTCGCCGCCATGCGCGGCCTCGATCAGGTTTTCGGGATGCGGCATCAGGCCGAGCACGTTGCCGGCTTCGCTGACGATACCGGCGATGTCGTTGATCGAGCCGTTGGGATTGGTGCCTTCGGCATAGCGGAACACCACCTGGCCCTGTCCTTCGACCCGCGTCAGCGTCTCGGCATCGGCGAAATAATTGCCGTCGTGATGGGCGACGGGGCAGCGGATGACCTGCCCGGGCGCATAGCCGCGCGTGAAGGCGGTGTTGGCGTTGGCGACCTCGAGCCTGACCTCGCGGCAGACGAATTTGAGCGTTGCGTTGCGCATCAGCGCGCCGGGCAGGAGGCCGGCCTCGAGCAGGATTTGGAAGCCGTTGCAGACGCCCATCACCATGACGCCCTTCGCAGCCTTTTCGGCGACCGCGCGCATCACGGGCATGCGCGCCGCGATCGCCCCGCAGCGCAGATAGTCGCCGTAGGAGAAGCCTCCCGGGATGACGATCAGGTCGACGTCGGGAATCTCGGTATCGGTTTGCCAGACCGTGGCCGGCGCATGACCGGAGATCTTCGTCAGCGCCGCGATCATGTCGCGGTCGCGGTTGAGGCCGGGGAGAAGGACGACGGCGGATTTCATTGCGGGTCGAATGGCCTTTGCGGTTCGGCGAGTTCGCGGATCTCGAGCCGGCGTTCGATGCGCTCCAGTCGGTCGTCGTGGCGCGAAAGAATGCCGTAGATGTTGTGTATCAGATCGTTGGTGACTTCCGGCACTGCAGCGCTCCAGCACAACCTCAGGTTACGGACACACTGTAGTCCTCGATCACCGTATTGGCGAGGAGCTTCTCGCACATCGCCTTGAGGTCGGTCTCGGCCTTGGTCTTGTCGGTGCCGGAAATCTCGATGTCGAACACCTTGCCCTGCCGCACTTGGCCGACGCCTGAAAAGCCGAGTGTCGACAGCGCGCCCTCGATCGCCTTGCCCTGCGGATCGAGGACGCCGTTCTTCAGGGTGACGGTGACGCGGGCTTTCATGCGGCTATGATCCTGTGCGATGGGGCAGGGGCTCAGTGGGGCTTGCCCTTGCCCTTTCCGTTCGTGCTGACGAGCACCGGCCCGCTCGGGCGCGGCGGTTCGTTCTCGTTCATGATGCCGAGGCGCCGCGCGACTTCCTGATAAGCCTCGACGAGCCCGCCCATGTCGCGGCGGAACCGGTCCTTGTCGAGCTTGTCCTGTGTCGCGACGTCCCAAAGCCGGCAGGAATCGGGCGAAATCTCGTCGGCGACGACGATCCGCACCATCTCGCTCTCCCACAGCCGGCCGCATTCGATCTTGAAATCGACGAGCTGGATGCCGACGCCGAGAAAGAGGCCCGACAGGAAGTCGTTGACCCGGATGGCAAGCGCCATGATGTCGTCGATTTCCTGCGGACTTGCCCAGCCGAAGGCGGTGATGTGCTCTTCCGACACCATCGGGTCGTCGAGCGCGTCGGCCTTGTAGTAGAACTCGATGATCGAGCGCGGCAGCACCGTGCCTTCCTCGATTCCCAGCCGCTTCGCCAGCGAGCCGGCGGCGACGTTGCGGACCACCACCTCGAGCGGAATGATCTCGACTTCCTTGATCAGCTGCTCGCGCATGTTGAGCCGGCGGATGAAATGGGTCGGGATTCCCATCCGGTTGAGATGGGTGAAGATGTGCTCCGAGATGCGGTTGTTGAGCACGCCTTTGCCGTCCACCACCTCGTGCTTCTTCTTGTTGAAGGCGGTCGCGTCGTCCTTGAAGAACTGGATCAGCGTACCCGGCTCCGGGCCTTCGTAAAGGATCTTGGCCTTGCCTTCGTAGATTCGGCGGCGTCGGTTCATCATGGTCTCTGGCTTCCGGGCGAGCGCGCCGCCCCTGCAGGAATCGGCCCGTTCGGCCGCTTGCGATGTGCACCCGCGGTCTCTATCGCAATCGCCCGGCTTGCTCAATTGCCATTTCCGGCCAATCAACCGGTTTCGCTTCACATTGACACGCCATAAAGACGTCCGCGCATATTGACCGCGCACGCGGCTTTTGGTTTTTGCCTGACATGCCCATATACACGCTGGACAGGCGTTCATCCCCGGAGGATCGGCAATGACGAGCATGAATGATCGCGAGAAGGCGTTCGAGAACAAGTTCGCCCACGACGAGGACCTGAAATTCCGCGCGATGGCGCGGCGCAACAAGCTGCTTGGCCTGTGGGCGGCTGAAAAGCTCGGCAAGACCGGGGCTGACGCCGAGGCCTACGCCAAGGAAGTCATCAATGCCGACTTCGAGGAAGCCGGCGACCACGATGTCTTCCGCAAGGTACGGCGGGACTTCGACGCGGCGAATGTCGACCAGTCCGATCACCAGATCCAGCGGACGATGGAAGAACTGCTCGAAGTGGCGATCGAACAGGTGAAAACCGCCTGACCGGCGGTGTGACGCTGATTTCTGCAAACCGCCCTCCGGGGCGGTTTTTCTTTTTGTGCCGTGCGGGGTATCACTTCCGCCACGACCTGATCCGGAGGACATGATGAGTCTGGCTGAACGGCTGCGAAGCGGAGAGAAGCTCTATACTGCATGGTCGGGTATCCCCGACGTGACGACGACCGAAGTTCTCGCCGCGAGCGCGTTCGACGTCATAACGCTCGACATGCAGCATGGCGGGCATCACGAGGACAGCGTGCTCAAGGCCACCGGGGCGATCCTGGCTGCCGGAAAGCCCGCCGTCGTGCGCATACCCGTCGGGCGGTTCGACATGGCGAGCCGGGCGCTGGATTTCGGCGCCGATGCCGTCATCGCCCCGATGGTGAATTCGATCGAGGATGCGCAACGCTTCGCCGCGGCGATGAAATATCCGCCCGTCGGCGAGCGGTCCTGGGGGCCGACCTTCGGCATGCCGCGCAGGGGCGCATCTGACAGCGGTCGCTGGCTGGCCGAGGCCAACGGCAACACCCTGGCATTCGCGATGATCGAGACGCGGGCCGCGCTCGACATCGCTGGCGAGATCGCCGCGACGCCCGGTATCGACGGCCTGTTCGTCGGTCCGTCTGACTTTTCGATCGCGTGGACCGGCGGCGAGACCGTCAACCCGTCGCTGGAGGACATGATGGAGGCCATCGCCTCGATCGCGGCGAAGGCGCGCGACGCCGGCAAGCTCGCCGCGATCTACGTGGTCGATCCGAAGCTCGTCCGCCGCTACGCCGAGATGGGCTTTTGCATGTTCGCCCTCGGCAACGAAAACAAATACATCTCGCTCGGCGTCGACGCGCTCTTGAACCAGGCGAATGGCGGCTGAGCAGGGCGGACAAAAAAAAGTCCGCCGGACACGGTGCCCGGCGGACAATTCTGGGAGGAGATTCCCCGGCTTCTTGAGACCGGGATTCGAGCGCGGTATCAGGCCGCGAGGACGGCCCTCGGTTCGGTCAGCTCGTAGCCCAGCGAATCCGCGACCGCCTGGTTGGTGATGCGGCCCTTGTGGACGTTGAGGCCGTTGCGCAGATGCTGGTCGTCGACGAGTGCCTTGAGGCCCTTGTCGGCAAGCTGCAGCCCGTAGTGCAGGGTGGCGTTGTTGAGCGCCTGCGCCGAGGTGATCGGCACTGCGCCCGGCATGTTGGCAACGCAGTAATGGACGATGCCGTCGACCTCGTAGGTGGGCTCGGCATGGGTCGTCGCATGGGAGGTCTCGAAGCAGCCGCCCTGGTCGATCGCGACGTCGACGAGAACCGCGCCCTTCTTCATGCCCGACAGCATTTCGCGCGAGACGAGCTTCGGTGCCGCGGCACCGGGAATGAGCACGGCGCCGACGACGACGTCGGCAGAGAAGCATTCGTCCTCGATCGCCTCGACCGTTGAATAACGCGTATGGATGCGGCCGTTGAAGATGTCGTCGAGCTGGCGCAGCCGCGGGATCGACCGGTCGATGATGGTGACGTCGGCGCCGAGGCCCACCGCCATCTTCGCCGCGTTGAGGCCGACGACGCCGCCGCCGATCACCGCGACCTTGGCCGGCAGGACGCCCGGGACGCCGCCGAGCAGGATGCCGCGTCCGCCATTGGCCTTCTGGAGCGCGGTCGCGCCCGCCTGGATCGCCAGCCGGCCGGCGACTTCCGACATCGGCGCGAGCAGCGGCAGGCCGCCGCGCTCGTCGGTGACCGTCTCATAGGCGATCGCCGTGACGCCGGACTCGACCAATCCCTTGGTCTGCTCGGGATCCGGAGCGAGGTGGAGATAGGTGTAGAGGATCTGGTCCTCGCGGAGCTGCACCCATTCCGACGGCTGCGGTTCCTTGACCTTCACGACCATGTCGCTCTTGGTGAACACTTCCGCGGCCGTCTTGGCGATCGTGGCGCCGGCCAAGCGGTAGGCGTTGTCGTCGGCGCCGATGCCGGCGCCCGCGCCGGTCTCGATGAGCACATCGTGGCCATGCGTGACGTATTCGCGAACCGACCCGGGGGTCAGGCCGACGCGATATTCGTGGTTCTTGATTTCCTTGGGGCAGCCGACGCGCATGGCCTTCTCCTCAATATGGCGCTCGCGATTTCGATAGGCGGCAATTAGACCATGAATGGCGTCGAACGTGCTTGCGAATTCGATTGTCTGGAGGAGTATTTTTCGTTATTTCATGCGCAAATTCGTAAATCAGTCGAAGGAAATTTGAAGATTGGCTCTAGACAGGATTGATATCGCGATTCTGGAAGCACTCCAGAAGGATGGCCGCATGCCCAATGCCGCGCTCGCGGAGAAGGTCGGGCTGTCGCAGTCCGCCTGCTCGCGGCGGCTCGACAATCTCGAAAAGTCGGGCGTCATCGAAGGATATCACGCGCGCCTGTCCAACGCGTCGATCGGCCACCGGATGACCGCCATCGTGCACATCTCGCTGTCGGGACAGTTCGAGAAGACGCTGGCCGACTTCGAGGCGGCGATCAGGCGCTGCCCAAACGTATTGTCGTGCCATCTGATGTCTGGCGAATACGATTACATCCTCAGGGTCGCCGCCAAGGATCTCGGCGACTATGAGCGCATCCACAAGGAATGGCTTTCGGCCATGCCGCACGTCACCAAGATCAACTCGTCCTTCGCCTTGCGCGAGGTCATCGACCGCACCGCGATGGGCATGAAGCCGGAGCTCGCATGACCGTGTAGCCGCGGTCACCCCTCGCTGTCAGGGACCGGGTTGTCGCGTGCGCTGAGGAATTCGTCGAGGCCCGACAGGCTTTCGATGTGGCGGCAGAAGACCTTGACCACGATCAGCATCGGCACCGCGACGAAGACGCCGATCACACCCCATATCCAGCCCCAGAACACGATCGCGAGAAACACCGCGATCGCGTTGATCTGCAGCCGCCGGCCGACGAGGGCGGGGGTGATGAACTGGCCCTCGATCGCCGAGCAGAACATGTAGAAGGCCGGTGCCAGCAGGGCATGGCCGAGCGTCGGAAAGGACACCATAGCAACGACCGAGACGACCGCCATGCCGGTGATCGCACCGATATAGGGTACGAAGTTGAGCAGCGCGGCAATCAGGCCCCACAGGATCGGATTCGGCATGCCGAGCACGAACAGCCCCGCGCCAATGACTGCGCCGAGCGCGAAATTGATGATCGTGATCGTCAGCAGGTAGCGCGAGACCTCCCGCTCGATATCGTAGGCGATCCTTAGTCCCCGTTTCCTGTCGGTGAGCGTCGGCAAAACGCGGACGAGCTTTTCGTAGAACATGTCGCCGGACGCCAGCAGGAACAGGAGCAGCACGAAGGTCACGGCGGCGCCCGCGAAGATGTTTGGTACGCCCTGCGCGACCTTGCTCAACAGGCCGGGTTCCCGCACCGCGACTTCCTGAACCCGGGGATCGGTCGTGCCTTGCGTCGCATCCTCGAGCTGCTTCTGGGCGGCATCGATCTGCTCCATGGGCCGCCGCAGCGTCTTCAGCTTGGTCCTGAGTTCCTGACCGATTCGCGGAGCCTCCTCGATCCATTGGGAGATCGGCCCGGAGAGCGAATAGACGGTGAGCCCGAAGACGCCGGCAAATAGAACGACGAGCAGGAATGCGCTGATGCTTTCATGGATTCCCGACCGCTTGAGGGTACGAACGATCGGCGAAAGCACGAGAGCCGAAAGGAACGCCACCACGATCGGCAGCAGAAGGTTCTGTGCGTAGTAGAATGCGCACAGAAGCAGGATCATGAACGAGCCGATGATCGAGAACTGCACCGGCTTGCTCATCGCGATCCGGACGACCTCATCGTCCTCCGTCTCAGGCTGGCTGGCCGTCTGTAAGGCGCTGGTGCTGTCGGTCTTTGCCACGAAGAATCCTGTCCGAACTATAGGGCGTTGCCGGAATGCGCGGTCTGCCCAAACCGCGGCTTAAGTCCGAATAGGCATCCAAGGTCCCTAACCCTAGTCGGAGGCGGAAGGAAAACGCGGCAGAAGCCGTAGGGTTCCCTGGCTCCGGCACGTGTCCTGCCGCGGGCCATGTCACTTGCGGCCGCGCGGCGCCGGCTCGGAAACCGTCTTCACCGGCGTCTTCATGATTACTTCGCGATGCGGGTAGGGGATGCCGATGTCGTTTTCCTTGAAGCTGTCCCACAGGGCGAGCAGCACCTTGCCGCGGATATTGGTCAGTCCCTGCTGCGGGTCGCGGATCCATATCCGCAGGACGAAATCCAGCGACGAATCGCCGAACCCGGTCAACCAGCAGACCGGCCGCCGTTCCGCCACGACGCGCCCCACGCCCAGCGCCGCCTCGATCGCCAGTTCGCTCACCTTGTGCGGATCGGCGTCGTAGGAAACGCCGAATTCGACGTCCAGCCTCACGAGGTCGTCGGAGAATGACCAGTTGATCACCCTCTGGGTGATGAAGTCCTCGTTCGGGATGAGATATTCGCGCCCGTCCCGGGTCACCACCGAGACGAAGCGGGCGCGCAGCTCCCGTATCCAGCCGAAGGTTTCGCCGAGCGAGATCGTGTCGCCGGGCTTGATCGACTTGTCGAGCAGGATGATGACGCCCGAGATGAAGTTCGACACGACCTTCTGCAGGCCGAAGCCGATGCCGACGCCGACCGCGCCCGAAAAAACGGTGAAGGCGGTGAGATCGACCCCGACTGCCGACAGCGCGACGGTCACGGCGACTAGGACGAGGCCGATCTTGGCGACCTTGCCGACCAGGACGCGGATCGAGGGCGTGAGCTCTGTCGAACGCTGGACCCGCTCGTCGAGGAAATTGCCGACAAGGACGGAGACCCAGATCGCGACCGTGACCAGGACGAGCGACTTCAGAACGAAAAGCGTCGTCAGCCGGTAGTCGCCGATCGGCAGCGCCATGCCGTCAAGGAACTGCGCCGCGCGGTCGTCGATGCCGAGGATGACCAGCGCGACATAGATCCAGATCGCCCAGGCGACGAGCCGCGCAATCAGCCTGTTGCGGATTATGCGCGCCAGCACGGCGACCACGAGCCACGCTCCTGCCAGGGAAAGCACGAGCGAGATCAGCCAGCTTCGGCTCGGCCAGGTGATCGCGCGGAACAGGATGAGCGCCAGGAACATCAGGATCGCGAAGATGATCCATTCGGACCGGCGGATCAGCGCCACGATGACGCGCAGGAGGCCCGGCTGCCCCTTGATCCGCCGCGCGTGCTCTTCGATGCGCGGTTCGATCCGGTCGGACAGCAGCTTCGAGATGCCGAAGAGCACGATGATGACCAGCGCCTGGTAGATGAACCATGGCTGCCAGACGTAGGACATCGCCTCTTGCGCCCATGCCGAGAGCAGTTCGGCCATCTGGTTCAGGCTGGCTTCCATCCCGCTCCCCGACACGCGGCTGGCGTATTCGACATGGTCATGGAGAGGACATTACGGTCATGTCCGGGCCGCGGCAACGTCCGGGCGCCCGGCAGTGTTGGCAACCGCTCAGGCGACGACGACGATATCCATCGCGATGTCGTGCGGCTGGGGATAGATCGTCGCCAGCCGCCCGAGCGCGTAGCCAAGCCCGATCACCAGCGGCTTGCGCGGCAGCGCCGCCAGCGTCCTGTCGTAGTAGCCGCCGCCATAGCCCAGCCGGAAGCCCGCAGCGTCGTAGCCGACCAGCGGCGCGATCACGATGTCGGGGATGACGACGTCGCCGCGCGCCGGAACGGGGATGTTCCAGATGCCACGCTCCAGCGGGTCGCCCGGCCGGTAGGCGCGCAGTTCGAGCGGCGCGCACTTTTCGACCACGACCGGCAGCGCGCCCGTTGCGCCGCGCTCGATCGCCTGCGCCAGCCACGGCCGAAGGTCGTGCTCGCCGCGGAAGGGCCAGTAGACGGAGATGATCTTGCCGGCCGGATCGCCGATCGCGGTGTCCAGCTCGACCGCAGCCTTGGCCGAGCTCGCCTCGCGGTCGGCCTGCGGCAGCGCCAGCCGCGCGGCGATCAGCCTTTCGCGTTCGCTCCGCCGCCATCGCCGCACGTCGTCCCATGCGCGCGGGTCGGCATGCTGGACGCCCGCCGCGCCCGGTTCCTCCAGCTCGTGCATGAAGCAGGGCGGCGATGCGTAGCCGGCGTCCTTTTTCGCCATTGGTTCCTCCTGGCTCTGTCGGTATCGTCTGCCAAACCGTGATGCGCCGATGCCGTGGCTGCGACGGCGACTGTGCCGGCAGCGGCGGTCGGGAAGCAAGAAATCCGCTCCCGCCGTCATGGCCGCGTCACGCGAATTTGCTGGACTTGGATCAATCGCGGCGCGACAGTTCATGTCCCAGCCGCATTGTTTTGTGGAACAGTCCCGAGGGAGACAATGATGAAAAACGTCCTCCACCCCATAACCCGCCGTTCCTTCCTTGCCGGCGCAGGTGCCGTCAGTGCGATCGCGGTGATGCATCCCTTCTCGGCCCGCGCCCAGGCCAACCAGGCGCATCTGCGGATCATGGAGACGACGGACGTCCATGTCGCGGTTCTTCCCTACGACTACTACGCCGACAAGCCCAACGACACGATGGGCCTGGCGCGCACGGCCTCGATCATAGACGGCTTCCGCAAGGAAGCGACGAACACCATGCTGATCGACAATGGCGACTATCTTCAGGGTAACCCGATGGGCGACTGGATCGCCTATGAGCGGGGCATGAAGGAAGGCGACATGCACCCGGTCATCGAGGCCATGAACCTGCTCGGCTATGATTGCGGCACGCTCGGCAATCACGAGTTCAACTACGGCCTGTCCTTCATGGACAAGGTCAATGCCGGCGCCAACTATCCGATCGTCTGCGCCAATCTCGTCAAGGGCACGCAGCTCGCCGCCAATCCGCGCGACGACACCCTCTACATGAAGCCCTATGTCATCCTGGACCGCACCGTGAAGGACGGGTCCGGCGCCGAGCATGCCGTCCGCGTCGGCTTCATCGGCTTCGTGCCGCCGCAGATCATGATCTGGGATTCCAAGAACCTGACCGGCAACGTCATGACGCGCGACATCGTCGAGACGGCCGCCGCCTGGGTGCCGCAGATGAAGGAGGAGGGCGCCGACATCGTCATCGCGCTGTCGCACTCCGGCATCGACGCTAACAAGACGGAGCGGATGGAGAACGCATCGCTGTTCCTCGCCGGCGTCGAGGGCATCGACGCCGTCTTCACCGGCCACCAGCATCTGGTGTTCCCGGGCGCTTTCGAGGGACTGGAGGGCGTCGATAGCAAGAAGGGCACCCTGATGGGCAAGCCCGCCGTGCAGGGCGGCTTCTGGGGCTCGCATATGGGCCTCATCGACCTGATGATCGAGCGCGACGGCAACAGCTGGAAGGTCATCGACGCGATGTCGGAGGCGCGCCCGATCTTCACCCGCGACGAGAACCGCAAGGTGACGCCTACCGTTGAAAGCCTCGCCGCCGTCGAGGAGGCGGTCAAGGACGATCACGAAAAGACGCTCGCCTATATCCGCGCGCCCGTCGGCGAGACCTCGGCGCCGCTCTACTCCTATTTCGCGCTGGTTGCCGACGACCCGTCGGTCCAGATCGTCAGCCAGGCGCAGGTCTGGTACGTCAAGGACCTCCTGAAGGATTCCGAGCACAAGGACCTGCCGGTCCTCTCGGCGGCAGCACCCTTCAAGGCCGGTGGCCGCGGCGGTCCCGAATATTACACTGACGTTCCCGCCGGTGCGGTGGCGATCAAGAACGTCGCCGATCTCTACCTCTATCCCAACACGGTTCGCGCGGTGGCGATCACCGGGGCGCAGGTCAAGGAGTGGCTGGAGATGTCGGCCGGCATCTTCAACCAGGTCGAGCCCGGCAAGGCCGACCAGCCGCTCATCAACCCGGACTTTCCGTCCTACAATTTCGACGTCATCGACGGGGTCACCTACAAGATCGACTTGTCGAAGCCGGCGAAATACACGCCCAAGGGCGAGGTCGCGAACGCGGACTCCTCGCGCATCGTCGACCTGATGTTCGACGGTAAGCCGATCGATCCCGCCCAGATGTTCGTCGTCGCCACCAACAATTACCGTGCCGGAGGCGGCGGCAATTTCCCCGAGATCGACAGCTCGAAGATCATCGTGGAAGCCCCGGACACCAATCGCGACGTCATCGTGCGCTACATCGTCGATCAGGGCACGATCAATCCGTCGGCCGACGCCAACTGGAACTTCGCTCCCCTCGACGGCGCGACGGTGTTGTTCGAGACCGGGCCGAAGGCCAAGCAGTTCCTGGGCGACGTCAAGGGCGTCAAGATCGAGGAAGCCGGCGAAGGCAAGGACGGCTTCGCGCAGTACCGCATCACGCTGTGACGCGGTCGAAGGGGCGCGGGTGAGTTTTCTCCGCGCCCCGGCTGGCGCCGTTTCGCAAGGGAGCGGAAGTGGCCGAGGAGAAGTTCGAGCCGATCGAGTATTCGCCCGAGGAAATCCGCGAAATTCGCGAGCGGATGTCGCAGACGGTGGATGCCCGCGATCTCGCGCGGCGAATGATCGAGGCTCGTACACGCCGTCCGGATGCCTGGGCTGACGATATCGCGAAAAGGTTCGGTTTCGATCCCCGGCAGAGCCTGACCGAATTCGAGCAGTTCGATGCCGGCGATGGCCACGACGTCGCCGACGAGCCCGAGGTCCATGCGCTGCGGCACGTGCCGATGAACCACTGGACGCCGAACGACGTCTGTCTGATGCTGGCTTACGGCATCGGGGTCGAGTGCGCGCTGTGGCTGGCGCTCGACATCCTGTCGCGCGAACCGATGATCGAGGCGCGGCATTTCGAGGGCGACCTTCTCCTGGTCGCCGCGCAAACGCTGGCATCTGGCGAGGCCAAGGAGATCGGCGATGCCGACCGGGCGACGGCGTTGCTGCGCGCTGCGCTGGACGATGCGCATCGCGGCATCTGGGCGCGTTTTTGCCGTGCAGGCCGACGAGCAGGGATTGAGCGATGCGGAACGCGAGGAGCACCGCACGCGCCTCAGCCGGGGGTTCGCTGTCCGGGAACCCGGGCCGTTCCGCGCCACCGGACGGCGTTTGAACCGCCTTGCGGAAGCCTTGTGTATGCTGGACGCGCCGCAGGTTCTCGCCGCCGCGGCGGCGGAAATGGTCTATGCCTATTACAGGCCGCGCCGGGGGCTTGAGATCGTGCCGCCTGCCGACCTCGCCGATCCCGAGATCCGGGCTCATCTCGAACATGAGGACACGTTCTATTTCCGGCGCGAGACCCGTTTCCAGATCGTGGCGGCCGAAGCCGGCGGCGTGCGATTGAGGCATTTCAGCGAAAGCGCCATCGAGAACCACCACGGCTTGTGGTTCGAGAACGAAGACAAGGCAACAGGATACGCGGTCGACACCTTCGGGGTGCCGCCAGGTGCGTGGGAGGCGATGCCCGCGCCTGAACGGGGCTAAGCCTTGTAGACCACCTGCCTGACGTCGATGTACTCGGCGCGGAAACCGGCCTCGCAATAGTGCAGGTAGAACTCCCAGAGCTTCTTGAAGCGCTCGTCGAAGCCGAGCGGCATGATCTTCTCCCAGGAGTCCCAGAACCTTTTGCGCCACTCCTCGAGCGTCCGCGCATAGTCCTGCGCGAAGATCCGCTCGCGCAGGAACGAAAGCCCGTGATCGCTGCCGAGCGAACGCAGGATCTGCGGCGTCGGCAGCATGCCGCCGGGAAAGACGTAGCGCTGGATGAAATCCGGACGCTTGCGGTAGAGCGGGAAGGCCTGCTCGTTGATCGTGATGATCTGCATGCCGGCCGTGCCGCCGGCTTTCAGGCAGTCCTTGACCTTGCCGAAGAAGACCGGCCAGTACTTCTCGCCCACCGCCTCGAACATCTCGATCGAGGCGATGCGGTCATACTGTCCGGTTTCGTCGCGGTAGTCCTGGAAGCGGATATCCACCTTCTCCGACAGTCCCGCCTCGGCGATCCGCCGGCTCGCGAATGCGTGCTGCTCCTGGCTGATCGTCAGGCCGGTCACGCGGCAGCCGATCTCGCGGGCGGCGAACTCGGCGAAGCCGCCCCATCCGCAGCCGATCTCAAGCACATGATCGTCGGGGCCGATGCCGGTATCCTTGGCGAGCGCCCGGTACTTCGCCATCTGCGCGCTCTGCAGGTCGTTCGCCCCGGTCGAGAACAGCGCCGACGAATAGGTCATCGAGGGGTCGAGCCACTTCTCGTAGAAATCGTTGCCGAGATCGTAATGGGCCGAGATGTTGCGCTTGGCGCGGATACGCGTGTTGCGGTTGAGCCAGTGCCGGAAGCGCTGCAGCGCCGTCAGAAGCGCGTTCGAGCCGCCGGCAAGCGCCTCGCCGGCCTCCACGTTCACCACGAACAGGAGCAGGAACTGGGTGACGTCGGGGCTTTCCCAGTCGCCGTCCATGTAGGATTCGGCGACGCCGATCGACGACGCCGAAAAGGCGCGCGACGGCAGGTTCCAGTTGTTGAGCTTGATCTCGGCATGCGGTCCCGGCGCGTTGCCGCCGGCGGCGAAAATCCGCCCGTCCGGTACGGTCACCGCCAGCGAGCCGTAGGGGAGTTTCGTCGCCACGGACAGCGTCAGCCGCGCCTTCGACGGCAGGCCCTTTGTCGCTGCTTCGAAATTGTCGTCGTCGAGAACGATGGCGCCGTGCGGCAGCTTGTCCTTCCAGTCGATAGTATCCAACGCGGGTTCCCTCATTCGCACGGCCTTTGCGCGGATGCTCCGGACCCTGCTACTCGCGGGCCTGGAACGGCGCCTGTTCGGTGCCGTAGCTGACCAGCTCCGGCGCCTTCGGGCTCCGATGGAATTGCGCGCCCTTCAGCCACAGTTTGAGCGCCTCCCAGTGGATTCCCGCGACGATTTTCCATGTCATGAAGGGAATCCGCAAGAGGCAGGCCGCAAGACTGCTGTCGGTGAGTTCATGGCGTTCGCCGGCAAATGCCGCGGCCAGCACGGGAGAACCATCCTCGCATTCGTGGATGCGCAGCCTGACCGTCTCACCCGGCGGCAATACGCGGAAGCGATAGCTGGCGTTCATGCCGATGAACGGCGACACGTGGAAAACCTTGCGGCGTTCCTGTCTGATGCCCGCGTCGTTGCGTTCTCCGTCACGGACCGGCGCGACGTAGATGTGCCGCTCGCCGAACGTGTTGCGCACCGAATAGATCATCGCCAGCGGCCTGTTTTCGGCATCGTAGGCAAAGAAAACCGATATCGGATTGAAGACGTAGCCGAGGATCCTCGGGTAGGCGAGAAGCACGATACGCGCGCCGCGTTCGCGAAGCCCCGCGCCGGCGAGCAGTCGGTCGGCCATCGCCCGCAATGTCTCGTCGGCGCGTTCGGTGTGGTCGGCCTCGTGGAAGGACACGACATTGGCGCGATTGACGGAGAACAGGCGCGACAGCCGGCCGGCCTCGTCGAGCCGGTCGAGATCGATCAGCAGCGAGAACACGCGATAGGTAAAACGGTGGCCAAACGGCTTCAGCCGTGCGTGCATCACCTCGCCGGGATAGAGCGCGGCTGCATCCTCCGGCGGCGCTCCATTGGCGGCCATGGTGGTGATGCGGCTGCCGTTCCTGCGTCGGGTGTCAGGCCGCGCCATGATTTACTCCGCGGCGAGCGGCACGTCCGCGGCCGCGACCTTTCCACGGCGCCACGGAACCTCGGCGCCCAGCGCCTGCGCGGCGTCAAGCCCGGATCGCAGACCGTCTTCGTGGAAGCCCGCGGCTGTCCAGGCACCGGCGAACCATGTCCGCCGCACGCCCTGGATCTCGGAAACCCGCGACTGTGCCGATAGCGCCCGCGCGTCGAACTGCGGATGGTCGAAGCTCCATTCCCCGAAGACGAGTTCCTCGCGCGGCTCGATCGACGGGTTGAGCGTCACGAACAGCGGGAGTTGCGGGTCGATGCCCTGAAGCCTGTTCATCCAGTACGACACGCAGATCGCCGTGTCGTCGCCGTCCGTGGAGGAGCGCAGGTAGTTCCAGGCGGCCCATGCCTGTTTCCGTTTCGGCATCAGTCGCGCGTCGCGATGCAGCACGACGCGGTTCGGCCGGTAGGGAATTGCCGACAGGATGGTGGTCTCGGCATCCGACGGGTCGCCGAGCATCGCCAGCGCCTGGTCGCTGTGGCCGGCGACGATCAGCGAGTCGTAGCGTTCCGGTGCGCCGTCCTCCGTCCACACCGTCACGCCGAGCGAATCGCGGATCACCGAAACGACCTTTGCCGAGGTGCGGAGGGTAAGGCCGGGCGACGCAAGCAGCCTGTCGAGGTAACTGCGCGCGCCGCCCGTCACGGTGCGCCACACAGGGCGCTCGTGATGGATGAGCCGGTGGTTTTCGAAGAAGGTGATGAACGAGCTCGCCGGATAGTCGAGCATCTTCGCCCTTGGCGTCGACCAGATCGCGGCGGCCATCGGTACCAGGTAATTGTCGCGGAAAGTGTCGGAGAAACCCTTGCGGCTGAGATAGTCGCCGATCGTCATTCCCGTCGTGCAGCCGCCGTCGCGGTCGGCGACGCATTCGCGGTTGAACCGGAGGATCTCGCGCAGCATCCACAGAAAGCCCGGTGAGAAGACGTTGCGCTTCTGCGCGAAGATCGAGCGCAGATTGCTGCCGCTCCATTCGAGCCTGCCGCCGTCGAGCGACAGCGAGAAACCCATGTCGCTGTCGTGGGTGGCGATGCCGAGATGCGCGAGCAGCGCCGTCAACTCGGGATAATTGTGCTCGTTGTAGACGATGAAACCGGTGTCGACCGAGACCACCGTGCCGTCATAGTCGATGTCCACCGTCGCCGTATGGCCGCCGGGCCGCCCCTCGGCCTCGTACAGCGTCACTTCTTCGGTCTTCGACAGCGCCCACGCCGCCGAAGCGCCGGAAATGCCCGATCCGATCACCGCGATCTTGTGCTTCCCCCCGCCTGCGCGGCTTAACGGCACGATGTTCATTCTGTCTCTTTCGTGGTTTCGAAGGCTTCGAGCGCGCGCTTGCGCGCCGCCCCGTGGTCGATGACAGGTACGGGATAATCGGTGCCGAGTTTCACCGCGGCTCCCGATTTCGCGATGTCGTCGGGGGCGTGGATGGTCTTGTCGTCGACGTCCGACAGTTCGGGTACGAAGCGGCGCACATAGGCGCCCGTCGGATCGAATTTCCGCCCCTGCAGGATGGGATTGAAGATGCGGAAATAGGGTGCTGCGTCGGCGCCCGAACCGGCCACCCACTGCCAGCTTGCCGGATTGTTGGCGGGGTCAGCGTCGACCAGCGTGTCCCAGAACCAGGCTTCGCCCTCGCGCCAGTCGATCAGCAGATGCTTGATCAGGAACGAGGCCGCCGCCATGCGGACGCGATTGTGCATCCAGCCCGTCTGCCAGAGCTGGCGCATGCCGGCATCGACGAAGGGATATCCGGTCTGCCCCGTCTGCCACCGCTTCAGGGCGTCGGCGTCCTCGCGCCATGGAAAGCCGTCGAACCGGTCGTTGAAATTGACCGTGTGGAGATCGGGATTGTGGTGGAGCAGGTGCCAGGAGAATTCCCGCCACGCGACCTCGTTGCGGAACTTTTCGACGTCGCGCGCCGGCGCGTCGAAATCGCTCGACGAGAGCGCATGCAGGATCTGGAACGGCGTGATCTCGCCATGGGCCAGATAGGGCGAGAGCCGCGACGTGCCCTCGCGCGCCGGCATGTCGCGGTCGTTTGCGTATCCCGCGAGGATGTCGTCGAGGAACCGCGCCAGCCGGTCATGGCCGGCCGTCTCGCCCGGCGCCCATGTCTGCGCCAGGCCGCCCGACCAGTCGGGTTTCGTAGGCAGCAGCGCCCAGTCCTCGAGCGCCGCGCCGGTCACCATTGCCTCGAACGGCCTCAGGGATTTCGGTGCGGAAAGCGGCGCCCGCGCCTCGCCACGCGAAAACAGCGCCCGCGAAAACGGCGTGTAGACCTTGTAGAAGCTCCCCGTGCTCGTCTGGAGCTCCCACGGCTCGTGCAGCAGATGGCCGGAGAACGACCGCGTCGCCACGCCCGCCTCGTTCAGGTCGGCTTTCAGCGCCCGGTCGACCGCGATCGACGGCTGGTCGTATCGCCGGTTCCACAAGACGAGATCGGCGCCGGTCTCTTCGACCAGGGCGCGGACGACCGCCCCGGTCTTGCCCGACCGCAGGACGAGGCGCGCACCGAGCGTTCCGATCCGCTCCGACAGCGCGGTCAGCGAGTGGTGCAGCCACCAGCGCCGCGCCCCGCCGGCCGGTCGCATTTTGTCGCTTGCCTCGTCGAGGATGAACACCGGCACGACCGGCTTGCCCGATTTGGCCGCCGCCGACAGCGCGCCGTTGTCGGCCACGCGCAAATCATGGCGGAACAGCACCAGCACGGGCTTGTCGGGGTCGGTATCGGGTGTTCCGGACATTCGACATTCTCTCTGCGATGCAGGGAGATACGTCGCGCGCCGCCGTCCGGATCACGGTCCGGAGGAAAAAGGCCGGCGCGGCCCGCTGGGAGCAACGAGTGGTGGCGGCAACGCCGAGGCCCGTCGGTGGGAGAGAAAGGCCGCGGCGAGGCCGGGTCCGCGCCGGCCAGGATGTGCTCCGCCCGGTGCCTCGTCCACCGGGCGGAGCGTGAAAGGCGATGATCCGCTATGGGGACGGACCGCCGGCCTGAGAAATCGGCTGACACGCCTTCCACGTTGCGAATTCTCGCCCGATGACGAATGATTCGATATTCCGTGATCGCACCAGCAGGCGTGTCGGATGAACATTGCCCGGCTGGCCGTGCGGACGGCCCGCTGGCGGCGTCATAACGATGCTGAATGGAAAATTTGGCTCCCCGGGCCGGATTCGAACCAGCGACCAACCGGTTAACAGCCGGTTGCTCTACCACTGAGCTACCGGGGAATGCCTCTGCTCGTGTGAGTGCGGCTGCCTATAGCAAACCCGTTTCGGCTTTGCAAAGCGCGAATTCCCGGTTCCGACATGCATTTTTTGCCCGCTTCTCGCATTCGCGCGCAAATCCCATATATCCTTGCCGGAAAAAGGCGCGGATTTGCCGGCCTTCTCGGATAGGCCGGATGAACGACGATCGGTCGACAAGGATGAATGACGGCGCGGGAGTAAAGGGCGACGGCGATGTGCCGCCCGGGCCAACGATTTCGCTGTTCGGCCGCCGCATCCAGATGCCGCGCTCGCGGCTTCTCCGGATCGTGCTCGGCGTCGTCCTGATAGTCCTCGGCACCTTCGGCTTCCTTCCGGTGCTCGGTTTCTGGATGATTCCCGTCGGTCTTCTGGTGCTGTCGTCCGACATCGCCTTGGTTCGCCGCTGGCGCCGCAGGATGGAGGTCTGGTGGGCGAACCGGTCAGGGCGCCGCAACGGCGGCCGCAATTAGCGAACTGTTGTCCCAGTCGCTCGAAAAGCGTGAACGATCCCGCGAGCGCTTGACGCGTAAAGTGGCTCACCATATTGAACCGCGTGGACGCATCGCGCGCCGAGGCCTCGTGGCGGAGTGGTTACGCAGAGGACTGCAAATCCTTGCACCCCGGTTCGATTCCGGGCGAGGCCTCCAGTCGCGGGCGATGCGGGACATGCGGCGATAGCCGCACGAGGCTGAAGACGGGCGCGCCCTGCGCGCGAACTTGGCGGGGACCGGTAGTGGACAGCGATTTCGCAGAGCAGCGCCTCAAGATGGTCGACGGCCAGGTCCGCACGACCGACGTGACCGCCCCCGGGATCATCGCGGCGATGCTCGAGATACCGCGCGAGCAGTTCGTGCCCGCGCGCCGCCGCAGCCTTGCCTATATCGACGAGGATATCGAGCTGACATTGCCCGGCGACAGCGACGCCCGCTTCCTGATGGAGCCGTCGCCCTTCGCCAAGCTCGTGCAGCTCGCTGACGTCGGCTCCGGCGATTTCGTGCTCGATGTCGGCTGTGCGACCGGCTACTCCGCGGCCGTGCTGTCGCGGCTGGCAAGCTCCGTCATAGCGCTGGAATGCGATGCGGGCTTGGCCGCGGCAGCGACCGAAAACCTGTCGCGGCTCGGCTACGACAATGTCGTCGTCGTCGAGGGCCCGCTGCAGGAGGGTTACGCGCCGGAAGCGCCCTACGACGTGATCTTCGTCGGCGGCGCGGTCGACCAGGTCCCCGCGGCGCTGTTCGACCAGTTGAAGGACGGTGGCCGTCTCGTCGCCGTCACCGGATCGGGAAATTCCGGCATTGCGCGCATCTACGTCAAGGATGACGGCATCGTGTCCAGCCGCCGCGGCTTCAATGCCGCCGTGCGGGCGCTTCCCGGTTTCCACAGTGAACCCGCCTTCGAGTTTTGACCCTCCGAACTGTTACCAATATGTAACCATGGCGATCAGGTTTCTGGTGTAGGCTGGCGACTTGGATTTGAGGTGGCGCGGCCGGCCCGGCGCGGATAAAAGCGTCTGGGGCGGAGTTCGATTTGTGGCGCGGTTTGTCCGCAGGTGCCGATTTGACGATGTGAGGTGGGTTGTGTCCTTCGTACGCAAGAGTATTTCGGCCGCCGTCCTGGCCGCTGCCCTGGCGCTGTCGACCGGCGGCGCGTCCGCCGAGACCATCTTCGGCGCCATGGCCAAGGCCTACGAAAACAACTCCAGCCTCAACGCCGAGCGCGCCGGCGTCCGCGTCACCAATGAATCGGTGGCGATCGCCAAGGCGGGGCGTCGGCCGACCATCGCGGCGCGCGGTTCGATCGATTACACCGCCCAGTCGGGCACCCGCATCACCACCGGCTCGTTCGGCGTGTCGATCCAGCAGTCGCTGTTCGACGGCTTCCAGACACGCAACAATGTCAGGGCATCGGAGGCGCGCGTCCGCGCCTCGTTCCAGAGCCTGCGCAATACCGAGCAGAACACGCTGTTCAATGCCGTTTCGGCCTTCATGGACGTCATCCGCGACCGCCAGATCGCGGCGCTGCGCGAGCGCAACCTCGAATTTCTCGCCGAACAGGTCCGCGCGTCGAACTCGCGCCTTGAGGTCGGCGAGGGGACGCGCACCGATGTCGCGCAGGCCGAGGCGAGCCGGCAGGCAGCCATCGCCCAGCTCAGCGCGGCGCGTGCCCAGGTTCTGTCGAGTTCGGCGATCTACCGTCAGGTGGTCGGTGAGGACCCGGGCCGCCTCAAGATGCCGAGCCCGGTCAGCAAGCTTCTGCCCGGCAGCCTCGACCAGTCCTTCACGATCGCGGCCATCGAACATCCCGCCATCATCGCGACGGAGCATCTTGTCGACGCCGCGGCGTTCTCGGTGAAGTCCGCCGAGGGCGCGCTGCTTCCCCAACTGAGCGCCGAGGCGGGCGTATCCCGCAGCTACCGCGACACCAGCCCATCGAGCTTCACCGACGGGACGTCGAACAGCGCCAATATCGGCGCGACGCTGACCATCCCGATCTACCAGGGCGGACGCGTGTCGGCTCAGGTCCGCCAGTCCAAGGAATCGCTGGGCCAGGCGCGGATTCAGGTCGATGTGTCGCGTGACCAGGTGAGGGCGGCCGTCGCCTCGGCATGGACCCAGTATCAGGCATCGCGCGAGACGGTTGCCGCGAACCGCGAAGTGGTCAATGCCGCCCAGCTCGCCCTCAACGGCGTGATCGAGGAACGGAATGTCGGCCAGCGCACCACGCTTGACGTGCTGAACGCTCAGGCCGACGTGATCACCGCCCAGATCAACCTGGCGAGTTCCGAACGCGACGTCGTCGTGGCGAGCTATGCGATCGTCTCGGCGATCGGCCGCCTTTCGGTTCGCCGGCTCGGGCTTCAGGTCTCCGAGCACCGCCCCGAGGAGCACTACAACGCCGTCAAGGACAAGTGGTTCGGCCTGCGCACGCCTGACGGCCGCTAGGCTGTGTCTGAAAAGACGTACGGAGAACGCTCTATCAGCTTGAATCTGCGCGGCTTGGCGAACGTCAGGTGAGTACACCTGGCTGCAAAACGCCGCAGCGGTCCGGTGCCGGCATTTGCTCCCCGATTATGGAAGTGCCCGAGGCGGGACCACCTCCAAAGCTGTGTGAAAAGCGTCAGCCCGGCCCTCGGGGGATTCTCTCATGTGTTCCGGTCGGTTACGCTATGGATGATTCGGAAGGACGGGACGCTGCGAGGGCGTTTTGCCCCGATGAGCAGTCACAGAAGCGGCGGACGTGACAATGGCCCAGGCAGGAAATGCGCAACGAGAACCCTCCATGGAGGAGATTCTCGCCTCGATCAGGCGGATCATCGAGGACGGAGACAGCGAGGCACCGTCCGGCGGTACGCCGCGCGAGCCCGCCTCCGAGCCGGAGGCCGCGCCCGGCGAAATCGTGGAAGTGGAAGCGTTCCGGTCGGAATTGCGGCAATCGGTGCAGGACGAGCGCAAGCCGCCCAGTCTCGCCGAGGTCCACAATGTGGTTCGCCGCGAACTGGATGACGACGACGCGGCCGCGCCGGACGAACAGCCGTCTGCAACGGATATCTTCGCGCCGACGGAGACCGGCCCGGACGAAGAGCAGCCCGAAGAGACTCCGCCTCCGGTCGTCGACGTCATGAAGCCTGAAACCACCGCCAACGATCCCGTAAGGCCAGCCGCTCATCCAGCCGGACGCGAGGCGGCCGGACGTGACGTGGCGGCACAGGGCCGCGGCTCGATCATCTCCGAACAGGCAGAAAAGCAGGTTGCTGCGGCGTTTGGCGAGTTGAGCGACGTATTCGCCGCCAACCGTCGCAAGAGCTTCGACGAGATGGCCGAACGCATGCTTCGGCCGATGCTGCAGGAATGGCTGGACGACAATCTTCCCGGACTGGTCGAAAAGCTGGTTCGCGAGGAGATCGAACGGGTCGCGCGCGGCGACGCATACTGAGCCGTCCGGCGCGGCGGCGGCCCGCTTCGCTCTGTTCATATCAGCCCCGTCGGTATCAGCTATCTAGGCGTCTCCGCGTGCGGGGGCCTCGCGCTGTCGGCGTATCGGCATCCGGCGCGGTTGACTTGCCGGGTGCCTTCGGATTTACCGGGGCCGACACGAACGCATTTCGCCGGAAAATCCATGCTTGAGAAGACCTACGACGCCGCTGGCGTCGAGCCGAAGATCGCCGCCCGATGGGAAGAGGCCGATGCCTTCAGGGCGGGCGCCGGGGCGAAGCCGGACGCCGATCCGTTCACGATCGTCATTCCGCCGCCAAACGTCACCGGCTCGCTGCACATGGGGCATGCGCTCAACAACACACTCCAGGACATTCTGGTGCGTTTCGAGCGCATGCGCGGCAAGAACGTGCTGTGGCAGCCGGGCATGGACCATGCTGGCATCGCCACCCAGATGGTCGTCGAACGGCAGCTCATGGAGCGGCAGATCCAGCGCCGCGACCTCGGGCGCGAGTCGTTCGTCGACAAGGTCTGGGAATGGAAGGCCGAGTCCGGCGGAACGATCATCAACCAGCTCAAGCGGCTGGGCGCATCCTGCGACTGGAGCCGCGAGCGCTTCACCATGGACGAAGGCCTGTCCAGGGCCGTGCTCGAAGTGTTCGTCACCCTCCACAAGCAAGGCTTGATCTATCGCGGCAAGCGTCTCGTCAACTGGGATCCCAAGTTCGAGACCGCGATCTCCGACCTCGAGGTCGAGAACCGCGAGGTCGACGGCCATATGTGGCACTTCAAATACCCGCTGGCCGGCGGCGAGACCTACACCTATGTCGAGAAGGACGCCGACGGGAACGTCGTTTTCCAGGAGGAGCGCGACTACATCTCGATCGCCACGACCCGCCCCGAGACCATGCTCGGCGACGGCGCGGTGGCGGTCCATCCCTCGGACGAGCGCTATGCGCCGATCGTCGGCAAGCTGTGCGAGATCCCGGTCGGCCCGAAGGAGCACAGGCGGCTGATCCCGATCATCACCGACGATTATCCCGATCCCGAATTCGGATCGGGCGCGGTCAAGATCACCGGTGCCCACGACTTCAACGACTATCAGGTCGCCCGCCGCAACAGGATTCCGCTCTACCGCCTGATGGACGGCGTCGCCGCCATGCGCGACGATGGCGAACCCTACGCCGTCTGTGCCGCCCGCGCGGCGGAGATCGTGCGCAGCGGCCACCTGCCGGGCGAGGCCGAGGTCGACGCGATCAATCTCGTTCCCGACGAATATCGCGGCCTCGACCGCTATGCGGCGCGCGAGCGCATCGTCGATCAGATTAACGCCGAGGGGCTGGCCGTCACGGTCAAGGACGCCGACGGCAACGACGTTCCCCATGTCGAAAGCAGGAAGATCATGCAGCCGTTCGGCGACCGCTCCGGCGTGGTCATCGAGCCGATGCTGACCGACCAGTGGTTCGCCGACGCCGAAGCGCTCGCAAAGCCGGCGATCGCATCGGTGCGCGAGGGCCGCACAACCTTCGTGCCGAAGAACTGGGAAAAGACCTATTTCGAGTGGATGGAGAACATCGAGCCCTGGTGCATCTCGCGCCAGCTCTGGTGGGGACATCAGATCCCGGCCTGGTACGGACCCGACGGGCATGTCTTCGTCGAGCGCACCGAGAAGGAAGCGCTCGACACCGCGGTCGAATATTATCTTGCCGTCGACACGCCCTGGAAGGCGTGGGTCGAGGACAAGCTGGAGAACTTCAAGCCCGGCGAGATCCTGACCCGCGACGAGGACGTTCTCGACACCTGGTTCTCCTCGGCGCTGTGGCCGTTCTCGACGCTCGGCTGGCCCGACCGCACGCCCGAGCTCGCGACCTACTACCCGACTTCCGTCCTTGTGACCGGCTTCGACATCATCTTCTTCTGGGTCGCCCGGATGATGATGATGGGCATGCATTTCATGGAGGAGGAGCCGTTCCACACGGTCTACGTCCATGCGCTGGTCCGCGACAAGAACGGCGCCAAGATGTCGAAGTCGAAGGGCAACGTCATCGATCCGCTGGAACTGATCGGCGAATACGGCGCCGACGCGCTGCGCTTCACGCTCGCCATCATGGCCGCGCAGGGCAGGGACGTTAAGCTCGACCCGACCCGTGTCGCGGGATACCGCAATTTCGGCACCAAGCTCTGGAACGCGACGCGCTTCGCCGAGATGAACGGCGTCGCGCGGGCCGACGGCTTCGATCCCGCCGATGCCCGGCTGACAATCAACCGTTGGATCCTCACCGAGCTGACCCGCACCGTCGCGTCAGTGACCCGGGCCGTCGAGACCTACCGCTTCAACGAGGCGGCAAGTGCTGCCTATCAGTTCGTCTGGAACCTGTTCTGCGACTGGTATCTCGAACTGCTCAAGCCGGTCTTTTCCGGCGAGGACGAGGCGGCGAAGGCCGAGTGCCGCGCCTGCGCCGCGCATGTGCTGGACGAGATCTACAAACTTCTGCACCCGATGATGCCGTTCATGACCGAAGAGTTGTGGGCGCAGACCGGGGGCGAAGGCCTGCTGTGCCACGTCTCCTGGCCCGAGCCCGATTTCGAGGACGACGCGGCCGCCGCGGAGATCAACTGGCTGATCGAGTTCGTCTCGGGCATCCGCTCCGTGCGTTCCGAGATGAACGTGCCGCCGGCTGCGGTCGCGCCGCTGGTGCTCGTCGGCGCCGGCAGCGTCACGCGCGAGCGCGTTGCCCGCCACGATCCCGCCATCCGCCGCCTGGCGCGTGTCGGCGAGGTCGGCTTCGACGATCACGCGCCGAAGGCCGCCGCCCAGATCGTCATCGGCGAGGCGACCGTGTGCCTGCCTTTGGGCGACCTGATCGACCTCGGGACGGAAGCCGCGCGGCTGCGCAAGGAACTCGGCAAGGCCGAAGACGAAATCGCGCGGATCGACAAGAAGCTCGCCAACGAGAAGTTTGTCGCCAACGCGCCGCAGGAAATCGTCGAGGCCGAGCGCGAGAAGCGCGGCGAACTGGTCGTGGCGCGGGACCGCCTGCAGATCGCGCTCGGGCGCGTCACCGGCGGCTGAAACGGCGATGTGGCCCGCGCCGGGTATGGCTGGCGCGGGCGATTGTACGCCGGCGCGGAGCCTTGGTGCTTGAAAAGCCGGCGCGCTTGCCTCACATAGAGGGCGTGTCATACGGGCCGGGCCCCTCTGGCAGGCAAGGCGTTGCCTGTGATGTCGGACCGAACGACAACGCGCTCACGCGGCGTAACCTTTTTCGCATCCCATGACCGCGCATGACTGGCTTTGGCCCGGTTTCCTAGGCTTCGTCGCCTTGATCCTCTTCGTCGACCTGTTCGTCCTGCATCGCAGGGACCACGCCATCTCGATGCGAGAGGCGCTGATGACGGTCGGCGGCTACGTCACGCTGGCCATGCTCTTCGCTGTCGGCGTCTTCGCGGTCGCCGGGGTCGAGCGCGGCGCCGAGTTCCTGACCGGCTATCTGGTCGAGCAATCGCTCTCGCTGGACAATATTTTCGTCATCGCGCTGATCTTCACCTACTTCAAGGTTCCCGAGGAGGCGCAGTATCGCGTGCTGTTCTACGGCATCGTCGGCGCCATCGTGATGCGGCTCTCGCTGATCGTTCCCGGCGTGAAGCTCGTCGAGGAATTCAAGGTGATCGCCATGGCGCTCGGCGCGCTGCTGATCTTCTCCGGCTTCAAGATGATGCGCTCCGGCGACGACACGATCGATCCCGGCGACAGCCGCGTCGTGAAGTTCCTGCGCCGCACCGGGCGCGTGACCGAGCACTATGAGGGTTCGCACTTCTTCACCCGGCGAAACGGCCTCTTGTTCATGACGCCGCTGTTCGTCGTCCTCGTCACCGTCGAGCTCACCGACCTTGTCTTCGCGGTCGATTCGATTCCCGCCGTCCTCGCGATCTCCAACGATCCGTTCATCGTCTTTTCCTCCAACGTCTTCGCGATCATGGGGCTGCGCGCGCTGTTCTTCGTGCTCGCCGGGATGCTGCACGAGTTCCACCATCTCAAGACCGGTCTCTCGCTGGTGCTGATGTTTATCGGCGCCAAGATGCTGACGGCCGAATATGTCGAGATACCTTCCCTGGTCGCGCTGGCGATCACCGTGCTTTTGATCGGTGGGTCGGTCGTGGCCTCGATCATTACAAGGGCCGAGACACCCTCCAAGACCCGGCGCTGATGGCCGGTCCGGATGCGCCGGGGCCGAATGTGACGATTCGGCAACACTTTTGGAAGAAGCTCCGCCGCTCGGCCAGGCGGGGTGAATTTGCCCACTTCCCGCCATAAACGAAGCGCACCCCGGTGCCTGCTCGAACGCTGTACCCACCATGCGTGCGAGCATTAAGCCGTATGTGAAAAGCGGCGAGGAAGAGTATGGACGCCAAACTGATCCTTGAAGTCTGCGGTGCCGGACGGGCTTGCCCGTCACCGGTGTGCCGGTCGGCTTCGGTGCGCGTCCGTTCGTAGGTTTGGAATTGCGCATCGCCATGCGACTTGTCGATCTCGTCACTGCCGGAACCCTTGCATTCGCCGCGATCGGTGTGTCCGCCGCGCAGGCGGAGAGCCCCTTGGCGGTCAACCGCGAGGCCATGGCGAAGCCGGAGCGCAGCCCGTGGGCGGTCTTCCGCTTCGGCTTCTCGGCCTATCAGAAGGGCAACAAGGACGAGGCGGCCGAGGCCTACAAATATGCCGCCGAGAACGGCCAGATCGGTGCGCGCTGGAAGCTGGCGCGCATGTATGCCGAGGGCGACGGTGTCGAGCGCAACGACTACGAGGCGTTCAAGTTCTTCCAGGAGATCGTGCAGCAGGAGATCGAGCCGGGCAGTCCGGACGAAACCTATATCTCCGATGCGCTGGTGGCGCTCGGCCGCTATGTGAAGGACGGGATCGCCGATTCCCCGGTGCGCGCAAATCCGTGGGCGGCGCAGGAATATTACATGCGCGCGGCCGCGACCTACCGCAACCCGAACGCGCAGTTCGAGATCGGCAAGATGTTCCTGAACGGAGAGGGCGTGAAGGCCAGCGTTCAGCAGGCCGGGCGCTGGTTCCATCTCGCCGCCGAGAAGGGCCATGCCGGCGCGCAGGCCACGCTTGGCCACATGCTGTTCCAGAGCGGCAAGGTGGTGAAGGGCCTGGCGATGATGACGGCCGCCCTCGAGCATGCCTCGCCCGGAGATTCGGGCTGGATCCGCTCGATGCAGGAAGAGGCGTTCGCACTGGCCGGTGAAAGCGACCGGCGCACCGCGATCGCGCTCGCCGAGGACTACATCAACAAGGGAATGAAATAGGGCGCAGCCTGGCGGCCGCTCAGCCGGCCTTGACCGGGGTGACCATATTGCCGGCCGGAGGCGCCGGAACGCTCAGCGTCGATTCCGGGCACCCATCCTGCAGGATCTTCCACGACGAATTGTTCAGCACCTTGGCGCACTGGGCGAGCCTCGGGCCGCCCGGCAGTTTCAGGCAGGCGAACTGTCCTTCGGTGAACCGCTGGCCATTGGCAACGCATTTGCAATCGGCCGAGGCAAAGGACACCGATGCCAGCGTCGCGCCGACGGCAAGCAGGATCGAGGTCGATACCCTCCGCATGGCCCGATCATAGCACGAACGCCCGTCCCGGGCCACAGTGTCCGTCGTCCAGAGCACAGACCTACGCCGCCGCTGCCTCGGTCGCTTCGGTCTCGAGCTGGATTACGACGGGAACGTGGTCGGAGGGCTTTTCCCAGGCGCGGACATGCTTCTCCACCGACGCGGATTGCAGGAGGTTTGCGGCCTCGGGCGACAGCATCAGATGGTCGATCCGGATCCCGTTGTTCTTCTGCCAGGCGCCGCCCTGATAGTCCCAGAAGGTGTAGACGTCGCTATCCTCGGTCGTCGCCCTGAGCGCGTCGGTGAAGCCGAGGGCTTCGATCCGGCGCAGCGCCTGCCGGGTCGCTGGCTGAAAAAGCGCGTCGTTGACCCATGCCGACGGGTTCTTCGCGTCGATCGGCTCTGGAATCACATTGTAGTCGCCGGCAAGCACCAGCGGCTCCTCCAGCGCCAGCCGCTCCTTGGCCCATGATTCGAGCCGCGCCATCCAGCCGAGCTTGTAGGGATATTTCCGTTCGTCATCGATCGGATTGCCGTTGGGCAAATAGAGCGAGACGACGCGCAAGGCGCCCCTGGCCGTCGAGAATACGCCTTCGATGAAGCGGGCCTGCTCGTCCGTGTCATCGCCCGGCAGCCCGCGATTCACCTCGTCGAACGGCAGTTTCGACAGGATAGCGACGCCGTTGAAGCCCTTCTGGCCATGCGTTTCGACGTTGTAGCCCAGTGCCTCGATCTCGGCGCGGGGAAAGCCCTCGTCGACGGTCTTTATCTCCTGCAGGCACGCGATGTCGGGCGCGCTGTCATTCAGCCAGTGCACCAGATTGTCGATGCGGGCCCGCACGCCGTTGATGTTCCAGGTGGCGACTTTCATGCGCAATTTGCTTCTGTTTCAAATAAAAGTTGATATCGGCTTTCGTGCTGCTGCCCGATCTTATCCCACCGCCCCACAACAATAACAATGGCGGCAACCAGAGGGAAATCGATATGGCAGACACGACGATGGACCTGAAGTCCGGGCGGGACGATTTGCGCGCCCGGCTGAAGGATCCCGACTACACCCCGCCGCTGGCCCAGGCCGTGCCGCTTGGCATCCAGCATGTCCTTGCAATGTTCGTCTCGAACGTCACGCCGGCGATCATCGTCGCGGGTGCGGCGGGCTTCGGCTTCGGCTCGGGATCGCCTGACTTTCCGCAGCTGATCTACCTGATCCAGATGGCGATGCTGTTCGCCGGCATCGCGACGCTGTTCCAGACGATCGGATTCGGACCGGTCGGCGGCCGCCTGCCGATCGTGCAGGGCACGAGCTTCGCCTTTCTTCCCGTGATGATCCCGATCGTCGCCGGGCAGGGCGTGGCGGCCCTTCCGGTGCTGATGGGCGGCATCGTCATCGGCGGCATCTTCCACTTCTTTCTCGGCACGTTCATCGGCAGGCTGCGCTTCGCCCTGCCGCCTCTGGTCACCGGGCTGATCGTGCTGATGATCGGCCTCGCCCTGATCAAGGTTGGCATCCAGTATGCGGCCGGCGGCGTGCCGCAGATCGGAACCGAGCAGTATGGCAGCCTCGCCAACTGGAGCGTCGCGCTCGTCGTCATTGTGGTGACGCTTCTCCTGAAGTTCTTCACCCGCGGCATGTGGTCGATCGCGGCCGTCCTGCTCGGCCTCATCGCCGGCTATCTCGTGGCGCTCGCCATGGGCATGGTCAGCTTCGCCAATGTCGGCAATGCCGGCTGGCTCACCGTTCCAGTGCCGTTCAAATGGGGGTTCCAGTTCTCGGCCGCGGCGGTCATCGGCATGTGCTTCATGGCGATCATCTCGGCCATCGAGACGGTCGGCGACGTGTCGGGCATTACCAAGGGCGGTGCCGGGCGCGAGGCAACCGATCGCGAAATCTCCGGCGCCACCTATGCCGACGGCCTCGGGACGGCGGTCGCCGGCGTGTTCGGGGGGCTTCCCAACACCTCCTTTAGCCAGAATGTCGGTCTGATCTCGATGACCGGCGTGATGAGCCGGCATGTCGTCACCTACGGTGCGATCTTCCTGATCATCTGCGGGCTGATCCCGAAGATCGGCGCGATCATTTCCACGGTGCCGATCACCGTCCTTGGCGGCGGGGTCATCGTCATGTTCGGCATGGTGGCCGCAGCCGGCATCAACATGCTGTCGGATGTGAACTGGAACCGGCGCAACATGGTGATCTTCGCCGTTTCCCTGTCGGTCGGCCTCGGCCTGCAGCTCGAGCCGGGCGCGTTGCAGCACCTGCCGAAGACGGCGCAGATATTGCTGACCTCGGGCCTGCTCCCGTCCGCCTTCCTGGCGATCGTGCTCAATCTCATCCTGCCTGAAGAGCACGATTGAGCGCAACGGAAACGAAAGAAGGCCGCGCCTCGGGCGCGGCCTTTTGATCAGGACCGGGTCGTCAGATCGAGAACGACGTGCCGCAGCCGCAGGAAGCGACCGCGTTCGGGTTGCGGACCTGGAAGGACTGTCCGATCAGATCGTCGACGAAATCGATCACCGATCCGCCCATATAGACCAGCGACAGGTCGTCGATGAGGACGGTCGCGCCGTCCCGCTCGATCGCGATGTCGTCGTCATTGCGGTCGCCCACCAGGTCGAACTTGTAGGAAAAGCCTGAACAGCCGCCGCCCTCGACCGAGACGCGCAATGCGTTCTTGTCCGGTTCCTTGGCGAGTATCTTGGCTATCCGCTTGGCCGCGGCTTCGCTCAGTTCGACGGTCTTCATGGCGGTGGCAGCGTCGGTACCCATGAGTGCGTCACCTTGCGTTCGTATTCCCTTCATAGGTATGAAGCGCGCGGGGGCAAGTCAACGGGCGGACATGGACGGCCAGCCATCAGCCATGCGGGACATCGGTTTCGGCTACCGGCCGCGCGCCGCCTATGCGAGCGACCCGGCCAGAAGCCGCGGCCGCGAGCACCGGGAGGCCGAAAGCCCGACCCGCACCCCGTTCCAGCGCGACCGCGACCGCATCATCCATTCCACCGCCTTCCGGCGCATGAAGCACAAGACCCAGGTCTTCATCGCCCATGAGGGCGACCATTACCGGACCCGGCTCACCCACTCGATCGAGGTCGCGCAGATTGCCCGCGCGCTCGCCCGCGCGCTCTATGGCGACGAGGATCTGGCGGAAGGCGTCGCGCTGGTCCACGATTTCGGACACACGCCGTTCGGGCACACGGGCGAGGATGCGCTGAGCGCGAAGATGGCCCGCTGGGGCGGTTTCGACCACAACGCCCAGTCGCTGCGCATCGTCACCCGGCTGGAGCGCCGCTACGCCGAGTTCGACGGCCTCAATCTCACCTGGGAAACCCTTGAGGGCCTGGTCAAGCACAACGGGCCGCTGACCGACCGCGAGGGAAGGGGCCTTGCCAGCGACGTGCCGCGCACGATCGCCGACTTCAACCAGATCTATGATCTGGAACTGTGGCGCTATGCCGGCATCGAGGCCCAGTGCGCGGCGATCGCCGACGATATCGCCTACAATGCGCACGACATTGACGACGGGCTGCGTTCGGGGCTGCTCACGCTGGACATGCTCGAGGACGTGCCGTTCACGGCGGCGATCCTGTCCCAGGTGCGCGCACGCTATCCCGGTCTCGACCCGGTGCGCGCGGGGCATGAACTGATGCGGCGCCAGATCACCGCCATGGTCGAGGACGTGATCGCCACCGCGCAGAAGAACCTCGATGAAATCCGCCCGCGCGGACCGGAGGACGTGCACGATGCGGGGCGTGCACTCGTCTGCTTCTCGGCCGAGATGGCTGCCCGGGAAAAGGCGCTGAAGACCTTTCTCTACGCCAATCTCTACCGCCATCCGGAGGTCGTCGAGGTCCGCCGCTCCGCCGAGCGTATCGTGGCCGACCTGTTCGACCGCTATTTCGACAACCCGCGCCTGATGCCCGAGGGCTGGCGCGAGGGGCTCGACCGCGCGGATGACCGCATCAAGGCGCGCGACGTCGCCGACTTCCTCGCCGGAATGACCGATACCTACGCGCTCAAGGAGCACAGGCGCTTGTTTGACCATACGCCGGAATTGGGCTAGGCGGGCGCTTACCGCCCCGGCGCGGCACTTCCAGACGGATCATCTCGAATGAACATTTTCGCGGATTTCAGCGCGCGGATCAAAGCCGCCATCGAAACGCTTGGCCTCGAGACCCGGGACGGCAGTCCGCTCGATCTCGGGCGCATCACCGTCGAGCCGCCGCGCGATGCCGCGCATGGCGATCTTGCGACCAATGCGGCGATGGTCCTGTCCAAGCCGGTCGGCAGCCCGCCGCGCGACCTTGCCGCCAAGATCGGCGAGGCGATGAAGGCCGATCCCGACGTGGCGGCCGTCGAGGTCGCCGGTCCCGGTTTCGTCAACATCCGGCTGGCCGACGGGTTCTGGCAGGCCCGGCTCGGCGATATTCTCGACGCCGCGGGCGAATACGGCCGCTCCGCGATGGGATCGGGCCGCAAGGTCAATGTCGAATACGTCTCGGCCAACCCCACCGGCCCGATGCATGTCGGGCATTGCCGCGGCGCGGTGGTGGGCGACGCTCTCGCCAACCTTCTGGCCTTCGCGGGATACGACGTCGTCAAGGAATACTACATCAACGATGCCGGCGCGCAGATCGACGTGCTCGCGCGATCCGTCATGCTGCGCTACCGCGAAGCGCTCGGCGAGGAGATCGGCGACATTCCGGCCGGCCTCTACCCGGGCGACTATCTCGTGCCCGTCGGCAAGGCGCTGGCCGACGAGTTCGGCCGCAGCCTGCTGCAGAAGCCGGAGGACGAGGCCCTTGCGGTCGTCAAGGACAGGACGATCGACGCCATGATGGCGATGATCCGCGAGGACCTCGCCGCCCTCAACGTCCACCACGAGGTGTTCTTCTCGGAGCGCTCGCTGCATGCCGACGGCGCGAAGCCGATCCGGTCCGCGATCAACGACCTGACGCTCAAGGGCCACGTCTACAAGGGCAAGCTGCCGCCGCCCAAGGGCCAGCTCCCGGAGGACTGGGAAGATCGCGAGCAGACACTGTTCCGCTCGACCGATGTCGGTGACGACATCGACCGGCCGCTGATCAAGTCGGACGGCTCCTTCACCTACTTCGCCGCCGACGTCGCCTACATGAAGGACAAATATGCGCGCGGCTTCGACCATCTGATCTTCATCCTCGGCGCCGATCATGGCGGCTACGTCAAGCGGCTCGAGGCGCTCGCCGAGGCGATCTCCGGCGGCGAGCTCGAGCTCACGGTGCTCTTGTGCCAGCTCGTCAAGCTTTACCGCGGCGGCGAGCCGGTGCGCATGTCGAAGCGGGCGGGCGAGTTCGTCACGCTGCGCGACGTCGTGGACGAGGTCGGGCGCGACCCGATCCGCTTCATGATGCTCTACCGCAAGAACGACGCCCCGCTCGACTTCGACTTCGCCAAGGTCACCGAGCAGTCGAAGGACAATCCGGTCTTCTACGTCCAGTACGCCTCGGCGCGCTGCCACTCGGTCTTCCGGCAGGCCAGGGAGCAGCTCGGCGCCGACTGGATCGAGCGGAGCGTGATGAAGGATGCGGCCCGCCGGCTGGCCGACGAGGGCGAGATCGGCCTGGTCCGCAAGCTCGCCGAATATCCCCGCCTGGTCGAGGCCGCGGCCTCGGCGCTCGAGCCGCATCGGCTGGCCTTCTACCTCTACGATGTGGCCTCCGCGTTCCACGCCCACTGGAACCGCGGCACCGAAAATGACGACTTACGCTTTATTAAGGTTAACGACCCAGAATTGACTCATGCCAGGCTGGGTCTGGTGCAGGCCGTTTCGGATGTCTTGACGTCCGGCCTGGCGCTGATCGGAGCGGAAGCTCCGTCCGAGATGCGCTAGGTAAACCCAAGCAGCCTCGTCACCTTTTGCCCACAATGCGCTGGTAGGGCCAATCCTTCCACGGTGCCGCAAGCATCGTGGCGGGGGCGATTGCGAGAAGTGGGTATGGCAGACAGCAACGCGTTCAGAGCGGACATGCGTCCGGAGTTCGACGACAACGATCCGTTCGCCGAACTGACGAGGATCATGGGCCATGATCCGCGCCAGCAAGAGGCGAAGACGGCCGACAATTCGGACGATGCGTCGTCCTTCGAGATCGATCTCGAAAAGGAACTGCTCGGCGACCTTGATGTCGAGGACGATCCCGCGCCTCTCGCCCATGACGAGGCGACGCCGCTCGCGCACGACGACGAAGCGCCGTCGAGCACGTTCGACGCCGTGTTCGCCGACGCCGCGCCGGCCGCCGAGGACGATCGTTTCGACGCCCGGTCTTTCGATCGCGAGATGGAAACGGCTCTGGAGGCCGATACGGCGCCGGCAGACTGGTTCCAGCCGGCCGCCGACGATGCGGATGACCGGCAGGCCTATGCCGACGATGGTGAGGCGCACGCCTATGCCGATCCCTTCCTGGCTCCGGTCGACACGGACGCGCAGCCCGAACCCCACGCGGCCGCTCCCGAGGACGAGGCGGTCGCCGTCGACGATCTCTCCTTCGTCGACATGGATTTCGACACGCCGGTCGAGCAGCAGCCGGACCCCGAACCCGTGGCCCGCTCGAGCGTTTTCGCGGAAGAGCCGCAGGAAACGCCTGACGATTTCGCAGCCAGCGCCATCGAAGACGAACTGAACGCGCTCCTCGTGGCGGCCGATGATGCAGCCGGGACGGCGCCCGCGACCGGGTTCGACATGCCGTCGGCACCGGCCGAACCGGTTTCCGAACATGACGTCGCTGCCTTCTCCGACGACGATTGGATGACGCCGTCCGAGCCGGTCGAGATGGCAGAGGCCGAAACGCCGGAAAGCGCCGAACCCGCGCCCGCAACGAGCGCCTATTCCGATTTCCGCATCGCCGAGAACCGGCCTCTCGATCCCTTTGCCGAGCTTTCCGCGCTTGGCGCGGGAATGGCCGCGTCGGCGCCGGCATATGCCGCGCCGCGTGAGGAGCCGTCCGCTGCCACGCCGTCCGCGGCCGTCCCGGCCCGCGATGACGCGGTCGAGGTTCCCGACATCGACACCATGGACGTTGCCGAAGCGGCCGTTCCCGTCACCGACGATCTCGACCTTCCCGATATCGCCTACGAGGCGAGCGCACCGGCCGTTCCGCTCGACGATTTCGACAGCGAGTTTGCCGAGGCGTTCGAGGAACTGGCGCCGGCGCGCGCCGAGCAGCCGGCGGCCGCCATGCCCGCGCATGAGGCCGACGCCGCCGACGCGATCCCCGAATTCGATCTCGGCATCGACTACGGCACATTGGCACCCGCCGAGCCGCTCGACGAACATTTCGGCACGGAAGCCTACTATTCGGACGCCTACCGCCCGCATGCGGCGGTCGACGACGGCGATGCCGCGATGGCCGCCGGCATGGCTCCCGATGCCATGGGCTACGAGCCCGACTACGAGGATGAGGTCGGCGTCGCCGGCTATGAGGACGAGGCGGCACACCCGCGTGCGGCGCGGCGCGGCCTGCTGGTCGCGGCGGCAGTCGCTGGCGTGGCGCTTCTCGGCGGCATCGGCGCCTTTGCGCTGTCCTTCGGCGGCGGCGAGAGCACCGACCAACCGGCGATCGTGCGGGCCGATGACGGTCCCGTGAAGGTCCGGCCGGAAAATCCCGGCGGCGCCTCGGTGCCGAACCAGGATAACATGGTCTATGACCGCGTGGCCGGCGAAGAAAATGCCGACGGCCCGGCGCAGGAGCAACTCGTGTCTGCCTCCGAGGAGCCGGTCGATCTCGTGGCGCGCGGCGAGGAGACCTCGTCCGGCCTGCCGGGCGTGGCCATGGACCTTCCCGCCAAATCGGAAGAGCGCATCGACCCGGCGGCGCAGGCCGTCGAGGAGGGTGGCAACGACGAGCTGGTCGCCATCGCGCCCCGCCGCGTGCGCACCATGATCGTCAGGCCCGACGGCACGATCGTGCAGCGCGAGGATATCGCCGGGGACGCCGCGGGCGAACCGACCTCGCAGTTGCTGCCCGCGCGCGTCGTATCGACCGAGCGCACCGCACCAGCCGGCGATGAAAGCGCCATGGCTCCGGCCACCGGCGAGGAAGTCGCCGCACTGGATGACGGCCCGACGGTTGAGACCCCGCCGACGGCGCCGATCTACACGCCCCGGCCAACGGCCGCCGAGGCGACGCCGGCCGCTCCGGCACGGCAGGAGCCGCGCGTGGCGGCGGTCGAGCCGAAGCCCGCGCGCCAGCCGGCCACTCCGGCCGTCACCGGCGGAACCAGCGAATGGTCGATGCAGATCGCATCGCAGCCGACCGAGGCCGGCGCCCAGGCATCGTATCAGGACTTGGCGCGCCGCTACGGCAGCGTGATCGGCGGCAAGGGCGTCAACATCGTCCGCGCCGACATCCCCGGCAAGGGAACCTATTACCGCGTCCGCATCCCCTCGGCCTCGAGGGACGAGGCCGTGCGCCTGTGCTCGCGCTACAAGTCGGCCGGCGGAAGCTGCTTCGTTTCCAAGTAGCGTCGAAACGGACCGCGGGAAACATCGAAAGCCCCGGCCTTGGCCGGGGCTTTTGCTTTCCGCCGCGCGCCGGACCTGTTCGCACGCCGCCTGCCGGACTGACCGCCATTTCGACAGATCCCAAGGGTGTCCCGACGGCAGGTGCGGTGCGCACGGCTTCGGGCTATGCTCCTGTTCATGAGCGAATCAAAAGCAATGATCCTGGGTGTCTCCGGCACCGAACTCACCGACGACGAACGCACGTTCCTGTCGGCCGAGCGACCGTGGGGCCTGATCCTCTTCGCGCGCAACATTGCAGAACCGGACCAGGTCCGCGATCTGGTCGCGGATCTGCGTCAATGCGCGGGCAACGAGCGCGCACCGGTGTTCATCGACCAGGAGGGCGGCCGGGTCCAGCGCCTGCGTCCGCCGCTTGCTCCCAACTATCCCGCCGGCTCGGCGCTCGGCGCGCTCTACCGCCACTCCGCCTCCGACGGTCTGCGCGCCGCCTGGCTGATGTCGCGGCTGCATGCGTTCGATCTCCGGCGCTACGGCATCACCGCCGACTGCCTGCCGGTGCTCGACGTGCCGGTCGAGGGCGCCCATGACGTGATCGGCAACCGCGCATATGGCAAGGATCCCGAAACCGTTGCGGGGATGGGACGCGCGGCGGCGGACGGGCTTCTGGCGGGCGGCGTCCTGCCGGTCATCAAGCATATTCCCGGTCACGGCCGCGCGGCCGCCGATACCCACTTCTCGCTGCCGGTCGTTGACACGCCGCTCGACGAGCTGCGCCGCCATGATTTCGCGCCCTTCGCGGCGTTGAAGGACATCGCGATGGCGATGACCGCGCATGTCGTCTACGCCGCGATCGATGCCGACAATCCGGCGACCACCTCGCGTCCTGTGGTCGAGGACATCATCCGGGGCGAGATCGGCTTCGACGGTCTCCTGATGAGCGACGATGTCTCCATGAAGGCGCTTTCTGGGGATTTCGCTGCGCGCACGGATGCAATTTTCGCCGCCGGATGCGATGTGGTTCTTCACTGCAACGGCCTGATGGAAGAAATGAAGGTCGTGGCAAGCCGGACGCCGGCGCTTGAGGGCAGGGCGCTGGAGCGCGCCGATGGTGCGCTGGAGCCGCTCGACGGGGGCGACGGTGCGAACGAGCAGGCCTTGCGCGACGAATTCGCAGGGTATTTCGAGGCGGTGGCCTGACGCCGCCGAACGGAGATGCGGTGAACGAGACGGTCGACACCACGGGCGGAAAGCCCATGCCGATGGACCGGCTTTGGGCGGACAATGACGAACGCCGGCGCACCGACGAGCCGGCGCTGGTCGTTGACGTCGACGGTTTCGAGGGCCCTCTCGATCTGCTGCTGCATCTGGCGCGCAACCAGAAGGTCGACCTTGCCCGCATCTCGGTGCTGGCGCTCGCCGAACAATATCTGGCGTTCGTCGATCGCGTACGGGCCATGCGGCTCGAGCTCGCCGCCGACTACCTCGTCATGGCCGCCTGGCTTGCCTTCCTGAAGTCGAAGCTGCTGATCCCCAAGCAGCCGGGCGACGACGGCGAAAGCGGCGAGGAACTGGCCGCCATTCTCCAGTTCCGCCTCAAGCGCCTCGAGGCGATGCGCGACGCGGCGGCGCGGCTGGTCAACCGCAACCGGCTCGGCCGCGACGTCTTCGCGCGCGGCATGCCGGAAGCCGTGATCGTCGAAAAGCGCAACGAGTATGCGGCATCGCTCTACGATCTGCTGACGGCCTATGCCAGCCAGCGCCAGCGGCGCACCATATCCAACGTCACCATCGAGAAACGGGGCGTGTGGTCGCTGAAGGAGGCCCGCAGCCTGCTGATGCGGCTGATCGGCCAGATCACGGACTGGACCGCGCTCGACCAGTTCCTGATCCAGTATCTCGCCAAGCCGGCGGACCGTGCGACAGCACTGGCGAGTTCCTTCGCGGCGACGCTGGAGCTTGTTCGCGAGGGGCAGGTCGAAATCAGGCAGCACGAGCCCTTCGCGCCGCTCTACATGCGGTCGGCGGCGGGCAACAGCGCAGTTGGAGTTCACAATGACTGACGGCGGCAATGCGGCGGTGGTTCATTTCACGGACGATCACGACGACGGCGACGATATGCGCTCGGACAATCCGGCCGCGCGCCTGCACATGGCCGAGGCGGTCCGGATGGCTGAGGCGATCGTCTTTGCGTCCGCCGAGCCGGTGAGCGAAAAGGCGCTTATGGCCCGCTTGCCCGACGGCATCGAGATCGAGCCGGTCATGGCCGAGCTGAAGGCATTCTACGAAAAGCGCGGCGTCAATCTCGTCAAGGTCGGCGATGCATGGGCCTTCCGCACCGCCGGCGATCTTGCGTTCCTGATGAGCCGCGATGCCGTCCAGCAGAAGAAGCTCTCGCGCGCCGCCCTCGAGGTGCTGGCGATCATCGCCTATCACCAGCCGGTGACGCGGGCCGAAATCGAGGAAATCCGCGGCGTCGAGACCTCGAAGGGCACGCTCGACCTGTTGATGGAAACCGGATGGATCAGGATGCGCGGCCGCCGGCGCACGCCCGGCCGGCCGGTCACCTACGGCTCTACCGAGCAGTTTCTCGATCATTTCGGCCTCGAGGAAATCCGCGATCTGCCCGGCATTGACGAATTGAAGGGCGCCGGCCTTCTGTCGCCGCGCATGCCGAGCAATTTCTCTGTGCCCCAGCCGCCGGCCGAGCCCGACCTGCTCACCGATGACGAGGATCCGCTGACCGACATCGATCTCGAGGAACTCGGCCTTCTGACGCCGCGCGTCGAAGAGTAGCAGCACCGGCCATCGGCCCCGCCCGATATTGACCGGATATGTCCGTTGGCCGCATAAGGCGCGCGACGGAGCAGGCGCATTGGCGGACAACAACAGCGTATTGAAGTCGAAATCGGCGAAGGTGACGGCCGGCGTGTCGTTCGCCGCGCGGCTGGCCTTCGAGGATATCCGGCACGAATTCGTACCCGGTCAGCCGACGCTGCGCGGCGTCTCGCTGACCGCCGAGCCGGGTGAGGTCCTGTGCCTGCTCGGCCCGTCGGGATCGGGCAAGACGACGCTGCTGAGGATCGCCGCCGGCATCGAATCCCAGACCGCGGGCCGCGTCCTCCTCAACGACCGAGAGATCGCGGGGCCATCGGTCTACGTGCCGCCGGAGGAGCGCTCGATCGGCCTCGTATTCCAGGATTTCGCGCTGTTTCCGCATCTGACGATCGTCGAGAACGTCCGCTTCGGCCTCACCGCCCTGTCGCCCGTCGAAGGCCGGCGCGAAGCGATGATCGCGCTGTCGCGCGTCGGTCTCGACGGCTATGCCGAGGCCTATCCCCACGTGCTGTCGGGCGGCGAGCAGCAGCGCGTCGCGCTGGCGCGAGCCCTGGCGCCGCGCCCGGCGGTTCTGTTGATGGACGAGCCGTTCTCGGGCCTGGATTCGCGGCTCAAGGACAGTGTGCGCGCCGAAACGCTGGCCATCCTGCATCAGAGCCGCGCGACGGCGATCGTCGTCACCCACGATGCCGAGGAGGCGATGCGGCTCGGCGACAGGATCGCGCTTCTGAAGGACGGCCGTCTCGTGCAGATCGGTACCGCCGAGGATCTCTACCAGTCTCCGGCCAATCTGTTCGCCGCGGGTTTCTTCTCCGAGATCAACATTCTGTCCGGACGCGTGTCCGGCGGCGCCGTCGAGACGCCGATCGGCACGTTCGGTGCGGCCGGGCTCGCCGATGGCGCGCAGGCGGTCGTTGCGATCAGGCTGCCCGGTTTCGATATCGCCGAAAACATTGGAGATGTCGCCGCCCGGGTGATATCACGGCGCTTCCTGGGCGTGGTCGAGCTTGTCGAACTCGCGGTGCAGGGACTGGACATGCCGCTGAGGGCGCGGGTCAGGTGCGGCTCATTGTCTTCGGCGGCGAGGGATGTATGGCTCTCGGTCCGAAAGTCTGATGTGCTGGTGTTTGAAAGCGACGGCGAGAACGCTTAAATCACCCAGAAGGCAAATGGGAAGAGATAGATATGGGTTCCTTTTCGATATGGCACTGGCTCATCGTGCTCGTGGTCGTGCTGCTGCTGTTCGGCCGCGGCAAGATTCCGGAGCTGATGGGCGACATGGCCAAGGGCATCAAGAGCTTCAAGAAGGGCATGTCCGACGAGGACGACGATACCGAGACCGCCCGGACCGTCGAGCATCGCCAGGACGAGACCGTCACCGCGCCGAAGCAGAAGGCGACCAAGTCCTGACGCCGCGCCCGCTTTTGCGGGCCCGGCATTGCTGGCGCGGATAAGAAGCGATGTTCGATATCGGTTGGCCGGAAATGCTGGTGATCGCGATCGTGCTGATCGTGGTCGTCGGCCCCAAGGACTTGCCGCGCATGCTGCGCGCATTCGGCAAGACGACGTCGAAGCTGCGCTCGATGGCCGGCGATTTTCGCAAGCAGTTCGACGAGGCGCTCAAGGAAGCCGAGCTTGACGACGTCAAGACGCTGGCGACCGAGGCGCGCAAGCTCGACCCGCGCTCTGAGATCAGGAAGCATCTTAGCCCGTTCGAGAAGGCCGGCGAGCAGGTCAAGGCGGGCATGGAAAACGTCATGAAGCCGCAGGCCGCCAAGGCGGGCGGTCCGGCCTCGACCGAGCCTCATCCAGCCGAACCGCTCAAGGCCGGCGCCGCGGCGGTGCCGGGCGAGACGCCGCCGGCGACCCCGAACGGTGCTGCGACTGCACAGGCCGCGAAGCCTGCCGCTGGCGCGAAGACCGCCGCGCCGAAGGCGGCGTCCAGGCCTGCGACGAAGTCCACGGCGCCCAAATCCCGCGCGGCGTCTTCGAAGACGGCCGCGAAGCCGCCGGCGCGCGGCAAGAAGACGACCGGAAAATCGACGTGAGCGCCAGCCAGAACGACGACGATATCGAGAACTCCTCCGCGCCGCTCATGGATCACCTGATCGAGCTGCGGTCGCGGCTGATGTGGGCCATCGGCGCGTTCTTCATCGCCTTCCTGTTCTGTTTCTTCTTCGCCAAGCAGCTCTTCAACCTGCTGGTCATCCCGTTCCAGTGGGCGACCGCCTGGGCCGGGCTCGATGCCGACAAGGTCGACCTGATCTACACCGCGCCGCAGGAATTCTTCTTCACGCAGATCAAGCTCGGCATGTTCGGCGGCCTTGTGCTGGCCTTTCCGATGATCGCCGCGCAGATCTACAAATTCGTCGCGCCGGGCCTCTATCGAAACGAGCGCCGCGCCTTCCTGCCGTTCCTCGTCGCCTCGCCGCTGCTGTTCCTTCTGGGCGGCGCGCTGGTCTATTTCTTCTTCACGCCGATGGTCATGTGGTTCTTCCTGTCGATGCAGCAGGTCGGGCCGGACCAGGAAGTCCAGATCTCGCTGCTGCCGCGCGTTTCGGAATATCTCGGCCTGATCATGACGCTGATCTTCTCCTTCGGCCTGGTGTTCCAGCTGCCGGTGGTGACCACGCTGATGGCGCGCGTCGGGCTGCTCACGGCGGCCGGCCTCGCCGACAAGCGCAAATATGCGATCGTCATCGCCTTCGTCGTGGCGGCGGTGCTGACCCCGCCCGATCCGGTCAGCCAGATCGGCCTCGCATTGCCGACCATCCTGCTCTACGAGATTTCGATCTGGCTGGCGCGCATGGTCGAGCGCAAGCGCGAGGAAGAGCGCCTGGCGCGCGAGGCCGAAGACGCCGGGGCGGACGCGGCCGGATAATAGCCGCGCCTTGCCGCTTGCGTCGGACCGCGTTGCGGTTTACGCCCTCTGCGCTTTCCGGCCCGTGACCGATCCGAGGGATATTCCACCGCCATGCTCGACATCAGATGGATTCGCGATAACCCGCAGGCGCTCGAAGCCGCGCTCCGGAAGCGCGGTTGGGACGAGAGCGATTCGTCGCGGACCGTCGAGCAGATCGTCGCCCGCGACGAGGCGCGCCGCGCCCATCTGACCGAGCTGCAGCAGAAGCAGGAGCGCCGCAACGCCGCCTCGAAGGAGATCGGCAATGCGATGCGTGCCGGTGACTCGGCGCGCGCCGAGGAGCTGAAGTCCGAGGTCGGCGTCATCAAGGAGTTCATCCAGAACGGCGAGGCACGCGAGCGCGAGCTCGACCGCGCGCTGCACGACGCGCTGGCCGTGCTTCCCAACATTCCGCTGGACGATGTCCCGGTCGGCGTCGACGAAAAGGACAATGTCGAGCTTCGCCGCGTCGGCGAGCCGCGACGCGCCAACGCCGCGAAGGAGCATTTCGAGATCGGCGAAGCGCTCGGCATGATGGATTTCGAGCGCGCCGCGAAGCTCTCCGGCGCGCGCTTTACCGTCCTGTCCGGCCACCTCGCGCGGCTCGAGCGAGCGCTCGGCCAGTTCATGCTCGACCTCCACACCACCGAGCACGGCTACACCGAGGTTCAGCCGCCGCTGCTCGTGCGCGACGAAATCCTGTTCGGCACCGGCCAGCTTCCGAAATTCTTCGAGGACCAGTTCGCGGCGACACAGCTGCTCTCGGAAAAAAGCAAGATCGAGCAGCTTGACAGGCTTGTGTCCGAAACGGCGATCGATGCGCCGTCGAGGTCCATGCCCGCCGAACTGGCCGCCTTCGTCGACATGTCCGACAAGTCCGACCGCCGCTGGCTCATCCCCACCGCCGAGGTGCCGCTGACCAACCTCGTCCGCGAGGAGATCCTCGACGCGAAGGCGCTGCCGCTGCGCTACACCGCGCTGACGCCCTGCTTCCGCTCCGAGGCCGGCTCGGCCGGGCGCGACACGCGCGGCATGCTGCGCCAGCACCAGTTCTACAAGGTCGAGATGGTCTCCATCACCGATCAGGAAAGCGCAATCGACGAGCACGAGCGCATGACCGCCTGCGCCGAGGAAGTGCTGAAGCGCCTCGGTCTGCCGTTCCGCACGGTCGTCCTGTGCACCGGCGACATGGGCTTCGGCGCCCGCAAGACCTACGACATCGAGGTCTGGCTGCCCGGCCAGAACGCCTATCGCGAGATCTCCTCCTGTTCGGTCTGTGGTGACTTCCAGGCCCGGCGCATGGAGGCCCGCTACCGGCCCGAGGGCGACAAGCAGACCAGGTTCGTCCACACGCTCAACGGCTCCGGCGTGGCGGTCGGTCGCGCGCTGATCGCGGTGATGGAGAACTACCAGAACGAGGACGGGTCGGTCACAATTCCTGAAGCATTGCGTCCCTATATGGGCGGGCTGACGAAGATCGAGGCAAAGTCGAGTTGATGGTGAAATGCGGCGCATCGCAGCGGCTTACCCTCCCCCTTGTGGGGAGGGTCGATCCGCGAAGCGGAGCGGGGTGGGGGTCGTCTCACGGCCTTCTCACCCTCGCCCTGGACCGGAGGTCCGACCTTCCCCACAAGGGGGAGGGTGAGTGATGCGCATACTCCTGACCAACGACGACGGCATCCACGCCGAGGGCCTGGCGGTTCTGGAGCGTATCGCCGCGCAACTGTCGGACGATGTGTGGGTGGTGGCGCCCGAGACCGACCAGTCGGGCCTGGCCCATTCGCTGTCGCTGTCCGAGCCGCTCAGGATGCGCAAGATCGACGACCGGCGCTATGCGCTGCGCGGCACCCCGACCGACTGCGTCATCATGGGCGTCCGCAACGTTCTGCCCGAGCCGCCCGACCTCGTTCTGTCCGGCGTCAATTCGGGCGCCAACATGGCCGACGACGTGACCTATTCGGGTACCATCGCTGGCGCCATGGAGGGCACGCTGCTCGGCATCCGCTCCATCGCGCTCAGCCAGGGCTACACGGTGGTCGAGGACGGCCGCTTCGTCCGGTGGGAGACCGCCGAAACGGTCGCGCCGCCACTTCTGCGCCGGCTGATCGAGATCGACCTGCCGGCCGGCGTCTTCCTCAACATCAATTTCCCCAATTGTCTGCCGGCCGACGTCGACAAGACCGTCGTCACCGGCCAGGGCAAGCGCGTGCACGGGCTGTGGATCGAGGAGCGCAAGGACGGCCGCGGGCTGCCCTATTTCTGGCTCCGCTTCGGCCGCGACACCAGTGAGATCCGCGACGGCACCGACATGGCGGCGCTGCGCGACAATCAGGTCTCGGTCACTCCGCTGCATCTCGACCTGACCGCCTACGAGATCCAGGACCGTCTCAGAAAGGCGCTTGCGTGAAGCCGGCCGCTGACGGGCGGGAAGGTTTCGCGGCGTTCCTGCTGCGCATGCGCGCGCGCGGCATCGACGACCGGGCGCTGTTCGCCGCCGTCGAGGCAACGCCGCGGGCGCTGTTCGTGCCCTCGCAGTGGCAGTCGGTGGCCTGGTCGGAGCGCATGGTGCCGATCGAGTGCGGCGAGGCGATCGAGGGCCTCGACCTCCAGGCTCTGGTGCTTCATGCGCTGGGGATAGAGCCCGGCCACCGGGTGCTCGAGATCGGCACCGGATCGGGCTACACCGCCGCGGTCGCCGGGCGGCTCGCCAACCGTGTCCTTTCGCTGGAACGGTATCGTCTGCTGAGTGAACAGGCCCGCGAGCATCACCTGAAGCTCGGCCTCGGCAATATCGTCGTGCGCCAGACCGATGGCGCTGCCGGCGCGGCCGCCGAGGGTCCGTTTGATCGCATCGTGGCGTGGTGCGCCTTCACCGAGCTGCCGCGCGGTTTCGTCGACCAGCTGTCGACGGGCGGCGTCATGGTGGCGCCGATCGGTCCCCCCGAGGATGTCCAGGCGATGGCGAAGCTCACCAAGATCGGCAGCCGTTTCGACCGCGAAGACATCGCCGAGGTCCGCCTCCAGCCTTTCGTGGGCGGTATGGCTGCCGCGATCTGACGGCATTCGTCGTCAGGGCCGATCCACACGCTTCGCCGCCGGGCCGGTCCACGCGCTGCAAAATGCCATAGAATCCCGCGTCTTAACCAGCAGGTAACATTAACGCGCTTTAATCATGCGTGTTCGTGTCTTGGGTACTTGCGGGTAGTGTCATGCGTATCAATGCAATCGGTATGAGTCAGCGAAGCCTCGTCCGGGGAACCGCGCTGGCTCTCGTCGGCATCTTGGCGGCGGGCTGCAGTTCCGACGTCTCCCGTTTCCAGGATTCCATCTTCACAGGCTCGACCCGCAACAAGCAGCCGGAAGCGGTTGCGCCGCTCGACCAGCCTTATCCCGGCGACACCGGCCTGCGGCCGGCTTCGGTCGACGGCACCTACACCGGATCGGTCAACCGCTCCGCCGTTCAGCCGGCGACCTATGGCGGTTCCGCCTTGTCCCAGCCGATGCCGCGTCCGGTCCCTTCGGCCGACGTTGGCGCGCCGCATGGCGCACGCGCCGCCCGGACGACCTATCCGGCCGCACCTGTCTACACCGCGCCGGCCTATCCGGCAGCGCCTGTCCAGACGGCGACGCTGCCGCCTCCGCAGCATGTCGACCGTACGTTGACCGGCACGACGCCGCGCGTCACCGGGCGCCAGGAACTGCCGGACGCCGCCCGGCCTGAAAACCAGCCCATGCCGCAGGTCGAGCGGACCGCGCCGGCCACCACGGCCGAAGCACCACGCCAGGTCGGGTGGGGCGCCAGCGGTGGCACCAGGATCACCGTCCGTTCCGGCGAGACCGTCTACAATCTCGCGCGCAGATACGGCGTTCCCGTCAAGGCGATCCTCCAGGCGAACAATCTCAAGGACGGCTCCTCGCTGCAGGCCGGCAGCGAGATCCTCATTCCGGCCTACTCCTACGGCAAGGACGCCCCGGTTTCGGCGCCCGACAACAATCCGCGTGTCGCCGACGCCAAATCGTCCCGCGGCACCCGCTTCGATGTGCCCGAAAACCGCACGCCGGTTCCTTCGAAGGCACCGACCGAGCGCGTCGCGGTCCTGCCGCAGACGCCGCGCGTGAAGGAGAAGGAGGCGACACCGCAGACCGCGCCCCAGAACGCGCAGCGCACGGCCGCGCCGGCTCCCGCCGGCGAATATGTCGTCGTCGCAGGCGACACGCTCTATGGCATTGCGAAGAAGACCGGGACGACGGCGAACGCCATCAAGGAAGCCAACGGGCTCGACAACGGCCTGATCCGGATCGGCCAGAAACTCCGGCTGCCGAACGGGTCCGGAGCGGTTCGCACCGCTGCGGCCGAGGTTCCGAAGAATGTCGACCCGGTGATCACCGGCGGCACCAGCCACAAGACCGCGGCCAGGGAGGAGAAGGTTGCCTCCTACACGCCGCCGCGCAAGACCGAGACCGCGATCGAGAAGGCCGCCGGCGAAAAGGCCGGTGATGCGCCGAACGCCACGGGCATCGGCAAGATGCGCTGGCCCGTGCTTGGTCGCGTCATCTCGCCCTACGGCGGCAACAGCGGCGGCAAGGCCAATGACGGCATCGACATCGCCGTGCCGGAGGGAACGCCGGTGAAGTCGGCCGAGAACGGCGTGGTGATCTACGCCGGCGACGGGCTCAAGGAATTCGGCAATACCGTTCTGGTGCGTCACGAGGACGGGCTGGTCACCGTGTACGGCCATGCCGGCGAGATCAAGGTGGCGCGCGGCGACAAGGTCAGGCGCGGCCAGGAGATCGCCCGGTCCGGCATGTCGGGCAACGCGGATACGCCGAAGCTGCACTTCGAGGTCCGCAAGGATTCGGCCCCCGTCGATCCGGCGAAATTCCTCGAATAGCCGACAATCAAGAAGACTACCGGCGTTCCGTTGGGAGACCTCCAGTCCGGAATGCCTTACTCGCCCGCCCTTCAGGGGCGGGCGTTTTTCGTTACGGGGTGTCAGCCGAGCGGTTGCCCGAGGCGCCCGGCAAGGTCCTGGACGAACTGCCAGGCGACGCGGCCCGAGCGGCTGCCGCGCGTCGTCGCCCACTCCAGCGCGTCGGCGCGCAGGGTCTCGGCGTCGGTCTTCAGTCCGAAATGGCGCACATAGCCGTCGATCATCTCGAGATAGTCGTCCTGCGAGCATTTGTGGAAGCCGAGCCACAGGCCGAACCGGTCCGACAGCGAGACCTTCTCCTCCACGGCTTCCGACGGATTGATCGCGGTCGATCGCTCGTTCTCGATCATGTCGCGCGGCAGAAGGTGCCGTCGGTTGGATGTCGCATAGAAGATGACGTTGTCCGGCCGTCCCTCGACGCCGCCTTCCAGCGCGGCCTTCAGCGACTTGTAGGAGGTGTCGTCGGCATCGAAGGAAAGATCGTCGCAGAACAGGATGAACCGGAACGGCGCGCCCTTGGCGATCGTCATCAGGCGGGGCAGGGCGGAGATGTCCTCGCGATGGATCTCCACCAGCTTGAGCGGCGCCTCGTCCTTGCCGCGCTCGGCATTGATCGTCGCGTGCGCGGCCTTCACCAGCGACGATTTGCCCATCCCGCGCGCGCCCCACAGAAGCACGTTGTTGGCCGGAAAGCCGGCGGCGAAGCGGCGCGTATTGTCGACCAGGATGTCGCGCACCCGGTCGACGCTCTTGATCAGCGCGATATCGACGCGGTTGACCCGGACCACCGGATCGAGCCTGCCGGTTTCCGCGTTCCATACGAAGCAGTCGGCGGCGCCGAGGTCGCTTTCGGGCAGGGGCGGGGGCGCCAGCCGCGACAGGACGTCGATGAGGCTGTCGAGCTTGCGGTTGATCTGGTCGAGCGGGTCTTGCGTCATGGGTCACTGGCCGGCGGTTGCGCCAGCGCTTTAACACGCGGCAGGCGTGGCGGAAAGCCGCGGAGCGCGCGGCCTGCGCGGTTGCAAAGGCAGCGCCAAAGTCTATATTCCGGCGACCTTTGGAGGCCGTTTCGTACGGCCCGTGATCTTTTCAGGAGTTTTCATGTTCGTAACACCCGCATTCGCACAGACAGGCGTCGGCGCGAGCCCGGACATCTTCGTTTCGATCCTCCCCTTCGTGCTGATCTTCGTAATCATGTACTTTCTCATCATCCGTCCGCAGCGGACCCAGCTCAAGAAGCGCGCCGAAATGCTGGCTGCCATTCGCCGCGGCGATTCGGTGGTGACGGGCGGCGGCCTTGTCGGCAAGGTGACCAAGGTGGTCGGCGAGGAAGAGCTCGAGGTCGATCTCGGCGGCGGCCTGAAGGTGACGGCGCTGCGGTCCACCATCGCGGATGTTCGCGTCAAGGGCGAGCCGGTAGCCAACCAGAACGCCAAGAAATAACCGTATTGCGGGCCGATTCGGTGATTTTGGCCCGTCGGGCGAGGTAAAATGCTCTATTTTTCGCGCTGGAAGACAGTGCTGATCTGGCTGGCGGTCGTCGTCGGCGTCATCTACGCGTCCCCCAATGTGATGCCGGCATCCGTGCTCGCGAACATGCCGAGCTGGGGTCCGAAGAATCCCATGACGCTTGGCCTCGATCTGCAGGGCGGCTCGCACATCCTGCTCCAGATCGATCGGCAGGACCTCATCGAGGAACGCCTGACCAGCGCGCGCGACGAGATCAGGCAGGCGCTTCGCGACGCCCGCATCGGCTATACCGGCCTGTCCGGTTCCGGACGCACCGTCCAGGTCCGCATCCGCGACCAGGACAAGATCGACGCCGCCAAGGAAGCCCTGTCGGGCTTGACCGAGCCGGTCACCAGCGGGCTGTTCGGTGGCGGTTCGATCAGCGAGATGGCGCTCGAGGAGCCGGAGCCCGGCCTCTTGCGCTACACGCTCACCGATGACGGCGTCGACTACCGGCTCGCAACCGCGCTCGGCCAGTCGATCGAAGTGGTGTCGCGCCGCGTCAACGAGCTTGGCACCACCGAGCCGATCATCCAGCGCCAGGGCAACGACCGCATTCTCGTTCAGGTGCCGGGCCTCACCGACCCGCAGCGCCTCAAGGACATTCTCGGCCAGACCGCCAAGATGACCTTCCAGATGGTTGACCAGTCGGTGCCCGTCGAGGAGGCGATCGAGGGCCGTCCGCCCGCCGGCACCACCGTCATGTACTCGATGGACGATCCGCCGGTTCCCTATCTGATCGAGGATCGGGTGATCGTGTCGGGCGAAAACCTGGTCGATGCGCAGGCGACGTTCGACCAGCGCACCAACGAACCGGTCGTCTCGTTCCGCTTCGACACCCGCGGCGCCACCCGTTTCGGCCAGGCGACGCAGGAAAATGTTGGCCGTCTGTTTGCCATCATCCTCGACGGCCAGGTGATCTCCGCGCCGCAGATCCGCGAACCCATCCTCGGCGGATCGGGCCAGATTTCCGGCAATTTCACCGTCCAGAGCGCCAACGACCTCGCCGTGCTGCTGCGCGCCGGCGCGCTGCCGGCGACGCTGACCGTCATCGAGGAGCGGACCGTCGGGCCGGGCCTTGGCCAGGATTCCATCGACGCCGGCAAGGTCGCCTCCTATATCGGCGCCGCGCTCGTCGTGGTCTTCATGGTGCTGATCTATGGCCTGCTCGGCATCATTTCCGTGGTCGCGCTCGCCGCCAACATTGCGATGATCGTCGCGCTCCTGTCGGTGCTCGGCGCCACGCTGACGCTGCCCGGCATCGCCGGCATCGTGCTGACCATCGGCATGGCGGTCGATTCCAACGTGCTCATCTTCGAGCGCATCCGCGAGGAGCGCCGGGCTGGCCGGTCGGTCATCCAGGCGATCGACGCCGGTTTCTCGCGCGCACTGGCGACCATCGTCGACGCCAATGTGACCACGCTGATCGCGGCCGTCATCCTGTTCTACCTCGGCTCGGGCCCGGTGCGCGGCTTCGCCGTCACGCTCGCCATCGGTATCTTGACCACGGTCTTCACCGCCTTCACCTTATCGCGCTGGATGGTCGCCGAATGGGTCAAGCGCCGCCGGCCGAAGGAACTGCCGAAGGCGCCGTTCAAGCTCGTGCCGGACGAGACGGCGATCAAGTTCATGGGCTTCCGGCGCCTAACCTTCGCTCTCTCGGCCTTCATGTCGGTCGCCGCTCTGGTCCTGTTCATGACGCTGAACATGAATCTCGGCATCGACTTCAAGGGCGGCTCCATCATCGAGGTGCAGAGCCGGTCCGGCACCGCCGACATCGCCGATATCCGCTCGCGCCTTTCCGAGCTCAATCTCGGCGAGGTGCAGGTCCAGGAATTCGGCGACCCGAGCGAGGTGCTGATCCGCGTGCAGGCGCAGGACGGCGGCGAGAACGCGCAGCAGACCGTCATCGAGAAGGTGCGCGGCGAACTCGAGGCCGACTACGATTTCCGTCGCGTCGAGGTCGTCGGGCCGACCGTGTCCTCGGAACTGGCGCAGGCCGGTACCATCGCGGTCCTGGCCTCGCTCGTCGCCATCCTGTTCTACATATGGGTGCGCTTCGAGTGGCAATTCGCCGTCGGCGCCATCGTCGCCACGTTGCACGACGTCATCATGACGGTCGGCTTCTTCGTGATCACCGGGATTGAGTTCAATCTCTCGAGTATCGCGGCGATCCTGACCATCGTCGGCTATTCGTTGAACGACACCGTCGTGGTCTATGATCGCGTCCGCGAGAACCTGCGACGATACAAGAAGATGTCGCTGCCGCAGCTTCTCAACGAATCGATCAACCAGACGCTGTCGCGCACCACCATGACGTCGCTGACCACGCTGCTCGCATTGCTGGCGCTGTTCATGTTCGGCGGCGAGGTGATCCGCTCCTTCACCGCAGCGATGATCTTCGGCGTCGTGATCGGCACCTATTCGTCGATCTTCATCGCCGCGCCGCTGCTGATCCTGTTCAAGATGCGTGCCTCGGCGATGCGGCCGGAGGGCGACGACGGCCAGGGCGAGATCGTCGACGACGTCCCGGCGGCGCAGACGCCCTCGCGCTGATGGCGCGGGGGATCGAGTTCCGCGCCGCCCATTTCCCCGGCCGCGCGCCGGTCGACGCTTACGGCAATGGCGGCTTCCGCTTTGCCGACATGTCGCATCGCGGCTCGATCCTGTGCCTGCCATCCGGCATCCATGGCTGGCAGCCCGCCGATCCGGCGGCGCTCGGCCTGGCCGACTTCGCGAGGGTCCTCGACGAGGCCGGCGACATCGAGATCCTGCTCGTCGGCACCGGCCGCGACATCCGCCGGCTTCCCGCCGACCTGCGCCAGGCCCTCAAGGAGCGCGGTGTCTCGGCCGATCCGATGTCGACCGGCGCCGCGGTCCGCACCTTCAACGTGCTTCTGGCCGAGGACCGGGCGGTCGCGGCCGCGCTGCTCGCCGTCGACTGAGATGTCGGACCGCTCCACCGACCTGATGCGGACGCTGCGCGGAGCTGATCCGGACCGCTATCTCTCCGTGCTCTACGCGCCGCAGGACCGGCGCGCCGACCTTCTCGCGCTCTATGCCTTCAATGCGGAGATCGCCGGCATCCGCGACCGCGTCAGCGAGCCGATGCCGGGCGAGATCCGGCTGCAATGGTGGCGCGACATGATCGAGGCCGGCACGCCGGACGCCGCCGCCGGCAGCCCCGTCGCGACGGCGCTGCTGGAGGCGATCGAGGCCAACGGCCTGCCGCGCGCCGCCTTCTCCGACTACCTCGAGGCCCGCACCTTCGACCTCTACGACGACCCGATGCCGTCGCGGAACGATCTCGAAGGCTATTGCGGCGAGACGGCCTCGGCGCTGATCCAGCTGGCAGCACTCATCCTCGATGCCGAAGCCGCGCCCGGCCATGCCGAACCTGCCGGCCATGCCGGCTGCGCGCAGGCGATCGCCGGTCTCCTGCGGCTGATGCCGATCCACCGCGCCCGTGGCCAGTGCTACGTGCCGGCCGACATTCTCGGCGCCGCCGGCGGCTCCGTCGCCGAATTTCTCGCTCCGGATGCATCCGACGCGCTTCTGGCGCGCGTCGTGGCGGCGATGGCCGCGCTCGGGCGCCAGCATCTCGCGGCCTTCGAGCGCGCGGTCGGCGGACTGCCCGCGGCCCTTCGGCCTGCCTTCCTGCCGGTCGCCCCGGTCGGCCATTATCTGTCCGTTCTGGAAAAGGCCGGCGCGGCAGCGGCGCGTAGTCCCGTCGCCATGTCAGCTCTGCGCCGCCACGCCGCGATGCTGCGTCGCGCGGCTGGGGGATGGCGCGCCGCCTCCAATTGACGTAAACGTCAAACGGAGGCCGCGTGGTTCGGGCGGCCGTCGGGGAGAGTCGGAGGCGGGATGAGCCTCACCGTTCTGGTTCTTATTGTCGGGTTCGGCATCGCGGCGGTGGTCGCCGCGGTCCATTGGAGCGGCGGCACCACGACCGCCACGCTGGCCGGCGATGATCAGGCGCGCGCGCGTTTTGCCGAGGATTTCCCCGACGAGGCGCCGTCGCGGATCTGGTTGACAGAAAACCGCGAGACCGCGTTCCTGGACCTCGGCGGCGGCCGCGTCGGCATCGTGCAGAGCTTCGGCGACCGCTTCCTCACCCGCATCGCGCGTCGCGAGGACCTGGCGGCGACGGGCAGGGACGACCCGGTGACCGTGGAGCTTGCCTTCCGCGACTTCACCTGGCGCGGCGGCCGCTTCCGGTTCGCCAGCGCCGATGATGCGGCGGCGCTCTCGTCGGCGCTCGGGCTCGAATAACGGCGCGTTTCAGGAGAAGCACAATGGATCAGTATCAGTTTCCATCGGTCACGCAGCTCGCGATCCCGTTCTTCGTCGCCGCGATCCTGATCGAGCTGTGGCTGGTGCGCACCGGCCGGGCCAAGGGCGAATTCGAGACCCGCGACACGCTGACGAGCCTGATGATGGGCACCGGCAACGTCGTCGCCGGCATCCTGCTCGGCGTCGTCTCCTACACCGCGCTTCTGTGGGTGTGGCAGTTCCGGCTCTTCGACCTCGGCCTGTCGCTGTGGGTCTTCCTGGTCGCCTTCCTGCTCGATGATCTGCGCTACTACGCCTACCACCGCATCGCGCATCGCGTGCGCTGGGTCTGGGCCGAGCACATCAACCATCATTCGAGCCAGCACTACAATCTGTCGACGGCGCTTCGCCAGTCGTGGACGGGCCTGTTCACCGGCATGTTCGTGCTGCAGGTGCCGCTGGTGCTTCTGGGCTTCCATCCGGCGGTGATCGCCTTCGTCTTCGGCTTCAACCTCGTCTGGCAGTTCTGGATCCACACCGAGACCATCGGCAAGATGTGGTGGCCCATCGAGCTGATCTTCAACACGCCGTCGCACCACCGCGTCCACCATGCCACCAATCCGCGCTATCTCGACGCCAACTATGCCGGCACGCTGATCATCTGGGACCGGATGTTCGGCACCTTCGTGGAGGAACTCGAGGAGGACCGGCCGCGCTACGGTATCGTCCGCAACCTCGGCACCTTCAATCCGCTGAAAGTGGCCTTCCATGAGTGGATCGGCATGTTCAAGGACGCGCTGGCGCCGGGGCTGAACTTTGGCCAGCGGCTCAACTACCTCGTCCAGCCGCCGGGCTGGAGCCATGACGGCTCGCGCGACACCTCCGAGACGCTGAAGGCGGCCTATGTCCGCCGCAATCCGTCCGAGGCCGGCAAGCCGGGTCTGCCGGCGATGGAACTGGCATCGTCGAAAACCGCGCAGCCTGCCGAATAGCGCTCAGCCGTCCTGGTCGGCCAGGAGGTTCGGAAATTCCGCCTGCGTCTTCGCCATCTTGGCGTTGACCGCCGCCATCATGTCGCCGGGGCGCAGCATGCCGGCATTCCACGTCGCGATATAGTCGAGCCCGTCGGCCACCGAATGGTCGCGCGCATAGCCGAGGTTGCGCTTGATCCCGGCGATCGCCAGCGGCGACTTGCGGGCGATCGAGCGCGCCATCGTCATCGCCTCGTGGATCAGCCCGTCTCGGGTGCCGTGAAGCTGCGATACGAGGCCGATCTGGCGCGCCTCGGCCGCGTCGAAGCGGCGTCCCGTATAGGCTAGTTCGGCGGTGAGCCCCGGCGCGATCAGCTTCGGCAGCCTTTGCAGCGTGCCGACGTCGGCCGCCATGCCGATATGGATCTCCTCGATCGCGAAATAGGCGTCTTCGCTGGCGAGCCGGATGTCGCAGGCGGTGATCAGGTCGACGCCGGCGCCGACGCAGGCGCCGTGAACCGCGGCGATCACCGGAAACCGTGCTTTCTCCAGCGCGTTGAAAGCTTCCTGAAGGTCCATGATCATGGCGCGCATCGCATAGGCGGCGCGGCCCGGCTCCTCTTCGAAGAGCTTGGCGATGCCGGCGAAGGAGGCGAGGTCCATCCCTCCGGTGAAATTCTTGCCTTCGCCGCTGATCACCATGGCGCGCACCGTCTCGTCGCGCCCGAGATCGGCCATCACCTTCGGAAGCTGGTCCCAGAAGGCGGGCGACATCGAATTCGCCTTGTCCGGCCGGTTCATCGACAGGTGGACCACGCCGCCGTCGCGTTCGATGCGGAAGAAGCTCTCTGCGGTGCTGGTCACTTTCGCCTCCAGGAAATCGGTCTGACGCGCGTCAGAGCGCGTCAACGCTCAGGACTTCGGGTCCGGCAGCGCCATGTCCGGCGCCGGCTCGGCATCGACGGTGATGACGATCGCCGGGTCACCCTCGAATTCCGTCACGTCGCGCCAGACGAAGCGGGTATCGGCATCGATCCAGTACTCCGAATGCGCCGCTTTGCCGGTATTGTAGATCGCGTAGTCGACCGAATAGTGATCGACGGTTCGCCCGTCGAGGTCGGTGCCGTAGGCGCAGGTGATGTTGGTGGCCTTTTCGGCCTGGCTCTCTATCCCGGCCCGGACCTCTTCCATCACCTCCGCCGAGGTCGAGTTGACCAGCGTCCAGGTCTCGCCCTTGTCCTGCGTGGTGTAGACGTCGCCATTGGTGAAGGAGAGGGAGACCGGGTTCTTGTCCTGATCGTAATAGAGCGATCCGTCGGCCGTCTGCAGCGAATAGCCCTTCATTTCCTGTTCGCCGATCCGCGTCACCGATGTGCCGAAGCGGTTGATCGTCTTGTCCGGCGCGTTGTCGCCATAGGGCGCCATCAGCGCGCGCACGGCGGCTTCGCATTCGGCCTGGTCGGCATGGGCCGGGAGCGCCGTGGCCAGCCATGCCGCGGCGCCGAGTGCCAGGCCGGATAGAGCCATTCGATGCATGGCGGATGTCCTCTCACGATTGCGGGAAGGACAATGTCCCGACGCTTTGCCTCGAGGTCAAGGGAGCCGCGCTACTCCGCCGCCTGGGCCGGCGTCTCCAGCCCCAGCCAGGCGCGGCAATGGGCCAGCGCGCGGCCGGTGACCGCGTGCTTCTTGGCGATCGCCTTTTCCTTGCCGCGGAAGCGTCCCTCATGGCCTTCCGGTTTCAGCACCGTGCCCGGATCGAGCGGCGGGAACAGGCCGAAATTGACGTTCATCGGCTGGAAGGACCGCTTGCCGGGCTCCTCGTCGGAGGTGATGTGGCCGCCCGTGATGTGACCGAGCAGCGCCCCGAATGCCGTCGTTTCGGGCGGCAGCGACGGTGCGGTGCCGAGCCGCTCTGCGGCGGCGAAGCGGCCAGCCAGAAGTCCGATCGCGGCGCTCTCGACATAGCCTTCGCAGCCGGTGATCTGCCCGGCGAAGCGCAGGCCCGGCCGCGACTTCAGTTGCAGCGTGCGGTCGAGCAGAACCGGGGAGTTGATGTAGGTGTTGCGGTGCAGGCCGCCGAGCCGTGCGAACTCGGCGTTTTCCAGGCCCGGAATGGTGCGGAAGATGCGCACCTGCTCGCCATGCTTCAGCTTGGTCTGGAATCCGACCATGTTGTAGAGCGTGCCGAGAGCGTTGTCCTGCCGCAGTTGCACCACCGCATAGGGCTTGGTCGCCGGGTCGTGCGCGTTGGTCAGCCCCATCGGCTTCAGCGGGCCGTAGCGCAGCGTCTCGACGCCGCGCTCCGCCATCACCTCGATCGGCAGGCAGCCGTCGAAATAGGGCGTGCCTTCCCACTGCTTGAATTCGGTCTTCTGGCCGTCGATCAGCGCCGCGACGAAGGCCAGGTACTGGTCCTTGTCCATCGGGCAGTTGATGTAGTCCTTGCCGGTGCCGCCGGGCCCGACCTTGTCGTAGCGCGACTGGAACCACGCCTTGCCGAAGTCGATCGTGTCGAAATGCACGATCGGTGCTATCGCGTCGAAAAAGGCCAGTGAATCCGCGCCCGTCTCTTCAGCGATCGCCGCCGCGAGCGCCGGCGCGGTGAGGGGGCCGGTGGCGATGATCGCCTGGTCCCAGTCGCGGGGCGGCAGGCCGGCGATTTCCTCGCGGGCGATCGTGATCAGCGGGTGCGCTTCGATCCGCGCCGTCACGGCGTCCGAAAAGCCGTCCCGGTCGACTGCGAGCGCGCCGCCGGCCGGAACCTGGTTGGCGTCGCCCGACGCCATGATCAGCGAGCCTGCGAGCCGCATTTCCGCGTGCAGCAGCCCGACGGCGTTCGACCGCGCATCGTCGGAACGGAACGAATTGGAGCATACCAGCTCCGCGAGGCCGTCGGTCTTGTGCGCGTCGGTCCCGCGCACCGGCCGCATCTCGTGCAGCACGACGGGAACGCCTGCCGAGGCGATCTGCCAGGCGGCTTCGGAGCCGGCCAGGCCGCCGCCGATGACATGGATTGGCTGTGTCGTCATGCCACGCCACATAGAGGCTGGCGCAGCCGAACGCAAATCAATCGTCTCGTCCTGCTTGTGGCAATGTGTTGAAGACCACCCGCTGTTGCGTATCGGTCATTGCCCATCGGGAATGCCGTCGATAGTTTCGCGCACATGACAAAGTTGACCACGCGAATATTGCCGCTCGGCGTCATGCTGGCCGTCATCTCGGGATGCACGTCCGTGACGTCCAACCTCGCGCCGGAGATGAAGACGGCACGAAGCGACCGTGTCTATGCCTGTCACGGCTTCAATTGCACCTTCAAGACCCGGGTCGACATCACCCCGGCCGATGCGGATGCGTTCGCTTCATTCTTCGCCAACGCGGATTCTCCGGCCGCCGAGCGTGAGGGCATCGCCCGTGCCATCGCCTATTTCGAGGAGAAGTCGGCCGCCGCTATCGGCGTGCGCGACGGGCCCAAATCCACCCTGGTCCAGTCGGGCGCCAAGGGTCAGATGGACTGCATCGATGAATCGACCAACACCCGCTCGATGATGATGCACCTTGCGGCGCGCGGTCTTATCACGCGCCATACCGTGGAGATGAACGTCTCGCGCGGTTTCCTGCTCGACGCGCGCTATTTTCACTCAACCGGCGTCATCCGCGACGAAAGCGGAAAGCGGTGGGCCGTCGACAGCTGGTACGAGCCCGCGGGCGGCCGTCCCGATATCATGCCGCTCGACGAGTGGATGACCAGAGGCGTGATGGGAGAGCGCTGAGCCGGACCGGCGCCGGCATGCCCAAAAAGAACAACACCCGCCGGGGGAGGAGGTCCGGCGGGTGTCGCTTGGTTTGACCGACAACCGGGAGGAGGTGGTCACCGGTCTTATCCGTCAAGGCCTGGGAGGAGGTAGGCCCTGGCGAAATTCGTAGGATCGTTAGATCGACTTGCGGGCGACGAAGGGGATGTCGCCGCGATTGATTCCGAGGTCGTTGAGTTCGCGGTTGGACAGGCGGCTCAGCTCGTTGACCGTGTCACGGTAGCGGCGCCAGTTGCGATAATTGCGGATCAGGTTCATTTCAGTGCTCGTTTCGTTCAGCTTCGTTTGTTCATCACTCTTTGTGTGACCCGAAGATAGGCGCACCCTTCCTGCATTTGAAGCGCAGTTGTTGCATGGCAGCGTTGCGTCTTGTGCAATGCAACATAATGGCATGTTGACATCTCGGCGTCACTTCCCGTTGACGGGAATCATGCCGCTGTGCCATGGCTTTGGGCAGAAAAGCTCACAGATTGTGCATTGCAGCGTAAGCGGCCTGACATGCCGTGAAAACGCACTCTTCCGGTCGGGCGCGCGATTGCGTAGATTGAGGCGTCGGAATTTGGCGCGCGCACCATGTTCAATTACGCGAAACGGGCAACCAACGACATCGCGCGCTGGCGCGACGCGGGGCTGATCGACACCCCGACGGCGGAAGCCCTGACACGTGACGTCGAGAGCCGTGCCGGCGGCGGTTTCAGCTTCGGCTCCGTCCTGGCGCTCATGGCCGGCGCGCTGGTTGCCGCCGCCGTGCTGATCATGGTCGCCGCCAACTGGGAGGATTTCCCGAGGCTCGCCCGCGTCGTCGCGATCTTCGCCATCATCCTCGCCGGCTATGTCGGCGGTGCGGTGCTGGTCCTGCGCGGACACCGCGCGTTCGGGGAGGCGGCCTGGCTCGTCGCTGCCGCGGCGTTCGGCGGCGCCATCGCGCTCATTGCGCAGATGTACCACCTGTCCGGCGACGAGACGCAGGCGGTCCTCTTGTGGTTCGCCGGCACTGCGCTCGCCGCGGCCGCGCTGAAGTCCGGCCCGCTCAATGCCGGCGCGGTGCTTCTGGCCTGCGGCTGGCTGACCATGCAGGCCAGGCTGTTCGGCAGCGGCCACCCTGTGCCGCATCTGTTCCTCGTGCTCCTCGCCATCCTGTGGGCGATATCCTTGTGGACCGGCAGCCGCACGAGCCGTTACCTCATCCTCGCCGCGGGCATCCTCTACGGCATCGTCTTCTACTGGCACAGCGAACTGCTCTTCGTCCTCGTCGCCCTCGCCATCGTTTATGGCGGGCTGGTCGCGCTGTCCTCGCTGGCGCCTGATATCGTCGAACGGGTGCTCAGGCTCGGCTCCGGTGTAGCCGTCATCGGCCTCGGCGGGTTCCTGACCGCCATGTGGGCGCTGCAGGTCATCTTCAGCGACAGCGCGTCGCTCATTCTGTGCGCGCTGGTGACCTTCGGCGGAATCGCCGCCGTCCTCGCCGGTTCGGCCGGCGAGAGCCGCGGGCTCAGATGGCTTGCCTATGCCGGCTTCACCATCGAGATCGGCTTCGTCTACATCCAGACGATCGGCTCGATGATCGGCACGGCCGGCCTGTTCCTGGCCTCCGGGCTGGCTCTGGGCATCGCCGCCTATGTCATCATCCGCGTCGAGAGGCGCTTCACCGCGCGCGCGGCAGCGGCGGCGGGGCAGGAGGCAGCTCCATGAACCACCGTCGCTGGCTGATCCCGGCGGCCTTGCTGGTCGCCGCACTGCAGATCGGCGTGCTCGGCTGGTCGATCATCAGCCGCGCCGCGATCCTGCGCGACGGCCGGGAGATCCTGGTCAAGGTCGAGCCCGTCGACCCGCGCGACCTCCTGCGCGGCGACTATGTGCGCCTCGGCTACGAATTCTCGCGCCTGCCCGTGTCGCTGTTCGGCGACAGTATCGCAAGGGCGCCGGAAAGCGGCCCGGCCACCGTGTGGGTGCGCCTGCGCCGGGGCGACGACGGCCTGTGGAGCGCGGTCCGTGCGTCCTATCTCGATCGCCCTGCGGAGGCGGCGGGCGACGACGAGGTCGATATTCGCGGCATTTCCGACTATCGCGGCATCGGCGATGACGCCGAGGTCGACATCGACTACGGCATCGAGCGCTATTTCGTGCCGGAAGGCGAGGGCCGCGACATCGAGAAGGACATGCGCGAGCGCAGTTTCACCATCCGCGCGGCGGTCGCCGGCAACGGCACGGTGGCGATCAAGGCCCTGCTCGACGACGGGACGGTGCTCTACGAGGAGCCGCTCTACTGAGGCGGCGGAAATTTCCCGCCGGGCGGCAATTTTGCCCGGTTTTGCGGTCAAATTTCCTTTGATCGGTATTGGCCTGATGATATAGAACCTCGCGCTTTCGGGGGTGGTTCGCTTCCGAAGCGGGTGTGGTGGAACTGGTAGACACGCAGGATTTAGGTTCCTGTGGCGCAAGCCGTGGGGGTTCAAGTCCCTCCACCCGCACCAAAGCCACTCCCGGCAACAGGATTGCGGCGGCGCGACGGAAGGCCCGATCGGGCTTCGGCGTTCGCCAAGACAAAGGTTTAGTGATGCAGGTAACCGAAACGCTTAATTCCGGCCTGAAGCGAGAGATCAAGGTCACCGTTCCGGCGAAGGACATGGAAGCCCGGCTGATGTCGCGGCTCACCGATGCGAAGGACAAGATCCGTCTCAACGGCTTCCGTCCCGGCAAGGTGCCGATGCAGCATCTGCGCAAGATGTACGGCAAGTCCTTCATGGCCGAGGTGGTCAACGAGATCCTCAACGATTCCACCCGCAGCGTGATTTCGGAGCGCGGCGAGAAGGCCGCGATGCAGCCCGAGGTCACCATGACCGAGGACGAGAAGGAAGCCGAGAAGGTCCTGGCCGGCGACGCCGATTTCGAGTTCTCGCTGGCCTACGAGGTCATTCCGCCGATCGAGGTCAAGGACCTCTCGGGCATCAAGGTCACCCGGCCGGTGGTCGAGGTTCCCGATGCCGACGTCGAGGAGCAGGTGATGCGCGTCGCCGATTCGGCGCGGACCTACGAGCCGAAGACCGGCAAGGCCGAGACCGGCGACAAGCTGCGCATCAACTATCTCGGCAAGATCGACGGTGAGGCCTTCGACGGCGGCACGGCCGAGGATTCCGAGATCGTGATCGGCTCGAACCAGTTCATTCCGGGCTTCGAGGAACAGCTCGTCGGCTTCAAGGCCGGAGACAAGAAGACGATCGATGTGACGTTCCCGGACGCCTATCAGGCGACCCATCTCGCCGGCAAGGCCGCCACCTTCGACATCGAGGTGCTCGAGGTGCTGAAGCCCGGCGAGCTCGAGATCAATGACGATCTCGCCAAGTCGCTCGGCCTGGAATCGGCCGAGAACCTGCGCGACATCGTGCGCGGCCAGATCGAGAGCCAGTTCGGGCAGATGACCCGGCAGAAGGTCAAGCGCCAGCTTCTGGACGCGCTCGACGCCGAATACGCCTTCGAGGCGCCGTCGAAGCTGGTCGAGGCCGAGTTCAACAACATCTGGACGCAAGTGACGCGCGATCTCGAGCAGGCCGGCCAGACCTTCGAGGACGAGGACACGACCGAGGAGGAGGCGCGCACCGAATATCAGCGCCTCGCCGAGCGTCGCGTGCGCCTTGGCCTTGTGCTGGCCGAGATCGGCGAGAAGGCCGGCGTCACCGTGTCGGACGACGAGCTCCAGCGCGCCCTGTTCGAGCAGATCCGCCGCTACCCGCAGAACCAGCAGCAGCAGGTGTTCGACTTCTACCGTCAAAACCCCGATGCGCTGGCCTCGATCCGCGCGCCGCTGTTCGAGGAGAAGGTGGTCGACCACCTGATGAACGAGGTCTCCGTCACCGACAAGACGGTGAGCAAGGAAGAGCTCTTCGCCGACGACGAGGACGAAGCCTCCGGCGGGGCCGAGAAGAAGGCCAAGGGCAAGGCGGAACCCAAGGCCAAGGCCGAGCCCAGGAAGAAGGCGGCCCCCAAGAAGAAGCCCGCCGCCAAGGACGCCGAGTAAGTCTCGCAGGACATCGAAAAAGCCGCCGGAAAGGCGGCTTTTTTGTCAATGCACGTCGCGCTCCACGGGATTGGGGCGTGCCCTGTTTCGACTGACTGTGCTGCCCCGCATCGCCCTGGCTTTCCTCTCCCCGTTCACGGGAAAGGATGCCGTCAGGCAGGTGAGGGGCAGCGCGATGGCCCGAAAATCACGGGGTTTCCCAGATCATCTGGGACGCGGCCTGCTTCAGGCTCCGATCTCGACGACCGGACGCTCCGGTCGCGTCAGGCGCTCGCGATGTCTTTCTCGGCGATCTGCTCGCCGACGACATCCGTCATTTCCGACGTGAGCGATGGCGGTGGGACCACTGCCCGCGCCGGCGTATCAACCGGCTCCGCCCGGATCGCCATGATGGATTTGTTGAGGCCGACCACCTTCTCGAACGACACCGCCGCATCCGGGAACAACCTCTTGACCTGGCTGGCGGACACGAGGCGGTGATGTTCGATGATGTCGCGCGCCACGGCCCGGTCGGGCACCGGCCGGAAGAAGCCGAGCCTCACGCGGCGGAGCATCGCCACCCGTACCGGCGAGGGCAGATACTGGAAGCCCGGGAAGCGGAAATGCGGTTCGTAGGGAAACCAGTAATTGGGCGTCTGCATGTAATAGCGCCGCCCGAGCCGGCGCGTGTTGTCGGCGAAGCGCCGCATGTCCGCCCACCAGCCGACATGCTCGATGACCGAGTTCGAGTGAACCAGATCGAACACGCGACCATGAAACAGCTCCGGATCCGTCGCGTCGCCTTCGATCGACACGAAGGTCCGGATGTCCTCGACGGGAAAGGTCTCCGGATTGACCATTGTGATGCGGATCCGGCCGCGATTGGCGTCGAGAAACGGCTTGGCGATCCGCCAATAGGCTTCCGTCCCGCCGAGATCGAGGATGTCGGCCTCGCCGCGTTCGGCGAGGATACGCTCGATCAGGTCCCGGACGGCGGCGAACCGTTTGGCGCGAAAGCCGAATTCCAGGCTGTTCGGATCCGAGTAGGGATCTTTTCTGGCGCCGGCATTTTTGTCCGATGCGTCTATGCGCAGGGAAGTGTTGTCCATGTCATTGCCCCGATCATTTGTTAATCGGACAATGACGGAAATTTACGATTTGTTAAGGATATCCGTTAGCTATTTGTCAGGCATAGTTAATAGAGAAAGTTTTATTGAAAATGTAGCCATCTGTTGTTCATTGGCTCGGCTGTGCGCCGGCATGTGCATTCGGGAGAGGCAATTTCATGCCCTCCGGCTCATGCCCCGGGTCGGCACCTGTTGATCCGATAGGCTGCAACCATGGCTGCGATTCCGCGTCAAAACGAATATGAGATCATCATCATGACCCCAACGGCTGCCGGCTCCTGTTTGTGTGGTGCCGTCGAATTTCAGATCGCAGGCGAATTCGAGAGCTTCTTTCTGTGTCACTGCAAGCGTTGTCGAAAGGGCACGGGGTCTGCCCATGCGGCCAATCTGTTCTCGTCGACCGCGACGGTGGGGTGGGTTTCCGGCCATGATCGCATCCGGACATACAGGGTCCCCGGAACCCGGCACGAAAAGAGCTTCTGCACGGAATGCGGGTCTGCTCTTCCAAACGTTCGGTCGGGTGGTGCTTTGGTGGTCGTGCCAGCCGGGAGTATCGATGGCCCGATCGCCATCCGGCCAGATGCGCATATCTGCCTGTCCAGCAGGGCGGAATGGGACGAGCACCTGGAAACCATCCCCAAATTGGATGGTTTGCCCGGCTAGGGCAATTCCAGCAGAAGTGCGCAGCGGTCTTGCGTCCGGAATTGCGTAAAAACAAGGAGATAGGGCGTTGAAGGCGATTCATTGATCGCCGGAAATGCTGAACAGGCACTGGCTCGGCGACCTGATCCTCATATCCGCCATCTTCTGGTTCGACGGATCCGGACCTCAGATCAGCAGCAGTCCCTTCATGCTGGCATGACCGGTCTTGCCGACGATGATGTGGTCGTGAATGGCGATGCCCAGCGGCTTCGCCGTTGCGATGATCGTCTTGGTCATGTCGACATCGGCGCGCGACGGTGTCGGGTCGCCGGATGGATGGTTGTGGACCAGGATCAGTGCCGAGGCGGAAAGTTCGAGCGCCCGCTTGACGATTTCGCGCGGGTAGACCGGCGTATGGTCGATCGTCCCGGTCTGCTGCACTTCGTCGGCGATCAGCACGTTCTTCTTGTCGAGGAACAGGATGCGGAACTGCTCGCGTTCCTCGAAGGCCATCGAGGCACGGCAATAGTCCATCACCTGGGTCCAGGACGACAGCACCGGGCGGCGGGCGATCTCGCCCTTCAGCATGCGCTCTGCGGCGGCCGCGATCACCTTGAGTTCCATTGCGACGGCGGGGCCGATGCCGGGCACTTCCTGGAGCAGGGCGACCGGCGCTCCGAGCACCTCCGCGAACGAACCGAAGCGCGCCAGAAGCGCCTTGGCCAGCGGCTTGGTGTCGGCGCGGGGAATGCTGCGATAGAGCATGAGTTCCAGCAGTTCGTAGTCGGCCAACGCCGATGCGCCCGAGTCGCGAAACCGGTCCCGCAGCCTTTCGCGGTGCCCGAGATAGTGCGGCTTGTCCTTGGCCGCGCGCGCCTTGTCGAGACCGAGCGCGTCCCGGTCTGCAAAGAATCCGCGCTCGTCCTCCTCTTCGGTCCCCGTCATCGTCCGCCTGTCTTGCTCGTTCGCCTGGCCAACATCACCGCCGCATGTCGGGCATGGTATGCCACCATGGCGCGAACCGCGAGGGGGCGGGAATCGCGAATGCGAAATTCACTCGAACCGTGCGCGCTCAGGCGGGCAGGCCGGGCCGGTCGAGCCCGCCGGGCGACAGCGTGAAGACCTCGCAGCCTTCATCGGTCACGCCGACCGTGTGCTCGTACTGCGCCGACAGCGACCGATCCCGCGTCACGGCGGTCCAGCCATCAGACAGCACTTTGACGTGCGGCCTGCCGAGATTGATCATCGGTTCGATGGTGAAGATCATGCCGGGGCGCATCTCCACGCCTTCGTGGGCATTGCCGTAGTGAAGGATGTTCGGCGCATCGTGGAACAGCAGGCCGACGCCGTGGCCGCAGAAATCCCTGACGACCGAGCAGCGTTCGCTTTCGGCGAAGCTCTGGATCGCCGCGCCGATGGCGCCCGTCCTGGCGCCGGGCTTCACCGCCGCGACGCCGCGCATCAGGCACTCATGCGTGACTTCGAGCAGCCGCTCGGCCGCGCGCCTGATCTGGCCGACGGGGTACATCCTGCTGGAATCGCCGTGCCAGCCGTCGAGGATGTAGGTGACGTCGATATTGACGATGTCGCCTTCCTTCAGCGGCTTGTCGTCCGGGATGCCGTGGCACACCACGTGGTTGATCGAGGTGCAGGAGGATTTGGTGTAGCCGCGATAGTTGAGCGTGGCCGGAATGGCGCCGTGGTCCATGCCGAAACGAAACACGAAATCGTCGATTTCCTGCGTCGTCACGCCCGGCTTCACGAGGTCCGCCAGCGCGTCGAGGCAGCGCGCCGTCAGGCCGCAGGCCTTGCGCATGCCCTGGAACGCGGCCTCGTCGTAAAGCCTGATCTGGCCCGTATTGCGCAGCGGGGCGGTGTCGGCGTCGAGATAGGTGGTCATCGTATTCCGCATGGTTTCGGGGCCTGACGGCCCGGTCGCATGTCTCCCATATAGTTGAGATTGCCGGCTCTGGCTATGTGGCTACTGGTCGGCCGTGATCGGCGAACCTCATCTGGCTGCCAAATCCGGACGACGGCCCTGCGCAAGGCCGAGCGAGGACGGCAGCGGAAGTGCGCTGGAACAACGAAGCCGCCTATGCTCCCCGACGAAAGCCGGGGCCGGCGATATGGGAGATTTGCGAGTGTGGCTCGCTGCGTTCGCGCTCGACCGGCCGGGAAACGGTTCGATGGAGATCGCATTCGGGCCCTGATGGGAACGATGCGGCATCACCCGCCGGTGAACAGCGGGACGTGTTTAGGCTTCTGGAGCGGGTCTTCAAGCTTTTCGGCATACCCCAACGGATCGATGCGGCCGAGCGAATTGAGGTCCACCCGACATTCCCACAAATTCCCGTCACGAGCGATGACCGGGTCGGGCACGGACTGGCCCGGTGCTTCCGATCCGGGTGCCGACCGGATATTCAACTGATATGTGCCTCTTGCCGTGTCCGGCTGTACGTCCGCAACGAGATAGTAGTAGCCCGTTCCGGTAACGTTCAGTACGAGCTCCGCGTCGGTGCCGGTACCGCTATTGTTGTCCCATGCGACCTGGACCCCATTCGCGTTCATCACCCGCAGCAGAGGATCCGCCGCGCTTCCGCTGCCGGACGCAGCGCCCCGCAGTCTGATCCGGTAGGAACCTGCAGTCAGATAGGTTCGCCACCAGTCGGTGTTGTCAGTCGAGCCGT
>JAMLJD010000013.1 GCA_023953775.1 Rhizobiaceae bacterium | reverse complement strand
GACCATCCGGCGCCCGCGCCGCGTGCACGCGCTGCCTGACCCTCCCGCTGTCACCCGATGTCAGGCCTCGGACGCGACGTCGATTTCGATACGGACCACGATGTCGCCCGCACCGATCTGGCCGCCGGTCACGGCGAGTACGGCACCGACGCGGCCGCCGGCACGCGCGACGAGTTCGGTCTCCATCTTCATCGCCTCGATCACCGCGACACGGTCACCGGCCCGCACGACATCGCCCACGGCAACGGAAACCTCGCGGACCATGCCAGCCACCGGCGAGACGACCCGTGTCGGGTCGGGCAGGCCACCCTCACGCGTCAGAGGATCGGGTTCGTGGAAACGAAGGGTCCGCCCGCCGCGATCGACCCAGACCTCGGAGCCGCGCCGCAAGACCCTTGCGTGGCGGATGATTCCGCCTTCGTCGAACCGGAGAGCACTCCCGTCGACTTCCACCGCGCCAAGGCCCGACGCAGTTCCGTCGACATCGATTGCCACGAGCCGCTCGCGGTCGAAGCGCAGCCGGACGTCGAACCGCTTGTCCATGCAGGTGAGCGTCACGGGACATTCGGCCTGTCCGCTCGACCGGAACCAGTCGCCATCGACCCGGGCAATCACGCATGCCGCGAGTGCCACATCGACCGGCGACGGCTCCGGTTGCCGGACGATATCATCGCCCTGTTCGACCCACCGATCGATCAGTTCGGTCGTCATGTCGCCAGCCGCGAAGGCGTCCGCGTCGAGAAGGTCGACGAGAAAGCCGCGATTGGTCGCCGGTCCGAACAGCGGGTTGGCAACGAGCGCATTTTTCAGCTTGGCGATCGCCTCGTTCCGGCTTGCGCCATGCGCGATGAACTTGGCAATCATCGGATCGTAGAACGGCGTCACCGCACCGCCTTCGGCAATCCCGTTGTCGATCCGCGCGCCCGCACCCGGGTTGTCGCGGGGTCGCCAATGCTCGACCAGCCCGGCCTGCGGCAGGAAGCCGCCGTAGGGGTCTTCGGCATAAAGCCGTGCCTCGACCGCATGACCGTCGACACGCACCTCGTCCTGCGAAAGCGGCAGCCGTTCGCCCGCCGCCACGCGCAATTGCCATTCGACCAGGTCGATCCCGGTCACCATCTCGGTCACCGGATGCTCGACCTGCAGCCGCGTATTCATCTCGAGGAAATAGTGATCGCCGTCCGGCCCGAGCACAAACTCGACCGTGCCAGCCCCGACATAGCCGACCGCAGACGCGGCGCGCAGCCCGTCCGCGCAGATCACGGCGCGAAGATCATCGCCAAGCGCCGGCGACGGCGCCTCCTCGATCACCTTCTGGTGCCGCCGCTGGGCCGAGCAGTCGCGCTCGCCGAGATGGATGAGATTACCCAGTCGGTCGCCGAAGACCTGCACCTCGATATGGCGCGCCGGCTCGACCAGCTTTTCGAGCAGCAGCCGCCCGTCTCCGAACGCGCCCTGCGCCTCGCGCTTCGCGCTTTCGACCGCCGCGTCGAGATCGCCGGCATCGTCGACCCGGCGCATGCCGCGTCCGCCGCCGCCAGCCGACGCCTTGACCAGGATTGGATAGCCGATCCGCTCGGCCTCGCCGCGAAGCCTGCCGATCTCCTGCTCGTCGCCGTCATAGCCGGGAACGACCGGCACGCCCGCCTCCCGCATCAGCGCCTTGGCGCGTGCCTTGTCGCCCATTGCCCGGATTGCCTCGACGGGCGGACCGACGAAGGTCAGGCCCGCAGCCTCGCACGCCGCCGCGAAACCAGCATTCTCCGACAGGAAGCCGTATCCCGGATGTACGGCGTCGGCGCCAGACTTGCTTGCCGCGTCGAGGATCGCATCGATATCGAGATAGGACCTCGCCGCTTCCGCCGGCCCGATCCGCACGGCCTCGTCGGCCAACCCGACATGCAGCGCCTGCGCGTCCGCATCCGAGTGGACGGCCACGGTTGCGATCCCCATGCGCCGCGCCGTCCGCATGATGCGGCAGGCGATTTCCCCCCGATTGGCGATGAGAAGCTTGCGGATCATCGGCGGCTCAGTGCGCGGTTTCGCTGCGCCGCCGGTTGCCGGTTCCGGGCAGCGTACCTTCCAGCTTGGCGATGATGCCGAGCATGATCTCGTCCGCACCGGCGCCGATCGACACCAGCCGGGTGTCGCGATAGGCCCGGCTCACCGGATTGTCGAAAGTGTAGCCCTGCCCGCCCCAGTATTGCAGGCAGGTGTCGGTGATCTCGCGCGCCAGCCGCCCGGTCTTGAGCTTGGCCATCGAGGCCAGCCGCGTGACGTCGCCGCCGGCGACATACTGCTCCACAGCGCTCCAGGTCAGCGCGCGCAGCGCCTCGACCTCGGTCCGGAGCTCGGCGAGCCGGAAATGCACCACCTGGTTGTCGAGGATCGGTTTGCCGAAGGTCTTGCGCTCGCTGGTGTAGTCGATCGTCAGGTCGATCAGCCGGTCGAAGCCCTTCAGCGAACTTGCCGCCGAGTAGAGCCGCTCTTCCTGGAACTGCAGCATCTGCATGGTGAAGCCCATGCCCTCCTGTCCGATCAGGTTGCGGCGCGGCACCCTGACGTCGTCGAAGAAGAGTTGGGCGGTATCGGACGAATTCATGCCGATCTTGCGGATCTTCTGCCTCGTGATGCCCTTGGCGTCCATCGGCAGGGCGATCAGCGACTTGTTCTTGTGCGGCTGGTCGTCGGACGTATTGGCGAGAAGGCAGCACCAGTCCGCCTTCATGCCGTTGGTGATCCACATCTTGGTGCCGGTGATCACATAGTCGTCCCCGTCCTTGCGCGCCGTGGTCTTCGCGGCCGCGACATCCGATCCGCCGCCGGGTTCTGAGACCCCGAGGCAGCCCACGACGTCGCCGGCGATCGACGGTGCCAGAAAGTTGCGCTTGACCTCGTCGGTGCCGAAGCGGTTCAGCGCCGGCGTGCACATGTCGGTGTGGACGCCGATCGCCATCGGCACACCGCCGCAATTGGTCAGCCCGAGTTCCTCGGCCATCACCATCGAATAGGAGAAGTCGAGGCCGAGGCCGCCATAGTCGGGGTCGTATTTGATGCCGAGCAGGCCGAGATCACCGAGCTTCTTGAACACCTCGTGCGAGGGAAACTCCTCCGCCGCTTCCCATTCGTCGACATGCGGGTTGAGCTCGGTCGCGACGAATTTCGCCACTGTGCGGCGCAGGTCTTCATGTTCCGATGTAAAGTGCATCCTGTTTCCTCCCGGACGGCCGTCGACCGGCCAGTTTGTCTTGCCCGCCGGCACCGCCGGCTCGTTTCACATTCGCGCCACGCCGAACGTGTTCGGCCTCAGCTGGCGCTGCTCGCCTTCGGCGGCGACCGTCAGGCACAGTCCCAGGACGCGGCGCGTGTCGCGCGGATCGATGATGCCGTCGTCCCAGAGCCGCGCCGTCGAGAACAGCGCGTCCGACTGCGCCTCCACGCCGGCCTTGATCATCGCGGTCTGCTTGGCGAGAGCGGCCTCGTCCGGCTCCGCGCCGTCGCGGGCCGCCTTGCCGCGCGCGACGATCTCCATGACGCGCGCTGCCTGCTCGCCGCCCATCACGGCGGTTTTCGCCGTCGGCCAGGAAAAGATGAAGCGGGGCGACAAGCCGCGCCCGCACATGCCGTAATTGCCGGCGCCGTAGGAGCCGCCGATCACGATGGTGAACTTCGGCACGCGCGCATTGGCGACCGCCTGGATCATCTTCGAGCCGTGCTTGATCGCCCCGTCGCGCTCGGCCTGGCTTCCGACCATGTAGCCGGTGGTGTTCTGGAGGAAGACAAGCGGGACACCCGCCTGATCGCAAAGCTGGATGAACTGCGCCGCCTTGACCGATCCCGTTGGCATGATCGGACCGTTGTTTGCGAGAATGCCGACCCGATACCCTTCGATGGAGGCGTGCCCGCACAGGGTGTCCGGAGCGTACCCGGCCTTGAATTCGAGAAAGTCGGAACCGTCGACCACCCGCGCGATCACCTCGCGCATATCGAACGGGCTTTTGCCGTCCTCCGGCACGATGCCGAGCAACTCTTCCGCATCGTGGAGCGGCGGCGGCGCGGCGTTATGCGCGGATGTGCCGGCCCACGCAATGGTGCGCATGATCTCGCGCCCCAGCGCGATTGCATGCGCGTCGTCCTCGGCGACATATTCGCCCAGCCCCGTGACGCTTCCGTGCAGGTCGGCGCCGCCGAGCGTTTCGTCGTCCGCGTCCTCGCCGATCGCCGCCTTGACCAGGGGCGGACCCGCGAGAAAGATCTTCGAGCGCCTGCGCACCAGAATGACATAGTCGGAAAGCCCGGGAAGATAGGCGCCGCCCGCCGTCGACGAGCCGTGCACGATAGCGACCTGCGGAATGCCGGCGGCCGAAAGCCGCGCCTGGTTGGCGAAGGAGCGCCCGCCCTCGACGAACATTTCGGCCTGGTAGAGCAGGTTCGCCCCGCCGCTCTCGACCAGATAGATCAGCGGCAGCCGGTTCTCGAACGCGATCTCGTGCAGCCTCAGCGCCTTCTTCAGCCCGATCGGCGGGATCGTGCCGCCCTTGATGCCGCTGTCGGAGGCCGAAACCACGCAGCGCCGGCCCTCGACCACGCCGATGCCGACGATCGTTCCACCACCCATGATGTTCTTGTCGCCGTCGTCGTCATGCATCCGGTAACCGGCAAGCGTCGACAGTTCGAGGAACGGCGTGCCCCGGTCGAGCAGCCGCTCGACGCGCTCGCGCGGCAACAGCTGGCCGCGCTCCTCGAACCGCGCCTTCCGCGAGGCGGAATTGGCGCGCACCTTCGCTTCCAGATCGCGGAACCGCGCGACCTTGTTCTCCATCGCCGCGCGGTTGCGGAGATATGCTTCGGACCCTGCGTCGATCGCCGTGCCGAGCGCCGGCATCAGGCCCCCTCCCCGCCGCCGAGCACCTCGGGAACGACCGCCCGGTGGAAGCCGTCGAACGGCTCCGTGCCGCGGCCCTTGCCGATCGGGAACAACGCCGAACCGAGCGGCGCGCCGCCGTCGATCGGAACCGTTACCCCGGTGACGAAGGAGGCGGCCGGCGACAGCAGGAAGCAGATCACCGATGAGACCTCGGCCTCGACCGCGAGGCGGCCGAGCGGCACGTGATCCCTGAGCTTCGGGATCAGCGCACGGGTCATCCCGTCATAGGTGTCCATCCCCGACGATGCCACCCAGCCGGGCGCGACGCAGTTGACCCTGACGCCAGACGGCGCCCACTCATAGGCTGCGGTCTTGGTGAGGTTGACCGTTCCCGCGCGCGCCGCGCCGGAATGCGCCATGCCGGGCATGCCGCGCCACATGTCGGCCGCCATGTTGACGATCGCGCCGCCATGGTCCCGCATGGACCGGGTAAAGACCTCCCGCATCACCAGGAAGCCACCGGTCAGGTTGTTCGCCACGACGGCGTCGAAGCCCTTCTTCGAGATCTGCGCCATCGGCGCGGGAAATTGCCCGCCGGCATTGTTGACCAGGCCGTGGATGCGGCCGTGCTTCTCGACGATCTGGCCGATCGCTGACCCGACCGCCTCCTCGTCGCGGATGTCGAAGGCCAGCGCCTCCGCCTTGCCTCCATCCTCGGCGATCTCCGCCACGGCCCGGTCGAGCTTGTCGCGATTCCGGCCGGTGACGACCACCGTGGCGCCGAGGCTCGCGAGCTCATGCGCGACGCACCGTCCGATACCGCTGCCGCCGCCGGTGACGACGTGCACCTCGCCGGCAAAACAGTCCGCGCGCAATATGCTGCGATAGCGCATCCGGCCTCCTCCGATGGGCCGGAACGCTAAATCACGTTGACGTAAACGTCAATCAATTGCTATGGCCCTCGGTCATCGTTCCGTGGCACGCTCTGCGGCAACGGAGCCGCCTCTTTCCGGCGGTCCTTCACCATCAAACAGGGAGTTTCCCATGAGCCTCGATGCCATTGCCGACAAGATGCGCGGCCGCGTTTCCGAAGCCGGTTTCGACCGGTCGGTCAAGTTCGACTGCGGCTCCGACGGCGTCATCGTCATCGACGGCGCAACCGTATCGACCACCGATGCGCCGGCCGACTGCACCATCTCCCTGTCGAAGGAGGATCTCGAGGCGCTGATCGCCGGCGACCTCAACCCGACCGCGGCCTTCATGCAGGGCAAGCTCAAGGTCGAGGGTGACATGTCGGTCGCCATGCAGCTCAGCCAGGTCCTGTAGGCCAAGGCAAATCCGGCGATCGGCCTCAAACCGTTCCAGTCCCAACCTGTTCCGGCTACCGATATCTGAGCTTGTTCGGAACAGGTCGCGGACGTAATGTCGGGCGGGTTGGGGACCGGAACAATGACAAGAATTCATCAATGCGTCGTCGCTGCTCTTGCAGCAGCGATGGCTTTTCCCGTGGGTGCCGCGGACCTGGCCGATGGCGCCTATGTGTGCACCTTGTCGAGCTACATGATCGGCGTGATCGAGATCGATGGAAACGTCTATCGCGGTCCCGCGTTCGACGGAAATTACGAAGGCGACTACGCCTTTGAGGTGGTCGACAATGTCATCCTCTGGGGCGGTCCGCTCGGAGGATTGTCTTCGGGCGGCAACCGCATCGTGAGCACCGTACTCAAGAACGCTGGAGGCGGTCGCGTCGGCTTCGACATCACGATCCAGAACGAGCGCGGCAACTTCCAGACGATCAGCTGCTCGCCCGAATAGCGCCGGCGATCGAGTGCTTGCGCCAGTGTTAGAGGATCATGCGGCCTGCGTTAGCGTACGCCGGTACGTTCGGCGCCCTAACGGGTGCAGTACACCCTGTGCGCCAGCCAGCGCGCCAGCGGCGAGCTCGACCGCGAGGAAGCGGTGCAGCTCGTACGGGCCGGGCATCGCAAGTTCGGCTGTCTTCTGCGACGAGAAACCGAACCGGGCGTAGTAGTCCGGATCGCCGACGAGCAGCACGGCGCCATGGCCGAGCCGCCTTGCCTCGGCGAGCGCGTGACGCATCAGCGCCGATCCGACGCCCGCCCCCTTGAGGGCCGGATCGACCGCGAGCGGTCCCAGAAGCAGCGCCTTGCGGCCTCCCGCGTCGACGTCCCAGAGCCGCACGGTGCCGACAACATTGCCCACCGCGTCCCTGGCGGTGAAGGCGAGGCCCGGCGATGGCAGGCGGCCGCGGCGCAGCTTTTCCGACGATTTGCGCTTTCGGTTGCGGCCCATCGCGCGGTCCAGCAGCGCTTCGCGCGCGACGTTATCGATTTCCGACTCCGGCATGATGACGAAATCGGGCCGATCGTTGTCGGCGGCAACAAGGACAGTGGCGGTCGAGAAATCCATCTCCGAGTTCCTTTCACGAGCGGAGAGCATGTCCACAAGCGAACCGGTGCGGTCCCTGATCGCAGAGGCGCACCGGGTGATCCGAAGCAGCGGTCGCTGCTTCAGATCACGTAGGATCGGAGCGGTTCGAACCCGTTGAAGGCGACCGACGCGTAGGTGGTGGTGTAGGCACCCGTGCCCTCGATCAGCACCTCGTCGCCGATGGTCAGCGTCAGCGGCAGCGGATAGGGCGTCTTCTCGTACATCACGTCGGCCGAATCGCAGGTCGGGCCGGCGAGCACGCAGGCGCCCTTCTCGTCGCCGTCGCGCTCGGTGACGATCGGGTAGCGGATCGCCTCGTCCATCGTCTCGGCCAGGCCGCCGAACTTGCCGATGTCGAGATAGACCCAGCGGACATTGTCGTTGTCGGCCTTCTTGGAGATCAGCACGACCTCCGACTTGATCACGCCGGCATTGCCGACCATGCCGCGGCCGGGCTCCACGATGGTCTCGGGGATGCGGTTGCCGAAATGCTTGCGCAGCGCCGAGAAGATCGCCTGGCCGTAGGCCTTGGCGGCCGGAACGTCCTTCAGGTAGCGGGTCGGGAAGCCGCCGCCCATATTGACCATCTTCAGCACGATGCCTTCCTCGGCGAGCGTGCCGAACACGCGCTTGGCATCGCCCAGCGCACGGTCCCATGCGCCGAGGTCGGTCTGCTGCGAGCCGACATGGAACGACACGCCATAGGCTTCCAGCCCGAGCGCGCCGGCGCGGCGCAGCACGTCGACTGCCATGGCCGGCACGCAGCCGAACTTGCGCGACAGCGGCCATTCCGCGCCCTCGCCATCCGTCAGCACGCGGCAGAACACCTTCGAGCCGGGAGCCGCGCGAGCCACCTTCTCGACCTCTTCGACGCAGTCCACCGCGAAGAGACGGATACCGAGTTCGAAGGCGCGCGCGATGTCACGCTCCTTCTTGATGGTGTTGCCGAAGGAAATGCGGTCGGCGCTCGCGCCGGCGTCCATGGCCATCTCGATCTCGGCGACCGAGGCGGTGTCGAAGGACGAGCCGAGCGAGGCGAGCAGGCGCAGGATTTCCGGCGCGGGATTGGCTTTCACGGCGTAGTAGATGCGGCTGTCGGGCAGCGCCTTTTCGAAGGCGTTGTAGTTTTCGCGGACGACGTCGAGGTCGACCACCAGGCAGGGGCCGTAGGGACGTCGGGTGGCGAGGAAGTCGAGGATGCGCTGCGTTGCCATCGGGTCTCTCCAGACGCGGCCGGGGCCGCTGAAAAAGCTCGGGATTTCGGCGCTCGGCCACGATCCCGCGGTGGACAAAGGGCGCGATGCGTCGCCTCAGGGTCCAGCCGGTGGAGTCACCGGACCATGAAACGCGTTCCGCGCGGCGGTGAGCATCGGCCTTGCAGCCAGTGCTCGCTTTGTCTGCCTCAGCTTTGGATTGGGAGACCCGTTCCGCACTGCCGGCAATGAAGGTGTGCCTCTTCAGTAACCCCGGTCTATGGACGACCGGCAGACACCAGAAAGGCCCGCACCGTCGTTGCTTCAAGATGTCCTCGGTTCAGGCGGTTGGCCGTCTGACCGACTGGAGGGGTTAGTTCCAGGTACCTTACCGTTTCCCTCACCAGACGAGGGATCGGCGGACACCCACAGGCACGTGCGACTTTGGGCAAGCGCGATATATGGAGATTGTCCGTCACAATCAATGATAAATTCGGTCGGCGGTTGAAATTTTTCGTGCGGAGACCGAAGTTCGCCATTCGCTCGACGGTGTGGGAAGATGCTCGGCACGAAAGACCCTCTGAACGCTTTTCTCGACTACCCCGAGGTTGACGTCGAAAGTGCCGCCGACGGCCCGCTTTCGGGCCTTTCCTTCGGCGTGAAGGACATTTTCGACGTCGAGGGCTACCCGACCGGCGGCGGCAATCCGGCCAAGCTCGCTGAAAGCGGCGACAAGCCCAGCTCGGCGTCGGTCGTGCAGGCGCTGCTTGATTCGGGAGCGCGGTTTGTCGGCAAGACCCAGACCGAGGAACTGACCTATTCGATGATCGGGATGAACGCGCATTTCCCCCATCCGGTGAACCCGCGGGCGCGCGACCGCGTCACCGGCGGATCCTCGTCCGGATCGGCGGCAGCCGTCGCGGGCGGCCTGTGCGATTTTGCGCTCGGCTCCGACACCAACGGCTCGATCCGCCTTCCGGCCGCGTTCTGCGGCCTGATCGGCCTGCGCACCAGCCATGGCCGCATTCCGATGGACCATGCGATGCCGCTCGCGCCCTCCTGCGACACGGTGGGGTGGTTCGCGCGCGACGGCGAAACCTATGAACGCGTCGGCGCTGTCCTGCTCGGCGACGACCCGCAAGGCCCCGAACTCGCACGCTTGTTCCGGATCGACACGCTGGATGCGTCCCTTGCTGGCATCGAGGAACACGGCGTGTATGAGGAGATTGCCGGACAGGTATCCGACGCATTCGGGAATGAAGTCGCCCGGTTGCGCCTTCCCGGCGAACTTGGCGACCTCTTCGACGCCTTCAGGACGATCCAGGCCTACGAGGCCTGGCGGGAGCACGGTGCGTTTCTCGAGGCGGCGGACCGGGCGCTCGGGCCCGGTGTTCGCGAACGCTTCGACTATGCCCGCACCGTCGATAACCAAAGCTATGCCGCCGCGACGGCGCGGCGCGAACGTTTCCGGCTCGACTTCGCCGACGTGCTTCCCCCGGATGGAGTGATCGTCCTGCCGTCCCAGCCCGCGCCGGCCCCTCTCAAGTCGGCCGGCCAGGCCGAACTGGAGGACTATCGCAATCGCGCTCTGGCCGTCTGTTCCCTCGCCGGCCTGCTTGGATGGCCGCAGATCACGCTTCCGCTCGGCCAGGTGGCCGGGGCGCCGTTCGGCATCTCGCTGATGGCGCGTTCCGGCACCGACCGCCAACTCATCACAATCGCCCGCAGGATCATCGGCGGCAACTGACCGGACACCTCATGGACACTCTGACCCGCATGCGCGCCTTCATCGACGTCGTCGAGGCCGAAGGCTTTTCGGCGGCGGCACGCAAGATCGGCCGCTCCAAGGCGCTGCTTTCGAAATATGTGCGGGAACTGGAAGACGAACTCGGCGCGCTGCTCCTCAATCGCACCACGCGGCAGTTCTCGCTCACGGAAGCCGGGCACACATATTACAAGCGCGCCTCGGAGATCATCCGCGAGATCGACCACCTCTCCGATTCCGTCCGCGACACCGCAAGCGACGTGCGCGGCCGCATCAAGCTCTCCGCGTCCCGCACCTTCGCCGATGCCGAGATCGGCCAGTCGCTCATCGACTTCGCCCGGGAGCATCCCGATATCGTCCTCGAGATCAAGCTGGACGACCGGATCGTCGATCTCGTCGAGGAGGGCTTCGATCTGGCGATCCGCATCACACGGCTGGAAGACTCCTCGCTGATCGCCAAGCGGCTCTCCCCGTTCTCGATCCGCATCTGCGCGTCGCCGGAATTCCTCGAGGAGCATGGCGTGCCGACCAGACCGCAGGACCTTGCCTCGATGCCCTGCATCATCGACACCAACGGCCGCTGGCACTCCAACTGGCCGTTCGCCGCGCCGAACGGCGGCACAACCAGCGTTGCAGTGACCGGGCCGATCGAGGTCAACAGCCCGCTGGCCGTGCGGGCCGCGGCGGTCGCGGGACTGGGCATCGCGGTGATCCCGGACTTCATCGCACAGCCCGAGATCGACAGCGGGCGTCTGGTCTCCGTCCTCGACGAGCACGTCCTGACCGGCGCCGGCATATTCGCCGTCTATCCGCATCGCCGCTACCTGCCGGCCAAGATCCGCGTTTTCGTGGACTTCCTCGCCCAATGGTTCAAGCTGCGCGAAGCGGCCTGATTCGACCGGCCGTCCTATTTTCGCCCCGATTTTCCCGGACCTTCGCCGCCAGCCACCCGAATGAAGCGCCGCACCCACATGGCATCGAAATTCCGTCTCGTCCTGCCGGTCCTCGCGGCGTGCCCGCTCGTGGCAAGTGCCCCGCACACATTCGCGCATCCGCACGTCTTCGCCGAAGCCCGGCTCGACGTGGTGGTGTCCGGCGACCGCACGGTCGACAAGCTGCAGCATCTGTGGCGTTTCGACGATGTGTTCTCGTCCACGGTCCTTCTCGAATTCGACGCCAACCAGGACCTCAAGCTGGACGAGACCGAACTCGCGGAAGTCTCCAGCGTCGTCTACGACTCGCTGTCGGAGTACAACTACTTCCAGATCGTGACCGCCGACGGAAAGGACGTCGCGATGACGCCGCCGGAGAAGCTGGTCGCCGACTTCGTCGACAATCAGCTGATCATCCTGTTCGAGGCCCATCCGGCGGCCGCCCTGCCGCTGGCCGGAACGGTCGGCTTCGGTATCTACGATCCGACCTTCTATACGGCGATCGAATTCATCGGCGACGAGACGATGGCGGTCGACAATTTGCCTGACGGCTGCAGCCGCGCCGTCATCCGGCCCGACCCGGACGAGGCGATCGCGCAGAACCAGTCGACGTTGACCGACGCGTTCTTCGACGATCCCCAGGGCACCGACTACAGCAAGATCTTCGCCACCCGCCTCGAACTGAAGTGCCCGGCCAATGGCTGATCCGCGCGGAATGCGCCTCGTCCTGCCACTCGCCCTGCTTGTCCTTGTCGTGGCATCGGCCGAACCGGGCTGGGCCCAGAGTTCGCTCGGCATCGGAACCGCCGAACCGCAGATCGCGCCGAGCGGCCTGTTTGCCGGCACGATGCAGTGGATCAACGCCCAGCAGCAGGATTTCTACCGGGCCTTGACCGGCGCGTTGAAGGGTATGCGCGAGGACGGCAGCAAGCTCTGGGTGCTGGTGGGACTGTCCTTCGCCTACGGCATCTTCCATGCCGCCGGCCCCGGCCACGGCAAGGCGGTGATCTCGTCCTACATGCTCGCCAACGAGGTGGCGCTGCGCCGCGGCGTGATGCTGTCCTTCGTCTCGGCATTTTTGCAGGCGCTGACGGCGATCCTCGTCATCGGGCTGGTGTTTCTGTTCCTGCGCGGCACCGCGCTCAACACCACTGGCATGACATGGGGGCTGGAAGTCGCAAGCTACGCGCTGGTCTCGGCATTCGGCGCCTGGCTGCTGTGGCGCAAGCTCGCGCCGCGCCTGCGCCGGGCTGCGCCCGAAATGCCGCTCCACAGTCTTTCGGCCGCGCATGTCCACGACCATCATCATGGCCATCACCATGACCATCACGGTCATGCGCATCACGGTCATGATCACGAACACCACCACGGCCACGATCACCATCATCATGACCACGGTCCCGGCGAGGTCTGCGAGACCTGCGGCCATGCCCACGCGCCCGACCCGGCCGCGCTGTCCGGTGATCGCTTCACCTGGAAAACCGCGTGGTCGGCCATCGTCGCCGTGGGCATCCGCCCCTGCTCCGGCGCGCTGATCGTGCTCACCTTCGCCTTCCTGAACGGGCTGTGGGCCGGCGGCATCGTCTCCGTTTTCGCCATGGCGCTCGGCACCGCGATCACCGTCTCGACGCTTGCCGTACTCGCCGTTACCGCCAAGAACTGGGCGGTCGCCATCGCCGGCGGCGGCACGCTCGGCGCGCGCATCCACACCGCCATCGAGATCGGCGGCGCGCTGATGGTCCTCCTGCTCGGCCTGACCCTCCTGTCCGCGTCGCTTGCCGGGTGAGGCCCGCGTGAGGTTCGCGGTCGTCTACGACACCGAATTCCTCGTCACGCAGGACGCGCGCCAACGCTTCTGGTCCGGCCCCTACGATCCCGACCCGATCGTCGTGCAGATCGGCGCCGTGAGGCTCGGTATCGAAGGCGATTTTCCGATCATGGACACGATGCGCGTCCACATCCGCCCCGTCGACCGCCACGGGTCGCCTGTTCCGGTCGATCCCTTCTTCGAGAAGCTGACCGGCATCACGGCCGGAACGCTCCACGACGAGGGCGTGCCGCTGGCCACGGCACTGGACCGGCTCGTGGAATTTTCCGGCACCGCAAAGCTGTGGTCGTGGGGCAAGGACGAACTGAACCTGATGGCGATCAGCTGTTTCGTCGCAGGCATCGCCCCGCCGCTCCCGGCAACACGCTTCGGTAATGCCTGCGCGCTCGTGCTTGCTGCCGGTATGCCCTACGACGACGTGAAGGTCACGCGGAGCTCGGGCCTTGCCGATTATTTCGGCGTTCCCCATCCGCCGCTCGCCGGCCATGACGGGCTCGACGACGCCCTGTCGGTTGCCTATGCCCTGCAGCACCTGCTGCGGACGGGTGCCCTGTCACCGGACGCGCTCGACCCGCGGTAGAGCCATTCAGGCCGCAGCGGCCGACAAACCCTCGTCCTCGATATGCGCGCGGATGATGTCGTCGAAACTGGTCTCCGCCGCGAAGCCGAGTTCGCGCGCCCGCGTCGCAGCGAAGCGCGTCGGCCAGTTCTGTACGATCGCCCAGATCGTCTCGTCCGGCTCCTCGCGGATGAGACTTGTGACATCGTCGCCCGCCACGCGCCGCAGCGCCTCGATCTGCTCGCCGACCGTGACGGCGACGCCCGGCATGGTGAGATTGCGGCGTGGCCCGACGGCATCGCCGTCGATCCCGGCAGCCCGGATCAGGAACCCGACCGCCGAGCGCGGGCTGGCATGGGTATGAACGACCGAACGGGGAACCGGAAGCGCGGCCTCCCTGCCTGCCAGCGGCTCGCGGATGATGCCGGAGAAGAACCCGGAAGCCGCCTTGTTCGGCTTTCCCGGTCGCACGTTGATGGTCGGCAGGCGGATACCGATCCCGTCGAAGAAGCCGCGCCGCGTGTAGTCGGCCAGCAGCGCCTCGCAGATCAGCTTCTGGGTGCCGTAGGAGGTCAGCGGCGTCGGGTGGAATTCGTCCGGTATGATGTCGGGAAAAGGCGCGCCAAAAACCGCGATGGATGACGAAAAAACCACCCTCGGATGGTGGTTTTTCTGTCGAACAGCATCGAAAAGCGCACGTGTTCCGTCGAGATTGACGCGATATCCGAGTTCGAAATCGGCTTCAGCCTCACCCGAAACGACACCGGCGAGGTGGAAGATCACATCCGGTCGCGCGGCAACAAGCTTTTCCGCTTCGCCGGGAGCGGCGAGATCGCTCGCGCTCGTCGTCACCGCGATGCCATCCCTCTCAACAGGGTCTGGCGGCACGATGTCGTGCAGATCGAGCGCGGTAATCGCGCTGCCGGCGATCGTCCCGTCGTCGACGAGCCGCGCCGTCAGCTTGCGTCCGATCATGCCGGCCGCGCCGGTGACGAGCACCCGCATGTCAGTCTCCCCCGCGATTCCGGCTCCGGCCGCGCAGCCAGAACACCATGAAGAAGGCCGCCACGAACAGGACGGCGACGACGCCCGCCACCGCCGGCGAGAAGTCGCCGAGCGCCAGCATCAGCTTGGGCAGGAAGAAGGCGCCGATGCCGAAAACCGCCAGGATGATCGCCGCGGCGATGGCCGCGTTCCGGTTTTCCATCACAGTGTCCAGCCGCCGTCGATCGGGATCGCGGTTCCGGTCGTGAACGCGGATTCGCCCGAGGCGAGATAGACGGCGAGCGCGGCGATTTCCTCGGGCTCGCCGACGCGTCCCATCGGCTGCCGCGACACGAACATCTCCATCGCTTTGTCCTTGCCGCCGACGCTCTCGCCGAGCGCCTCGACCCGGCCCTCCCATGACGGCGAGCGGACGGTCCCGGGGCAGATTGCATTGCAGCGCACGCCGCGCGCGACGAAATCCGCCGCGACCGCCTTGGTGAGCCCGATCACCGCCGCCTTGCTGGCGCCGTAGACATAGCGGTTGGGCGCACCCTTCAGCGACGATGCGCCCGACGACATGTTGATGATCGAGGCCGAAACGCCGGTCGCCTCGGCGCGCCGGAGCATGCCGGGCAGGAACGCCCGGATCGTCCTGTGCATCGACTTGACGTTGAGGTCGAACGAGAAGTCCCAGTCCTTGTCGCCGCATTCGAGCACCGTGCCGTGGTGGACGAAGCCGGCAACATTGACGAGGATGTCGACATCGCCGACCTTCGCGGCATAGGCGTCGACCGCCCGGCTCGACATCACGTCGAGCCTTGCCTTGCGGGCACGTTTCAGATCGCCGAGCTTGGCGCGGTCGAGATCGGACGCGAAGACCTGCGCGCCTTCCGCCACGAAGGCCTCGGCGATCGCCCGGCCGATCCCCTGCCCCGCGGCGGTGACGACAGCGATCCTGCCCTTAAGCCGTCCAGCCATTCATCCGCTCCCAATGGTCAATGCGCATGCTCGTGCGCCTTCTGGTGATCATCGGCGCACGCGCCATACTCCGTCTCGACCGTCGCATGGCCGATCCCGTGCGTGTGCGCGAGACGATGCTTGATGGCGCGAACGGCATCGGCCGATTCGGTGCCCGTTTCAAGACAGGCATGCAGCGTGGCTATGTGGCGCTCCCCGTCCATCGACCAGACATGCACGTGGTGGATATCCACGAGACCCCGGACGTTCTGCAGGAGATCGGTCGAGACGTCGTCACGATCGACGCTGGCGGGCACGCCCTCGAGCAGCATGTGGCCGGATTCGCGCACGAGCATCCAGGCACTGCGGAACAGGAGAAGGGCGACCAGCACCGACAGGATCGGGTCGATCGGATACCAGCCCGTGGCGAGGATGACGAATGCCGCGGCGATCGCCGCGACCGACCCGAGCAGGTCGCCGAGCACGTGCAGGATCGCCCCGCGCATGTTGAGGCTTTCGCGATCGCCGCCATGCAGCACGAAGAAGGCGACGATGTTGACGACAAGGCCGATGATGGCGACGCCGAGCATCGGCCCGCCCAGCACCGGAGAGGGGTCGCTCAGCCTGTGCCATGCCTCGTAGACGATCCAGGCGCCGATCACGAAGACCGTGAGGCCGTTGGTGTAGGCGACCAGCGTCTTCACCCGGTCGAAACCGTAGGTCAGCCGCGCCGTCGCGGTCCGCGTCGAGAGATGGAAGGCGTACCAGGCAAGGCCGAGCGACACCGAATCGACCAGCATGTGACCGGCATCGGCCACCAGCGCCAGCGAGCCGGTGATCACGCCACCCACCGCCTCGGCCACCATGAAGCCCGCCGTCAGGCAGGCCGCAATCAGGACGCGGGTCTTGTTGTTCGACCCGTGGCCGTGGCCGCCATGCCCGTGCGAATGACCGTGACCCATTCCGCCTAGTCTCTCAGTTCCTCCAGCCGCCTGATCTGGCGACCCTCGGCATCGAAATTAGCCGGGTCGAGCCATTGTTCAAAGGCCTTGCGGCAATTGGCCCATTCCTTGTCGATGATCGAGGACCATGCCGTGTCGCGGTTTTGTCCCTTGACGACGAGATGCTGGCGGAACGTGCCCTCGGCGGTGAAGCCGAACCGCTTCGCCGCCCGCTTCGACGGTTCGTTGAGGTCGTTGCATTTCCATTCGAAACGCCGGTAGCCGAGATCGTCGAAGACATGGCGCGCGAAAAGATAGAGCGCCTCGGTCGCGGCCGGACGACGCGACACGAGCGCGCCCCACAGGATCCCGCCTATTTCCGCCGCACCATTGGCGGCATCGATGCGCATCAGACTTTGACGTCCTGCAACCTTGCCGCTCGCCTTGTCGATCACCGCGAACCACATCGGGTCATCGCTCGCAGCCGCGCGCTCGAGCCAGGGCTCCAGCGCCTGGCGGCTTGCCGGCGCCTCCTCGTAGAGATAGCGGAAGCGATCCTGTGCGGCCTCGCCGCTCGAGGCTTCGAAGAGCTGGTCTCCATGACGCGCGGCGTCGAGCGGCTCCAGCCGTACATAGCGTCCGTCCATGGCCACGCGATGCGGTCTCTCGCGCGGTGTCCAGGTGCTCAGGTCTTCCCCCACGTCGCAATCCCGTCTTTGCATTTGACAATCGAACCACGACACTCCCAAAGACATGGTTGCCAACCAAGAACCACGTGGTGAGTGACGATGCTCCAGACCATAGCCGCCTTCGACCGTATCGGCGAGGAAAACGCATTCGCCGTGCTCGCCCGCGCCACTCAGCTCGGGCAGCAGGGCCGGGACATCGTCAATCTGGGCATCGGCCAGCCCGATTTCCGGACGCCCGAGCACATCGTCGAGGCTGCGATCAAGGCGCTGCGGGACGGACATCACGGCTACACGCCGGCCAATGGCCTGCTTGCCTGCCGCGAAGCCGTTGCGCGCCGGACGAAGACGACGACGGGTGTCGAGATATCGCCGGAGAGCGTGATGATCATGCCGGGCGGCAAGCCGACCATGTATGCCGCAATCGTCATGTTCGGCGAGCCGGGTGCCGAGATCCTCTATCCCGACCCCGGCTTCCCGATCTACCGTTCGATGATCGAGTATACCGGCGCAACGCCGGTACCGATCCCGATCCGCGAGGAAAACGGCTTCGCGTTCTCGGCCGATGAGACGCTGTCGCTGATCACGCCGCAGACACGGTTGATGATCCTCAACTCGCCGGCAAATCCGACCGGCGGCGTGACCCCGCGCGCCGAGATCGAGAAGCTGGTCAAGGGACTCGAGCGGTTTCCCGATGTCGCCATCCTGTCGGACGAGATCTACGAGGTGATGACCTATGACGGCGAGGAACACTGCTCGCTGCTTCAGTTCCCGGAGATCCGCGACCGGCTGATCCTGCTCAACGGATGGTCGAAGACCTGGGCAATGACCGGCTGGCGTATGGGCTGGTCAGTCTGGCCGAACGGCACCCAAAGCGGCAATCTCTACGACAAGGTGCGCAAGCTGGCCGTCAATTGCTGGTCATGCGTGAACGCGCCGAGCCAGTTCGCCGGCATCGCGGCGATCGACGGCCCGCAGGACGATGTCGACAAGATGATGCGCGCTTTCGATCGCCGGCGCGGCATCGTCGTCGAAGGCCTGAACAGCCTGCCGGGCGTCTCCTGCATCACGCCCAAGGGCGCTTTCTATGCGTTCGCGAACGTCGCCGCGACCGGCTGGAAAGCAAAGCCGCTGGCTTCCGCGCTGCTGGAGGATGCCGGGGTCGCCCTGATCGGCGGACCCGATTTCGGCATCCTTGGCGAAGGCTACATCCGGCTTTCCTATGCGAACTCGGAAGAAAACATCCTGCGCGCGATCGACCGCATCGAGGCCTTTCTCATCCGCCGCAACGACGCATCGTAGCGCGGCTACATCGGGAAAATGAACCAGATCGCGGTTATGCTCGCCAGGCCCACGATGATGTTCATCGGCACACCGATGCGGAGGAAATCGGCGAAGCGATAATTGCCGGCGCCGTAGACCAGCGTGTTCGTCTGATACCCGATCGGCGTCGCGAAGCTCGCGCTGGCCCCGAACATCACGGCGACGACGAGCGGTCGCGGATCGATGCCCATCTGAGCCGCCAGGGCGATCACGATCGGTGTCAGGATCACCGCCACCGCGTTGTTGGTCACCAGTTCGGTAAGGATGGAGGCAACGAAATAGACGACCACCAGCGCCACGACTGGTGGCACGTCGGTGAGAAACGGCGCCAGATAACGGACAATCAGTTCGACGGCGCCGGTATTCGCGAGCCCGGCCCCGACGATCAGCATCGCAAAGATCAGGATCAGGATCGATCCCTCGATGGAACCCCAGGCTTCCTCCGCGTCGATGCAGCGCAGAACGAGGATTGCCGCGACCGCCAGCATTGCAAGAATGCCGATATCCATGAGGTTGAGCGCCGCCAGGATTACCACGCCGGCGAGCGCCAGAACCGCGATCGGCGCCTTGCTACGTCGGAACGCGCGACCGCTCGGACGGGATACCGACACCAGGTCCGCCTCCTCGGCAAGGGCATCGAACCCCTCGGCGGGGCCCTCGAGAAGCAGCTTGTCCGCGGGCCGCAGCCGGACGTTCTCGAGATCCGGCCCGGGTATGTGCCGATGGCGATGTGCCCCCAGAACGCGGACGCCATACCGCCTGCCGAGCGGAAGGTCGGCAATGCGCTCGCCCGCGCTTGCCTTCAGCGGCGCGACAACGGCTTCGACCACGACGGATTCGGCCGCTATGTCCGGACCACGCCTCAGACCCACGCGAAAGCCCTCGGCATCGTTGAGCGTCAACAATTCGGAGGTGGTCGCGCTGAGGATCAGCGTATCGCCCTTCCTGAGTTCGCGGTTCTTGATATCGGACCGCCAGAACTCGCCGCCCCTGCGAATACCGGTGATCTTCAGCCCTCCACGGTTGAGGGCTGCGACGTCGCTGACCTTCCTGCCGTCGAACTCGTCCGTGCGCAGGGTCGCCTCCGACAGAAACTGGGTTTCGCCGGTCAGCGCCTCTTCTCCCCCGGATTCCCGATCCGGCAGGAGGAAGCGTCCGAGCAGCGTCATCAGGGCGATACCGGTCAGCGCGGTGACGATGCCGACCGGCGTGATCTCGAAGATCGAGAACGGCTCCAGTCCGCTTCGGCGCGCGACGCCGTCCACCAGGAGGTTGGTCGATGTTCCGATGAGCGTGAGGGTCCCGCCAAGGATGGAAGCGTAGGAAAGCGGTATCAGCAGCCGCGTCGACGCAACGCCGATGGCCCCCGCCAGCCTGATGACGATGGGGATCAGGATCAGAACCACGGGGGTGTTGTTCATGAACGCGGATGCAGCGACGGTCGCGACGAGAAAGAGAGCGATCGCAAGCAACGGCCGGCTCGTCGCCTTGCCGATGACGACTTCCGCTATAGCCTCGAGAACGCCCGTGCGCACAAGTGCGCCCGACAGAACGAACATCGCAGCGATGGTGATCGGCGCGGGGTTCGAGAAGACGGGCATGACCTCATCAAGCGGCACGAAGCCGAGCACGATGAACAGCGCGGCACCCCCTGTCGCCGTGACTTCCGGAGGGTAGCGCTCGACCATGAACGCCGCGAACAGGCCGAGCAGAAGCGCGATCGCCACGACAGGCTCGTACCCGGCAAAATCGATGATCATCGACCTGTCTTTCCTGCCCGGCTGCGTGCCGGGGCGAGAGTGAGGCGCCTTCGCTACCGGAAGCCCGGATCAGGACTTTGTCCTTCCCTGCGCCAGAGCCCGACACGCGACAACGCGGCCGGTGATCTTTTGTTCCCGCAATCAGCCGCGCCCGACATAGGGCATCTTCGTCGCCATCACCGTCATGAAGAGCACGTTCGCGTCGAGCGGCAGGCTGGCCATGTGGACCACCGCGTTGGCAACGTTGACGGGATCCATCGTCGCCTCGACGGCAACATCGCCATTGGCCTGCGGCACGCCCTTCGTCATCGGCTGGGCCATCTCGGTAAGCGCGTTGCCGACGTCGATCTGGCCGCAGGCGATGTCGAAGGGGCGGCCGTCCAGCGCGATGCTGCGTGTCAGGCCGGTTATCGCATGCTTGGTCGTCGAGTAGGGCGTCGTGCCGGGACGAGGCACATAGGCCGAGATCGATCCGTTGTTGATGATGCGACCGCCCATCGGTTCCTGGCGGCGCATCAGGCCGAAGGCCGCGCGCGCGCACAGGAACGATCCGGTCAGGTTGACGGCAAGCACGTCGAACCAGGCATCGACCGGTATCTCGTCGATCGGCATGCCCTTGTAGCCCATGCCGGCATTGTTGAAGAGCAGGTCCAGCCGGCCGAATTCCTTTTCGATGCGGCCGAACAATGCATCGACCGCATCCGGACTGGTGACGTCGCACGAGATCGGCAGCGCCCGGCCACCCTGCGATACCGCTTCCGCGGCAGCCTCTTTGAGCTTGTCCATGCGGCGGCCGGCGAACACCGTGGTCCATCCGGCGCTGGCCAGCGCCATGGCCGACGCCTTGCCGATGCCGGTTCCCGCGCCGGTAACGAGCGCGATCCTGTCCTTGCTCATCGAGTGTCCTCCTGCCGGTTGCCGGCGCCGCGGCACCGCGCGACCACCGCACGGCCAAGCCATGTGTCACGTCTCATCCAGATGCCAGACAGGAAGATGGTGTGCAAGCAGCGGCCGGCAGCGACAAAACGGGGCGGTTCTGAAAGAGCCGCCCCGAATATTGAATCAGGCTTGGGAGGAGGAAAGCCGATCCGATTGATGAAGAATGCGCCCGATTCGTTAACGAGGCGTTAACGATCTTCCCCGCGCGACTGGCCTAACGTGTCACGATCTCCGGTCCCATCAGGCTGTAGGGCAGCCATGTCGACATGATCGGCACATAGGTGACCAGGATCAGGAACAGGAACAGCACCGCCACGAAGGGAAGTGCGGCCCGCACGACCTGGATCAGGCTCATGCCGGTGATGCCGGACGTCACGAACAGGTTGAGCCCGATCGGCGGTGTGATCATGCCGATCTCCATGTTGACGACCATGATGATGCCGAGATGCACCGGATCCACGCCCAGCTCCATGGCGATCGGAAACACGACCGGAGCCACGATGAGAAGCAGGCCGGACGGCTCCATGAACTGGCCGCCGAGCAGAAGCAGCAGGTTGACCGCGATCAGGAAGGTGAACCAGGTGAAGCCGGCGCCGACCATCAGGTCGGTGATCGTCTGCGGAATACGCTCCGAGGTCAGCACGTGGGCGAACAGCAGCGCGTTCACGATGATGAACATCAGCATCACTGTCGTCCGCGATGCGTCGACCATCACCTTCCGCGTCTCGTCGTTGAAGAAGGCGGCAAGGAAATTGCGCCCCATCAGCGAGAAATTGCGCCGCCAGATCGGCATGCCGGCCATCAGATAGCCGGGAATGTTGACCGGGTTCGATTCCCTGTCGCGCCAGACGGCGTAGGCGACCATCATCGCCAGCGACAGCACCACGCCGACCAGCGCGCGGCCGGAGAAGGTGACGCCTTCCCATTCCGAGGTCAGGAAGAACGACAGGATCATCCACACGAAGAAGAAGGCGAAGGCGTAGACCGTGGCCGAAAAGCCGACGCGCGCGCGCTTGTCGTCCGTCTCCCTGATCCACCGCTCGCCCTTCATCGGCCCCATGTCGCGGTAGATGAACACCGCGACGAAGAACGAATAGACGGCGGCGACGGCGGCCGCCTCGGTCGGCGTGAACACGCCGCCATAGATGCCGCCGAGGATGATGATGACGAGAAACAGGCCCCAGCCGGCTTCCTTGCCGCCGGCCATGAGCTCGTGAAAGCCCTTCCACTCCTCCGACGGCAGGCCCTTGACCCTGGCCATGATGTAGATGGCGATCATCAGCATCAGGCCCGCCACGATGCCGGGGATCACGCCGGCCAGGAACATCCGGCCGACCGACACGTCGGTCGCGGCCGAATAGACCACCATCACGATGGACGGCGGAATGAGGATGCCGAGCGTGCCGGCATTGGCGATGATGCCGGCGGCGAACTCCTTGGTGTAGCCGACCTGCCGCATGCCGGCGATGGCGATGGTGCCGATCGCCACGACGGTCGCCGGCGACGAGCCGGAAAGAGCGGCGAAGAGCATGCAGGCGAGCACCGAAGCCATCGCCAGGCCGCCCTTGAAGTGGCCGACCGAGGCGATCGCGAAGCGGATGATGCGCCGCGCCACGCCGCCCGTCGACATGAAGGCCGACGCGAGCACGAAGAACGGAATCGCCAGCAGCGTGTAGTTCTGCGACGCCGTGAACAGCTGCAGCGCCACCGACGAGATCGAATCGTTGGAGAAGAACGCGATGATGATCAGCGACGACAGGCCGAGCGACACCGCGACCGGCACGCCGAGGAAAAGCAGCGCCAGGACGAGGACGAAGAGGATGATCGATTCCATGGCGCGTCCTCAGCCCTTCGCCGCGTCGCGGTTCTCGGCCACAAGGTCTTCCGCCTCATGGCCGGCAATGATCAGCTCGCGCTGGCCGCGGGCAACGCCGATGATGCCCTCGATGGCGCGGAACGCCAGGAGGGCGAGGCCGATCGGGAGCATCAGATAGGCGACCCACCGCTGGACGCGCTCCTGGACGCCGAATGCGTCCTGGAACCACTCGGGATAGCGCAGGTCGTCAAGCCCGGTCCCGCGATCGAACATGAAGGTCCAGTAGCCGATCGCGCCGGTCTGGCGCCAATTGGTCGAGACCGGCGCGCCGAAGAAGGTCATCCAGCCCGCATGCAGCAGGATGAAGGCGTAGAGAAAGACACAGAAGGCGCCGAAGACGGCCGCCGCCTTGAACAACGGCTTCGGCATCAGGCGAATGAACGCGTCGACCCCGAGATGGATGCCGTTCTTGAGCCCGTAGCTCATGCCGAACAGGATCATCCACGCGAACAGGATGCGCGTCAGCTCAAGCGCGCCGCCCCAGCCGGTGTTGAACCCGTATCGCGCAATGACCTGCGAGAAGGAAATAAGGGTGATCAGCGCCATCAGTATGGCGAGGATGTTTTCCTCAAGGCGCGAGATTGCCGTCGGAAAACGCCGCTCGGCGGCAAACAGGATCACCACCAGCGCGATGAGCGCGAGCGACGGCCACAACAGCTCCACTTAAGTCCTCCCCTCGAAGCTGAACGGGCCGGCCGCGGATTATCCGTCTTGCCTGCCCGATAGTCACGCGCCCGCCGTCGGGCGGGCGCGTCATGTCTGTTCGGCGATCAGGACCCGGTCATCATCGCCGCGTCGATCAGGTCCTTGCCGATATCGCCTTCGAACTTTTCCCACACCGGCTTCATGACGCCGACCCACTCGGCCCGCTGCTCAGGTGTCAGTTCGCGGATCTCGCCGCCGGCATCGAGAATGTTCTGGCGGCAGGCGCCTTCCTTGTTCGCGACATCCTCGTTGGCCGAGTTGGTCACCTCTTCGACGATCCCCAGGAACTGGTCCCGGAACGCGGGATCGAGACCCTCGAGCCATTCGGTCGACGTGACCAGCAGATAGGCCAGCGTCTGGTGGTTCGTCTCGGAAATGCCGTCCTGAACCTCGAAGAATTTCTGCGTGTAGATGTTGCACCAGGAATTCTCCTGGCCGTCGACGACGCCGGTCTGCAGCGCGCCGTACACCTCCTTGAACGCGAGTTTCTGGGCCGAACCACCGATCGCCTCGATCATCGCGTCGGCGACGTCGGAGGTCTGGATGCGGAACTTCAGCCCGTTGGCGTCGGAAGGCACCAGAAGCGGCTTGTTCGCCGAGAACTGCTTCAGGCCCGACAGCCAGTAGCCGAGGCCGGTATAGCCCTCGCCCTCGGTGACCTTCAGGAGCTCCTTGCCCTTGTCCGAGCGGCCGAAGGCATCCACGTCCTTGAGCGACGCGAACAGGAACGGCAGGTCGAAGAGGCGGTACTTGAGCGTGTAGGCTTCGAATTTCGACAGCGACGGCGCGGCGAGCTGGACGTCGCCGAGCAGCAGCGCCTCCATCACCTTGTCGTCGTCGTAGAGAGTGGAATTCGGATAGACCTCCATGCAGGCCTTGCCGTTCATTTCCTCGTTGATGCGCTGCGCGAGCAGCACCGCAGCTTCGCCCTTGGGATGCCCCTTCTCGGCGACGACGTGGCTGAACTTGATGACCATTTCGCCATCGTCGCACTGGGCATAGGCGCTCGACGCCATAAGGCCAAGCGTCAGCGCTGCGAGAGTTCCGACCAGATATTTCATGTAGCTTTTCTCCTCCACTCGATCGGCGTGCCCCGCGATGCGAGGCAGGCCCGTTCACGCGGTCTGCGGGATCGCGGCCGGCGATCGAGCTCCTCCCCATAGAAGCTTCGCTGCCGGCCGGCAGACCGATCAAAGCTACACTAGCGGCAATTTCGGATTGGGCAACGGCGGAAATGGCGGCCCGGATCAGACTTTAGCCGATGCGACCGTCGCTTCGATGTGGTCGACCAGCGCATCCGGCAGCTTGAGCCGGCCGGCGAGCATGTCGAGATAGCCGCGCTCGGCCCGCGTGTTCGGCTCGATCGCGATTCGCGACGCGGTATAGAGCTCGACCTTCTGCGCGTCGGTCATCGCGCCGGACACCAGGGCATCGATGTCGACCGGCTTCTCCAGCTCGGCGACGAGAAAGCTCTCGGCCTCTCCGTCGATACCGGCAAGCCTGAGCTTGTCGGCGATCTTGCGCCGCTCCTCTTCGTCGATGTGGCCGTCGGCCCGGGAGGCGGCGATCATTGCGCGCACCAGCGTGAGGGCGAACTCGGCCTCCCCCTGCGGGGCCTGCGACGGATGGAAGCTCGTCTCGCCGGGCGGCGGCAGGAGTTCTGGTTCCACCGCGTTGCCGTCACCGGGCGCGTTGCCGTTCTGGTAATTCTGGTACGCCTTGTAGGCGAGACCGGCAACGGCGGCCAGGCCGCCGACCTTGAGCGCGGTGCCGGTGACGGCGCGCCCGGCGCCGGTGCCCAGGAGCACGGCCACCAGCGCGCCCGTCGCCAGCGGATTGTCCTTGGCGAGTTGCCCCACCTGTCCTGCCTTGTCGCGCACGGTCGTCTCGGTACCGGGCACCTTCGACCCGAGCAGGTCGTCGAGCAGCTTCTTGGGATCGAACATCGGCCTCTCCTCTTCGTCTCGCCAGTCGAAGGTGAGGTAGGCAACCGTCGGCGACAATGCAATGACGGGGCGACGAAAGGTTCAGCGCGGCAGGTGCGGCTCTTTCCCGCGGCGCTCCGCCAGGGCGACCTGGCGCTGCCGCTCCGCGTAGCGCGACCGGTCCCGGTCGCTTCGGTCGGCGAAGCAGTGAGGGCACGACACCCCCTTCTGGAACAGGTCGGAGGCAAGGTCGGCCTCGACCAGCGGATGACGGCAGGCGCGGCACAACACCGCGCTGCCCTGTGCCAGGCCGTTAGCAACGGAGACACGCTCATCGAAGACGAAGCATTCGCCGCGCCAAAGGCTTTCGGACGCCGGCACGTCCTCGAGATATTTCAGGATTCCGCCCTTGAGGTGGAAGACGTTGTCGACGCCGATCGAGCGCATATAGGCCGTCGCCTTCTCGCAGCGGATTCCCCCTGTGCAGAACATCGCGACCTTTCGCCCTGCAAGGTCGCCCCGACGGGCCTGCGCCCAGGCGGGAAACTCGGCGAAACTGGCGGTCCCGGGATCGACGGCGCCTGCGAAGCTGCCGATCGCCGTCTCGTACACGTTGCGCGTGTCGATCACGACCGTCTCGGGATCGGAGATGAGGTCGTTCCAGTCCGCCGGCTCGACATGGGTTCCCGCGTCGGCGGCTGCTATACCGTCGACGCCCATCGTGACGATCTCGCGCTTCACCTTGACCTTCATCCGCCGGAACGGAAGCTCCACCGCGGTCGAGTACTTGACGTCGAGCCCGTCAAATCCCGGCAAGATTCTCAACGCCGACACCAGGCCGTCTATAGCGTCGGCAGTGCCAGCGACCGTTCCGTTGAGGCCTTCGTACGCGACCAGCAGCGTCCCCTTGATGCCGGAGGCCGAACACAGCCGGTCAAGCCTGTCGCGCAGGTCCTTCGGGGCATCGACCGGCGCGAAACGGTAGAGCGCGGCAACGCGCACCGGGTCCTGTAGCGGGTAACGTTTCATCGGCGACGCTGTTAGGATTTTCCGCCGGGCACATCAAGTCCCGACCAGAAAACAAGCGTTTTCAAGTGCTTCCGGGTCAACAACCGGACATTCCCGGCAGATTTGAAGTTCCAGCCAATCCCCGTTCCCTCCGACCGGTCGACAATCGGCGCCGTCACAATGGAACCAGATGCCATGTTCACACCCCATACCTCCTGCCAGATCGCCGCCGCCGCCCGCAAGGCGGGGATCGAGCCAGCGACGCTGTGCGCCGTGGTCGAGGTCGAAAGCGGTGGTCGGGTGGTCGCGCGCATCAACGGCCGCGACGAACCGCTGATCCGCTTCGAGGCGCATTATTTCGACCGCCGTCTGGGCGGCGCGAAGCGGGACCGCGCCCGGGCGGAAGGGCTGGCCTCGCCGAAGGCGGGGGCGATCGCCAACCCGGCAACGCAGGCTGCACGCTGGCGCCTGCTGAGCCGCGCCGCAGTCATCGATCGCAAGGCGGCATATGAAAGCGTCTCCTGGGGTGTCGGCCAGGTCATGGGCGCGCACTGGGCGTGGCTCGGCTACCCCGATGTCGAAGCGCTCGTCGACACCGCGCGACGCGATCTCGCCGGCCAGCTCGAGATCATGCTTCGCTATATCGAGAAGTCCGGCCTTGTCGCCGCTCTCAACCGGCGCGATTGGGTGGCGTTTGCACGCGCCTATAACGGCCCCGCCTATGCCCGGAACCGCTACGACAGGAAGCTGGCGGCTGCCCATGCCCGCCACGCCGCCGTCGGTCAAACGGGGGGCGGGGATGCACGCCCCACCGGCGAGGTGTTGCGCCGCGGCGCGCGCGGCGCACCGGTGCGCGACCTTCAACTGGCGCTGCGCGCACTGGGATATCCGGTGGCCGCCGACGGGATATTCGGCGCAGGTACGGCGGCGGCCGTGAAGAAATTTCAGGCCGACCGGAATCTGGCGGCGGACGGGATTGCCGGACCGATGACGATGGCCGCCCTGGAGAGCGGCCTCAAGCCCGGCTCCAGCCTGCGCGGTGGCCGCGCGAGCTTTGCCGGACGATTGCTCGCATGGCTTCGCACAAGGGTATGATGCGTCCGCGTGGACAGGCGCGAATGCGTTTGTTAAATCGGTTGAACTCATCTCGACCAATGGCAGACAGAATGCGCGACAAGGCAGAAAAGCTCGTTTCGACGATCGGCGGGCAACCGGTTATTCCCGTCCTCAAGATCGGTCGGCTGGCCGATGCCGTGCCACTGGCCCGGGCGCTCGCGCGCGGCGGGCTGCCTGTCATCGAGATCACCCTGAGGACGGAGGACGCGCTCGACGCGATCCGGCTGGTCAATGCCGAAGTTCCCGAAGCCGTCACCGGTGCGGGCACGATACTCAACCCGCATCATTTCGCCGATGCCGTATCGGCAGGCGCGAAGTTCATCGTCAGCCCAGGGACCACCCAGGAGCTTCTTGACATTGCCCGCGATTCGGATGTGCCGATGCTGCCGGGAGCCGCGACGCCGAGCGAGATCATGGCGATGCGCGAGGAAGGCTACTCGATCCTGAAGTTCTTTCCCGCCGAACAGGCCGGTGGAGCCGCCTACCTCAAATCGCTGTCGTCGCCGTTCCAGGGCATCCGCTTCTGTCCGACCGGCGGCATCGGTCCGAACAACGCGGCAGACTATCTGGCGCTGCCCAACGTCATTTGCGTCGGCGGCTCCTGGGTCGCACCCGACGGGCTCGTGGCGGACGGCAAGTGGGACGAGATCGAGGCCCTGGCGCGTACGGCGTCCGGCCTCGGCTCGAAATAGCAGACGGGCGCCCGCGGCGCCCGTTCAGGAATCTGCACGAGATGTGGCAGCTTCTAGTTCGTGCCGAACTTGGCGACGGACAGGAACGTTACCGCATTGCCCGAGAAGCGATTGAGATCGCCCGAATTGGCGCGATGCTGGAAGCCGGCGGTATAGACGACTTTCGGTGCTTCGCGCACTGCGTCGAAGGCCATGGATGGCGCGCGCACGCCCTTGGCCGTCCGGGTCACGTGGGAACCGTAGAGGGCCCAGCGCGCGACTTCCTCTTCAACCGGAACGCGGATCGCCTTGCGCCCCGGACGCATGTCGTCCTTGCCCGGACGCGCCGACTTCTGCGTCGTCCGTACGGCGCCGTTGACGACCGCCGACGGATCGGTGCCCGCGGCGCGTGCAAGAACCGCCTTGCGGGGATTCGCAACGTCACCGGCCGACGCGTAGCGCAAAGTCTTGGGCGCGGGTTGCGGGATCGCCTCGTTGGGCAGCGGTTCGGTGACCCGGTCGCCCCTGCGGGCAACCCGGTTGTCGTCAGGCAGCGCCGCCATCAGCATGGCAGATCCCTTGGCGCTCGGCTTTTCGCCCGGAAGCGGCACGTAGGCGGCGAGCGCCGCAGTCGGCTCCGTCGTCTCGCCGTCCCGGGCCGGTCGGCCGAACGGAACAACACTGTCACCGGCAGCGGCGGCAAGCGCCAGCGCCGCGGTGCCGTCGAGCGCCTGTTCAGGGGCTGTATAGTCGGGGCGTCGGGTCGGCAGCGGAATGCCGAGCGCGACCTCGAAAGGCTCCTCCACGGCCGGCTGCTGCATTTCGGCCGCTTCGGGCGCGGCGGCGGCAAGAACCGGCACGCCCTCGCCGAGGCCTGCCGAGGGCCGCGGCGCCGAAAGCGGCAGCGGAACGCTTCGTGCCGGCAGGGCGGCAATGATTGTCGCAGGCGTCGCGGGACGCTCGGGCTCAGGAGCCGGCGTGGCGACCGCGACCACCGGTGCCGCCGGTTCCGGCGTCCGGGCCGGACGGGCGGCCGGCGTATCGCCATTGTCCTCTTCCTCGTCCGCACCGCCGCCGAACAGCGCGGTCAGGAAACCGCCGCCGGTCTTGCGGGTTTCGGTCTCGGACGCGCTCGCGAGCTGGATCGTTGAACCGCCGCGCTTGCGCGATTCATAGGCGGCGAGCGCCTGCTTGTAGCCCGGAAGCGGCTTGCCGTCCGAGGGCACGTGGATCGTCTTGCCGTCGGGGAATACCGCGAGAAGCTGCTTGCGGTTCATGCGCGGCCAGTGCCGGACATTGCCGACATCCATATGCACGAAGGGCGAACCCGAACTTGGATAGTAGCCGACGCCGCCGACCTCCATCTTCAGTCCGATCGCCCGCAGCTTGGCGAGTTTCACGTCGGGCAGGTAGAAATCCATCGCCTTGCCGAGCATGTGCTGGCTCTTCTTGGCGACGCCGTTGCTGCGCTTGCGCAGCATCGAGTTCGTCGCCGGCGACCGGTAGGCGGACACGACGTGGATGTAGTCGCGCGAGCCCGAAGCGCGATAGACCTCCCAGATGAGGTCGAGCAGCCGCGGATCCATCTTGGTCGGCTCGTTGCGGCGCCAGTCGCGCAGGAAGCGGTTGATCTGCTGCAGGCCGCTCGGAATGTAGCGCCCGTTGCGCTTGTAGGTGATCTCGGCCTTTTCCTTGGTATGGATGAAGTAGAGCTTGAGGCTCCGCGTCTCGGCGGCGGCCGAGCTTGCACCGAAAAGAAGAATCGACAGCGCGAGCATGACGCCGGCGAGCACTCGGCTCCCGGCAGGCACACGACAATGCCGTCCCCGCAATTTCACCTGTTCTGATACCAAACCTGCGTGCCCTTGAGGCTTAAGGTTGTCCCCGAAACGACCAGCGGACCCCTTGCTGACAACCCGACTATCGATCCTAATGGTTAATCACAGCTTATTGAACCCGAATGCGGTAACACCGTGGCGAGATGATGGCAAATCGGGTGCGACAAAACTGCTGGTAAACAATGGGATAACGGGGAAATCCCCGGCCGCTCAGCTCGCCCAGCGCTCGGAGCGGCCTTCCTCGGGGTCGATGCCGTATTCCTTGAGCTTGCGGTAGAGCGTCGATCGGCCGATACCGAGTCGCCGCGCCACTTCGCTCATCTGGCCACGATAACGCGCGATGGCGAGCTGGATCATCTCGAGTTCGATCTCGGCGAGCGCACGGACCTCGCCACCCGCATCGAGGGCGCTGAGCGTGCCCGGCATCATGGCCGCACCGCTATCGGCAGCGCCGATGTGGGCTGCGCCGTTTGCGAACACCATTCCGGCGCCGCCAGTTTCGCCTGCCCGCAATGTGGGTTGCGGCACCGGCTCCGCGACGGCGCCTGCTTGCGCGTCAACATCGCCGAGCGCGATGCCGTCGACCTGTGAGCGGATCTGCGGAAACTCGTCGGCCGTCAGGACCGGGCCCTCGCTGAGCACGATGGCGCGGAACACGGCGTTCTCGAGCTGGCGGATATTGCCCGGCCAGTCATAGGCGCCAAGCAGCGCCAGCGCCTCCTGCGAAATGCCGCGGATGCGGCCGCGCATGTCGTCGGGCGTCAGCCGCGTCATGAAATGCTGGACCAGCAGGGGAATGTCGGCGCGCCGCTCCCTGAGCGGCGGAACGGTGATCGGGAAGACGTTGAGCCTGTAATAGAGGTCTTCGCGGAACAGCCCTTCCTTGACGCGCTGGAGAAGGTCGCGATTGGTCGCCGACACCAGGCGGATATCGACCTTCACCGACGAGCGCGCGCCGACCGGGTCGATCTCGCCGTCCTGTAGCGCGCGCAAGAGCTTCACCTGCGCGTTGGGTGGCAGCTCGCCCACCTCGTCGAGGAACAGCGTTCCCGAATGGGCTTCCTGGAACTTGCCGGCCCGCCGCTCCGTCGCGCCGGTGAAGGCACCCTTCTCGTGCCCGAACAGGATGCTCTCGACGAGGTTCTCGGGAATCGCGCCGCAGTTGACCGCCACGAAGGGGCGCGTGCGGCGGTCGCCCGCCGCCTGGATGGCGCGCGCCACGAGCTCCTTTCCGACGCCGGATTCGCCTTCGACCAGCACCGGAATGTCGGTCGCGCCCGCCTTGCGCGCCATGGCGATCAGCCGCTCCATGCGCGCGTCGCGGGTGACGATGTCGCGGAACGTCAGCCCGCCGCCGGCACCCCGTCGCTGATGCCTCACCCTGGTCTGTACGTCGCCGAGCTTGGTCGCATCGGCGACCGACTTCTGGATCCGCTCGGGCGATACCGGCTTGACCGCGAAGTCGAACGCGCCGCGCCGCATCGCCGCCACCACCGTGTCGATGCCGCCCTGCGCCGTCAGCACGATCACCGGCAGGCCGATGTCGCGCTCGCGCATCGCATCGAGAAACCCGATGCCGCCCATGCCCGGCATCACCAGGTCGAGAATGATCACCGAGAAGGCGCCGTCGCCGCTCGCTTCGAGACGGGCCAGGCCGGCCTCGCCGCTGTCGGCGCTCACGCTCTGGTAACCGCCTTTGAAAAGGGCAGCCTCGACGAGCCGCCGCTGGACGGGATCGTCGTCGACAATGAGGACGGTGCCTGGCATCAAATCGCTGTCAATTCGCTGATACGGGTTCGCGCGCTATGGATCATCTTGGCACAGCCATCTAAACAAGGGCTCAAGAAACCGGGTGAACAAAAGCTTAGCCCGCGGCCCGTGCCGGCACAGAACGAGGAAAACGCATGCCCCAGTCCCCCCATAACGGTGCCTTCGCACCGCCCGCCGCCCGTGGCGCGGGAGCGAAGTCGGCCAGCAGCGAACTGGGCGGGCTGCCCGAATGGGATCTGAGCGACCTCTATGCCGGCATGGCGGCGCCCGAGCTCGCGCGCGACATCGAGCAGGCCGCGACAAGTTCCGCCGCCTTCGAGGCCCGCTGGAAGGGCAAGCTCGGCGAGGCCGCGACGAAGACGGGCGATGACGGCCTCGGCGCCGCCGTCCGCGACTACGAGGCGATCGAGGAGTTGATCGGCCGGATCATGTCCTATGCCGGGCTGGTCTATGCAAGCGACACGTCGGACACCAAACACGCCAAGTTCTACGGCGACATGCAGGAGAAGATGACCGATGCGAGCGCGCATCTTCTTTTCTTCATGCTCGAGCTCAATCTCATCGACGACGCCGGGATCGAGGCGGCGATGCGCAACGATCCGGGCTTCGCGCACTACCGGCCGTGGGTCCTCGATCTGCGCCGTGACAAGCCCTACCAGCTCGAGGACCGGGTCGAGCAGCTCTTCCACGAGAAGTCCGTCACCGGTCGCGGCGCATGGAACCGGCTCTTCGACGAGACGCTGACCGGCCTCAGGTTCGACGTCGGCGGCGAGGAACTGGCCCTCGAGCCGACGCTCAACAAGCTGCAGGACGCCGACCCGGAGACGCGCAAGGCCGCTGCCGAGGCCCTGTCGAAGACCTTCCGGTCCAACCTGCGCACCTTCACGCTGATCACCAACACGCTCGCCAAGGACAAGGAAATCTCCGACCGCTGGCGCGGCTTCGAGGACATCGCCGATTCGCGCCACCTCGCGAACCGCGTCGAGCGCGAGGTCGTCGACGCGCTCGCTTCGGCGGTGCGCGCGGCCTATCCGCGCCTGTCGCACCGCTACTACGCCATGAAGGCGCGCTGGCTCGGCATGGAGACGATGAACCACTGGGACCGCAACGCGCCGCTTCCCGAAACGCCGTCGGCGGTCATCGGCTGGGATCAGGCGCGCGAGACGGTGCTGTCGGCCTATCGCCGTTTCTCGCCCGAGATGGCCGACATCGCCCGCGGCTTCTTCGACCGCAACTGGATCGACGCACCGGTGCGCCCGGGCAAGTCGCCGGGCGCCTTCGCCCATCCGACGGTGCCCTCGGCGCATCCCTTCGTGCTGCTGAACTATATGGGCAAGCCGCGCGACGTGATGACGCTAGCGCACGAGCTCGGCCACGGCGTGCACCAGGTTCTGGCCGCGCCGCAGGGCGCGCTGATGTCGTCGACGCCGCTGACGCTCGCCGAGACGGCGTCGGTGTTCGGCGAGATGCTGACCTTCCGCTCGCTGCTCGACGCCACGCAGGACGCCCGCCAGCGCAAGGCGATGCTGGCCCAGAAGGTGGAGGACATGATCAACACGGTCGTGCGCCAGATCGCCTTCTACGAATTCGAGCGCAAGCTGCATGCCGAGCGCCGCAAGGGCGAGCTGACATCGGACCAGCTGGGCGAGTTCTGGCTCGAATTGCAGGCCGAGAGCCTCGGTCCGGCGATCGCGCTGCGCGACGGCTACGAGGTGTTCTGGGCCTATATCCCGCACTTCATCCACTCGCCGTTCTACGTCTATGCCTACGCCTTCGGCGACTGCCTGGTAAACTCGCTGTTCGCGGTCTACCAGAACGCCGAAAAAGGCTTCCAGGAGAAGTATTTCGACATGCTGCGCGCCGGCGGCACCAAGCACCATTCGGAGCTTCTGGCGCCGTTCGGTCTCGACGCCTCGGACCCCGCCTTCTGGAACAAGGGCCTTTCGGTCATCGAGGGGCTGATCGACGAACTCGAAGCGATGGATCGCGCCGGCTGAGCCATGGCGTTCGCCCACACGCCCTATGACGGCGCGACCGCGCCTTTCACGATCGGCCTGAAGCCGCTCGATCTCGCCGGCTGGCTCGAGATCGACGGCGACTACGAAGCCTATCTGGCCGAAAAGGACCGGCTGATCGCCGAAAGGCCGGGCGACGTCTTCGCCGCGGAGCCTGGCACCGAGGATGCCCAGGCCGAGGTGCTGGAACTCGTCGTCGATCATCTCGTGCGGGGATGGGCGACCATCTTTCCCGGCCGCAGCCAGTGGGATCATCTGGGCGAACGTCTGCCACGTTTCCAGACGCACGGCTCGGACGAGCCGCGACTGCAGATCGCGGCGCGCTTCGTGCAGGAGGATCTCGTTCTCATGCGCAGGAGCGAAGACGGCTGGCGGCTCGTCGCCGCGTCACTGTGCTTTCCCTCCTCGTGGTCGCTCGCGGAGAAATTCGGACGGCCGCTGGTCGATATCCACGAACCGGTCCCCGGCTTCGGGCGCGGTACGCGGCCCGCCGAACTGATCGAGCGCATGTTCGACAAGCTCGCCGTCGGCAGGCCTGTCTGGCGCTTCAACTGGTCGCTGGCCGTCGAGCCGTCACTTTATCTGCCCCTGTCGGCCGTACAGCGCAGGACCCGGGCCGACGAGGGCCGATCGCGTTTCGGCGGCGACCCGCTCGCAGCCGGCTTCATTCGGATCGAGCGTCAGACACTGAGAAAGCTGCCGCGTTCGGGCGATATCCTGTTCACGATCCGCATCCACGTCGATCCGCTTGCGGCACTTGAAAAGCATGAGGGCGGGGCACAGCTGGCATCGGGCCTTGCCGATCAGCTTGCAGCACTCGATGCCGCGCAACTCGACTACAAGGGTCTCGCGGCAGACCGCGACCGGCTGGTGGAACAACTCAGGGCGGTCGCGTCGGGCCAGTCGGCCGTGTGACGACCGCGTCGGACCGGCGATCTCAGATCCCGGACCCGAAAAGCTCCTGGCCCTCTTCCCACGGCGATGGTGCCGCCTCGCCCGCCTTCGGCAAAGGCATCCAGCACTTCAACTCGGGTTCGGCATAGCCGATGATCTGGCCGGGGTGGGAATCCGCCGAGCGCCAGCCCTCGATGCCGAACTGGTCGGCACGGGCCCAGTGCGCCACATCGACTTCGGCCGGCCCCTGTTCGGAGTTGCGCACAGTCACCAGGATGCGCGTGCCGTCTCTCGGCGCGGTCGCCATCTCGCGCCAGCCGCTCGCCTCGTCCATCTCGCAACTCCGTAAGGCTTTGTCCGGAAGACGGCACGAACCCGCACCGCCCGCTCCGGGGTCTACTCCGGCAATATCCTCACCGCGCCCTTGTCGGCGCTCGCGGCGAAGGCGGCATAGGCCTTCAGCGCGGTCGTCACGTTGCGCTTGCGCGGCCCCGCCGGCTTCCAGCCCTTCCCGTCCTGCTCGGCCCTGCGGCGCCCGAGTTCGGCGTCCGACACGGCGAGGTTGATCGTACGGTTCGGGATATCGATCTCGATCGTGTCGCCGTCGCGCACCAGCCCGATCATTCCGCCGCTCGCGGCCTCGGGAGAAACATGGCCGATCGACAGCCCTGACGTTCCGCCGGAGAACCGGCCGTCGGTGACGAGCGCGCAGGCCTTGCCCAGCCCCTTCGATTTCAGGTAGCTGGTCGGATAGAGCATCTCCTGCATGCCGGGTCCACCCTTCGGGCCCTCGTAGCGGATCACCACGACGTCGCCCGCCACGATCTCGTTGCCGAGAATGGCCTTCACCGCCGCGTCCTGGCTTTCGAACACCTTGGCCGGACCGGTGAATGTGAGGATCGACTCGTCGACGCCCGCCGTCTTCACCACGCAGCCGTCGAGCGCAATGTTGCCCTTGAGCACGGCGAGCCCGCCATCCTTGGAGAAGGGGTGTTCGACCGAACGGATCACGCCCTTCTCGCCGTCGGTATCGAGATCGTCCCAGCGCTCTTCCTGGCTGAATGCGGTCTGTGTCGGAACGCCGCCGGGAGCCGCGCGGAAGAACGTCTTGACGGTCTCGCTGTTCGTGCGGGTGATGTCCCAGCGATCGATTGCATCACCGATGGAGGCTGCATGAACGGTCGGGCTGTCGCGCCGGATGAGACCGCCGCGATCGAGTTCGCCGAGGATGCGCATGATGCCGCCGGCACGGTGGACGTCCTCCATGTGGACGTCGTTCTTCGCCGGCGCGACCTTGGACAGGCACGGCACGTTGCGCGACAGGCGGTCGATGTCGTCCATCGTGAAGTCGATCCCGCCCTCATAGGCCGCGGCGAGGATGTGGAGCACCGTGTTGGTCGATCCGCCCATCGCGATGTCGAGCGACATTGCGTTCTCGAACGCCTGCTTGTTGGCGATCGAACGCGGCAGCACGCTCTCGTCGTTCTGCTCGTAATAGCGTTGGCACAAATCGACGACCAGATGGCCGGCTTCGACGAACAGGCGCCGGCGGTCGGCATGGGTGGCGAGCGTCGACCCGTTTCCGGGCAGCGACAGGCCGAGCGCCTCGGTCAGGCAGTTCATCGAGTTGGCCGTGAACATGCCCGAGCACGACCCGCAGGTCGGGCACGCGGAACGTTCGATCACCTGCACGTCTTCGTCCGCCACGCTGTCGTCGGCTGCCGCGACCATCGCGTCGATCAGGTCGAGCGACACCTTCTTGCCCTTCAGCACGACCTTGCCGGCTTCCATCGGGCCGCCGGAGACGAATACGACCGGGATGTTGAGCCGCATTGCGGCATTGAGCATGCCGGGCGTGATCTTGTCGCAATTGGAGATGCAGACCATGGCGTCGGCGCAATGCGCATTGACCATGTACTCGACCGAATCCGCGATGATCTCGCGCGACGGCAGCGAGTAGAGCATGCCGTCATGGCCCATCGCAATGCCGTCGTCGACGGCGATCGTGTTGAACTCCTTTGCCACGCCGCCGGCGGCCTCGATCTCGCGCGCAACGAGCTGGCCGAGATCCTTCAGGTGCACGTGACCGGGCACGAACTGCGTGAACGAGTTCACGACCGCGATGATCGGCTTGCCGAAATCGCCGTCCTTCATGCCGGTGGCGCGCCACAGGCCGCGGGCGCCGGCCATGTTGCGGCCGTGGGTGGAGGTGCGTGAACGGTAGGCGGGCATGGTCTTGATCCTTGAATGTCGCGGTCACGCAAATAGCGCGTCTTGGCGGTCGCGAAAACCCCGTTGGCCTCCGGACGTACCGATCCGGCGGTCGATCCCGCGGCATTTCCGCTTTATTGTGACGGCCGAGTATGGTTTAGGCAGCGCCCGAACGGAAACCATCTTCGCCCTCAAGGAGTTGTTTGGCAATGAGCAGCAAGCAGAAATGGCCGGTCCACGGCGAAATCACCGGCCCCGTCGTCATGATCGGCTTCGGCTCGATCGGCCGGGGCACGCTGCCGCTCCTGGAGCGTCACTTCAAGTTCGACAAGTCGCGGATGGTCGTCATCGATCCGCGCGACACCGACCGCAAGCTGCTCGACGAGCGCGGCATCCGCTTCGTCCAGGACGCGGTGACAAAGGCCAACTACAAGAAGCTGCTCACGCCGCTTCTGACCGAGGGCGGCGGCCAGGGCTTCTGCGTCAACCTGTCGGTCGACACCTCGTCGCTGGAACTGATGAAGCTGTGCCGCAAGCTCGGCGTCCTTTACGTCGACACCGTCGTCGAACCCTGGCTCGGCTTCTATTTCGACACCAAAGCCGGCAACGACGCGCGTACCAACTACGCGCTGCGCGAGACCGTTCGCGAGGAGATCCGCAAGAATCCCGGCGGCACGACCGCCGTCTCCTGCTGCGGCGCCAATCCGGGAATGGTGTCGTGGTTCGTCAAGCAGGCGCTCGTCAACCTCGCCAACGACCTCGGCCTGAAATACGAGGAGCCGGCGCAGGACGACCGCGCGGGCTGGGCGGCGCTTATGAAGAAGGCCGGCGTCAAGGGCATCCATATCGCCGAGCGCGATACCCAGCGCACCCGGAACCCGAAGCCGATGAACGTCTTCTGGAACACCTGGTCCGTCGAGGGCTTCATCTCGGAAGGCTTGCAGCCGGCCGAACTCGGCTGGGGCACACACGAGAAATGGACCCCGAAGAACGCCCGCAAGCACAAGAAGGGCTCGAAGGCCGCGATCTATCTCGAACAGCCGGGCGCCAACACCCGCGTCCGCACCTGGTGCCCCACGCCGGGCGCGCAGTATGGCTTCCTCGTCACCCACAACGAGGCGATCTCGATCGCCGACTTCTTCACCGTGCGCGACAAGAAGGGCAAGGTGACGTACCGCCCGACCTGCCACTACGCCTACCACCCCTGCAACGATGCGGTGCTGTCGCTGCACGAGATGTTCGGGTCCGGCGGAAAGGCGCAGCCCAAGCAGCACGTCCTCGACGAGAACGAGCTGGTCGACGGCGCCGACGAGCTCGGCGTGCTGCTCTACGGCCACAAGAAGAACGCCTACTGGTACGGATCGCAGCTGACGGTGGAAGAGACGCGGGAACTCGCCCCCTATCAGAACGCCACCGGCCTGCAGGTGACGTCCGCCGTGCTCGCCGGAATGGTCTGGGCGCTGGAGAACCCCGAGGCCGGCATCGTCGAGGCCGACGAGATGGACTACCGGCGCTGCCTCGACGTCCAGCTTCCCTATCTCGGCCCGGTCAGGGGCTACTACACCGATTGGACGCCGCTGGCCGGCCGACCGGGGCTTTTCCCGGAGGATATCGACCGCAAGGAACCATGGCAGTTTCGCAACGTTCTGGTACGCTGATCACGGCGCACCGCCGCCTTGCTTTCGCCGACAAATCGAGCGAAGGAGGTCTATTGCGAGGGAATGAGAGGAAATTCGGCATGAGCTTCGCTGGAAAACCGGTCGCATTCGCGGCAATCGCAGCGGCACTGGCGCTTTCGGCCTGCCAGACAGGCATGATGCGTCCGCGCACCGCGCCGATCCAGCAGACCGGCGTCGAGGGCGAGTGGATCAGCGCCGACGGCGTCGCGATATCGCGCTTCAACGGCGGCGTGTTCGAGACAGTGGCGACCGATACCGGCAACCGGCTGGCCGAGGGTTCCTATCGATTCCGCGACCAGCGCACGGTCGAGATCTCGCTCACCTCGCTGATCCGGCAGACCACCTCGGCGGTCAATTGCGCCCTGGTATCGCCCTCGCAGATGAACTGCACGAGTTCGTCCGGCCAGCAATTCGTGCTGACGCGGCGCAACACGGGCATTTCCTGACGTTCCGGGAAGCGGCGTTGGCCGCTTCCTGCCCGGGTCCCTTGCGCGCGGTGCCCGCGATTGCAATAACCCTTCCGAACTGGCGGGAGGGACGATGAGCGCGCATTTCGACGAACTGGAAACCCGTGATCCGGCGGCGCGGGAGAGCGATCTGTTCGCCCGGCTGCCCGCCTTTCTCGATGAGGCGATGAAGGTTGCGCCAGGCCTTGCCCGCTGGCTCGACGGCATCGACCCGTCGAGTGTTGACAGCCGCGACGCGCTTGCGCGGCTTCCCGTCCTGCGCAAGAGCCGGCTGCTCGAGATGCAGGCCGAGGATCCGCCCTTCGGCGGCTTCGCCAATCCCGCAGCACTGGCCGGCGGCCGCGTCTTCATGTCCCCCGGGCCGATCTTCGAGCCGCAGGGCTTCGGCCACGATCCCTGGCAGGCCGCGCGAGCCTTCCACGCCGCCGGGATCCGGCGCGGAGACATCGTCCACAATGCTTTTTCCTATCATCTGACGCCCGGCGGCTTCATCCTTGACGAGGGCGCGCGCGCCGCCGGCTGCACCGTATTTCCCGGCGGCGTCGGCAACACCGAGATGCAGGTCGAGGCAGCCGCCGCGATCCGTCCGGCGGTCTATTGCGGCACGCCCGATTTTCTCAAGGTCATGCTCGACAAGGCCGCCGAGACCGGCAAGGACCTCTCCTCCTTCCGGCTCGGCCTCGTCTCCGGCGGCGCGCTGTTTCCAAGCCTGCGCGCCGAATATGCCGGGCGCGGCGTCAACGTCCTGCAGTGCTTCGCGACGGCGGAGTTCGGCATCATCGCGTTCGAAACCACCGACGATTCCGGCAGCCCGCATCCCGGCATGGTGGTCAATGAAGACCTTGTCGTCGAGATCGTCCGCCCGGGCACCGGCGACCCCGTCGCACCAGGCGAAGTCGGCGAGATCGTCATTACCAGCTTCAACCTCGCCTACCCGCTGGTCAGGCTCGGCACCGGAGACCTGTCGGCCGTGCTGCCCGAGCCGAGCCCTTGCGGCCGCACCAACATGCGCATCCGGGGCTGGATGGGTCGCGCCGACCAGCGCACCAAGATCAAGGGCATGTTCGTCGATCCGGTGCAGATCGCCGAGATCGTCCGGCGCAACCCGGCGGTCGGCAGGGCGCGGCTGGTCGTTTCGCGGCAAAGCGAACGCGACGCCATGACGCTTCACGTCGAGCCGGCGGCCGACGCCCGGCCTGACGCCGCGGCGATCGCGGCCGCGATGCGCGACGTCACCAAGCTCGGCGGCGACGTCGTCCTGGCCGAGGCGGGAAGCCTGCCGAACGACGGCAAGGTCATTTCCGACGAGCGCGGCTACGACGCCTGAACCTCCTGTCGAAGGCCGAAACTCCTTGCATAGGCCGCGAGGCGGTGAAAACATGCCTTGGGGACGATTGATAGAAAACTGACACGGGGGTGCGGTATGGCCTCCGGCAGGCGAACCGGGAGATCAACCATGAAGAACCTCGCATATGTGGCGGCACTGTCGGCCTCGGTGCTGGCGATGTCGGCATCGGCCTCTTTTGCCGACTACACCTTGAACATTCTCCACATCAACGACTGGCACAGCCGCATCGAGTCGATCAGCAAATATGATTCGACCTGCTCGGCCGACGATGAAACCGAGGGCAAGTGCTTCGGCGGCGCGGCCCGGCTCGTAACCGCGGTCCGCGACGCGCGCGAGGCCATGAACGGCCAGAACGTGGTGTTCCTGAACGCCGGTGACAATTTCCAGGGTTCGCTGTTCTACACGACCTACAAGGGCGCGGTGGAAGCGGAATTCCTGAACCTGATGAAGACCGACGTGATGACCGTCGGCAACCACGAGTTCGACGACGGCGAGGACGGCCTCGCCACCTTCCTCGACAAGGTCGAGTTCCCGGTTCTCGGCTCCAACGTGCTCGCCGGCTACAGCTCCAAGCTGGGCGACAAGGTGAAGCCCTACACGATCCTCGATGTCGGCGGTGAGAAGATCGCCGTCATCGGCGCCGTCGCCAACGACACCGCGGAACTGTCCTCGCCGGGCGACAACATCCTGATCGGCATCGACACCGCGACGATCAAGGCGGCCGTCGACGCCGTCACCGCCGAGGGCGTCAACAAGGTCATCGCGCTGACCCATGTCGGCTATCCGCGCGACCTTGAGGCGATTGCCAAGATCCCGGGCGTCGACGTGGTGGTCGGCGGCCACTCGCACACGCTCCTGTCCAACTCGGTCGAAGGAGCAGCCGGCCCGTACCCGACGATGGTCGACAATCCGGACGGCTACAAGGTGCCGGTCGTCCAGGCCGCGTCCTACTCGAAATATCTCGGCGACGTGAAGGTCGTATGGGACGACGCCGGCAAGCCGATCGAGGCGAGCGGCGAACCCAAGCTTCTCGACGCCTCGGTAACGCCGGACGAACAGGTCGTTGCCCGGGTCAAGGAACTCGGCGCGCCGATCGAGGAACTGAAGAAGCAGGTCGTTTCCGAATCCTCGGGTGCGATCGATGGCAGCCGCGACACCTGCCGCGCCGGCGAGTGCCAGATGGGCAATCTCGTCACCGACGCGATGCTGGCACGGGTCAAGGGCCAGGGCGTTGAATTCGCCATCACGAATGGCGGCGGCCTGCGCGCTTCGATCGATCAGGGCGAAGTCACCATGGGCGAGGTTCTGGAGGTCCTGCCTTTCCAGAACACGCTTGCCACCTTCCAGCTGACCGGCAAGGATGTCGTCGCCTCGCTCGAAAGCGGCGTCAGCCAGATCGAGGATGGCGGCGGCCGCTTCCCGCAGGTTTCCGGCCTGCGCTACACCTTCGACCCCTCGGTGGCGGCGAATGAAGGGCGCATCAAGTCGGTAGAGGTGCGCGACGGCGACAACTGGACGCCGATCGACGAGGCCAAGACCTACACGATCGCAACCAACAACTTCATGCGCGCCGGCGGCGACGGCTACGCGCTGTTCGCGAAGAACGCTCAGAACGCCTATGACTACGGCCCGGGCCTCGAGCAGGTGGTCGCCGACTACCTCGCCGAGAACAAGCCCTACGCGCCCTACACCGACGGACGCATCTCCAAGGCCGAGCCTGAAATGGCCGCGGCTCCCAAGGAGGACATGCCGAAGACCGACGAGGCGATGCCGAAGGAGGAAGAGCCCAAGGACGACGCCATGGCTCCCAAGGAAGAGGAGCCAAAGGACGACGCGATGGCGCCGAAGGAAGATGACGGCATGAAGAAGCACGTCATCAAGCGCGGCGACACCTATTGGGAGCTGGCGCGCGAATATCTCGGCGATCCGAAGCTCTGGACGAAGATCCAGGAGGCCAACCCCGGCGTGGACCCGAACGATCTCGAGGTCGGGACCGAAATCGTCATCCCCGCCGCGGCCTGATCCGCATCCTGCCTGACAATCGAGCCGCCCGGAGTGTCCGGGCGGCTTTTTTGTTTCTTCCCTGCGGCCAGACGCGGCATTGATTGCACCGATCCGCGGATTAGTTTTGCGCTCGCCGAAGGAGCAGTTCTCATGGACCTGACGACCACGATCGATCGACAAAGCGCAATTGCCACCGGTCCCCTGCCGGCCGGCCACCCGGACGTGCCGCCACGCAAGGTGGGCATGCTGCTCGTCAACTTGGGAACGCCGGACGGGACCGACTATGCGCCGATGCGCCGCTATTTGCGCGAATTCCTCTCGGACAAGCGCGTCATCGAATGGCCGCGCGCGCTGTGGTACCCGATCCTCTACGGCATCGTCCTCAACACGCGCCCGAAGAAGTCGGGCGCGGCCTATGCCAAGATCTGGAACACGGAGCGTAACGAATCGCCGCTGAGGACCTTCACGCGCGCGCAGGGCGAAAAGCTTGCCGAGGCGCTTGCCGACAAGCCGGACGTCCTGGTCGACTGGGCGATGCGCTACGGCAACCCGTCGATCGAGTCCGTGGTGAACGGCATGATCGCCCGCGGCTGCGACCGCATCGTGATGTTTCCGCTCTATCCGCAATATTCGGCGACGACGACCGCCACCGTGAACGACAAGTTCTTCGAGGGACTTTCGAAACTTCGTTTCATGCCCGCGATCCGAACCGTGCCCTCCTATCAGGACGAGCCGGTCTATGTCGAAGCACTCGCCCGCTCGATCGAGACACACCTCGCCGGCCTCGATTTCGAGCCGGAGGTGGTGATCGCGTCCTATCACGGCATTCCGCAGAGCTATTTCCGCAACGGCGATCCTTACCATTGCCATTGCATGAAAACCTCGCGGCTGCTGCGCGAATGCCTCGGCTGGAGCGAAGAGAAGCTGATCACCTGCTTCCAGTCGCGCTTCGGACCGGAGGAATGGCTACAGCCCTATACCGACAAGACCGTGGAAAAGCTGGCGCGCGACGGCGTGAAGTCCCTCGCGGTGTTCAATCCCGGCTTCGTTTCGGACTGTCTCGAGACGCTGGAAGAAATCGCCGGTGAGGCCGAAGAGATCTTTCATCACGCGGGTGGCGTGAATTTCACCCATATTCCATGCCTCAACGATACCGCCGAGGGGATGGCGGTGATCGAAACCATCGCACGAAGGGAACTGTCAGGCTGGGCTTAGAGGCGCCGGCACGACTGCGGGGGACCATGCTTTTCAAGATCGTCATGTTCGCGACGGCTTCGGCCGCCATATACCTTCTTTTGGCCGTCGGCCTGGTCATGTCCCAGCGACCGCCCGCAAACCCCGACCCCGGTGATGGCGGCATCGGCTTCGCCGAGGCGCTTGAAGCCGACTACGCATCGCTGCCGCGGCCGGTCATGTTCACGGCCCGCGACGGGACGGCCCTCGCCTATCGTCGCTACGACGCGACGGGCGGCGCCGACCGTTTCGTCATCCTGGTCCATGGCTCGGCCTGGCACGGCATGCAGTTCCACCCGATGGCGGCCGCGATCGCCGATGCGGGCCTCGCGACCGTCATCGTCCCCGACATGCGCGGCCATGGCAAAAATCCTGTCCGGCGCGGCGACGTCGACCATATCGGCCAGCTCGAGGAGGACATTGCCGACCTGATCGGCCTGCTCGGCAAGGAGCGGCCGGACGCGCAGATCGTCCTCGGCGGGCATTCGTCCGGAGGCGGCTTCGTCGTCCGGTTTGCCGGTGGGCGCTACGGCGACCTCGCGGATGCCAATATCCTGCTGGCGCCGTTCCTGAAGTACAACGCGCCGACGACCAGGGAAAATTCCGGCGGCTGGGCACGCCCGGCGACCCGGCGCATCATCGGGCTCACAATGCTGAACGCGGTCGGCATCACCGCGCTGAACCACCTGCCGGTGATCAGTTTCGCGATGCCTGCCGTCGTTCTGGACGGCCCCCTCGGCAATACGGCGACGACCGCCTACACCTACCGTATGAACACCTCCTTCGCTCCGCGGTCGGACTATGGCGGCGACCTCGCCCATCTGGGCGCCCCGTTTCTGGTCGTCGCTGGCGACGCCGATGAGTCCTTTCGCGCCGAACTCTACGAGGAAACGATCGCCGCGCATGTGTCCGGCGGTACCTATCGCGTTCTGCCCGAGGTCTCGCATCTCGGCGTCGTGACAAGGCCGGAAACCATCGAAACGGTGCTGGAATGGTTGCGGTCTCTGTAGCGACGGCTGGGCATTGTCCGACAAGAACGATTGTATCCGCCGCAATTCGCACCTAAGTCATCACTCAACGAATCCTGACGGGCTCGGCCCGTCGTCCGCCGGGCAAAGGGAGTGAGCAATGCTTTTCACCGGTTTCGACGTCGTCATCCCCGTCCTCGTCGTCCTCGTCCTCCTGCTGCTTTTCGCGGGCGTGAAGACCGTGCCGCAGGGTTTCAATTTCACCATCGAGCGCTTCGGCCGCTACACCCGGACGCTGACGCCCGGCCTCAACATCATCATCCCGTTCATCGACCGGATCGGCGCCAAGATGAACATGATGGAGCAGGTGCTCGACGTGCCCACCCAGGAGGTGATCACGCGCGACAACGCAATCGTGGCCGTCGACGGCGTTGCCTTTTATCAGGTCCTGAGCGCACCCCAGGCGGCCTACCAGGTTGCCGGCCTGGAGAACGCCATCCTCAACCTGACGATGACCAACATCCGCTCGGTCATGGGCTCGATGGACCTCGACGAGCTGCTCTCCAACCGCGACAAGATCAACGACCAGCTTCTGCGCGTCGTCGATGAGGCCGCCAATCCCTGGGGCGTGAAGATCACCCGCGTCGAGATCAAGGACATCGCGCCGCCGAAGGACCTCGTCGATTCCATGGCGCGGCAGATGAAGGCCGAGCGTGAAAAGCGCGCGCAGGTGCTGGAAGCGGAGGGCTCGCGCAATGCACAGATCCTGCGCGCGGAAGGCGCCAAGCAGTCTGCGATCCTCGAGGCCGAGGGCCAGCGCGAAGCGGCGTTTCGTGATGCCGAGGCGCGTGAACGCCTCGCCGAAGCCGAGGCCAAGGCAACGAAGATGGTCTCCGAGGCCATCGCAGCCGGTGACGTGCAGGCCATCAACTACTTCGTCGCACAGAAGTACACCGAGGCTATGGCCTCGATCGGCAAGGCGCCGAACTCGAAGGTCGTGCTGATGCCGATGGAGGCTTCCTCGCTCATCGGTTCGCTCGGCGGTATCGGTGCGATCGCCAGGGAAGTCTTTGGGAGCGGCGGCGCGCAGGTGGCCAGCACGCCGCGCACGCGCCAGTCGACGCCCGCCACGACAACCACCGCCTCGACGCCTGCGTTCCGAAACCCGTTCGATACGCCGCAGGGAAGCTGAGATGATCCAGCGCATCGTCACGGAACTCGGCCCCTGGGCATGGTGGGTACTCGGCATCGTGCTGCTGATCCTCGAAGTGCTGATGCCCGGCGTCTTCCTCGTCTGGATCGGCATCGCGGCAGTTGTCACCGGCGCTCTCTCGCTGCTGCTCTGGGAGACGGCCTTCTGGACCTGGCATGTGCAATGGCTGGTCTTTGCCGTTTTGTCGCTTGTCGCCGTTTTGATCGGCCGGCGCATCGTCAGCGCACGCGGCACCGCCTCCGACCAGCCTCATCTCAATCAACGCGGCCAGAGCCTCGTCGGCCGCACCGCGACGCTGGAGCAGCCGATCAGCGAAGGCCGCGGTCGCATTCGCCTCGATGATACGATGTGGAGCGTGCAGGGCCCGGACCTGCCGGTCGGCGCGCGCGTGCGCGTCACGGCCAGCAATGGCCGCGATCTCATGGTCGAGCCTGCTTGAAACAAAACCCCCGCATTTCCGGGAAATGCGGGGGTTTTGGTACGAGCCGTGGAGGATGCGGATCAGGCGACGCCGATTCGCAGCAGGTCGTGGAAATGCACGACGCCGACAGGACGGAATGTCTCGTCCGTAACGATCAGCGCGGAAATGTTGTACTGGTTGAGCAGACCAAGCGCGGCGGTTGCCAAGGTCGACGGCTTCACCGTCTTGGGGCCGCGCGTCATGATCTCGTCGACGCTGAGTTCGGCAAGATTGCGCGAAAGGTTGCGCGCGATATCGCCGTCGGTGACGATGCCGACGAGAATGCCCTCGTCATTGATGACGCCGACGCAGCCGTAACGCTTCTGCGACAGGAGCAGAACCGCATCCGGCATGGACGTGCCGAGAGGAACGAGCGGCATGTTTTCGCCGCTGTGCATGATGTCGCCGACATGGGAAAGACTGGCGCCGAGCTTGCCGCCGGGGTGGAAGGTCTTGAAGTCCGTTGCGGTGAAGCCGCGGGCTTCGAGAAGGGCAACCGCAAGCGCATCACCGAGGGAAAGCTGCATCAGCGTGGAGGTGGTGGGCGCCAGGCCGTGCGGGCAGGCCTCCTGCTCCTTCGGCAGCAGCAGCAGCGTATCCGCCTCGCGGGCAAGAGCCGAGCGCTCGCCTGACGTGATGGCGATCAGCGGGATGGAGAAACGGCGGGAATAGGAAACGATACCCTGCAGTTCGGCCGTTTCGCCGCTCCAGGACATGGCGAGGATGACATCGTCACGCCCGATCATGCCGAGATCGCCGTGATTGGCCTCGACGGGATGCACGAAGAAGGATGGCGTACCGGTGGAGGCAAGCGTCGCGGCGATCTTCGCCCCGATATGCCCCGACTTGCCGATACCCGTCACGATGACGCGGCCGCTGATATCGCCGATGACGCGAACAGCTTCGCAAAATGCGTCGAAGAGCCGCCCTTCAAGGGCCGTCGAAAGGGCGGCAAGGCCAGCCTTTTCGGTTTCGACGGTACGGATTGCCGAGGCAATGGCGCCGGCACTGTCAACTTTTGCCTGTCTTTTGATCATGCGCCTCGTTAGCGCTTTTGCAATCTTCTGTCCATGCACGAAAGAACGCAGATTGTTACGGCGAGTGAGCTGGCGGTCGGCAACCAAGCGTTAACCACAACGATTTAGCCAGTGTTGCTTTACATACACAATGCGCATGCACCAGATTTTAGAGGCGCCATGATGAACTGGCGTCTGAGGTGTGAATGATGGAAATGACAATTCGGCCAAAGGCTTGACGATGACGTTCCGGTGCATGTGCGCGCGGCGAAGGTCGCTATCGAGAAGATTCTCGAGGCGCGGGTCTTGAAGGGCACGACTGGCGCGAAAGACTTGCCGCAAGAATGTACTGTTTTGCTAGACGTGTTCGCCGAGGTGCGGAACTGAGCTGGATGGGATGCACACCATTCCTACCAACGGCGTTGTCGTTGCAAAAATCCGTACTCTGCAACGCCGCGAATGTTATGCGCAGAACTCGAACAATATTCGCAATTTTTGCGACAATCACTCCTGGAGGACTATGTGCGACCGCTAGAACACGCCGACATTTCCACGTTTCGAGATGTGCAGTTCGTCCTGACCGACATGGATGAGACGCTGACCTATCAAGGCCGGCTTGCGGGGCACACCTATTTAGCTCTTGAGAATTTGCAGGCGGCAGGAGTGAAGGTAATTCCGGTAACCGCCGCCCCGGCCGGATGGTGCGATCAGATGGCCCGCATGTGGCCCGTGGATGGCGTAATCGGGGAAAATGGCGGGTTCTTCTTCCGCCGTCATGATGCCGGACATGGCATCGAGCGACATTTCTGGCATAGTGATGATGACCGTCCGGCCGTATCCAAACGCCTCGAGGAAATCGGGCGGCAAGTGCAACGCGCCGTTCCTTCCGCCAGCTTTACCGACGATCAGCCGTTCCGGCTCACCAGCCTTGCCTTTGAACAACCGAAGGATGCGGAAGTGCGCGCCGCGATCCTTAACGCACTTTGCGACGCTTCAGCCGATGCCACAGTTAACAATCTTTGGGTGCTCGGCTGGCTCGGGAAATATGACAAGCTGGCGATGGCGCGGCGGGTGCTTCTAGAACACTATGACCTCGACATAGACGCTGACCGCTCGGCGGTCCTTTACACCGGAGATTCCACTAACGACGCGCCGATGTTCTCGTTCTTCCAGCATACGGTAGGCGTCAGTACCGTGACTGACTACCTCGACCAGCTCCCCCAATCGCCGCGCTGGATTACGCGCGGGCCGGGAGGTGCAGGCTTCGTTGAAGCAGTAAATGCCGTGATCGTGTCGCGCAAATCCTGACTTCCGCCGAAATCCTCCAACACTCAGAAATCAGCGATTTTCTTGTCGCGATATTCGGTCGCGAGAAGCTCAGCTTCGCGACCGAACTTTGCAACATCACCTAAACCGGGCTACGGCTTCTTTAATGCCAATCCGACACCCTTTCAGGAAAAGCGCGTGTCAAAAGCCTTGGTGTAGTCGGTTTCCTGCTTCAGCAACCCCACCCTGACCAATTCGTCGGCGAGCCATTTGTAGCGCTCAGCGGTCAGGCAACCGATGCCCTTATCCAGCGCATCGCCGCTATCAACGATGCCGTGTTTGTTGATCTTCTCGGTGGCATATTCAGTTTGGCCAGAACGGCGACCATCTTCTCGCGGACGCGCTGCACCGGATCGGCAGCGGAGCGAACCGGAACTGCGCTGGCGAGCTTGAGGGCCTTGAGATGGGACATGCTGCGATCCTTTCCGAAACCGTTGAACATGTCCTCGGGATACAGCCATCTGCCAAAAGGGCGAACGAAGCGTTTTCTGAGGTATGTCCGATTTAGCCCTTAGATTACAGGGCTGATTTGAACATGCCTGAGAAGGGGGGGAAAGCGGTCAGCGACTTTCCAATTGGCTGGCAAAAAACAGCCTTCATTCGGCTTCCATGAAGTCGAACGGCTTTGCAGGGGCGAACTGGTCCGATGCCTCGCCGGCAAGGATACGAGCCATGTCCACGCCGAGATCCAGTTTGCGGACATGCGCGCCTTCAGAGAAGTCGAGTTTCTTCAAATCCACCCAGAAAACGTTGGGTGACGTTGCCGATTCACCATAGAAAAGCATGCTCTTCTGGTCCGCCACCACACGCCAGCGGGTCGTGGAAAGGTTCGGTGCCTCTGGAATGCTTACGCCATAGGGTGCCGAAGCGTTGCGGATCACGCTGAAAACGGCAGCGGCGGCAACCCGGGGATCGTCGCTCTGGGTCACCGTGTTGATATAGAAGCCGGCGCGTACGAAACGGTCTTCGGAGCGCCCGCTGCCGGGAAGGAATTTGAGGGAGTCGACCGCACTCCAGTATTTTTGCAAGACGAGTTGGTCATCATAAGGCGGATCGTTCGTCACCACCTGATACGCGCGGCCATGATGGATGTTCAGCTTTCCATCGATCCACTCAAGAATGGCGCTGTCGCCGGTGGCGTCGGAGAGCGTCAAATGCAGTGGCGCGAGGCTGCCGGGACGGCCGGGCACTTCACCGCTCACGACCTGCACAGGATGGGCGCGCGTATATTCAACCGCTTCCGAGACCGTTGCGAATTGATCGAGGTAGAATTGCGCCCAGATCGAGAGCGACATGCGCGACGTCGTTCCGTCGTCCTCCGGAAATTTCGTGGCGTTGAGCCATAGCAGGCTGGCGTTGAGGCCGGCTTCGTTCATGCCGTCGACCGTCGAGATATCGTAGCCGGAAACGGCCAGACTGCCGAACTTCGATGTCCATTCCACCGACCGCGGACCGGCGGCCCCGCTGCGCTTCATACCGCGGGGAAAAACCCAGAAGTTGCTGATCATCGGGTCCTTGAAGTCCATGTTGCGGCCCGTCAGAATCCGCCCGTCAGGCCCCTGATAGACGACCCGTGTGCAGGCCTGGGCCTCGGCGGTCAGCAGCGCCGCAGCGGCGGTCAAGGTAACGAGGAAGCGTGTGAACCGAGACATGTTGAACATCATTCCATCCATAAGAAGGCTACGCGAAACCGTTGCCGATCAGAACCGATAGGTCAGGCCGAGAACCGGGCCGCTGAGGCGCGTGTCATAGACGTGACCGCCGCGCTTGTAATCAACGTCGAGTACCTTGTAGCCCACGGAGGCGGATAGGCGATCGCTGAAGACATAATTGACGGTTGCCAGCGCCGACCATGTGAGATCGGAGCCGGCGCCGCCAATCCGCCGATGTCAGCCTGCGCCTGCACCGACAACTTTTCCGTGATAGGAAGGAAGGCGCGTAGACCGACCAGTGGATCGACCCAGCCGAAGCTTTCGTCGTGATTGACAGACCCTCTCAAGCCGCCAATGCTCCCGGTAAGCGTTACATCGTTCGAGATGTACCAAAAGCGAGCGCCGCCAAGGGCATCCAGAGTGAACTGCGATGTATCGACAACCCGGTACCCGCCCATCATCGTGGCAGTGAACTGCCTCGTGTCAACCTTCGCATCGATGTTGCCGCCCGGCGGGATCACGCCGACACCCGGAATCGTCAATGCAGGCAGGGGCCCGACCCCATGGCCATCCGTCGTATCGACATACATGATGTCGCCCGAAAAGACGAAGCGGTCGTGGCGTCCCCAGATGTTGATGAAGCCGCCGAAATTCAGGTCGTCCATGACGTCGGAGAACGACTTTTCTACGCCGATCGTCGGGCCTCGTTGAAACGGAGAAATGCGCCCGTCGAGGCCGGACGCCCACAAATAGGGCGTGACCTGCAAGGCCCAATTTTGGGTGTCTACCGGGACTTGCCCTTCCGCCAAGTTGAGAGCAGTGTCCGCGCCATATGCGGAATGCGCACCGCAAAGGGATAGGGCAAGGACGACGGCATACCAAGGCGACAGAACCTCGCCGATGCCGGCGACGAACGGTCGCTCTTGAGGAGTGTGGTAGGCTTGATTCCGACCGTTGACCAGATCTTGTAATTTTTTGCCGGATCGAAACAGCATGACGCTCCCCTCTCTTTCCATTCACGTCAACTAAATTACTGATATCAATTCATAAATTGCGATATTTGATACTATGCTCCATACAGATCTCACCAAGTTCACGCAACCCACGACAGATTTGATTCAAGAAACTAGCGATCTGCAGGGGACGCTTTAAGCGTCCTCACCTCCTGCCATGAACGGCAGAAATTAAGGTCGGAAGCGGAAATGCCAATCGCGCAGCGACAGAAGCTCCACCATCCAGCATTCCAAGATCGCCGTCAAAATGGGACATCCCGTCATCGTATTGGAGACAACAGGGCATCCCATGCCACGGGGGAAGGCACGAACGGATGATGGTATGTCAGGGAAACTGTAACCCTAGGTCTTCGCTCGAAAGTCCATGCAGCTATCCGGGAATTCATTACGGAAATCGTCTTCGACAGCGGCGACCATTCCGCAATCGTCATCATAGCCAATGGTGTTTCCCATATCGGATTCAGCATGGGCGTTTCAATCGACAGTTCAGAGCACTAGCAGCGTAGTCGCATGGGACGAGAGTTCGCTCCACCGAATTTTCGAAGAGGTCCCTCGCTTGCAGCGATGCACAGCGTGCTTTGCTGAAACACGGTAAGGGAAAAGAGATCCTTACAGATTTTCACCACCTGTTAACCATAAACTAACCCTTGGCTAATAGAGTGTTACCATATGCGGAGACGTGGAAAATAACGCCGTTTTCCAAACACTTAAGCGCGAAGCGCCCGTGTAAGCAAAACAGCATTAGACTTTACGTTCGCTTAGGAAATCAAAAAGGGTCGCAGGCCGCAGACATGCCAAAGGTAGAAGCAAGAGATCGCGAGGCAAGGATGCCCCGCCTGTCATGGCCTCTGGCCGGTCTTCTGCTTGCCGGCACCATGCTTGCAGCCACCCCGACACTCGCCCAGCAGCAGACCGTAAACGAGACACCCACATTCCAGGGAGCCGCTCGACCCCCTCGTCCAGGCAACCGGAAGCGAGACGCTGGATTCACGACGGCGCTGCCGGGTGCCGAGACCACGGCATCGACCGAAGCGCTGAGCGACCCCGCCCTCACGGGCGACCAGGCCGAGGCGCTTTCCGAAGCCGCAAGCGACAACGACGCCATCCGGCGCACCGCCAGCGAGGGTGAGCGGCTGAACCTGCGGGAAGGCAGCGCCGACGCGACGAGAAGCAGTTTCGGCGACCCCTATGAGCCGACCGGCATCCGCGTCGGCACGTTCGTGCTGCGTCCATCGATTACCCAGAGCATCGGCCATGAGCGCACGAAGGCCGGCAGCACGACGCGCCGGACCTATTCGCAGACCGGTTTTCGCGGCTCGCTGACCTCCGACTGGTCCCGCCACCAACTGATCATCAATGCCGAGGGCATCTACCAGCGCAACATCAGCGGCACCGGCGAGACGGAGCCGCAGGCGCGCATCGACAGCGACCTGCGCCTCGACCTCAGCGACGACACCATCGCGAACCTCACCGCCGGCTACAGTTTCGAACGCGAGGATTCCGCCGATCCCAACGCCGTCGACGGTGCCAGCGCCCAGTCCGGCGTGCATGGCTTTACCGCCGGTGCGCGCGTCCAGCGCGATTTCGGCGTGATCCGCGGCACGATCGGCGCCGAGATCGATCGCGAGGTCTACGGGTCGGTAAAACTCGCCAATGGCGGGAAACTCAGCCTTTCCGATCGGAATTTCACGGAAGGCACGCTGACGGGACGCGTCGGCTTCGAACTGTCGCCGGCACTGATTCCCTATCTCGAGGCTTCGATCGGCCGTTCGATCTATGACGAGAAACGCGATTCACTCGGCTACGAGCGTTCCAGTTCAACGGTGGTCGGTCGTGCCGGCGTGGAAATCGACCTTGGCGAGAAGCTGCGTGGCGATCTCGGTATGGGCTATCGGCGCTCCGCCTTCGACGACAGCCGCCTGAAATCGATCGCTGCCCTCGCGCTCGACGGCACGCTCACCTGGTCGCCGCAGCGTGGCACGGAACTCCGGCTCGGCCTCGCCACGGCGATCGAACCGTCTACCACCGCGGGCGAAAGCGGCTACGTCTCCTATGCCACTACGGCCGAACTGACGCACGAACTGCGCGAGAACCTCGTCGCGCGCCTGAGCGGCGCTTATACGTGGCGGGATTTCCGTTCGTCCGGCAGTGCCGATCAGAATGTCTACCTGGTCGGCACGGGTCTCACCTGGGACCTCAACCGCTGGCTCGCGCTGACCGGCGACGTCTCCTACGAGTTGACGAGCCAGTCGCGCGGCAGCGACACCGGCGTCACGCGCGCCGGCATCGGCCTCGTCCTGCGCCGCTAAAGCCTATTTCAGCTTGGCGACGAGTTCCTTCAGCGGGCCTTCGACAGCCGGGCGGATATCCGCACGGGCCAGCGCGAAGGCGATGTTGGCCAGAATGAAGCCGTCCTTGGCGCCACAGTCATAGGTCTCGCCGCGGAAGTGGTAGGCGGCGAACTTCTGGACATCGGCAAGCTTCACCATGGCGTCGGTGAGCTGGATCTCGTTGCCGGCGCCCCGCTCCTGCGTGGAAAGGATCGGGAAGATTTCCGGCTGGAGAATGTAGCGGCCGTTGATGAAGAAGTTGGAGGGCGCAGTGCCCTGCGGGGGCTTCTCGACCATCTTGGTGATGGCAAAACCGTCACCGATCTTTTCGCCGACGCCGACGATACCGTATTTATGGGACTGCTCCGGCGCGCATTCCTCGACAGCAATGACGTTGGCCCCACTGTGCTCGAAAAGCTCGACCATCCCCTTCAGGCAGCCCTTCTCACCCTTCATGATCATGTCGGGCAGGAGCAGCGCGAAGGGTTCGTTACCGACCAGTTCGCGGGCACACCAGACGGCATGGCCGAGACCCAGCGGCTCCTGCTGGCGGGTAAAGCTCGTCGAGCCGGCGACCGGCAGGATGCTTTCGAGCAGCGTCAGCTCGGCGGTCTTGTTGCGCTGGCGCAGCGTCTGTTCCAGTTCGACCTGGATGTCGAAATAGTCCTCGATGACCGCCTTGGAACGCCCCGTCACGAAGATCAGGTGCTCGATGCCGGCGTCCAGCGCCTCGTCCACCACATACTGGATGACGGGCTTGTCCACGACGGTCAGCATTTCCTTCGGAACGGCCTTGGTGGCCGGGAGGAAGCGGGTGCCGAGACCGGCCACTGGGAAGACTGCTTTGCGAACCTTGCGTGCCTGCGACATATTCACCTCGTTGCGCCCGTCGCCATCATGGCCGGGACGTATTTGTGCCGAAATAGAAGCCAATTGCTATTTTTTTGCAAAGGAAGACTTTTTTGCGAAGGAAGACGGGGCAAATTTTTGATGGTAAAGAATTTGTTGACTTCGTTTTTATAAGTTTTGCGTTCAGCCGGTGGTTCCACGCCATCGTACCGAAATTTGAGAAACGGACACGACAGCTGATGACACAGAATCTGAAAACCGTTCTGCGCCGATCCGCGCTCACTCTCCTCCTGTCGGCCGGGCTTTTCGCCCAGGCCACCGCAGCCCGCGCGGACGCCCGCTTCCAGAAGTGGATCGCCGACTTCTACGCGACGGCATCGGAAGCCGGTATCAGCAAATCGACCTACCAGAAGGCGTTTTCCGGCGTCAAGACACCCGACCCGGCCGTCCTCGAAAAGGCCGCCTACCAGCCGGAATTCAAGCACAAGATCTGGGACTACCTTGATTCGCGCGTCAACCCGTACACGGTGCGCATCGGCCAGGAAATGGCGGCAAAACACGGCCGCACGCTCGCCGCCCTCGAGCGCCATTTCGGCGTCGATCGCAACATCCTGCTGGCCATCTGGTCGATGGAATCGAACTACGGCGCGGTGCTCGAAAAGGACGACCGGCTGCACTACGTACCGCGAGCGCTCGCAACACTCGCCTATGCCGACAAGAAGCGTGCGAAGTTTGCACGCACGCAGCTGATTGCCGCCTTGAAGATCATCCAGCGCGGCGACATTGCGGCCTCCGACATGACCGGCTCCTGGGCCGGCGCCATGGGCCATACCCAGTTCATCCCGACGAGCTATCTGATCTATGCCGTCGACGCTGACGGCAACGGTCACCGCGACATCTGGAATTCGGTGCCGGACGCACTGGCGACCGCCGCAAACCTGCTTGCCAAGAACGGCTGGCAGGCCGGCAAGACCTGGGGTTACGAGATCATCGTACCGACCGGCGGCAGCAAATATTCCGGCCAGACGAAGACGCTTGCCCAATGGGCGAAGCTCGGCTTCACGCGCCCGAACGGCTCCGGTTTCAAGAACGGCGCAGACCGCGCCGAGCTGAAGCTGCCGGCAAACGGCGGGCCGGGCTTCCTGATGACCAAGAACTTCTTCGTTATCAAGCGCTACAACGCATCGGATTCCTACGCGATGGGTGTCGGCATGCTCGCCGACCAGCTCGCCGGCTATAGCGGCGTCAAGCAGCGCTGGCCGCGTCCGGAGGGCACACTCGACATCACGGAAAAATTCGAGCTGCAGACCCGTCTCAAGGAACTTGGCTACTACGACGGCGAAGTGGACGGCAATTTCGGCTCCGGCTCCAAGGCCGCGATTCAAGCCTTCCAGAACCGCATGGGCCTCTCGGCGGATGGCGAGCCGAGCCTGCAAGTGCTGAAGGCCCTGCGCCGCTAGGGCCTGTCGCAGCGAGGCGAAGGCGCCCCGGCCCCGACATGCGATAGTGCTCGAATCCCATAGAGACGAACAGGGGCGCTCCGGCGCCCCTTCTTGTTCGGGCTTTCGCTTGGCCCGCGCATTTGCCATCATACCGCCACCGGGATCCGGCAGGGTAGCGGTCGAGACGGGAGCCTTCGCGATGAGCACGACAACGACCATGCGGATTGTGCGCCTCGGACTGGCCTTTGTGGCTGGGGCGAGCATCGTGGTGACCGCTCTTCCGGCCGAAGCCCAGCAGCGCAAGGAGCGCAAGACCATCCTGGAACTGCTCTTCGGCAAACCGAAGCGCGAGGAGGCTGCACCGGAGCGACAAATCAAGAAGCCGCGCACCGTCAACCGCAAGAAGAAGCAGACGACGACCATCGCGACGAAACCGGAGCCTGCGGCGATCGAGAAGCTGCCGGACGCCAAGGTCGTGCTTGTCGTCGGCGACTTCATTGCCGGAAGCCTCGGCGAAGGCCTCGTCGCCGCCTTCGAATCGACACCCGGCATCATCGTCGAGCGGCGGACCAACGGTTCTTCCGGCATCATACGCGAGGACTACTACAACTGGCGTTCTGCCCGGAAAGCGCAGTCGCGGAAACGAGCCCGCCCTCGTCGTGCTCAGCATGGGCGCCAACGACCGGCAGCAGATGGCGGTGGCCGGCGAGAAGGAAAAGTTCCGTTCCGAGGCCTGGACAAAGGAATATGAAGCACGGGTGGAGCGCCTTGCCACGCTCGCCCGCCAGGGCGGCAAACCGATGATGTGGATCGGCATGCCGGCCTTCCAGTCTTCGGCCATGACGGCCGACATGACGACGCTCAACAATATCTATCGTGCCGGCGTCGAGAAGGCCGGCGGCGAATTCGTCGATATCTGGGACGGGTTCGTCGACGAGAACGGCAAGTTCGTCATCTCCGGCTCGGACATCAACGGCCAGCAGGTGCGCCTGCGCGGCTCCGACGGCATCAACTTCACCAAGGCCGGCAAACGCAAGCTCGCCTTCTATGTGGAGAAGGAAATCCGCCGCGTGCTGGGCGACGCCGCTGCCGACGGCCCCGGACTGCAGGGCGACCTCAAGGATCTGGTGGTGACCGCACCGGCCGAGGATACCGAAATCACCAAGACCCTGCCGATCAGCCTCTCCGACCCGGCACTCGATGGCGGCACCGCACTGCTCGGGGGCGCGGCGATCAAAGGCAACGGCAAGAGCCTGCGCGAAAAGCTGGTGGAGAAGGGCGAGATCGCCGACGCCCCGCTCGGCCGGGTCGACGATTTCCGCTTGAATAAAATCGCAACGCCTTGATCATAGACGGGTGCTGCGACGGCGCCCTGCCTTCGCGGCTGTTGTGCGCCTTTCGCTGCTCGGCAGTCGAATCAGGCCACGATCCGGGGCAACATGATTCGGGCACAGAGACCGGGCTTGCGGTTTTCCAGCACGAAGCTGCCATTCGCCTCCTCGACGAAGCTCTCCGCAATGGCCAGTCCCAATCCCGCGCCTTCGCTCGTCGTGTCGAGACGGCCGCCGCGCTTCAGCACGAACTCGATCTCCTCCTCGGGGATGCCCGGCCCGTCATCGACGACTTCGATGACCGCGGCCGCCCCCTCCGCCCGGGCAAAAATACCGACGGTGGTCTTGGCGTAACGCGCGGCATTTTCCGCAAGGCTGCCGAGGATTTCGGCGAGGTCCTCTGCATCGATGCGCAGAATGAGGCCCGGTTCGATTTCCTGCTGCCAGTCGAGGTCACGCCCGGCCGGCGTGCGCGAGACCACGCTGACGACCTGCGAGGCGACGCGGCCGAGATCGCTGCGTGCCGTGTGCCCGCGCTCAGCCTGGCGGGCGCGAGCCATCTCGTGATCGACATGGCGGCGCATGCGCAGGATGATCGCCTCGATATCGCGAGCGACGCTCTCCTCGCCCCGCTCGCGCAGGCGCAGCACGTCGCCGGAGAGGATCTGCAACGGTGTCTTGAAACCATGGGCAAGGTCGGCTGCCCGCTCGCGCGCCTTGCGCAACTGGTTCTCCCGCGATTGCAAGAGGGCATCCACCTCGCCGGTGAGCGGCAGGACCTCGTCCGGGAAATCGGTCCCGAGCCGTTCCGCCTTGCCGGCGCGAATGGCCGAAAGGCGCTCCGTCAGCGTCGCCAGCGGACGAAGACCGACGAAGATCTGCACGAAGCTCGCAGCCAGGAGAAGGACGGCGAGCACCTGCACATAGGGCAGAAGATCTCCCTCGAATTCATCCGTGGCGCGCGAAATATCAGTTCGATCGATGGCGACGGCGACACGCAGGGGCAGCGCCCCGGCCCGCTCGCTGGTCACAACCTCACGCTCGACGAGCAGCAGCGCCGCATCCCCCGGCCCCTTGATGGTCGCCGTATGCACACCGCCGGCCGGGATATCCGGCAGGGCCAGCACATCGTCCCAGAGCGAACGGGAGCGCAGCCGCTTCCCGTCCCCCTCGATCTGCCAGTAGAGCCCCGAAAGCGGCCGCTCGAACCGCGGATCGACCGGCGGCTTGACGAGGTGGAGCGTGGCGCCCGGCTGTTCGGCAAGACCGGCGATCACCTGGTTGAGATGCAGCATCAACTCGGCGGCGATGCGCCGCTCCACATGCCGCTCGAACAGTGTCGACAGAACGAAGAACGCCGCCACGAGGGCGGCGATGATGGATGCGGCGCCGGCAAGCGCCAGGCGGAGACGCAGCGAACGGCGCGTCACGGAGCAGTCTCGCCCATATAGTCGCCGAAGCCGCGCCGCGTGCCGATGGCAACCGCGCCAAGCTTCTTGCGAAGGCGCGCGACAAGTGCTTCCAGTGCATTGGCATCGCGGGAGAAATCATCGCCGTAGAGGTGTTCCTGCAGCTCGGTCGGCGGCACGATGCGGTCGCGGTGATGGCCGAGATAGCTGACGAGGCGATACTCGAGCGGTGTCAGCGACTGCGGCACGCCGTTGACGCTGACGCGCATCGCCCGTGTGTCGATGGTGACGGTTCCGATGGCGATCGTCGCCGCGCCGTGCCCGACGGACCGGCGGATGAGCGCACGGGCACGGGCCAGCAGCTCCTCGAACTGGAAAGGTTTCGGCAGATAGTCGTCGGCGCCGGCATCGATGCCCTCGACACGCTCGGCCCAGCTTCCGCGGGCTGTCAGCACCAGCACCGGCATGTGGCGGCCGTTGGCGCGCCAGCGCTTCAGGAGAGACATGCCATCCATGCTGGGCAGGCCGAGATCGAGGATGATGAGGTCATAATCCTCCGTATCTCCCAGGAACCAGGCGTCCTTGCCGTCCGAGGCGGTCTCGACGGTATAGCCGGCCCCCGTCAGCACGGCGGAAACATCGGCCGCAATGCGGGCATCGTCCTCGACGAGAAGCAGGCGCATCAGTCGTCGTCGTCCTCTACGATCGCCATCGTCTTGGCATCGAGCTGCAACTCGATGATCTGGCCGGACGGCTGGATGAACTCCAGCTCATATATATAGCGATCGCCTTCACGCTCAAGCTCGACTTCGATGAGATCGCCCTCGACATGCTTGCGGGCTTCCACGATGATCTGCTCGAGCGGACGCACGAGGCCCTGTTCGAGGGCGCGGCGCGCTTCTTCATGCTCTACCGCATCGTCGTCATCGTCCGCTTGCGCGCCCATCGGCGGCACCACGGAAAGGGCGACGAACAGGGCCAGCGCCAGCGGAAAAGGGGTCAATATCTTCTTGATCATGGGCCTACCTATACGCGCATCAAGCTGACAAATCGCTGACAGCGCCTGTCAGGCAAGCAACAGGCGGGCTGTGCGAAACCTCTCCTCACAACGACAGGAAAGGACTTCGCAAATGCGCCCCATCACGACCGGCCTTCTCGCCGCCAGCCTGCTTGCCCTTAGCGTGCCGGCCCTTGCAGAAACCACCACTGCACCCGTTCGCAAGACGCTGGAACAGGTCGCCACGGAACTTTCGGCCAAGGGCTACGTTATCCGCGAGCTCGAAATGGACGACGGCCACTTCGAGGCGAAGATCGTGGATGCAAAAAACGTGATCAGCGAAGCCAAGATCGACAGCTACACCGGTGAGATCCTTCGCCTCGAGCGCGAAGACTGATCCCCGCCCTCTCCCCATTCCATTGACCTCCCAAAAGAACAAGGACACTCCTCATGGTTAAGATTATCGGCACCTCTTCCAACAACACGCTCAAGGGCCAGTCGACGGGCGACGACCTCTACGGCAAGGGCGGCAACGACAAGCTCTTCGGCTATGGCGGCAATGACGACCTGGAAGGCGGCACCGGCAACGACTGGCTGCAGGGCGGCACCGGCAATGACGAGCTGACCGGCGGCTCGGGCCGTGACACCTTCGTCTTCTCCGCCGGCCGCGACGAGATCGACGATTTCTCCACGAGCGCCGACAAGATCATCATCGACAGCGCCCTCGGCGTGAAGAGCTTTGCCGAGCTGAAGGCGATCGCCAAGTCCGTCGACGGCGGCGAAGACGTGCGCTTCGACTTCGGCAACGGCAATACGCTGACGCTCGAGGACACCAAGCTGTCGAGCCTCAAGGAAAGCCACTTCTCCTTCAAGGCAGTTGACACCGACGAGCCGAAGGACCCGCGTTCGGGCGATGACGTGCTGAACGGCAACAGCAAGGCCAACACCATCTCCGGCGGCGACGGCAACGACCGCATCTCCGGCCACGGCGGCAACGACAAGCTTTCGGGCGACGCCGGCAACGACAAGATCTGGGGCGGCTCCGGCCATGACGACCTGGAAGGCGGCTCGGGCAACGACCAGCTCTTCGGCGGTTCGGGCAATGACGATCTCGAAGGCGGGTCCGGCAACGATCGCCTGGACGGCGGCACCGGCAACAACGAGCTTGAAGGCGGCGCCGGCCGCGACACCTTCGTCTTCAAGACCGGTAAGACCGAGATCGAGGACTTCCAGGCGAACTTCGACACGATCGAGATTTCCAAGAGCCTCGGCGTCTCCAGCTTCGCCGACCTCACCGACATCGCCCGCACGGCCGATGGCGGCAAGGACGTGGTGTTCGATTTCGGTCAGAGCGAACTGCGCCTCGACGACATCAAGCTCGCCAACCTCTCGGCGATGGACTTCTTCATGACTTCGTCTGAGGCCGTGGGCACTCATCGGCGCACGGCGCATGCACCGCAAGCGAGGAAGAGGATTACCGTGAACCACTTACAAAACTGCTGGAAAGCGATGCGGCAAAAGCATTTGCCTGCCCGGCTGTGGGGAGAAGGTGCCGGCAGGCGGATGAGGGGCACTTCACCAACGATGAAGGGCGCGCCGGTTCCCGGAGCGCCTTTATCATTATCGCTCTCAGCGACGCGGTGTGGTGGAACCGTCAGCGCCTCGTCGATCGCGCGGGCGGCTTCGGCGACCTTCGCGGATGCGCCCGAACGACCAGCGACTGGCGCATGCGTCGGCGGTCAGGCTTCCACCTGAGGTCCCATCAGTGCGGTCGTTGGCGATGACGTTTGGAGACGCGCTTGTCGGTGTTGATGCTGACTTGTCGCCGAGATCCTTCAGCACGCTGTTCGTGAAGGGCCCGCGGAAGCCGATGGCGATGAAGGCGGAATGCGCCTTATTGGGTGGAAAACTCCGTGCCGGGTATCGGCTTGCGGCGATCGTCCACTGCGCCAGCACCGACCGCCCGTCGGCACATCCTCGTCGCCGACGGTCGAGCGTACCAGAGCCCCGGAATACGCACGGCACTGCTCGGCCTGCGAGGAGGAAGTGCGCATCTTCGTCGCCCAGAACGGCCAGACGGCGAGCTTGTCTTCCTTTTCCGGCGGCTGCGGGCGAATGTCGAGCTGCGTGACCTTCACTGCGCCCTGGCGGAAGGCCGTGCCGACGCAGTCCGACGCGGTATCGCCGCCACCGACGACGACGACATGCTTGCCGCCGGCGAGAATCGGATCCGACGGCCAGCCGACGCTGTCGATGTTCTCGCGGCCGACGCGGCGGTTCTGCTGCACGAGATAGGGCATGGCATCGTGCACGCCGGTAAATTCGACGCCCGGAATACCGGCATCGCGCGGCGTTTCGGAGCCGCCGCAATAGAGCACGGCGTCATGTTCGGCGAGCATCTCGTCCATCGGCTTGTCGACGCCGACATTGACGCCGTAATGGAAGGTGACGCCCTCGCCCCGCATCTGGTCGACGCGGCGGTCGATGAAGTTCTTCTCCATCTTGAAGTCCGGAATGCCGTAGCGCAGCAAGCCGCCGGCCTTGGATTCGCGCTCGTAGAGATGGACCTCGTGGCCGGCGCGGGCGAGCTGCTGGGCGGCCGCCATGCCGGCCGGGCCGGAACCGATGACCGCGGCCTTCTTGCCGGTCTTCACCGTCGCCGGCTGCGGCACGATGTAGCCCATCTCATAGGCCTTGTCAGCGATCGCCTGCTCGACGGTCTTGATCGAAACCGGCGCGTCTTCCAGGTTCAGCGTGCAGGCTTCCTCGCAGGGCGCGGGGCAGACGCGGCCGGTGAATTCAGGGAAGTTGTTGGTCGAATGCAGGTTGCGGATCGCCTCTTCCCAGTTGCCGTTATAGACGAGGTCGTTCCAGTCCGGGATCTGGTTGTGGACAGGACAGCCCGTCGGGCCGTGGCAATAGGGAATGCCGCAATCCATACAGCGCGCGGCCTGCTTCTGCACCTCGGGGTCCGACATCGGAATGGTGAACTCGCGGAAATGGCGGATGCGGTCGGAGGCCGGCTGATACTTCGCCACCTGCCGGTCGATTTCCATGAAACCAGTAACCTTGCCCACTTTTGTAATCCTTGCTCAAAACGGGGCGGCTGGGCCCCAGTACCAGTAGGCAACTCCCGCTACCAATCCCAGTACGATGAATTCGATCCTGATCTCGCCGTTCACGAGGGTCGCAATCCCGGGGACTGCGACCGCAACACCAAGCGCAATCAGTCGGTGAAGGTAGGTGAACCGCTGCCTCACTCGGCAGCGATCCCCATCCTCATGCGCTCCATCTCTTCGAGCGCGCGGCGGTACTCGACCGGCATCACCTTGCGGAATTTCGGACGATACTCGGCCCACTGGTCGAGGATCTCCTTGGCCCGCGGCGAGCCGGTATAGTGCAGGTGGTTCGAGACGAGCTGGTAGAGCCGCTCCTCGTCATGGCGCGTCATGTCGTCGGACACGTCGACCATGCCCTTGTGCATGAGGTCGCCACCATGGTGGTGCAGCTTCTCCAGCATGTCGTCCTCTTCCGGCACCGGCTCGAGCTCGACCATCGCCATGTTGCAGCGGCGGGCGAAATCGCCTTCCTCGTCCAGCACATAGGCGACACCGCCCGACATGCCGGCCGCGAAGTTGCGGCCGGTCTGGCCGATGACGACAACGACGCCGCCCGTCATGTATTCGCAGCCATGATCGCCCACGCCCTCGACGACCGCGACGGCACCGGAATTGCGCACGGCAAACCGCTCGCCGGCCACGCCGTTGAAGTAGCACTCGCCCGAGATCGCGCCGTAGAGCACCGTGTTGCCGACAATGATCGATTCATGCGGCACCGCCCGGTTGCCCTCCGGCGGACGCACGACAATGCGGCCGCCCGAAAGACCCTTGCCGACATAGTCGTTGCCGGCGCCAATCAGGTCGAAGGTGACGCCGCGGGCAAGGAACGCGCCGAAAGACTGGCCGGCCGTGCCGTGCAGCTTCACGGAGATCGTGTCGTCCTTCAGACCCTTGAAGCCGTAACGCTTGGCGACGGCGCCCGACAGCATCGCGCCGGCCGAACGGTCGACGTTCTTGATGTCGACCTCGAAGGCGACGGGCGTCTTCGATTCGAGCGCGGGCTTGGCCTCCTCGATCAGCTTGCGGTCGAGCACGTCATGGATCGGATGGTTCTGCCGCTCGGTCCAATAGGTCGCCTCCTTCGGCGCTTCGACCTTGTGGAAGATGCGCGAGAAGTCGAGACCGTTGGCCTTCCAGTGCGAGATCATCTTCTCCTTTTCGAGCAGCTCGGAGGCGCCGATGATCTCGTTCAGCGAGCGAACGCCGAGCGAGGCCAGGATTTCGCGCACCTCTTCGGCAACGAAGAAGAAGTAGTTGATGACATGCTCCGGCGCGCCCTTGAAGCGCTTGCGCAGCACTGGATCCTGCGTGGCGACCCCCACCGGACAGGTGTTGAGATGACACTTGCGCATCATGATGCAGCCGGCCGCAATCAGCGGCGCGGTGGCAAAACCGAACTCGTCGGCCCCGAGCAGCGCGCCGATGACGACGTCGCGACCGGTCTTCAGGCCGCCGTCAACCTGCAGCGCGATGCGCGAACGCAGCTTGTTCAGCACGAGCGTCTGGTGCGTTTCGGCAAGGCCGATTTCCCAGGGAGAACCGGCATGCTTCAGCGAGGTGAGCGGCGAAGCACCCGTGCCACCGTCGAAGCCGGCAATGGTGATATGGTCCGCACGCGCCTTGGCGACACCGGCGGCAACCGTGCCGACGCCGACTTCCGAGACGAGCTTGACCGAGATATCCGCCTCTGGGTTGACGTTCTTCAGGTCGTAGATGAGCTGCGCCAGGTCCTCAATGGAGTAGATATCGTGGTGCGGCGGCGGCGAGATGAGGCCGACGCCCGGCGTGGAGTGACGGGTTTTCGCAACCGTCGCATCCACCTTATGGCCGGGCAACTGGCCGCCCTCGCCGGGCTTGGCGCCCTGCGCGACCTTGATCTGCAGCATGTCCGCATTGACCAGGTATTCGGTGGTCACACCAAAGCGGCCGGAAGCGATCTGCTTGATCGCCGAGCGTTCCGGATTCATCGAACCATCCGGCAGCGGCAGGTAACGGTCGGCTTCCTCGCCGCCCTCGCCGGTGTTCGACTTGCCGCCGATCCGGTTCATGGCGACGGCCAGCGTCGTGTGCGCCTCGCGGGAAATCGAGCCGAAGGACATCGCGCCCGTCGAGAAGCGCTTGACGATATCGACCGCCGGTTCGACCTCGTCGATGGAGATCGGCTTACGGTCGGCCGCTTCCGCGCCCTTGATGGAGAACAGGCCGCGGATCGTGTTCATGCGCAGCGCCGAGCTGTTCACCAGTTCGGCGAATTCCTTGTAGCGATCGGCCGCATTGCCGCGCACCGCATGTTGCAGCGAGGCAATGACGTCGGGCGTCCAGGCGTGCTCCTCGCCGCGCATGCGGTAGGCATATTCGCCGCCGATATCCAGCGTGTTGGCGAGCAGCGGATCACGGCCAAAGGCGGCCTTGTGGCGGTTGAAGGTCTCCTGCGCGATGGCATTGAGGTCGATGCCCTCGATGGTCGTCGCCGTGCCGAAGAAGTACTTGTCGGTGAGGTCGGACGACAGGCCGATGGCGTCGAAAATCTGCGCGCCGCAATAGGACTGGTAGGTCGAAATGCCCATCTTGGACATGACCTTCAGGATGCCCTTGCCGATCGCCTTGATGTAGCGATAGACGATTTCCTCCGCATCCACCTCCTTCGGAAACTCGCCGCGCTTGTGCATGTCGGTGAGCGTGTCGAAGGCCAGGTACGGGTTGATCGCTTCCGCACCGTAACCGGCGAGAAGACAGAAGTGGTGCACTTCGCGCGGCTCGCCGGATTCAACGACGAGGCCGACCGAGGTGCGAAGACCCTTGCGGATCAGATGGTGGTGCACGGCGGCGGTAGCGAGAAGCGCCGGGATCGCCACGCGGTCCGGGCCGATCTGGCGGTCGGAGAGCACGATGATGTTGTAGCCCGAGGTGACCGCCTGTTCGGCGCGCTCGCAGAGCCGGTCGAGGATTTCCGGCAGGCCTTCGGCACCGCGCGAGACGTCATAGGTGAAGTCCAGCGTCTTGGTGTCGAAGCGGTCCTCGACATGGCCGATGGAGCGGATCTTTTCGAGGTCGCCATTGGTAAGGATCGGCTGACGCACTTCCATGCGCTTGGCCTTGGCCGCACCGCCATGGTCAAGGATGTTCGGCCGCGGGCCGATGAAGGAGACGAGGCTCATGACCAGTTCCTCGCGGATCGGGTCAATGGGCGGGTTCGTCACCTGCGCAAAGTTCTGCTTGAAATAGGTGTAGAGCAACTTGGTCTTGTCGGACATGGCCGAGATCGGCGTGTCCGTACCCATGGAGCCGATCGCCTCCTGGCCGGTCGTCGCCATCGGCGACATCAGGAGCTTGGTGTCCTCCTGGGTATAGCCGAAGGCCTGCTGGCGGTCGCGCAGTGAGACGTCGCGGCGCAGCGCCCGCGGCTCGACCGGGCCGAGGTCTTCGAGAATGATCTGGGTGTTGTCGAGCCATTCCCGGTAAGGGTGCTTTGCGGCGAGCGCGGACTTCACCTCTTCGTCGGAGATGATGCGGCCCTCTTCCATGTCGATGAGCAGCATCTTGCCCGGCTGGAGGCGCCACTTCTTGACGATGCTCTCTTCCTTGACCGGCAGCGTACCGGCCTCGGAGGCGAGGATGACGCGGTCGTCGTCGGTGACGAGATAGCGCGCCGGACGCAGGCCGTTGCGGTCGAGCGTCGCGCCGATCTGCCGGCCGTCGGTGAAGGCGACAGCGGCTGGGCCGTCCCACGGCTCCATCAGCGCGGCGTGGTATTCGTAGAACGCCTTGCGCTGCTGGCCCATCAACTGGTTGCCGGCCCAGGCCTCGGGGATCAGCATCATGACCGCATGCGCCATGGAATAGCCGCCGCGCACCAGAAATTCGAGCGCGTTGTCGAAACAGGCGGTATCCGACTGGCCTTCATAGGAGATCGGCCAGAGTTTGGTGATGTCCTCGCCGAACAGCGGCGACGAAACAGAGGCCTGGCGGGCCGCCATCCAGTTGACGTTGCCGCGCAGCGTGTTGATTTCGCCGTTATGGGCGACCATGCGATAGGGATGCGCCAGCTTCCACGACGGGAAGGTGTTCGTCGAGAAGCGCTGGTGCACGAGGGCGACGGCCGATTCGAAGCGCGGATCGGCGAGGTCCTTGTAATAGGCGCCCACCTGGTAGGCGAGGAACATGCCCTTGTAGACGATGGTCGTCGAGGAGAGCGAGACCGGGTAGAAGTTGCTCTCTTCGCCCTCATATTCGTCGTAGATACGGTTAGAGATCACCTTGCGCAGGGTGAAGAGGCGGCGCTCGAATTCGCCGTTCGTCGCGGCCTCACGGCCGGCGCCGACGAAGACCTGAACATGGCGCGGCTCGGTGGCGGCGATCTCAGGGGCCTTGGAGAGGGAAGAATTGTCGACCGGCACGTCGCGGAAACCGATGAGGACCTGCCCCTCTTCAGCAACGACGTCCCCGATGACCTTCTTGAAATAATCGACGAGCGTCTCATCCTGCGGCATGAAAATGTGGCCGACGGCATATTCGCCTGCCTTGGGCAGCGTGATGCCCTGCTTGGCCATCTCCTCGCGGAAGAAGCGGTCCGGAATCTGAACGAGAATGCCTGCACCGTCGCCCATCAGCGGATCTGCGCCGACGGCGCCGCGATGCGTCAGGTTTTCGAGCATGAACAGCCCGTCCTGCACGATCTGGTGCGACTTCTTGCCTTTCAGATGCGCCACGAAGCCGACGCCACAGGCATCATGTTCGTTGCGCGGGTCATAGAGTCCCTGTTTTTTCGGCAGGCCCGTTGTAGAAGCGCGCGTTTTGGCGCCCGCCGCAGTCGTCTGCGACCGGGTCTGCCGACAGTCATGTGCTTGGGTCTTCTCCATCATCGTCTTCCCTCCTGTGGCCCATCCTGCGGGCATTCGTTTTCGCCCGTGTGACCGTCATCTGCCTTTCGGCTGGGCCGGCCCCGCGAGCGACTGCTTCATGAACCCGATGCGACCAACAAGCGACGGTCGACCGGAATGATCATCAGGACCGTCTGGACAGCCAGGGTTTCGGAAGAACTCTCTTCCCTCCCCCGGCGCCGTTTCGGCAACGCGCCGCAGTCGCGGACGGTGCCTCTTCGGTCTCTTGACCGAAATAGGACAGTAAACCTGTCCTATTTCATGGGCTCTATGCCAGAAACACCCCCCGGCCGCAAGGCCATCATGCCAAATAATCACCACCTCATGAAGAAAAATTGCCCGCCCCGCCATATGCTTGAAATTAAATTACGGACACCCGGCACATTGTTTCCATTCCTTTCATTCTGGAGCCATGCGGCACTTTCGGCGGTTTTCGGCGATTGATCGCCTTCATTTCTCCATTATGGTCCTTTCGCAGCCTCATTCGAACTGGAAACCGCATGTTTTTCGCTTCCGACAACTGGGCCGGCGCCCATCCCGACATCGCACAGAGCCTCGTGACTGCAGCCGGCGGCTTCGCCTCGGCCTACGGCACCAGCGACCTCGACAAGCGTGTGGAAAAGACCTTTTCCGAGATTTTCGAACGCGACGTCGCGGTCTTCTTCGTCGGCACGGGCACGGCGGCCAATTCGCTGGCGCTCGCCAGCTTCAATCGCCCCGGCGGCCAGGTCTTCTGCCACCGCGAGGCCCATGTGAATGTCGATGAATGCAATGCGCCGGAATTCTTCGCCACCGGCGCCAAGCTGGTGCCGATCGACGGCCCCGCCGGCAAGCTCTCCCCGGATGCACTTGCCGCGGCCATCGGCCGCTTCCCACCGGATTTCGTGCATGGCGGGCAGCCGATGGCCGTTACCATCACCCAGGCGACCGAAGCCGGCACGGCCTATACGCTGGACGAAATCGCCGCCCTTTCAGACGTCGCGAAGAAGGCGCACCTGCCGCTGCACATGGACGGCGCGCGTTTCGCCAACGCCCTAGCGCATCTCGGCACGACGCCGGCGGAAATGACCTGGAAACGCGGCATCGACATCCTCTCCTTCGGAGGCACGAAGAACGGCTGCTGGTGCGCCGAAGCGCTGATACTGTTCGATCCCGGCAAGGCGCAGCAGATGCATTTCCTGCGCAAGCGCTCGGCCCAGCTCTTCTCCAAGTCCCGCTTCATCGCCGCCCAGTTCGACGCCTATTTCAAGGACGGCCTGTGGCTGAAACTCGCCCGCCATTCCAACGCCATGGCCGCCCGCCTTGCGACCGGTTTTGCCACATCGGATACAGCACGCCTCGCGTGGCCGACCGGCTCGAACGAACTTTTCGTCGTCATCCGCAACGATGCGATGAAAGCCTTGAAGGACAGGGGCGCGGTTTTCTACGACTGGCCAGCCGGCCCCGAGCTGAAGGCGACCATGCGCGCGGACGAAACCCTCATTCGCCTCGTCACCAGCTTCGCCACGACAGAAGAGGACGTCGACAGGTTCCTGTCAGTGCTTTGACACACCAAAAAGGCGGCGCCCTGCGGCGCCGCCCTTGTTCATTCCCGAGACAGCGAAAAATCAGTTCGTCTGCGCTTCGATCTGCTTGGCTTCGCGCTGGACGGCGGCGATCTCGATACGGCGCGGCTTGGCGGCTTCCGGAATCTCGCGGAGAAGATCGATGTGGAGGAGACCGTTCTTCAGCGAAGCGGCGCGCACTTCCACATGATCGGCGAGCTGGAAGCGGCGCTCGAAGGCGCGCTTGGCAATGCCGCGGTAAAGATACTGGTTTTCCTCAGCCGCTTCGTCCTTCTTCTCACCCTTGACCGTCAGCGCATGTTCGCGCGCTTCGATCGACAGTTCACTCTCATCGAAACCGGCCACCGCCATGGTGATGCGATAGGTGTTTTCGCCGGTGCGTTCGATGTTGTAGGGCGGATAGGTCTGGGCCTGATCGGGCTGACCGAGGCTGTCGAGCATGGTGAAGAGGCGATCAAAGCCGACGGTGGAGCGATAGAGGGGGGAGAAATCGACGTGACGCATGGTGTCCTCCTTTAGAGCAACGGTTGCGATCTTCCTGAAGGCAACACCCGATTTCTAAAGGTGCAGCCCGGTTAAACCGGCCTCCGCCCCATTCTGGCGACGGAAACCTCGACGGACCCTGTTGGCGCCCGTGACGATGAGATGGGAATGGGTTTTCGGCCGTTCAAGGGGTCCCAAGCGGCCGAAAAGGCCACGCCCTAAAAATTTTCGAGATGAACGGTGGATGAACGGCGACTTCGGGCAGCGTTCAGATTGATCCCGCTAGAACAGCATCATCGGAAGCGAAAACTTCTGACGACCGGGGTGTAACGTCCCTTCCTTCCCGGTCAAATTGCGCCGGACTGCATGTGAAGCCACCCCCGTGCCCACATGCAGCCGGCTTTTTTCTTTGACGACACTTGCGCCAGCGCCTATCCATCGATCATCGACGCCCGCCGAGACCCGCCAGCGCCATGGATTCCATCCTTAACGCCACCGCCGACAATCCCGTTCCGGAGAACCATTCCGCCGGTTTCCTGGAAGGCAGTGGCGGCGTGAAGATCCGCTATGCCGTGTTCCGCTCGAAGGAGCGCGAGGCCAAGGGCACGGTCGTGCTGCTGCAGGGCCGCAGCGAATGCATCGAGAAATACTTCGAGACGATCAACGACCTCACGGCCCGCGGCCTGTGGGTCGCCACCTTCGACTGGCGCGGCCAGGCCGGCTCGGACCGGCTGATACCGGACAGCCGTGCCGGCCACGTGATACGGTTTTCCGACTACGAAGCCGATCTCTCGCTCTTCCTGGAGAAGATCGTGCTGCCGGATGCCCGCCTCCCCTTCTTCATCGTCGCCCATTCGACCGGCGCGCTCGTCGCCCTCTCGCAGGCGCCGGCCCTTGAAAATCGCATCGAGCGCATGGTGCTCGCCGCACCCTTCATCGCGCTCGCCGGCCAGTCGATGAGCCAGCGCAAGATCACCATCATCGCCCGCCTCGCCTCACTGCTGGGTCTTGGCAAGCGCACCTTCCGCAAGGGTGATCCACCGCTGGACTTCGCACACAACATCGTGACGTCGGATCAAAGGCGATTTGCCCGCAATGCCGGTATCTTCACCGAACATCCGGAGCTTTCCATCAGCTGGCCCTCCGCCCGCTGGCTGAACGAGACGCTGAAGACCATGGCGCGCGTGACGCACCAGGATCATCTGACGCGCATCCGCATTCCCACCCTGCTGCTGTGCCCGACGCGGGACGCCCTCGTGCCGCGCAAGGCAATCGGCGATCTCGCACGCATCTTCCGCGCCGCCCGCCTCATCGAGATCGACGGCGCGCGGCACGAGCTGTTCCAGGAGGCTGACCGCTATCGCGCACAGGCGCTCGCTGCGATCGACGCCTTCATTCCGGGAAGCGACGCCGAGCGGACGGGGCTCGGCGCCTGACCGCGAAGCTTCATGCCTTCAGCAGCGCCATCGCCTCGTCATAGACCTTGCGGCTGCCCGCCGCGATGATCTCGCCACCCATTTCCGCCGGGCCGCCATCCCAGGCGGTGATGATGCCGCCCGCCTGCTCGATGACGGGAATGAGGCCGCCGACATCGTAGGGCTTGAGCCCGCATTCGACGACGAGGTCGATATGGCCGGCGGCAAGCAGCGCATAGGCGTAGCAGTCGACACCATAGCGGAAGAGCCGGACCTTTTCCTGCACGGCCTCGAACCGCGTCTTGCGGCTCTCCGTGAAGAGATGCGGCGAGGTGGTGAAGAGAATCGCGTCGGACAAGCTGTTGCAGGAGCGGGTCGACAGGACCTTGCTGCCGTCCGGCCCGGCATAGTGCGACGCCTTGCCGTCAGCGAAATACCGTTCGCCGGTGAAGGGCTGGTCGATCAGCCCCATCACAGCCTCGCCATTGCGGTAGAGGCCGATCAGCGTGCCCCAGACCGGCACGCCGGAAATGAAGGCCCGCGTGCCGTCGATCGGGTCGATGACCCAGACATATTCCCGGTCGAGACCGACCGAACCATGCTCTTCACCAAGGATGCCATGCTCCGGAAAATGCTGCTCGATCAGCGCCCGGATCGCCAGCTCCGCCGCCCTGTCGCCCTCCGTCACCGGATCGAAGCCAGCAGCTTCCTTGTTGACGACATCGGCACCGGCGCGAAAGCGTGGCAGGGTTTCCTTCCTTGCAGCTTCGGCAAGGCGGTCGAAGAAGGCGCGATCAGGCAACATGGGGGATCTCTCGGAGGGACTGCGGACCGCCCTTCCTTACTGCATCGACACGCAAAACGGAACCGGGATGGTGCGAAAGCCCGCGCAGCGCAGGCAAAGGAAATTGCTTAACGGATCGCAAATTTGTTCCGCAGTTGCGCTTGACATTTGTGCAGCGCAATATTATTGTTTTCTTACAGTCACTCGTGGCTGTAAATACCCTCCTTGGGTGTTTCCTCCCTAGACTTAACCGCGCCCCAAGCGCGGTTTTTTTTGAGAGGAGACCGGCCCCTATTCGGCCGCCAGCGCCCGGTCGACGGCGTATTCCTCGACATGGTCGGAAAAATCCTGCAGGAACGCTGAAATCGCCGTCTGCAGCACCGCGAAATCAGGTCGCTTGGCCAGTGTCGTTTCATCGACATAGAGGCCGCGGTTCACCTCGATCTGCAAGGCATGCAGCCCCTTGGCAGGCCGGCCGTAATGTTCGGTGATGAAGCCTCCCGCATAGGGCTTGTTGCGCACCACAGAAAAGCCCATGTCCTCCAGAAGCCGCATAGCAGTGCGTGAAAGCTCGCCCGACGCACTGGTGCCGTACCGGTCGCCGATGATGAAATCCGGCCGCATGCCCGTGCCGGAGACGCGGATATTGCCCGGCATCGAATGGCAGTCGATCAACACCGAGAAGCCGAAGGTGACATGGGTGCGCACGACAAGACGGCGCAGGCACGCATGGTAGGGCTTGTAGACCGTCTCGACCCGCTCCAGCGCCTCCTCCACGGGAAAGCGCTGGCGGTAGATCTCCATGTTCTCGGCGACGACCCGTGGCACGGTGCCGAGCCCGCCGGCGACCCGAATCGAATTGATGTTCGCAAAGGAGGGTAGTGCCCCCTCGAACATGCGCGGGTCGAGCTCGTAGGGCTCGCGATTGACGTCGAGCCAGGCACGCGGGAAGTGCGCAATCAGCATCGGCGCGCCGAGCGCCGGCGCGACCGAGAACAGCTCATCGACATAATGGTCTTCCGAACGGCGGATACCAAGTGAATCGAGACGCGACTGCGCCAGAAAGCCCTGTGGATAACGTCGGCCGCTGTGGGGGGAATTGAAGACGAGGGGCACGCTTTGCGAAACCGGCTCCAGCACTTCGAAGTGGCTGTTTTCGCTCAAAGCCTCCGCCATTGTTGCCCTTTACCATGCCTTCAAGTCATTGCGTGTGCCATGTTGCCAGCGGCCACCCTGCGTGTCCATACTGAGAAACAAGGGATAAGGGCTTGCCCTGCCCCATTCACCGGATATTTACCGGAATACGCTCTTGTAACAGAACCGCCCGTCCGCGGGCAGACAACCTTAGCAACGGTTCCCGAACTCCATGACACCCAAGATTCTCCTCGCAGAAGACGACAACGATATGCGCCGGTTCCTCGTGAAGGCGCTCGAAAAGGCGGGCTACCAGGTGCTGTCCTATGACAACGGCGCCAGCGCCTACGACCGGCTTCGCGAAGAGCCCTTCTCGCTGCTCCTGACCGACATCGTGATGCCGGAGATGGACGGTATCGAGCTGGCCCGCCGCGCAACGGAACTCGACCCGGACCTGAAGGTCATGTTCATCACGGGCTTCGCCGCCGTGGCGCTCAACCCGGATTCCAAGGCCCCGAAGGACGCCAAGGTTCTGTCAAAACCGTTCCACCTGCGCGATCTCGTTGAAGAAGTCAACAAGATGCTGGCCGCCTAACCCCCGGAAAAGACCGCAAAATCGGCCCGTAAAAAAAGCTTCAAAAAGCTATTGACGCGCCTCAGGGTTTTGTGGTCTATGCCCCTCATCGGATGGGCGTGTAGCTCAGCGGGAGAGCACTACGTTGACATCGTAGGGGTCACAGGTTCAATCCCTGTCACGCCCACCATTCGATACCTTGCAAGGCCCTGTTTTTACAGGGCTTTTTGCATTTTTAGACCATGCATTACCCCTCACCTCGGCC
>JAMLJD010000012.1 GCA_023953775.1 Rhizobiaceae bacterium | reverse complement strand
TGGTGATCTTGTAGACCGCGAAATGCGCCCGCCTGGCGGGTATCGGCACGGATACGCTCTCCACGAATTCGCCGGGCTTGCGGTCCTGCTTGCCGTAGTCGACGAAATAGTCCTCGAGCGGCAGCGTGCGTGTCTTCTTGCCCTTGCGCAGCGTCAGCGTCGCGCCGAGCGCGATCAAAGGCGGCGGCGTGTCGCCGATCGGCGAGCCGTTGGCGATGTTGCCGCCTATCGTGCCCATATTGCGCACCTGCTCGCCGCCGATCCGGTCGATCAGCGGCCCGAGCGCGGGAATATGCTTCGCCAGCACGGCCGCGGCATCGGTGTAGCTGACGCCCGCGCCGATGGTGATGACGCCGTCCTTCTTCGAGATCGTCTGCAGTTCGGTGAGCCCGCCGATGAACACGACCGGGGCGATCTCGCGCATGAATTTGGTGACCCACAGCCCGACATCCGTCGAGCCGGCCACGATCGTGGCGTCCGGCTCTTTCGAGAGCACCTTGGCGAGATCGTCGACGGATGCCGGGATGATCATGCGCTCGTTGCCGGTGCCGATGTCGACGCGCTTGCCGTCGCTGAACGACGCGAGCTTCTTCTCCACCGCCTTGCGTTCCCTGGCGAGCACGTCCTTGCCGGCAACGTCGTAGGACGAAACGGCACGGGCCGCCCGCACGATCGCCTCGTAGCCGGTGCAGCGGCACAGATTGCCCTGCAGCGCCTTCTCGATCTCGGCATCGCTCGGATCGGGCCGGCGCATCCACAGCGCATAGAGCGACATCACGAAGCCGGGCGTGCAGAAACCGCACTGCGAACCGTGGAAATCGACCATCGCCTGCTGCACCGGATGCAGCTTGCCGTCTGCCCCGCGCAGATGCTCGATCGTGACGACGTGGCAGCCGTCCAGCGAGCCCAGGAAACGGATGCAGGCATTGACGCTCTCATAGACGAGCCCCTTGCCGCCCAGCCGGCCGACCAGCACCGTGCAGGCGCCGCAATCGCCTTCCGCGCAGCCTTCCTTGGTGCCTTTCAGCGATCGCCGCAGCCGCAGGAAGTCGAGCAGCGTCTCGTCGGGACGCACGGCATCGAGAACGACATCCTCGCCGTTGAGGAGGAATCGGATGGTGTGTCGCGTGGTTGGCATCAGCTTCCCCGGTAGGTCGAATAGGCGTAGGGCGAGATCAGCAGCGGAACATGGTAATGGGCCGCCTCGGCCATGCCGAAGCGGATCGGAATCTGGTCGAGGAACAGCGGGTCGGGAAGCGTGCCGCCTGCCGAGCGCAGATAGTCGCCGGCGAAGAAGACGAGCTCGTACTGGCCCGTCCGGAACGTCTCGCCCTCCAGAAGCGGCGCGTCGCAGCGGCCGTCGTCGTTCGTGACGACCTCCTTGATCTTGCGGTGCGCGTTTCCGGTCACGCGATAGAGCGCGATGCGAAGGCCTGCGGCCGGCTTTCCGGCAGCGGTATCCAGCACGTGTGTCGTCAGGCGTCCGCCCTGATGGTTCGCCATGCGGCCTCCCTGTATGCCGTCGTCTCGAGTGGCTGATTGTGGTCCAATTTGCCCGCTTGCATAAGCCGTCGAGACGCGGAGACCGACAAAAAGACTTTCAAATTTTTCAAGGGAATGTCGGCTGCGGCCTTTGGTCTATCCTGCAAATCCAAGGTGAGGAACCGACACGACATGACGACGTCCACCAAACGCTATGTCAGGGACATGCGCGGCTACGGCGCCAATCCGCCGGACGCGCGCTGGCCGGGCGGTGCGCGTGTCTGCGTCCAGTTCGTCATCAATTATGAGGAAGGCGGCGAGAACAACGTCCTGCACGGCGATGCCGCCTCGGAAGCCTTCCTGTCGGAAGTGGTCGGCGCGCAGCCATGGCCGGGCAAGCGTCACTGGAACATGGAATCCATCTACGAATACGGTGCGCGCGCCGGTTTCTGGCGGCTGCACCGCATCTTCACGGCCGCCGGCATCCCCGCGACCGTGTACGGCGTCGCCACCGCGCTCGCCCGCTCGCCCGACCAGGTCGCGGCGATGAAGGAGGCGGGCTGGGAGATCGCCTCGCACGGCCTGCGCTGGATCGACTACCGCGACCATGACGAGGCGGATGAGCGCCGCGACCTCGATGAAGCGATACGCCTCCATGCCGAGGTGGTCGGCGAGCGCCCCAGGGGACTCTATCTCGGGCGCACCTCGGTTAATTCGGTCAAGCTCGCCATCGAGGAAGGCGGCTTCGACTGGATCTCCGACACCTATGACGACGATCTGCCCTACTGGATCGACCATGACGGCCACGGCAATCCGACCCGGCCCCAACTCGTCATTCCCTACACGCTCGACGCCAACGACATGCGCTTCGCCACCGCGCAGGGGTTCAATTCCGGCGACCAGTTCTTCGCCTATCTGAAGGACGCGTTCGACACGCTCTACGCGGAAGGCGAGGCCGGCCGGCCGGCAATGATGAGCATCGGCCTGCACTGCCGGCTGATCGGCCGTCCAGGACGCGCGGCGTCTCTCAAGCGCTTCATCGACTACGTGAAAGGGCGCGACAAGGTCTGGATCGCCCGCCGCGACGAGATCGCCCGCCACTGGCGCGAGCATCATCCCTACGAACCGCCCGCGCTGCGCCCCAGCCGCATGGACCGGCAGAGCTTCGTCGCAACGTTCGGCGGCGTGTTCGAGCATTCGCCGTGGATCGCCGAGCGCGCCTACGAGCTCGAGCTCGGCCCTGCTCACGACAGCGCCGGCGGGATGCACAACGCGCTGGCGCGTATCTTCCGCACCGCGAACGAGGACGAGCGGCTCGGCGTCTTGACGGCGCATCCCGACCTCGCGGGCAAGCTCGCGCAGGCGAAGCGCCTGACCGCCGAATCGACCGCGGAGCAGGCCTCGGCCGGGCTCGATGCCCTCACCGACGACGAACGCGCGGCCTTCACGAAACTCAACACGCGCTATGTCGAGAAATTCGGCTTCCCCTTCATCATCGCTGTGAAGGGCCGCACCAAGGACGAGATCCTCGCCGCCTTCCGCACCCGGATCGACAACGACCGCGCCACCGAATTCGATACCGCCTGCCGCCAGGTCGAGCGGATCGCGCTTCTGAGGCTGAAGGACCTCTTGCCGTCATGAACGACCTCGCCGCCCGCACCTACTACGCGCCCAAAGGCGGGCATCCGCCGCAGAGCGACCTGCTGAGCGGACGCGCGGTCTTCACCGAGGCCTATGCGGTGATCCCGCGCGGCGTGATGCAGGACATCGTCACTAGCGCGCTCCCGTTCTGGAACGACACGCGCTGCTGGATCCTCGCCCGGCCGCTCTCGGGCTTCGCCGAGACCTTCTCGCAATACATCATGGAAGTGGCGCCCGGTGGCGGCAGCGAGCGGCCCGAGCCCGACCCGGACGCCGAAGGCGTGATTTTCGTTGTCGAGGGCGAACTGGTCGTTTCGCTCGGCGGCGAGGAGCAGCGCATGGTCCCCGGCGGCTACGCCTACCTTCCGCCCGCATCGGGCTGGCGCGCCCGCAACGCCAGCAACCGGCCGGTGCGCTTCCACTGGATACGCAAGGCCTACGAGAAGATGGACGGTCTCGACGCGCCGGACCCACTGTTTCTGAACGAGGCGGCGGTCGCGCCGTCGGCGATGCCGGGGACCGACGGCAAATGGGCGACGACGCGTTTCGTCGATCCGGCCGACCTGCGCCACGACATGCACGTCACCGTCGTCACCTTCGAGCCGGGCGCCGTCATCCCCTTCGCCGAGACACATGTCATGGAGCACGGCCTCTACGTTCTCGAGGGCAAGGCGGTCTACCGCCTCAACCAGGACTGGGTCGAGGTCGAGGCCGGCGACTTCATGTGGCTGCGCGCCTTCTGTCCGCAGGCCTGCTATGCTGGCGGACCCGGACGCTTCCGCTACCTGCTCTACAAGGACGTCAACCGGCATCCGAGGCTGGGCGGCTTCGGAAGATGACGACGGCGCGCCGTATCGTTGCCAGACCCCTCACGCGCGAGGCCTTCGCCGAATTCGGCGACGTGCTCGACACCGACTGGCCGAACCACTACCCGATCAACAACGGGAAGACCGAGCGCTATCACGACCTCGCGCCCGTCGAGGCCGAAGGTCCCAACGCCCGCGTTCTGATCTCTATCTTCAGCGGCACGCCATACGATTTCCCGCTGAAACTGACGCTGGTCGAGCGCCACCCCTTCGGCAGCCAGGCCTTCATGCCGCTGTCGCCGGCGCCGTTCCTGATCGTCGTGTGCCATGACGGACCGAACGGGCCTGGCGAGCCGCACGCCTTCGTGACCGCGCCCGGCCAGGGCGTTTCGTACCCGCGCAACCGCTGGCACGCGGTGCTGACGCCGATCGGCGCGAGACAGGACTTCCTCGTGGTCGATCGTGGCGGCGACGGCGACAATCTCGAGGAACATCTCTTCGACGAACCCTATGAAATCCACCTGCCCTGATCCGGACGAGCCATGACCGACGCCTCTCTCATCAATCGCCTGTTCGACGTCATCGAAGACGACATCGTCCCCATGACCGAGCGCGGCGTCGCCGACGGCAACAAGCTGTTCGGTGCCGCGATCCTGAGGAAGTCCGACCTGTCGGTCGTCGTCGCCGAGACCAACAACGAGACCGAAAATCCGCTCTGGCACGGCGAGGTCCACGCGCTGAAGCGTTTCTACGAACTGCCGAAGGCCGACCGGCCGGACACGGCGGATTGCGTCTTTCTCGCCACCCACGAGCCCTGCTCGCTCTGCCTGTCGGCGATCACCTGGACCGGCTTCGACAATTTCTACTACCTGTTCAGCCACGAGGATTCGCGCGGCAGCTTCGCCATCCCGCACGACCTGAAGATCCTCAAGGAGGTCTTCGCGCTCGATCCCGGCGGCTACAATGCCGAAAACGCCTATTGGAAGAGCTTCGCCCTGCGAAAGCTCCTGCGCGATCTCCCGGAAGAAGACCGGGCCGCGCTCGAGGCGCGCGCGAACCACATCGCGCGACGCTACGACGACCTTTCCGCGTCCTATCAGGACGGCAAGCAGGACAACGACATTCCGCTGAACTGAGCCGTCTGCCGGAGGCGGCATCGGCTGTCGCTCCTGTCACTTGCCTAGAGCGCCGGCTTCGTGGACTTTCCCGTAAGGAGAAAGCCCATGAAGACCATCACCGAATTTCCGCGCAAGGTCGTCGAGTTTCCCGATATGGGCATCGTCATGCCGGATGGCTGCCGGCTGTCGGCGCGCGTCTGGATGCCGGAAGACGCCGGCGACGATCCCGTCCCCGCGATCCTCGAACACCTGCCCTACCGCAAGCGCGACGGCACGACGGCGCGCGATTGCCTGACGCACCCCTATCTGGCCGGTCACGGCTATGCCTGCATCCGCGTCGACATGCGCGGCAATGGCGATTCACAAGGGCTGATGGAAGACGAATATGCCGAACAGGAGTTGCAGGACGCCTGCGACGTCATCGCCTGGGCCGCGAGCCAGCCATGGTGCAACGGCAATGTCGGGATGATGGGAATTTCGTGGGGCGGCTTCAATGCGCTCCAGGTCGCCGCCAGGCAGCCGCCGGCGCTCAAGGCCATCGTCACGCTGTGCTCCACCGACGATCGCTATGCCGACGACATCCACTACAAGGGCGGGCTGCTCCTCAACGAGAACCTCGGCTGGGGCGCGACTATGCTCTCCTATTCTTCACGGCCGCCGGACCCGGCGCTCGTCGGCGACGACTGGCGCGCGATGTGGCTGGAGCGGCTCGAAGACGAGCCTTTCCTGCCCGCGATCTGGCTGCGCCACCAGCACCGCGACGCATACTGGAAGCGCGGCTCGGTCTGCGAGGATTTCCCGGCGATCCGCGCCGCGACACTGGCTGTCGGCGGCTGGGGCGATGCCTACAAGAACGCCGTGGGGCGCCTTGTCGCCGGCATCACCCATGCGCCGGCAAAGGGAATTGTCGGCCCCTGGATCCACAAATATCCGCATTTCGCGATTCCCGACCCGGCAATCGGGTTCCTCCAGGAGGCGCTGCGCTGGTGGGATCGCTGGCTGAAGGGACTGCCGACCGGCGTCGAGGACGACCCGGCCATGCGGCTCTACCTCATGGAGTCCGTTCCGCCGCGCGACTGGTATGAGGAACGGCCGGGCCGCTGGATCGTCGAGCCGCAATGGCCCGCGCCGGAGATTGCGCCAACGACGCTCCGGCTGGGCGCAGAGCTTCTGCGCGACACGGCGGAGCCACAGCTCCCGACCACCTTCGCCTCGCCGCAGGATTGCGGCATGGCCGGAGGCGAATATTGCGCCATATGGCTGGGGCCGGAACTGCCGGGCGACCAGCGCGGCGACGATGCCCGGTCGCTGTGCTTCGACATGGACATCGCCGAACCGCTCGACCTGGTCGGCGGCGCCGTCGTGACCCTCGTCTTCTCGGCAGACCGCCCGACGGGCATGGTCGCGGCAAGGCTGTGCGACGTCGCTCCCGACGGCGCCTCGACTCGCATCACATATGGCGTGTTCAACCTGTGCCATCGAACCGGACACGAGAACCCGCAGCAGCTCGTCCCCGGCGAAGAATATGAGATCGCGCTGCGGCTCGACGATGTCGCCTACCGCCTGCCTGCGGGACACCGGTTGCGCCTTGCCCTGTCCACAACTTACTGGCCGCTGGTCTGGCCGTCGGCGACACCGACGCGTCTGACGGTCCATGACGGCGCTCTCCGGCTTCCCGTCCGCGCGCCCGGCGCCGGCGATGAATGCCGGTTCGAACCGCCCGAGGGCGCCGCGCCCTGGCGGACCGAAACGCTGCGCGAACGCTCCAATCGCCGGTCCGTCGAAACCGACCCGGAAACCGGGCGTGTCGAACTCGTGATCGAGGATGATTTCGGAGAGCTGCGCGACCTGGAACACGGGCTCGTCAACGGATCGACCGCCCGCGAGCGCTGGACCATCGACCCCCGGGACCCGCTCTCGGCGCAAGGCCGCACGCACTGGACCCAGACACTGTCGCGCGAGGGCTGGTCGGTGCGGACGGAGACCTTCACCACGATGTCATCCGACGCCGATAGGTTTCATCTCAAAGCCCGGATCGAGGCGTATGAAGGTGACGTTCTGGTGTTCGGCAAGGACTTCGAGGAATCGCTTCCCCGCATGCTGGTTTGACCGCGCTGACAAATCAAATGTCGCTTTCAGGCTACTTCCCTCACCATATCGGACTTGCCGTCACCGGGAACGTGCTGAATAATCGATTTAGGGAGCAAAACACGCACTCAGTGCAAATATGGGAGAACGGGCAATGTCAAACGAACTCGATTATCTGAGCCGCCGCGTCGTAGCCGGCAAACTGAGCCGCCGCGACTTCCTGGGACGCGCCGCCGCGCTCGGCGTCACCGCTCCCTTCGCGAATTCCCTCCTCTCGAGCGCCGCAAAGGCTGCCGGTCCCATGAAGGGCGGCATCATCAAGGCAGGCATGCAGGGCGGCGAGGCGACCAACAGCCTCGACCCGGCGAGCTTCCTCAGCCAGGTCCCCTTCACCTTCGGCAAGAGCTGGGGCGAATATCTCGTCGCGCTGACGCCGGAAGGCGGCCTTGAGAACCGGATCGCCGAGGAGATCGGCGCGTCGGACGACGCCAAGGAATGGACCTTCAAGATCCGCGACGGCATCGAGTTCCACAACGGCAAGACGGTGACCGCCGACGACGTGCTGCAGACGCTCGAGCGCCATTCGAACGAGGAATCGAAGTCCGGCGCGCTCGGCATCATGAAGGGCATCGAATCGATGAAGGTCGACGGCAAGAATGTCGTCGTGACGCTCAAGGAAGCGAATGCCGACCTTCCGTATCTGATGGCCGACTATCACCTGATCATCCAGCCGGGTGGCGGCAAGGACGCGCCCGATGCCGGCATCTCGGCCGGCCCCTACAAGGTCACGGTCAACGAGCCCGGTGTCCGCCAGGGCGGCGAGCGCTTCGCCAACTACTGGATGGGCGACAAGATGGGCTTCGCCGACCAGATCGAGATCATCGTGATCAACGACGCCACCGCGCGCACCGCCGCGCTGCAGGGCGGACAGGTCCACATGATCAACCGCGTCGAGCCGAAGATCGTCGATCTCGTCAAGCGCGTTCCCGGCGTCACGATCCAGAACGTGTCCGGCCGCGGTCACTACGTCTTCATCATGCATTGCAATACCGCGCCGTTCGACAACAACGACCTGCGCCTGGCGCTGAAATACGCGATGAACCGCGAAGAGATGGTCGAGAAGATCCTGCGCGGCTACGGCTCGGTCGGCAACGACTTCCCGATCAACGCCGCCTATCCGCTGTTCTCCGACGACATCGAGCAGCGCGCATACGATCCGGACAAGGCCGCCTTCCACTTCAAGAAGTCGGGACATGACGGAGCGGTGCTGCTGCGCACGTCGGACGTCGCCTTCCCGGGCGCGGTGGATGCCGCCCAGCTCTATCAGCAGAGCTGCGCCAAGGCAGGCATCACCATCGACGTCAAGCGCGAGCCCGGCGATGGCTACTGGTCGGAAGTCTGGAACAAGCAGCCCTTCTGCGAATCCTACTGGGGCGGACGCCCGACGCAGGACCAGATGTACTCGACGGCCTATATCTCGACCGCCGACTGGAACGACACGCGCTTCCTGCGCCCCGAGTTCGACCAGCTCATCATGCAGGCACGCGCCGAGCTCGACGAGACCAAGCGCAAGGCCATGTACCGCGACGCGGCCGTCATGGTCCGCGACGAGGGCGGCCTCATCCTGCCGATGTTCAACGACTTCATCGACGCCTCGTCCGACAAGGTGATGGGCTACGAGCCGCACCCGGCGGCCGAACTGATGGACGGCTACGCGCTCGCCAAGTGCTGGATCGCGGCCTGAGGGCCGGCAGTCCATGTCGCCAATCGTCAAACTGGTCGCCCAGCGCATCGCGCTGGGCGTCCTACTCCTCTTCGCCGTTTCCGTTCTCATCTTCGCTGGCACGCAGATCCTGCCCGGCGACGTCGCCCAGTCGATTCTCGGCCAGTCGGCGACACCGGAAGCCCTTGCGAACCTGCGCCAGGAACTCGGCCTGAACGATCCGGCCATCGTGCGCTACTTCAACTGGCTCGGCGGCGTTCTGACCGGCGACCTGGGCACCGCGCTCACCACGCGACAGGAAATCACCGCGACGCTGGGGCCGCGGCTGTGGAACACGCTCTTCCTCGCCTTCTGGGCCGCGATCGTCTCCGTGCCGCTCGCCATCCTGCTCGGCCTGCTGGCGGTGCGCTACCGCAACGGCCCGATCGACAAGGCGATCTCCGGCTTCGCGCTCGCCTCGACGTCCTTCCCCGAATTCTTCATCGGCTATCTGCTGGTCTTCTTCTTCGCCGTGAAGCTGCAGTGGCTGCCGCCGATCTCCACCGTCTACGACGGGATGCCGTTCCTCGATAAGCTGCGGGCGATCGTGCTGCCCGCCACGGCGCTCGTCCTGGTGGTGCTCGCGCACATGATGCGCATGACCCGGGCGGCGATCCTCAACGTCATGCAGTCGGCCTATATTGAGACGGCGGAGCTGAAGGGACTTTCGGCGCTCGACATCATCCGCCGCCACGCCTTCCCGAATGCGATCGCGCCGATCGTCAACGTCGTCATGCTCAACCTCGCCTTCCTCGTCGTCGGCGTGGTCGTCGTCGAGGTGATCTTCGTCTATCCGGGCATGGGCCAGTATCTGGTCGACCATGTCGCCAAGCGCGACGTGCCGGTCGTCCAGGCGGTCGGGCTCGTCTTCGCAGCGGTCTACATATCGCTCAACATCATCGCGGACATCGCGGCGATCCTCGCCAATCCGCGCCTCCGGCATCCGAAGTAAGGGGGGCGGCATGCTGAACCTGCGACGCATTCCGCTCAGCGCCTGGGTCGGGCTCATCCTGACGACGCTCTTCGTCTTCTGCGCCGTCTTCGCGCCCTGGATCGCGCCCTATGCCAAGGGCCAGATCGTCGGCGACGTCTGGGAGCCGATGTCGGGCCAGCACTGGCTGGGCACCGACAATCTCGGGCGAGACCTTCTCGCACGCATGATCTACGGCGCCCGCACGACCGTCTTCATCGCGGCGATGGCCACTGCCCTGTCGTTCTCGCTCGGCGCGATCCTCGGCTTCACCGCCGCCGTCGTCGGCGGCTGGTTCGACACCCTCATGTCGCGCTTCGTCGATCTCCTGATGTCGATACCGACGCTGATCTTCGGCCTCGTGGTGCTGTCTGTCCTGCCCTCCACCATCCTCACGCTGGTGCTGGTCATGGGCATTCTCGACTCCACGCGCGTCTATCGCCTGTCGCGCGCGGTCGCGGTCGACATCAACGTGATGGACTTCGTCGAGGCGGCCAAGCTGCGCGGCGAAGGCCGCATGTGGATCATCTTCCGCGAAATCCTGCCCAATGCGCTGTCGCCGCTCGTCTCGGAGCTCGGTCTGCGCTTCATCTTCGCGGTTCTGTTCCTCTCGGCCCTGTCCTTCCTGGGCCTCGGGGTGCAGCCGCCGGATGCCGACTGGGGCGGCATGGTCAAGGAAAACAAGGAAGGCATCGTGTTCGGCATTCCGGCAGCCCTGATCCCCGCCGCCGCCATCGCGGCACTGGCGATCTCGGTCAATCTGGTTGCCGACTGGGTGCTCAACCGCACGAGCGATCTCAAGGGAGGACGCAGCGGTGGCTGATGCTGTCTCACACGCGGATGCGGGCGAGCTCCTGCTCGACATCAGGAACCTGAAGATCGAGGCGACGGTCTATCCCCCGGGAGAAGATCCGCGCCAGGTGACGATCGTCGACGGCGTCTCGCTCAAGCTCCACAAGGGCAAGGTGCTCGGCCTCATCGGCGAGTCCGGCGCCGGCAAGTCGACCATCGGCCTGTCGTCGATGGGCTATGGCCGCGGCGGCGTGAAGATCACCGGTGGCGAGGTCATCCTCAACGGCCGCGACATCCTCAAGGGCGGCATGTCGGGGCTGCGCAAGCTGCGCGGCCGCGAGGTCTGCTATGTGGCGCAGTCGGCGGCTGCCGCCTTCAATCCGTCGCACCGCCTGATGGACCAGGTCGTCGAGGCGGCGCTGAGGCACGGCACCGCGACCCGCAAGGAGGCCGAGCGGCGCGCCGTCGAACTGTTCCGCAAGCTCAGCCTGCCCAATCCAGAGACGATCGGGCGCCGCTACCCCCACCAGGTCTCCGGCGGCCAGCTCCAGCGCGTCATGACGGCCATGGCGCTATGCTCGGAGCCGGACCTGATCGTCTTCGACGAGCCGACCACCGCGCTCGACGTCACGACGCAGATCGACGTACTGGCCGCGATCAAGGACGCGATCCGCGATACCGGCGTCGCGGCGCTATACATCACCCACGACCTCGCCGTCGTCGCCCAGGTGGCCGACGAGATCATGGTGCTGCGCCACGGCAAGCTGGTCGAATGGGGCAAGACCCGCCAGATCATCAAGGAACCGCGCCAGGAATACACCAACGCGCTGGTTTCCGTGCACGAGATCGAGCACCAGGAAAAGCCGCCGCGCGACACGCCCATCCTGTCGGTCAAGAACGTGACCGCCGCCTATGGCGGCAGCGACGTCAAGGTGCTCAAAGACGTGTCGGTCGACATCTATGCCGGCCAGACGCTCGCGGTGGTCGGCGAGTCCGGCTCCGGCAAGTCGACGCTCGCCCGCGCGATCACCGGCCTGCTGCCGCCGGAAAACGGCACGATCGAGTTTGCCGGACGCAAGCTGTCGGCGCGGCTTGACGACCGCAAGCGCGATGACCTGCGCGAACTGCAGATGATCTACCAGATGGCCGACGTGGCGATGAACCCGCGCCAGACGGTGGGCACCATCATCGGCCGTCCGCTCGAATTCTACTTCAACATGCGCGGCCGCGAACGCGACGCGCGCGTTGCCGAGCTGCTCGACAAGATCGAGATGGGCAAGGGCTTCGTCGACCGCTACCCGGCCGAACTGTCGGGCGGCCAGAAGCAGCGCGTCTGCATCGCCCGCGCCCTCGCCGCCAAGCCGAAGCTGATCATCTGCGACGAGGTGACGAGCGCGCTCGACCCACTGGTCGCAAACGGCATCCTGAACCTGCTGCTGGAATTGCAGTCAGAGGAGGACGTCGCCTATCTGTTCATCACCCACGACCTCGCCACGGTGAAATCCATCGCCGATTCCATCGCGGTCATGTATCAGGGCACAGTCGTGCGCTACGGGCCGAAGAGCAAGGTGCTCGAACCGCCTTTCGACGACTACACCGACCTGTTGCTGCGCTCCGTCCCGGAGATGGAGATAGGCTGGCTGGAAAAGGCGATCGAGGGGCGGCGCATGGAGAGCGCCGGCAACTGAGCGGCTACTGCGTAAGCCTACGCTTACACTTCGTGCGCATCCGCCGCCGCCTTCTGAAGAGCGCGCAGGGCCGAAAGCGCCGCTTCGGCCTTGTCCTCGGGTACAAAGATGTGGTCGTGGAACGCTGCCGCGACGACGTTGCAGCTTATGCCGGCCTCGCCGAGCGCGGTGGCGAAGGCAGCCGTGAGTCCCACCGCTTCGAGATCGGAATGGACGGTCAGCGTGATCCATGCGGCCCTGAACATGATCGGAATTCCAACCCGCTCGGCCGCGTCGGGATCGACGATCAGCGTGAGGCCTTCCTTCTCCCGAAAGCTGCCGATGATATCCTCTTGCGCCAATTCGGGCGCGGCGGCGTGGCCCGGGAAGCTGACAAAGGCGACCCTGCGCCGATTGAGTTCTGGCGCCATCGAGGCCAGCAGCGTATTGAGGTCCGAAACGGGCAGGCTCATGGGATTTGCTCCGGGGCTGCTGTCCGAAACGGCCCGTCTTCGGGCGAGACGTCCAGATATCGCAGGTGACGCATGGCGCTGAAAGCCAAACTCCTTCTCATCATCCTCGACGGGCTGCCCTGGCGCAACTGGCGCAAATATATGGGCAATCTGGAAGGCTGGGTTCAGTCCGGCGATGCCCGCGTGTGGCGGATGCGCTCGGTGCTGCCGTCGACCTCGGCCTGCTGCTACGCCTCGATCCACACCGGCGTGACGCCGCAGCAGCACGGCGTGCTCGCCAACGAGATCCGGCACCGGGTCGAGTTTCCCGACATCTTTTCCGAGGTGACGAAGGCCGGCGGCAAGACCGGCGCGGTGACCCATTCCTACTGGTCGGAATTCTTCAACCGCTACCCGTTCGAGATCGTCCGCGACATCGAATATGACGAGCCGGGCGGGCCGATCACCCATGGCCGCTTCCACACAATGACTGGCTACGGCCATGCGAACCAGATGACGCCGTCCGACGTCGACCTGTTCGCCACGCTCACCATGCTGACCAAGCGCCACGCAATCGATTACGGCATCCTGCATACCTGCACGCTCGATTCCATGGGCCACCGCTTCGGCCATGATTGCGGCGAGATGGACCATGCCCTCGCCGTCATGGACACCATGCTGTCGGCGCTGCTCCCCGCCTGGCTGAAGGACGGCTACGAGGTCATGGTGACGGCCGACCACGGCCAGACCGACCGCGGCCATCATGGAGGGCACGACGACGAGATGCAGGATTTCGCGCTCTATTATTTCGGCCCGGCCAGGGGACCGAAGGACGACGTCCTGCTCGACCAGCTCCAGCTCGCGCCGACCATCCTCAAGCGGCTCGGCGTCAAGATCCCCGACACGATGAAGGCGAAGCCCTTCCTGAGCTGACCGCTTTCCCGGTCAGCCCCGCCGCATGTGCGACGGCGGCGTCTCGAACGCGCGCGAAAAGGCGCGTGAAAACGCTGCCGTGCTCGAAAATCCGGTCCGCGCCGCGATGTCCGACATCGGTTCGCGGGTGTCGAGCACCAGCCGGCGCGCCGCGTTGAGCCTGAGCCGGAGGTAATACGCGCCGGGCGTCTCGTCGATCGCCGTGGCGAAGAGCTTTTCCAGCGATCGCGCCGACATGCCGACGCGCCGCGCGATCGCCGACGTAGTGAGCGGCCGGTCGATACGGTCCTCCATCAGCCGGATCGCCTGCGCCAGCCGCGGATCGAACCCCTCGATCCGTCCCAGCGACACCAGCGGCTGCGCGTCGGTCGCCGCGCGCGCCTGGTCGTAGATGAACACGCTCGCCACATCGAGCGCGACCGCCATGCCGAGCCGCGAGCGCACGAGATGCAGCATCAGGTCGAACGTCGGCGAAGCGCCGCCCGTCGTGAAGACCGGGCCGTCGATGACGTAGCGGTCGGGCCGGATGTCGGCGCCCGGAAAGGCGGCCGCGAAATCCTCAAGATCCTCCCAATGGGTCGTTGCCGCCCTGCCGTCCAGGAGGCCGAGGCGGCCGAGCACCCAGCTTCCCGCCTCGACGCCGCCCACGGCCCGCGCCGACCGCGCCACCCGCCGCACCAATCTCAAAAGGTCCGGCGGGCCTGCAAGCCGCGTGCCGAACCCGCCGACGATCACCAGCACGTCGGTTCTCGTCCCACCGTCGAGCGCCCCATCGACCGCGACGGGCAGCCCGGATGTTGTAAGCGGTGGCTTACCATCTGGCGAGACGATCCGCCATGCGAACCGGGTTTCCCCGGCGATCCGGTTGGCGGCCCGCAGCGGATCGATCGCGGAGGCGACGCACATGATCGACGCGCCGGAAAACACCAGAAAGGTCAGATGCAGCGGGGCGGCTTCCGGCTGGAATATGGTATTTTCGCTTTTCATCAACTGTACTTCGTAAATCGCAAAATACGGTAACGCAACCCGCGCGAAGATGAGCGATCAAGACGCATCGAAGGGAGGTCGCCATGCCGCTTGCCATGAACCGCGAGGTCTTCATCACCTGCGCCGTCACCGGCTCGGGCGGCACGCAGGACCGCAGCCCGCACGTGCCGCGCTCGCCGAAACAGATCGCCGACGCCGCGATCGACGCCGCCAAGGCCGGGGCGGCGGTCGTTCATTGCCATGTCCGCGATCCCGAGACCGGCGCGCCGCGACGCGACATCGCGCTCTACCGCGAAGTCACGGAACGCATCCGCGACGCCGAGGTCGACGTCGTGCTCAACCTGACCGCGGGCATGGGCGGCGACATGGTGTTCGGCGACGTCGAGAAGCCGCTGCCGCTGAAGGTTGCCGGAACCGACATGGCCGGTGCGTCGGAGCGTGTCGAGCATGTCCGCCAGTGCCTGCCGGAAATCTGCACGCTCGATTGCGGCACGATGAACTTCGCCGAGGCCGACTACGTGATGACCAACACGCCGGGCATGCTGCGCGCGATGGGCAGCCTGATGACCGGAATGGGCGTCAAGCCCGAGATCGAGGCCTTCGACACCGGCCATCTCTGGTTCGCGAGGCAGCTCGTCGAGGAAGGCGTGCTGGCGCCGCACGCGCTGGTCCAGCTCTGCATGGGCGTGCCGTGGGGCGCGCCGGACGATCTCAACACCTTCCTGGCGATGGTCAACAACGTGCCGGACGACTGGACCTTCTCCGCCTTCTCGCTCGGCCGCAGCCAGATGGCCTATGTCGCCGCGGCTGTGCTGGCCGGCGGCAACGTCCGCGTCGGCCTCGAAGACAATCTGTGGCTCGACAAGGGCGTGCTCGCCACCAACGCGCAGCTCGTCGAGCGCGCGGTGTCCATCGTGGAAAATCTCGGTTCCCGCGTCATCGGCCCGGACGAGGTCCGCAGGAAGCTCGGCCTCACCAAGCGCGCACCCGAGCAACGAAAGGCATTGTCATGACCATCACCAAGGCAGCCTGCATCGGCGGCGGCGTCATCGGCGCGGGCTGGGTCGCGCGCCTCGTCCTCAACGGCATCGACGTCGCGGTCTTCGATCCCCACCCGGAAGCGAAGCGCAAGGTCGACGAGGTGCTGAAGGGCGCGCGGCGCGCCTATCGCGCCATGAGCGGCAAGAAGCTGCCGAAGGAAGGCCGGATCACCTATGCCGGGTCGATCGCCGAGGCGGTCGCCGATGCCGATCTCATCCAGGAGAGCGTGCCCGAGCGTCTCGACCTCAAGCACAGGGTGCTTGCCGAGATCGACGTCCACGCCATGCCGTCCGCGCTCATCGGCTCTTCGACCTCGGGCTTGAAGCCGACCGACATGCAGGCGGCGATGACGCAGCACCCCGAGCGCCTCGTCGTCGCCCACCCCTTCAACCCGGTCTATCTCCTCCCGGTGGTCGAGATCGTCGGCGGCGAGCAGACCTGGCCAGAGGCCCTCGCCCTCGCGATAGACTACTATGCCGAGATCGGCATGAAGCCGGTCCGCATCCGCAAGGAGATCGAGGCCTTCGTCGGCGACCGGCTGCTCGAGGCGGTATGGCGCGAGGCGCTGTGGCTGATCAAGGACGGCATCACAACCGTCGAGGAACTCGACGACATCATGCGCTACGGCTTCGGCCTCAGATGGGCGCAGATGGGCCTGTTCCAGACCTATCGCATCGCCGGCGGCGAAGCCGGCATGAAGCACTTCATGGACCAGTTCGGCCCTTGCCTGACATGGCCGTGGACCAAGCTGATGGACGTGCCGGAATACAATGACGAGCTGGTCGATCTGATCGTCACCCAGTCCGACGAACAGACCGACGACCTGACGATCCGCCAGCTCGAGCGCATCCGCGACGACAATCTGGTCGCCATGATGGACGCGCTGTCGAAGCAGAACAGGGGCAAGGGCTGGGGCGCCGGCGCACTTCACAAGGACTATGTGAAGCGGCTCGAAAAGGCTTCGAAAGGCGGCAAGGCGTCCAAGACCGCCGAGAAGGCCAAGGCCGAAAAGCCGAAGAAGAAAAAGAAGGGCTGACGCGATGAACTTCGCCCTCACCGAGGAACAGGCGCTGATCGTCGAGACCACGCGGGCCTTCGTGGAGAACGAGCTCTATCCGCACGAGGCCGAGGTGGAACGCACCGGCCACCTGCGGATGGATCTGGTCAGGGAACTGCAGGCCAAGGCGATCGAGGCCGGCCTCTACGCCGCCAACATGCCCGAGGAGGTCGGCGGCGCCGGGCCCAATACGCTGACCTGGCTGCTCTACGAAAAGGAGCTCGGCCGCGCCAACTACGCGCTGCACTGGACCTGCGTCGCGCGGCCTTCCAACATCCTTCTCGCCGGCACGGACGAGCAGAAGGAAAGATATCTCTACCCCTGCATCCGCGGCGAGAAATGGGACTGCCTCGCCATGACCGAGCCCGGCGCCGGCTCCGACCTGCGCGGCATGAAGGCGAGCGCGGTGGAAAAGGGTGGCGACTGGGTGCTGAACGGCACCAAGCACTTCATCAGCCACGCCGATATCGCCGACTTCGCCATCGTCTTCATGGCGACCGGCGAGGAGGACACGCCGCGCGGCAGGAAGAAGAAGATCACCGCCTTCTTCGTCGACAAGGGCACGCCCGGCTTCACCGTACGCGACGGCTACCGCAACGTCTCGCATCGCGGCTACACCAACGCCGTCCTCGAATTCGACGATTGCCGCCTGCCCGCGAGCCAGATGCTCGGCGAGGTGCACAGGGGCTTCGACGTCGCCAATTCATGGCTCGGCGCCACGCGGCTCCAGGTCGCCGCCACCTGCATCGGCAGGGCGGAACGCGCGCTCGCCCATGCCGTCGACTGGTCGGCCAACCGCGAGCAGTTCGGCCAGAAGATCGGCAAGTTCCAGGGCGTCTCCTTCAAGCTCGCCGACATGGCGACCGAACTGAAGGCCGCGAACCTGATGCTGCTCGAGGCCGGCTGGAAATACGATGCCGGCACAGTCACCGACGAGGACATGGCGATGGCCAAGCTGAAAGCCACGGAGATGCTGGCCTTCGTCGCCGACGAGGCGATCCAGATCCATGGCGGCATGGGCCTGATGGACGAGCTGCCGCTGGAGCGCATCTGGCGCGATGCGCGCGTCGAGCGCATCTGGGAAGGCACGTCCGAGATCCAGCGCCACATCATCAGCCGCGCGCTGCTGAGGGCGGTGGGGGGCTAGCGCACGTCATGGCACCCAGAGGCATACGCGAAACGGAACTGTATCCGCCGGTCAAGCGCATGCTGGAAGCCCAGGGCTACGAGGTGAAGAGCGAGGTCGGCGCGGCGGACGTCGTCGCCGTCCGCGACGGCGAGGAGCCCGTCATCGTCGAGCTCAAGACCGCCTTCTCGCTGTCGCTCTACCATCAGGCGGTGAGCCGCCAGGCGCTCACCGATGCCGTCTACATCGCCGTGCCCCGGGTGTCGGGCCGCAGCGGCATGAAGGCGCTCGCCGACAACCGCAGGCTCTGCCGCCGGCTCGGCCTCGGCCTGATCACGGTGCGCCTGAAGGACGGTTTCGTGGAAATCCACTGCGACCCCGCGCCCTATAGTCCGCGCCAGTCGAAGCCGCGCAAGGGGCGCCTGCTGCGCGAGTTCCAGCGCCGCGTCGGCGATCCCAACAGCGGCGGCGCGACCCGCAGCGCCATCGTCACCGCTTACCGGCAGGACGCGCTGCGATGTCTCCGCTGTCTCGACGAGCAGGGTCCGACCAAGGCGGCCGAGGTCGCCCGCATCACCGGCGTTGGCCACGCGCGCCGGCTGATGGCCGACGATCATTACGGCTGGTTCGAACGGGTGAGAACGGGCATCTATGCGCTGGCGCCCAAGGGCCTTGAAGCGCTGAAAGCCTACGCCCCCGAAATCGAGCAGCTCGGGCAGAAGCCGGCTATGCACCTGACGGACGACACGGACAAGCACGCGCCATGAGCACCGCCCGCGACCTCTCCTGTCTGCTGCGCCCGCGCTCGATCGCGGTCGTCGGCGGCGGCTTCTTCGGCACCAATGTGGTGCGGCAGTCGCTCAGGATGGGCTTCGCCGGCGACATCTGGCCGGTCCATCCGACGAAGGAGGAGATCGAGGGCCTGCCGGCGTTCCGGACCGTCGATGACCTGCCGGAGGCACCCGACGCCACCTTCATTGGCGTCAACCGCAGGCTGACGATCGACATCGTCCGCGACCTCGCCGCGCGCGGGGCCGGCGGCGCGGTGTGCTTCGCCTCCGGCTTCCTCGAATCCGAGGCCGACGATGCCGACGGCGCGCGGTTGCAGGCGGAACTGATCGCGGCCGCAGGCGACATGCCGCTCATCGGGCCGAACTGCTATGGCCTGATCAACTATGCCGACGGCGCGCTGCTGTGGCCCGACCAGCATGGCGGCGTCCGGCTCGCGGACGGGTCGCGCGGCGTCGCGATCCTCACTCAGTCCTCCAACATCGCCATCAACATGACGATGCAGCGCCGTGGCCTGCCCATCGCCTATCTCATGACGGCCGGCAACCAGGCGCAGACGGGCCTCTCCGAGATGGCGCGTCTGATCGAGGACGACCGCGTCTCCGCGCTGGGCCTGCATATCGAGGGCTTCGATTCGGTTGCCGGCTTCGAGCGTCTTGCCGCCCGGGCGCGCGAGCTGGGCAAGCCGGTCGTCGCCATGAAGGTCGGACGCTCCGAGCAGGCGCGCACCGCGACCGTCTCGCACACCGCCTCGCTCGCCGGCTCCGACGCGGCGTCCGATGCCTTCCTGAGCCGGCTCGGCATCGCCCGCGTCGGCTCGATCCCCTCCTTCCTCGAAACGCTCAAGCTCCTGCATACGATCGGCCCGCTGCCCGGCGGCCGCCTGTCGTCGATGAGCTGTTCGGGCGGCGAAGCCTCGGTCATGGCCGACAGCGCCGACGGGCGCGCCGTCGGTTTCCCGCCGCTCACCGAGGCGCACCGGGCGCGTGTCAAGGCGACGCTCGGGCCGCTGGTCGCGGTCGCCAACCCGCTCGACTACCACACCTTCATCTGGAACGACGGCCCGGCAATGACCGCGACCTTCTCGGCGATGGTCTCGGGCGGCTTCGATCTCGACATGCTGGTGCTCGACTTCCCGCGCGCGGCGACCGCTGCAGCGATACCGACTGGTGGCCGACCCTCGGCGCCTTCGAGGACGCGCTGCGGCAACACTCCGCCCGCGGGGCCATCGTTGCCTCGATGCCGGAAAACCTGCCTGAAGACTATGCGATCCATCTCGTCGAGCGCGGCATCGCCCCGCTGATGGGTATCGCCGAGGCGCTCGACGCCGCGGAAGCGGCCGCCTTCATCGGCGCGGCATGGCGCAGGGCGGCGCGGCCATCCGCGCAGGACGCCGACCGGCCAGGCCGGAACGCCTGCGTCCCTTGCCTCCCTCGACGAGGCCGGAGCCAAGGCGGCACTCGGAGCCGCCGGGCTGCCGGTTCCGGAGGGGCGCAGGATCGACACCGGAAGAGGCCTCCTTCGCTGCTGTTGAGCTCGGCTTTCCCGTCGCGCTGAAAGCGCTCGGCATAGCGCACAAATCGGAGCGCAACGCCGTCCGGCTCGGTCTTCGAAGCGGCGCGGAGGTGTTCGACGCGGCCAGCGACCTCCAGGCGATGGCGTCCGCCTTCTATGTCGAGCGCATGGTCGAGGGCGGCATCGCCGAGCTGATCGTCGGCGTCACCCGCGATCCGGTCTTCGGGCCGGTGATGACGCTGGGCTCGGGCGGCGTGCTCGTCGAACTGCTGGACGACACCGCGACGCTGCTTCTGCCAGCCGGCGCGGAGGAAGTGGAGAGCGCGTTGAGAAGTCTGAAGCTCTTCCTGCTGCTCGACGGCTATCGCGGCCGACCCAGGGCCGATCTCGCGGCAGCCGTCGACGCCATCCTCGGCATCGCCCGTTTCGCGATGGCCCATGCAGGCGATATCGAGGAAATGGACATCAACCCGCTGATCGTCTGCGCCGAGGGCCGTGGCGCCTGGATCGCCGATGCCCTGATCGTCGCGAGCACACACATCGAGAACGACCGGAAAGAATACGCTTAGGAGACCGCCAATGTCCGTCATCACCACCCGCCGCGAGGCCGGCGTCCTCGAAGTCACGCTCGACCGCCCCAAGGCGAACGCGATCGACCTCGCCACGTCCCGGCTGATGGGCGAGACGTTTCAGGCCTTCCGCGACGATCCCGAGCTTCGCGTCGCCATCGTGCGCACAGCCGGCGACAAGTTCTTCTCGGCCGGCTGGGATTTGAAGGCGGCCGCCGGCGGCGACGCGGTCGACGGCGACTACGGCGTCGGCGGCTTTGCCGGCCTGCAGGAACTGCGCGACATGAACAAGCCGGTCATCGCCATGGTCGACGGCATGGCCGTCGGCGGCGGCTTCGAGCTGGCGCTGTCCTGCGACCTGATCTACGCCTCCGAGCATTCCTCCTTCGCGCTGCCCGAGATCCGCGCCGGCACGCTTGCCGACGCCGCCACGGTCAAGCTGCCCAAGCGCATCCCCTACCATGTCGCGATGGACCTGCTTCTGACCGGCCGCTGGATGGATGCCGCCGAGGCGCATCGCTGGGGCCTGGTCAACGAGGTGATGGCGAAGGAGAAGCTGGAGGAACGCGTCTGGGAGATCGCGCGCCTGCTCGCCTCCGGTCCGCCGCTGGTCTTCGCCGCCATCAAGGAAGTCGCCCGCAAGGCCGAGGCGATGGAGTTCCAGGACGCCATGAACTGGATCACCAAGCGCAAGTTCCGTACTGTCGACGAGCTGTACGCCTCCGAGGACAATCAGGAAGGCTTCCGCGCCTTCGCCGAAAAGCGCGACCCCGTATGGAAGGGCAGATAGTGACCGACTATTCCAAGCTGATCGACGCCGAGACCTGGGCCTTCATCGAGCGCACGAACGCCTTCTATCCGCCCGATACGATCGACTACTCGATCGACCAGCAGCGCGACATCTACGACCGGATGTGCCGCGAGTTCTTCACCGGCTATCCCGACGGCGTCGGCGCCGAGACCACCTCGATCCCGGGCTCCGGCCACGACATTCCGGTCCGCATCTATCGCAACCAAAAGCCCGATCGCGCGGCGGTCGTCGTCTACTACCATGGCGGCGGCTTCATTCTCGGCGGCCTCGAGAGCCATGACGATGTCTGCGCCGAGATCTGCGAGCGCACCGGCTTCGAGACCGTGTCCGTCGACTATCGGCTCGCACCCGAGCACAAGCACCCCGCCGCCTTCGACGACGCGCTCGCCGCCTATGAATGGGCGGTCGCGACCTATGATTGCCCGGTCCTGCTGTGCGGCGACAGTGCCGGCGGCAATCTCGCGGCTGCCGTCTCGCATGCGACCCGCGCGCGTGCGCAGGTCCCGATCGGCCAGGTGCTGATCTATCCCGGTCTCGGCGGAAGCCAGAAGATGTCTTCATATGTCGACCACGCCGAGGCGCCGATGCTCACGGTCCGCGACATGGAGTTCTACCAGGACATTCGCGGCGGTGCGGAGCGCCTGAGAGGCGATCCGACGGCGGCTCCCCTGCAGGATACGGATTTCTCCAGCCTTCCGCCGACCGTGATCATCTCGGCCGAATGCGATCCGCTGTCGTCGGACGGCGGTGCCTATCGCGACCGCATCCTCGCCGCCGGCGGCAAGGCGTGGTGGTGCGAGGAGGAAGGCCTAGTGCACGGCTATCTGCGCGGCCGGCACACGATCGGCCGCGCGCGAGAGAGTTTCACGCGCATCGTCGATGCGCTGTCGTCCCTCGGCCATGGCGACTGGCCGTACTAGACCTGTCAGGTCTAGCCGATCAGCACCAGCACGACGATGCCGAAGACGATCAGCGCGCAGCCGATCGTCTCGGCGGCGTTGATGGTCTCCTTGAAGAAGTAGATCGACGACGCGAAGGTGAACAGCATCTCGATCTGCGCCAGGGCCTTGACTGCGGCGGCCTGCTGCAGCGTCATCGCCATGAACCAGCCGAACGACGCCGTGGCGCCAACGAAGCCGACAAGGAGTGAGGGCCGCCAGGCGCGCGCGATCCGGCCGAGCTCCGGCCGGTCCCGCCACAGCATCCACACGAGCATCGCCGTTGCCTGGAAGACGATCGTCGCGGCCAGCGTGACGGCCGCCTGCATCATGAAATTGGGGCCGCCGAGCGACAGCGACGCCGCCCGGTATGCGACGGCCGCGATGCCGAACAGCGTTCCCGACGCGAGCCCGATCGCCGCGTTGCGGCTCGCCATCGACGCGAACAGGTTGCGCCAGCTCAGCTTCACGCGTGCCACCGAGATCAGCATGACGCCCACGACGCTGATGGCGATTGCCGCAAGCACGCCTGTCGTCACCCTTTCGCCCAGGAACATCAGGCCGAAAAGCGCCGCCTGCGCCGGTTCGGTGCGCGAATAGGCCGTTCCGACCGCGAAATTGCGATAGGAGAAAAGGTGGATCAGCAGGAACGTCGCGCCGATCTGCGTCGCGCCGCCGAGCAGCGTCCAGGCCACGAAGGCAGTGTTCGGCGCCGGCAGTGCATAGCCGGCAAAGAGGTTCAGGCCGGCAACAAAGAGGAGCGCGAACGGCACGCCGAACCCGAAGCGTACGAAGGTCGCGCTGGTCGTCCCCATCACGCCCTTGAGATGCTTCTGCGTCGCCGATCGCACGTTCTGGAAAAACGCGGCGGCTATCGTGATCGGGATCCAGAGTTCCATGTTGCGTCCGGGATTGCGGCCGCAGCTTTAGGCCAAAGCCCTTGCGGAGGAAATACCCTGGCCGGCTATGGCTATTAAGCCACGCCTCAAGCCGCTCGACGTGCCGGCAGACCGGATTCGACGCGGGGCTCTCGAGCCAGCACGGTGCGGTTCCTGCCTCCCCGCTTGGCGTCGTAGAGGCGGCGGTCCGCTTCGCGCATCAGCGCGCTCAGGCTAGCGCCCGGTCGATCGAGGGTGCCCCCGATGCTCACGGTGAGCCTGAGCGGCTCCCCGCCGTGGGAAGTCAGCGACACGCACTCCACCGCGCGTCGGATCCGCTCGGCGACTTCGCTAGCGTGACGAAAGTCCGCATCCGGCAGGAAGACAGCGAATTCCTCGCCCCCGATTCTTCCGATCAGGTCGCCGTCCGGAAGCGTGTCTCCAAGCGCCACCGAGAGGGCCCGCAGGGCCTCGTCGCCGGTCTGGTGGCCGTGCTCGTCGTTGATGGCCTTGAAATGATCGGCATCGATGATCAACAGAGCGCCGGCGTCGGAGCGGCGGCGAAGCTTTTCGATACCCGAAAGGAAGGTTTCGCGGTTGAGCAGGCCAGTCATATCGTCGCGGCGCGCCTTTTCGGCAAGTGCATTGTGCATTTCCGCCAACTCCAGATGAGCCGCGGCAAGGTCGGCATGCGCCTTCCGGTAGGCCTCGTTCATCTCGCGGAGCTTGCGGCGTTGTATCTGTGTGAGGATGCTCACCGGCATGGCGATAGCAACCGGACAGACGATGCACATGACCAGTGCGACGGCGTCGAAACGGGCGCCCATCATAGGCATGGCGGTGTAGGCGATCGCGAACGATATGATGACCGAAAGCCCCGCCGCTACCAGCGCCCGCGGAACGAATGATGTGATACCCGAAGTCCCCATGGCCGCGACGATACGGAACAGGGGTGAAAGGATGGTTCATTTGCCAATTAGAATTTGAACGGCCTGTCCGATTCTGGGATAAGGCCGCATGTCCAGCCAGCCAGATCCTTCCCGCTTCGCCCACATACGCGACTGGGTCTTCGATCTCGACAACACGCTCTATCCGCACCATTCGAACCTGTTCGCCCAGATCGACGTCAAGATGACGGCGTATATGTCGAACCTGCTGCAGGTCTCGCAGGAGGAGGCGCGTGTGTTGCAGAAGGAACTCTATCGCGACTTCGGCACGACGTTGAACGGGCTGATCCGGACCCACGACATCGATCCCGACGACTTTCTCCAGAAGGTCCACGACATCGACTATTCCTGGCTGTCGCCGAATCCGGAGCTCGGCGAGGCGATCCGCGCGCTGCCGGGGCGCAAATTCATCTTCACCAATGGCGATCGCGGCCATGCCGAGCGCACAGCCCGGCAGCTTGGCATCCTCGACCATTTCGACGACATCTTCGACATCGTCGCGGCGGGCCTGACGCCGAAACCGGCGGCCGAGACCTATGACAAGTTCACGCAGCTCCACAAGGTGGCCGGTCCCGACGCCGTGATGTTCGAGGACCTCGCCCGCAACCTCGAAGTGCCGAAGAGATTGGGCATGACGACCGTCCTGATCGTGCCGCGGAACTTCGAGCCGACCTTCTCCGAGATCTGGGAACGCGACCCCGGCCAGGAGGACGACGTCGACTATGTCACCGATGATCTCGCCGGCTTCCTCAGGGCGGTGATGCCTCCCTCGTAGATCGGGACCTTCCTGGTATCGCCGGATCCGCCCTGCCGCGGATGTCGCGTCTTTCCCGACACTTGTCCGTTGCAACGTGTCCGGCGCCGGATATCATCCAGGGCGCCGAACGGCTTACAAAGGCTCTGGCAGGATGTCCTTCGATTCAGGCTTTGATGCCAGTGGCCACTGGTTCCGCTGGGGGACAACCCTTGATGGGGTCGCACGAGCGCTGGACATCGTGCCCGAGGCCAGCTCACCCGTGATCGGCATCGGATGTGAAAGCGTATTCGGGCTTGAGGCGCTGCATCTCGACATCTCGGCACCCGCGCGCGATCGCCCTGTGACTTCGCTGTGCTTCCAGCTCGCTCCCGCCGCCGATGCGATTGCCGCCTCACCCGATCCCTGGCGCACGCGCCTTGACAACCTATTGGGACCGCCGCTGTCAGTGGATGAGGAACCGCAACGCGCGGGCCATCCGGGCGCGGTCGTCTTCTATGCTCGCTGGCCTGCGGGCAATATCGAAGTCGGACTGTCGATCTACGGCGCGCTCCGAGCCTGCGCCGGCGGCCAGGCCGCGGGCTGCGTATGGATTTCCTGGTCGGTTGTCGAGGCGGCGGTCCCCTACCTTGCGGAATGGCAGGCACGATGCAACGCGCTGAGCGAAGCGGCCCCGGCGGCGGCCGACATTCTGGTCTACAGGCTCGGTTGGGAGTTGCCAGCGCGGTTCAGAAGCGAAACAGATGGGGTATCCGGCGATCCACACGGTATCGCAACAAACGTTCTCTATGCACCACGCATCCTTCGCACGCCGCCTCCGGTATCCAATCTGGTCGGTTCGCATGGTGTCGCGCTGTGGAGAACCTCCGACCGCCATTCCTGGGCGCTGTCGACCGGCACCGAAACGGTGAGCTTCGGCATCGGCGAAACGGTCGAAATCGCCTTCAACGATATTCAGCCGGCCAAGGGAGCCGGTTGCTACGAGATATCAGTTGCTGGTTGGTCGATCAGGGATTGTCACGGTTCGAATGCGATCCGGCGGATACTGGCCGACCTTGCGGCCGTTCCGGGCGTAATGATCAGGACCAGCGAGGGCTACGACTGCTGATCGGATAGCGTCCCGTTGCCCGACAGTTCGTAGAACGCCGCGATCGCGTCCCAGGCTTCCTGCGCCGTGTCGACGAAGGTGATCAGTTTCTCGTCACCGGGCGAGATCGTACCCTGCTCGGCGAGGAAATCGATATCGATCACGCGCTCCCAGAACGGCCGCCCGAAAAGCACGACGGGCACGTGTTCCATGCGCCCGGTCTGGATCAGCGTCAGGGTCTCGAACAGCTCGTCCATTGTGCCGAACCCGCCAGGAAACACTGCAACCGCCTTGGCGCGCATCATGAAATGCATCTTGCGGATGGCGAAGTAGTGGAAGTTGAAGCAGAGTTCCGGCGTCACATAGGCATTGGGCGCCTGCTCGTGCGGAAGCACGATATTGAGACCGATCGACGGGGCACCGCAGTCGGCCGCGCCGCGATTGCCTGCTTCCATCACCCCGGGACCGCCGCCCGTCACCACCACGAATTCGCGGTAGTAGGAGGTTGCCGAATGCTCCGAACACAGCCGCGCGAACTTGCGCGCCTCGTCATAATATCGGCTGTTCTCGGCGAGGTTCCGGCTCTGGGTTTCGTTCTTGGCGGCCCACGGCTTGGTGCCCGGCTCGGGAATGCGCGCGCCGCCGAACAGGATCACGGTCGAGCGGATACCCCGTTCGGCAAGCGTCATCTCGGGTTTCAGGAGTTCGAGCTGGAGCCGAACCGGACGCAAATCACGCTGGGTGAGAAAATCCTCGTCCGACCACGCCAGGCGATAGGTCGGCGACCGCGTCTGAGGCGTATCGGGTACGCTGCGCGCGCGCTGCAGATCCTCGTCGGAATGCGGCAGCGGCGTCCAGCCATTCTTCTCGGTCGGATTCATCTGCACCCTTCCCCTTGCGGTGTCCCGCCGCCGGCTCTATGCCCGCCCGAAGCCGGATTCCCCCTGATTGACCCGACTGTTCGCTTCGCATAGTTTTCGCGCGGCCAGCCGGCCGATTATCCCCCGAAATCCTAGGGCTCGACCCCTTAACAGCTCGTGTAACGGAGCACCCGACATGACCAAGCATGACGCCGCCGCCCTCGAAGCAGCCATCGAGAAGGCTTTCGACGAGCGCGATTCGATCGACGCATCGACGCGCGGGGAAGTCCGCGAGGCCGTCGACGCGGCGCTCGACATGCTCGATCGCGGCTCGGCCCGCGTTGCCATGCGGGGAGACGACGGTACCTGGCATGTCAACCAGTGGCTCAAGAAGGCGGTTCTCCTGTCGTTCAGGCTGAACCCGATGACCGTCATCAAGGGCGGTCCGGGTGAGGCCGTGTGGTGGGACAAGGTCCCCTCCAAATTCGACGGCTGGAGCCCGATCGAGTTCGAGAAGTCCGGATTCCGCGCCGTTCCCGGCGCCATCGTCCGCCGCTCGGCCTTCATCGCACCGGGTGCGGTCCTGATGCCCTCCTTCGTCAATCTCGGAGCCTATGTCGGCGAAGGCACCATGGTCGACACCTGGGCGACCGTCGGCTCCTGCGCGCAGATCGGCAGCAACGTTCACCTGTCGGGCGGCGTCGGCATCGGCGGCGTTCTCGAGCCGATGCAGGCCGGTCCCACCATCATCGAGGACAATTGCTTCATCGGCGCGCGCTCCGAAGTCGTCGAGGGCTGCATCGTCCGCGAGGGCTCGGTTCTCGGCATGGGCGTCTTCATCGGCAAGTCGACCAAGATCGTCGATCGCGAGACAGGCAAGGTGTTCTACGGCGAGGTGCCGCCCTACTCGGTGGTGGTCGCAGGCAGCATGCCGGGCAAGAACGTGCCGGGCGAAAACTGGGGTCCGAGCCTGTATTGCGCGGTGATCGTCAAGCGCGTCGACGAGAAGACCCGGTCCAAGACTTCGATCAACGAACTTCTCAGAGATTGATATTTCCGGAAAACCGAAGCAGGCTTGCCGGACCGCAATTTGAGAGATGCGGCAATTTTGGAGGGGAAGATGGACTGGAAATATCTCTTTACGAGCTTTCAGGGGCGCATCAACCGCGCCAAGTTCTGGGCCGGCGTGGGCGTCATGATCGGTATCAGCATCGTCCTGTCGCTCATCGATGCCCTGCTCGGGCTGCAGATCGGCACCGGTGACGGCGCGATCGGCATCCTCGGCCTGATCTGGGCGCTGATCTCGATCTATCTCGGTCTCGCGCTCTATACGAAACGCTGGCATGACCGCGACAAGTCGGGCTGGTGGACGCTGATCGTGCTCGTGCCGGTCATCGGCGCGATCTGGCTGATCGTCGAATGCGGTATCCTGGAAGGCACCAAGGGATCGAACAGATTCGGGCCGGATCCTCTTGGATAGCAGGCCGATCATTTGGCTGTTTTTCGGACTGAAGGGCCGCGTCAGCCGCGCGGCCTACTTTTTGGCGGGCCTGTTTCTGGCCGTAATCCAGGCCTTCCTGCTCTACCGCTTCACACTCGTGCCTCAGGACAGTGCCGCGGGCCAGACATGGGCGCTGCTGTTCTGGGCCGCGGTCCTGGTATCGATATGGTCGAACGTCGCCCTCGGCGTGAAGCGGCTCCACGATTTCGGCAAGCCCGGCATCATCGCCGTGGCGCTGTTCGTTCCCGTGATCTCGATCATCGCGTTCATCGTCCTGTGCATCTTTCCGGGCGACAAGGGACCCAACCAGTTCGGATCCCGGACCAATGCGCCGGCATGACCACGCCCCGGCGGATTGAAGCCGGTCCGTCGCCATGACCTACCGTACCCTCGATCCCGCTCACATCATCGAAACCGCGCGCCGCCTCGAGCGTCGCGTCGACGAGCGTTTTCCCGATGCCGGGCTGGCCAAGGTCGCCCGCGAACTCGTTAGCCTGTCGCGCGACCTGTCGCTGCGTGCACGCGAGCTCGAACAGCCGATCTGGTGGCTGCGGATTGTCATCGCGTCGATTATCGCGGCCGGCGCCACGGTCTTCATCTTCGTCGGCACGGTGCTGCCGTTCGAGCGCATCTCCACCAACGCCTTCGAATCGGTCGAGGGCATCGAGGCGTCGCTGAACACCATCCTGCTGGCCGGCATCGGGTTCCTCGCCCTCGTCCGCTACGAGGAGCGGATCAAGCGCAAGCGCGTATTCCGCGCCCTGCATGGCCTGCGGTCGCTGATCCACGTCATCGACATGCACCAGCTCACCAAGGACCCCGCAATCCTCACCGCGCCTCTGAAACCGACGCCCAGCTCGCCGGCCCGCACCATGAGCGCGCCGGAGCTGTCGCGCTATCTCGACTATTGCTCCGAGATGCTGTCGATCACCGGCAAGGTCGCCGCACTGTTCGCCCAATCGGTCAATGACGAGGTCGTCATCGACGCCGTCAACGACATCGAGGAGCTTGCCACCAACCTGTCGCGCAAGATCTGGCAGAAGATCATGATCCTCGACGAACGCGCATTGCACGCCAGATAGCAGCTCGCTGCCTGCGCGGCCCGCCCTTTCGAGCGGCACCCTTCTTCCCGCCATCGGCCGCGTGACAGCCCGGCACAATTCCTCTATCCCTTCGCGCCATGACGCTGCCGACCGATCCCGCCGCCAACCTCGCCGAACTGATCCGCTGCCCCTCCGTCACACCCGACGAGGCAGGCGCGCTCGGTGTGCTGGAGCGGCAGATGGGTACGCTCGGCGCATCCGTCGAGCGCCCTGTCTTTTCGGAGGACGGCACGCCGGACGTCGAGAACCTCTACGCCCGGCTCGGCCGCTCCGGCCGCCACCTTATGTTCGCCGGCCATACCGACGTCGTGCCGCCCGGCGACGACGGGGAATGGACGCAGCCGCCCTTTTCGGCGCGCATCGTGTCCGGCGACATGTATGGTCGCGGCGCCGTCGACATGAAGGGCGGCATCGCCTGTTTCGTGGCCGCGCTCGCCCGCTTCGTCGAGAAGAACGGCCCGCCGGCGGGCTCGGTGTCGCTGCTGATCACCGGCGACGAGGAGGGCCCCGCCATCAACGGCACGGTCAAGCTGCTCGACTGGGCGAAGAAGCGCGGCGAGCGCTGGGACGCCGCGCTCGTCGGCGAGCCGACCAACCCGGAAGCGCTGGGCGACATGATCAAGATCGGCCGCCGCGGCTCGATTTCGGGCCGGCTGATCGTCCACGGGCGCCAGGGCCACGCCGCCTATCCGCATCTGGCCGACAATCCCGTGCGCGGCATGACGACCCTTGTCGAGGCGCTGCTTCATCCCGCCATCGACGATGGCACGGCCGACTTCCAGCCGACCAATCTGGAAGTGACCTCGATCGATGTCGGCAATCCGGCCGCCAACGTCATCCCCGGACGCGCCGCCGCAAGCTTCAACATCCGCTTCAGCGACCTGTGGAGCGCCGAGACGCTTCAGGCCGAGATCCACAACCGGCTCGACCGCGCGGCCGGCCGCCGCAAGCTGCGTCCCGGAAAGCGCGACCGCATCGACTACGAAATCGTCTGGGCGAGCCCGGTGAGCCCGGTCTTCCTCACCCGCGACGATACGCTGATCGCCAGCCTCTCCGGCGCGGTCGAGGCGGTGACCGGCCGGGTGCCGGTGCTTTCCACCACGGGCGGCACGTCGGATGCCCGCTTCATCAAGGACTACTGCCCGGTGGTCGAGTTCGGCCTGGTCGGCAAGACCATGCACATGGTCGACGAGCGCGTCCCGCTCGGCGATCTCGAGACACTGACCGCCATCTACGAGCGCTTCCTAAAGGACTGGTTCGGCTGACTCCCATGCCGCGTTCCGACGACATCCAGCACTATCTCCTCGCGACCTGGCGCATGATGACCGGCAAGCCGGACGCCATCCGCATGCTGGATCTCTCGGCGGAAGGTTTCTGGGATTCCTTCTTCGCCATCATCATTGCCATTCCGGCCCTGTTCGTCAGCTGGGTGACCGTTGCCAACGACATCGGCGGCGGCGGTACCACCGGAGACCGCGTCTCGATCCTCTTCGGCCTCGCCTTCGTCGACCTGGTGTCGTGGGTCGCACCGCTTGTCGTGCTCGGCTTGGTTGCCCGCTATATCGGGATCGGTGACCGCTTCGTGCACTACGTGGTCGCGACGAACTGGGCGTCGGCGATCGTCATCTGGCTCATGGTGCCGCCCGGCATCATCCAGCTTTTCTGGCCCCAGGCCGAAGCGTTCGCCCTCGCCCTGTCGCTGGGACTGATCGCGCTGACGCTCGTCCTGATGTGGCAGGTCACCAATGCCGCGATCGCCAAGGGACCGGGCGTGGCCACCGGCGTTTTCGTCGGCATGTTCGCCCTGTCGCTGGTGATCCTGCTGACGCTGCAGCCGCTTCTTGGGCTTTCACATGCCTGACGTCTCGGCGTAGTCGACTGCCACGAGGTAGAGCCCGTCCGGCGGTGCGACCGGGCCGCAGGCCGCGCGGTCGCGCGCCTCGAGCGCAGTGCACACATCGGCGACGCTCCAGCCGCCTTCGCCGACGCGCTTCAGCGTACCGGCCATCGAGCGCACCTGATTGTGGAGGAACGACCGCGCCGAGGCGCGAATGTCGATCGTCTCGCCCGTGCGCGTCACCGAGAGGACGTCGAGCGTCCGCACAGGGCTTTTCGCCTGGCACTGCACCGAGCGGAACGTCGTGAAATCGTGCCGGCCGACAAGCTGGTCCGCCGCCGCCTGCATCGCCGCCGCGTCGAGCGTCCGACGCACATGCCAGGCGCGGCCTCTGTCCAGCGCGAGCGGCGCCCGCCGGTTGACGATCCGATAGAGATAGTGCCGCGCACTGGCCGAAAACCGCGCGTCGAACCCCTCCGGAACCATCCTCGCCGCGAGGATAGAGACGGCCTCGCCTGCATTCGCGAGGTGGGCATTGAGCGCGTCGCGCACCGTATCTTCCGGCCAGTCGCGCGCGAGGTCGCAATGCGCGACCTGGCCGAGAGCATGGACGCCGGCGTCGGTGCGCCCGGCGCCGCGTATGCCGACGGTTTCGCCGCAGAAGCCCTCTATCGCCTGTTCGATGGCGGCCTGAACGGAATGCTGGCCCTTCTGCCGTTGCCAGCCCGCATAGGGACCGCCGTCATACTCGATGTCGAGACGGTAGCGTGGCAAGCTTAAGCTCCGAACGCCGGCGCGTAGACGAGGCGCCCCTCGGCGGGCGCCCCGCCCCAGTCCAGCGCCTGCAGCGCCGCGCACTGGAATACGCTGTCGAAACCCGCGGCGCGGGAATGCGCATAGCCGAAGCGGCCGTAATAGGCCGGATCGCCGAGCACGACGGAGAGGCGTTCGCCGCGCGCGTCGAGCAGACGATGGCCCTCCTCGATCAGCGCCGACCCGACGCCGCGTTTCTGAGATGCCGGCTCGACCGCGACCGGCGCGAGCGCGACGGCCGCGAATCGATCGCCGTCTCGATCGACCTCGAGCCGCGAGAACAGCACGTGACCGGCAAGCTGCCCGCCCTCCTCGGCCACCAGCTCCAGCACGGCATCGCCGTCGCGAACCAGCGCCGCCACGAGCTCGGCCTCCGAGGCCTGCCCGAAGGCGCGTTCGACGAGTGCACCGATGGTGGCGCGATCGGCCTCGATGGCTTCCCTGACGATCAACCCGCTCATGCCAGCGCATCCCATGCCGACAGAGCAGCTCCGCGCATGAATTCGGCCGCGTCCATCGGCTTGCCTCCCGCGCGCTGGACGGTGACGAGACGCACGGCGCCGTCGCCGCAGGCGATCGTCGGCCGAGCGTCCAGAAGCGTGCCGGGACGACCCGAGCCTTCCGCGCGTGTGGAGCGCAGCAGCTTCAGGCGTTCTGCCCTGCCCCCGATCACGGCCTCGCACCATGCTCCAGGCGCCGGCGACAACCCCCGGATGCGGTTGTGGACCTCGCTGGCGGGACGGCCCCAGTCGATGCGGCATTCTTCCTTGGTGATCTTCGCGGCATAGGTGACGCCGTCGTCGTCCTGCGGCTTCAGATTTAGCCGGCCGTCCTCGAGATCGGCCATGGCGCGGGCCATCAGCCGCGCGCCGGTATGCATCAGCCGGTCGTGGAGCTCGCCGGCGGTCTCGTCGCCGCCGATCGCGACCCGCTCGGCAAGCGCCACCGGGCCCGTGTCGAGCCCCGCTTCCATCTTCATGATCATCATGCCCGTCTCGGCGTCGCCGGCCATGATCGCCCGCTGGATGGGGGCCGCTCCGCGCCAGCGCGGCAGCAGCGAGGCATGGCCGTTGAAGCATCCATGATGCGGCGCATCGAGGATCGCTTGCGGCAGCAGAAGCCCGTAGGCCACCACCACCGCGACGTCGGCGCGAAGCGCGGCAAATGCCGCCTGCTCGTCCGCGGATTTCAGCGACACGGGGGTGCGCACTTCCTTGCCGAGGAGCTGGGCGGCCATGTGGACCGGCGACGGCCTGACCTCGAGGCCGCGCCGCCCGGCGGGGCGCGGCGGCTGGCTATAGACCGCGACGATGTCGTGCCCCTTTTCGACCAGCGTGCGCAGCGTCGGCACGGCGAAGTCGGGCGTTCCCATGAAGACGACGCGAAGTGTCACAGCGGCCTACCGTTCAGCCCGGATGTCAGCCGACCATCGTGTTCGGCGGCCGGTCCCTGGCGAGTTTCTTGAAGCGACGCACCACCATCTCGCGCTTGAGCCGCGAGATGTGGTCGATGAACAGGACGCCGTTGAGGTGGTCGATCTCGTGCTGCAGGCAGGTCGCCATCAGCCCGTCGGCCTCCATGGTGCGCGGCGTGCCGTCGCGGTCGAGATAGGTGACGGTCACGCCCGCGGGACGCTCGACCTCGGCATAGTAGTCCGGGATCGACAGGCAGCCCTCCTCATGGACGTTGATGTCGTCCATCCGCGCCACGATCTCCGGATTGATGAAGACGTGCGGCTCGTTCGGCTCGTCGTCCTTCGACAGGTCGATCACCAGCATCCTGAGCGGCTCGCCGATCTGGATCGCCGCAAGCCCGATGCCGGGCGCGTCATACATCGTCTCCAGCATGTCGTCGGCAAGCTTGCCGAGCTGGTCGTCGACGCGCTCCACGGGCTTCGAAACCTGGCGCAGGACGGGATCGGGAAGAATGACGAGAGGTCTGATGCTCATGGCGTTCAGGTAGTCGGTCTCGCGCGAACCGTCAACAACGCCGCCTGCCGCGTGTTCACGTTTTGGTCTTATGGTCGGCGTCCGAATCGTCTAGTCTCGTCCGATGGACCAGATTTCCGCGATATTGTCGGCGCCGGTCGCGCAGCTCGGTGCGACCACCATCACGCTTGGCCATTTGCTTATTGTGGCAGGCGCAATCCTGTTCCTAAGCTTTGTCGGCCTTTTGGCGGCGCTGTGGCGGCTTGGCCGCGCCCGGGCCGTCGCGGCGGCGGAAGCCGCCGAGCGTGCCCGCGAGGCGGAGATGCGCATGGCCGAGATCAGGCAGTCGCAGGCCGAGATGCAGGGACGCATGGGCGCCATGGCCGAGGTGTTCGGATCGCGCCAGGCCGAACTGACCAAAGCGCTCGGCGAACGCCTCGACGGCATGACCAGCCGCCTCGGCCAGTCGATCACCGAGCAGACGAAGTCGACGCACGAGAACCTGGCGAAGCTTCAGGAGCGCCTCGCCGTCATCGACACGGCGCAGAACAACATCCAGTCGCTGGCGGGTCAGGTCGTCCAGCTTCAGCAGATCCTGTCGAACAAGCAGACCCGCGGCGCCTTCGGCCAGAGCCGCATGGAGGCGATCATCGCCGACGGCCTGCCGCACGGCGCCTACGAATTCCAGGCGACGCTGTCCAACGGCAACCGGCCCGACTGCGTGGTCCGCATGCCCAACGGCGCCCCCTCGCTGGTGATCGACGCGAAGTTCCCGCTCGAATCCTGGAATGCCATCCGCGCCGCGAACGAAGCCGACAATGCCGGTCCGGATGTGGCGAAGCAGGCGGCGCAGGCCTTCCGGCGCGATGTCGACGTCCACATCAAGGCGATCGCCGACAAATATCTGATCACCGGCGAGACGCAGGACACCGCGTTCATGTTCGTGCCGTCGGAATCGATCTTCGCCGAGATCCACGAGAATTTCGAGGCGCTCGTACAGAAGGCGCACCGCTCGCGGATCGTCATCGTCTCGCCCTCGCTGCTCATGCTGTCGATCCAGGTCATTCAGGCGGTGCTGAAGGATGCCCGCATGCGCGAGCAGGCGCATCTCATCCAGGGCGAGGTGATCCGCCTGATGGAGGATGTGAACCGGCTGGACGATCGCGTCCGCAAGCTGCAGGCGCATTTCGGACAGGCCAGCAAGGACATCGACCTGATCATCACTTCGACCGAGAAGGTCACGAAGCGCGGCGCCCGGATCGAGGCGCTCGAATTCGGCGAGTTGAGCCACGACAGGGGCGACGAAGCCGAACCGCAGAAGACGGTCGACAGCAAGACCGGCCAGCTCAGGCTTCGCGTGGTCGAGGATGGCGACTGAGCGGCGGCCTGAAGGTCAGACAAAGGGAACGGCGAAATCGGGCTTCGGCGGCAGCAGGCGTTCGAAATATTTCAGCCCCGCTTCCGAGACCTGGTTCTCGTTTTTCTTCATGAAGCTCACCGGCATGTGGCGGGTCTTGCCGGCCACCTTGCCGAGCGCCACCCGCGCCGGCCGCGTCAGTCCCTCGCGATATTGGAGCGCCACCGAGAAGCTTCCCTTCTCCGCCGCGTGAACGGCGAATGCGCCGGCCTCGGCCGCCTCGCGGGCATCGGTGCGGTTGATCGTCGTCGCATAGCTGCGCGGCAGATAGCCGAACGTGTCGACCCGGGCCCGCACGCCCGCGATATCCTCCGCGATGATCCGCTCGACCGCCTGGCCGAGATCGGTTCCCGACAGCCTGACATTGCCATGCGGATCGCGCTCCAGGAGTTCTTCAGGCACCAGCGTCTCGACGAGCGATCGCCCGTCGGCATCCGCCACGCCTTCCGACATCGCGACGATGCACCGGCCGTATCTGTCGACGGTCGCGCGCACATCCTCGACGAAGCGCGCGCGCTCGAAAGCCCGTTCAGGAACGTAGACGAGATGCGGTCCGCTGTCCTCGTCGAGCCGCCATGCCGCCGACGCCGCGGTCAGGAAGCCGGCATGCCGGCCCATGACGATGCCGACATAGATGCCCGGCAGCGACCGGAAATCGAGCTCGACACCGGCAAACGCGCCGGCGACGAACTCCGCCGCCGATATGAAGCCCGGCGTATGGTCGTTTTCCATCAGGTCGTTGTCGATCGTCTTCGGCGCGTGCACGCAGGCGATCGACCCGCCGGACGCTTCCGCCAGGATGCCCTGCGTGCCCGCCGTGTCGTTGCCGCCGATATAGATGAACGCGTCCGCCGAGGCCTCCTTCAAGCCCGCTAGAACAGCTTCGCAATAATGTTCGTCCGGCTTGTCGCGCGTGCTCCCGAGCGCCGCGCCGGGCGTCCAGGCAAGCCGATCTATCGCGGCCGGCTCCAGCGCGCTCAGATCGGCGAACTGGCCATCGCGAACGCCCCGGACGCCATGCCTGGCACCGAGTATGCGCGCGCCCGGATGACGCTTGCGGATCTCCCTCACGGCCCCCGCCAGCGTCTGGTTGATCACCACTGTGGGCCCCCCGCCCTGTGCGATAACGAATGTTCCGCTCATGGGCGCTGCTCCTTCGATGACGGAGGAAAAATTCCATGACCCGGCCGCGATTGCAATCGTCTCCTTCGCCCATGACGTATTGGATGGCAACGGCGCTTTCGGCTAGGCTCCTCGCCGCGGTCGAAGGAGGCCGGTCGAATGATGCTGCAGGACGTCCATGGACACGAACTGACCGGTGCAACGGAAGAAGCCGCGGCCGATTTCGAACGCGGCACGCACGAGCTGCGCTGCTTCATCGGCGACCCCGTCGCCAGCGCCGACCGGGCGATTGCGGCCGCGCCCGACTTCGTCATGGCGCACGCGCTCAAGGGCTATCTTTACGGGCTGTCGACGGAAGCCGGCGCACAGCCTGTGGTCGAGGCTTGCCATGCCGCCGCGTCTCGCGTGGCCGCGACGCCGCGCGAGCGCGGCCATGTCGCCGCGCTCGGCCATCTCGCCCAAGGCCGCTGGCACGAGGCCGGCAAGGTGCTCGCCGATCTCGCCGACGCGTATCCGCGCGACGCGCTGGCGCTCCAGGCCGGCCATCAGGTCGATTTCTTCACCGGCAACGCGCCGATGCTGCGCGCCCGCATCGAAAAGGCGCTGCCGCACTGGGACGAGACGCTGCCGGGCTATCATGCGCTTCTGGGCATGCATGCCTTCGGGCTCGAGGAGAACGCCGACTACGCCGCCGCCGAATCGGCCGGCCGCCGTGCGGTCGATCTCGAACCACGCGACGGCTGGGCGCAGCATGCCGTCGCCCATGTCATGGAGATGCAGTGCCGACAGCAAGATGGCATCGCATGGATGCGCGAAAACACCGAAAAATGGACAAAAGACAGCTTCCTGCAGGTCCATAATTGGTGGCACCTGGCGCTTTTTCACTATGAACTGGGTGAAACCGACGCGATTTTCGAGCTTTTTGACGGCCCGATCTACGGCTCCGGGTCGACGATCGCGCTCAACATGGTCGACGCGTCGGCGCTCCTGTGGCGGCTCCATCTCGGCGGCGTCGACGTCGGCGACCGCTGGCAGACGCTGGCCGACAACTGGCTGCCATTCGCCAGATCGACCAACTACGCCTTCAACGACATGCACGCCATGATGGCCTTCGTCGCGGCCGGTCGCGACGAGGCAGCGGCGGCGCTGCTCGAAACCCAGACCGCCGTCATGGCAGCCGGCGGCGACAACGCCGCATTCACCCGCGATGTCGGCCATCCGGCGACGCAGGCGATCCGCGCGTTCGGCCGCGGCGACTACGCGGAATGCGTCCGCCTCATTCTGCCTGTCCGCGCAGTTGCCCATACCTTCGGCGGCAGCCATGCCCAGCGCGACGTGCTCGAGCTTACACTTCTGGAAGCTGCACTGCGCGGCGGCGACTTGGCACTCGGCCACCGCCTGGCCTCGGAAAGGGCGGCCGCCCGGCCCTCCAGCCCGCTGTCGCGGCTCTTCGTCAGCCGGGGAAACAGCGCGCCGACACCCTCCTGACGAACGGAAACGTTCGACACGGCACAGGAATTCCGTTATTTCTTTCGAGGCTCGAAAAAAAGAGCCGTTCGGTTCGGTGCCGGCATAGTCGGGACGCCACATGAACGGCCGGCGGAGGAGACGTCATGTATCTTGGGCTCGACCTCGGCACGTCCGGGGTCAAGGCGCTGCTGATCGACGACGACCAGAAGGTCGTCGGCTCCGCGACGGGGGCGCTCGATGTCCAGCGGCCGCATTCCGGCTGGTCTGAACAGGATCCCGCGGCATGGATCCGCGCCACGAGTGACGCCGTCTCCAGCCTCAAATCGGCCCACCCCCGCGAGTTCGCGGCGGTCAGCGGCATCGGGCTCTCCGGCCAGATGCACGGCGCGACGCTGCTCGACGCCTCTGACACGGTGCTGCGCCCCTGCATCCTGTGGAACGATACCCGCAGCCACCGCGAGGCGGCCGAACTCGATGCCGACCCGCAGTTCCGCGCGATCAGCGGCAACATCGTGTTTCCGGGCTTCACCGCGCCGAAGCTCGTCTGGGTCGCGAACAACGAGCCGGAGATTTTCGGCAAGGTCGGCAAGGTGCTGCTCCCGAAGGACTATCTCCGGCTGTGGCTGACCGGCGAGCACGTCTCGGAAATGTCGGACGCCGCCGGCACGGCCTGGCTCGACACCGGCGCGCGCGCATGGTCGTCAGAACTGCTGAACGCCTCCAGCATGGACGCCGGACAAATGCCGCGCCTGGTCGAAGGAACCGAGGCGTCGGGAACGCTGCGCGCCGAACTCGCGTCCGAATGGGGCATGGAGAAAGGCGTCACCGTTGCCGGCGGAGCTGGCGACAACGCGGCGTCGGCTTGCGGCATGGGTACGGTCGCCGACGGCCGCGCCTTCGTCTCGGTCGGCACGTCCGGCGTCCTGTTCGCCGCCAACGCGGCCTATCTGCCCAATCCCGAGAGCGCGGTTCACACCTTCTGCCACGCCCTGCCCGCCACCTGGCATCAGATGGGCGTCATCCTGTCGGCAACCGACTCGCTCAACTGGCTCGAGACGCTGACCGGCCGCACGGCCGCGGAACTGAGCGCCGAACTCGGCGACACCCTCAGGGCGCCATCCGACGTGACGTTCCTGCCCTACCTCTCAGGCGAACGCACACCCCACAACGACGCGGCGATCCGCGGCGCGTTTGCTGGGCTCGGCCATCAGTCCGGCCGCGCAGCCCTCACCCAGGCGATCCTCGAAGGCGTCGCGTTCGCGTTTCGCGACAATCTCGAAGCGCTGCGCAGCGCCGGCACCACGCTGTCGTCGGTGATGGCGGTCGGCGGCGGATCGCGTTCGCGCTACTGGCTGAAGGCGATCGCCACCGCGCTCGGCGTCCCCGTCGAACTGCCGGCCGACGGCGATTTCGGAGCGGCCTTCGGCGCCGCCCGGCTCGGCCTCATCGCCGCCAGCGGCGCCGCTCCGCTCGACATCTGCACGCCGCCGAGGATCGCGGAAACGATCGAGCCCGACGGCGGCCTCGCCGACGCATACGAGCAGGCTTATGCGCGCTACCGGGCGCTTTATCCCGCGATCAGGGACGCGACGTGAAAGCCGTGAGACGGACACAACCACCTCGACGGCAATCCTTGCCCCGGTCAGTGCGCGGGCACCTTGTCGAGATAGCCGGTGACACGGGCCATCAGCCCGTCCTCGACGACGACGTAATCGGTTCCCTCGATCGGCGCCTCGACGCCATCGGGTCCCAGCGTCCACGAAAACCGCAGGATGTCGCCGAAGACCTCGGCGTCGCCCTTCAGGGCGAAGCGAAAGCCCGGGAAGCGCTCATGCACGCCGGCGATGAGCTGGTCGACGCCGTCGTGCCCATCGCCCTGCATGACGGGGTCCCGATAGGACACGCTTTCGGCAAAGGTATCGGTGACGAGCTGCTTGCGCCTGTCGGCGTCGGTTTCGTTCCAGGCGGCGATATAGCCGGCGGCGAGCGTGCTGTGATCGGACATCGGGCTTCTCCTTGGGGTTCCGATTGTGACGGCACCCTTGTCCACCGAACGGATCATCATTCCAATTACGTCAGAGGTCATCGCGGTCGCGTGGTTTTCAGCCCGCCCGCCGGCCGGAAACAGCAGGGAGCACACACGTGAGCACGGGATATTTCGGCGACATCAAGCCCATCCGGTACGAAGGACCGGACAGCACCAATCCTCTTGCCTACCGCTTCTACAATCCGGACGAGATGGTCGCCGGCAAGCGCATGGAGGACCACCTCCGCTTCTCCGTCGCCTACTGGCATTCCTTCGCATGGCCGGGCGGCGACCCGTTCGGCGGCCAGACCTTCGAACGGCCCTGGTTCGGCGACACGATGGAGGCCGCCAGGCTCAAGGCCGACGTCGCCTTCGAGATGTTCACGCTGCTCGGCGCGCCGTTTTACTGCTTCCACGACGCCGACATACGGCCGGAAGGATCGACCTTTTCCGAAAGCTTCGACCGTTTCGAGGAGATCGTCGACATCTTCGAGAAGAAACAGGGCGAGACCGGCGTCAAGCTCCTGTGGGGCACCGCCAACCTGTTTTCGAACCGCCGCTACATGGCGGGCGCGGCGACGAATCCCGATCCCGACGTGTTCGCCTACGCGGCCGCGACCGTGAAGGCCTGCATCGACGCCACCAAGCGCCTCGGCGGTCAGAACTACGTCCTGTGGGGCGGCCGCGAAGGCTACGAGACGCTGCTCAACACCGACCTGAAACGCGAACGCCAGCAGGCCGGCCGCTTCCTGTCGATGGTCGTCGACTACAAGAAGAAGATCGGCTTCAAGGGCACGATCCTGATCGAGCCGAAGCCGCAGGAGCCGACCAAGCATCAGTACGACTACGACGTCGCGACCGTCTACGGCTTCCTGAAGGATTTCGGCCTCGAGGACGAGGTCAAGGTCAATATCGAGCAGGGCCACGCGATCCTTGCCGGTCACTCCTTCGAACACGAACTGGCTACTGCGAACGCGCTGGGAATCTTCGGTTCGATCGACATGAACCGCAACGATTACCAGTCCGGCTGGGACACCGACCAGTTCCCCAACAACGTGCCCGAGATGGCGCTCGCCTACTACGAAATCCTAAAGGCCGGCGGCTTCACCACCGGCGGCACCAATTTCGACGCCAAGCTGCGCCGGCAGTCGCTCGACCCCGAGGACCTGCTCGCCGCGCATGTCGGCGGCATGGATTGCTGCGCGCGCGGCCTCAAGGCCGCGGCTCGGATGCTCGGCGACAAGGCGCTGTCGGAGCCGCTGGAAGAGCGCTACGCCGGCTGGAACTCGGCCGAGGCCAGGGCGATGCTGTCCGGCGAGCGTAGCCTCGAGGACGTAGCCGCGCGGGTGGTCTCGGACAAGATCGAGCCCGAGCCGCGATCGGGCCGGCAGGAATGGCTGGAGAATGTCGTCAACCGCTACGTCTGAGGCGGCGCGACATGAATGCCGGCCCTGTCGCCGGGCCGGCATCGAACCTCTCAAGACTGCGTGGGCGCAAGCACCCGACTATGCCGGACGGCGAGCCGGAACGGTCCGGCGGGTGCTACAGGCGGATCATGGGCGTCGGCGACACGCAGGCGCGGCTCGCGCCGGCGAGGTGTCCACGGTCGGCATCGGCTGCCGCCATCAGCCGCATCGCCGTCGTGTCGGCGAAGACGTGCTCCTCGCGTATTCTCGCGTCCTCCAGCAGGAAACGGTCCATTCCGCGCCATTCGGTCGGTGTGCCGGCAATCGTCTGGGTGACGCGCCACTCGACATAAACCAGCGATCCCCGCGCCGCCCAGTCGAGCAGGTGCCAGGCGAGATCCGGGGCGATACGGATCTGTGCCGCCACGAGCTTCGGCAGTTCGTGCGGCGCCACGGGCCGGTCGACCACCGGCGTGAACAGCAGCCCGTCCGGATGCCAGAGCGCGCGCATCGCCTCGCCGTCGCGCGCGGCCCAAGCAGCCTCAAAGCTGCGCACGAACGTTTCTGCCTCGTCGGAAATCATCGCCGTTTCTCGCATCTCGAAATCGGCAAAGGGTTGTCATGAGCGCGGCTCCAGCGCCACCCCAAAACCGTCCGGATGCCGTTCTCTCATGACAAATCCGCTCTGGCCTGTCCGATGACGAAGAACTTCGAAGCCTGCTGCGGCGGCATGGCTGGAGAACAACACCTCCTGCGAGGACGCGGGGGCGCCGGAGCACGCAACGAATTTTCGAGCATGTCGTCAAAACGTCATCGCCCTGCCTTCATCGCGTCAGGATCGTCCTTATATATTCCGCACCGAGATCGGGAGGTTCAGCGATGACCGGATTCGGAAACGACAACAAGGTGGACAGCGTCGCCTCGGGCGATGTCGACACCGGCTCGTTCGTCGACCGGCTGTTCGCCGTTACCCCGGTTGACGCCGCCGACGCCAATGCATGGGACAGGGCCGTGCTCGCGGTTCACCAGCAGAAGCTCGCCCGGTCGCTGCGCGAGGCGCTGGACGGAGGCCGGAACGCTACCGTCCGCCAGGACGCCGCCTGACGACGGCTACTGCACCGCGAAGTAGTGCTCGATCCGGGTCGCCGCGCTCCGCAGCACCGGCAGGAAATCCCGCTTCATCGTCTCGACGTCGCAACGCGCCGACTGTGTCGGCACGTTGATCGCCGCCACGATCCTGCCGGCGCGGTCACGCACCGGCACGGCGATCGAGCGCAGACCGATCTCCAGTTCCTCGTCGACCAGCGCGTAGCCGTCGCGCCGCGCGGCCGCCACCCTCTCGGCGACGATGCCCCGGTCGGTGATCGTGCGCGCCGTTCGCGCGGTGATCGGCGCACGCGCCAGGAACGCTTCGAGCTCCTCGTCCGGCAGTCCGGACAGGAGTACCCGGCCCATCGACGTGCAATAGGCCGGAAGCCTGGTCCCGACGTGAAGCGAGATCGAGATGATCCTCTCGCCCGCCACGCGCGCCATGTAGACGACATCCTGGTCGGCCAGGATGGCGGCGGAGCAGGATTCGTTGAGCGTGTCGGCGACCTCGCGCATGATCGGCTCGGCGTAGGACCACAGCGTGAAGCCCGAAATCCAGGTGCGGGCCAGCGACAGCAGGCGGGATGTCAGCAGAAAGCGGCGGCCGTGCTGTTCGGCATGCCCCGTCGCCGACAGGGTCAGCAGCAGCCGGCGCGCACCGGCCCGCGTCAACCCCGCCCGCTCCGCGACTTCCGTCAGCGTCAGGCCGGAGGGATGGTCGGCGAGGATCGCCAGCACCGCCAGGCCGCGCTCGAGCGACGTGACGTGATCGCGCGAACGTTCGTCCGCGTCCATTGACTTGTCGGGCGGTGTCATCTATCCAAGTTCGCATATAATACTTTTGTTCGCAATACGAACTTTGATGATTTTGCGGACCAGAAGCCGGCGCAGCGAAAGCCGGGCGGGAGAGAGATGAACAAGGTGTACGCCACCATCGGGGATGCCCTCGACGGCATCGAGGACGGGATGGACGTGATGATCGGCGGCTTCGGCGGCGCCGGCGCGCCCATCGAGCTCATCCATGCGCTGGTCGACCGCTACGAGACTACGGGCTCGCCGGGCAGGCTGACGGTGATCAACAACAACGCCGGAAACGGCGCCGTCGGCATCGCGGCGATGATCTATGCCGGCATGGTCGCCAGGATGGTCTGCTCGTTTCCGCGCTCGTCCGACCCGAAAGCCTTCACCGAGAAATATCTGGCCGGCGAGATCGGGCTGGAACTGGTTCCCCAGGGCACGCTCGCCGAACGCATCCGTGCCGGCGGCGCCGGCATCCCGGCATTCTATACGCCCACCAGCTACGGCACGGACGTGGCGGAGGGAAAGCCCGTCGCCGAGTTCGATGGCCGCCACTACGTGCAGGAGCGGTGGCTGAAGGCCGATGTCGCGCTGATCAAGGCCGAATGCGCCGACGCCAAGGGCAATCTCACCTATCGCAAGGCGGCCCGGAACTTCTCGCCGCTTATGGCGATGGCCGCCAGGACGACGATCGTCCAGGCGAGCCGCATCGTCGCGCCCGGCGAGATCGGCCCCGAACACGTCGTGACGCCCGGCATCTTCGTCGACCGCGTCGTCCAGGTGGCGAACCCGCAACAGGAAGAAGCCCTTCTGCGCGAGGGAGCGAAGTGATGGCCGACAAGCTGACCAACGCCCAGATCGCATGGCGCGCCGCGCAGGACCTGCCCGACGGCGCCTATGTCAATCTCGGCATCGGCTTTCCCGAGATGATCGCCAAGTTCAAGCCGCAGGGGCGCGAGGTGATCTACCACACCGAGAACGGCGTGCTCGACTTCGGCGAGGCGCCGCCCGCCGGCGAGGAGGACTGGGACCTGATCAACGCCGGCAAGAAGGCGATCACGCTGAACGCGGGCGCGTCGTTCTTCCATCATGCCGACTCCTTCGCCATGGTTCGCGGCGGTCATCTCGACGTCGCCGTGCTGGGCGCCTACGAGGTCTCGGAGAACGGCGACCTTGCCAACTGGAGCACGGGGCCGGGCTCCGTTCCCGCCGTCGGCGGCGCCATGGACCTGGTGCACGGCGCGAAGCAGGTCTGGGTCGTCACCGATCACGTCACCAAGAAGGGCGAGCCGAAGCTGCTCAGGCAGTGCAGGCTTCCCCTGACCGGCGTTGCCTGCGTCACCACCGTCTACACCAGCCTCGCGGTGATCGACATCCGCGGCGGGCGGTTCGTGCTCAGGGAAAAGCTGCCGGGCATGAGCCTCGACGCGCTTCAGGCCTTGACCGAGGCCACTCTGGTGGTCGAAAGCCCCGTCAAAGATCTTGTCGTTCCGGAGGTTTGAAATGCCCGAAGCCTTTATCTGCGCCTATGTCCGCACGCCCATCGGCCGTTTCGGCGGCGCGCTGTCCTCCGTCAGGACCGACGATCTCGGCGCGGTGCCGCTCAAGGCGCTGATGGAACGGCACCCCTCCGTCGACTGGGAGGCCATAGACGACGTCGTCTATGGCTGCGCCAACCAGGCCGGCGAGGACAACCGCAACGTAGCGCGCATGGCGCTGCTTCTGGCCGGCCTGCCGCAGACGGTTCCGGGCGCGACCGTCAACCGCCTCTGCGGCTCGGGCATGGACGCCGCCACCATCGCGGCGCGCGCAATCAAGGCCGGCGAGGCAGAGATCATGATCGCCGGCGGCGTCGAATCGATGAGCCGCGCGCCCTTCGTGATGCCCAAGGCAGAGACCGCCTTCTCGCGCAATGCGGAGATCTACGACACCACCATCGGCTGGCGTTTCGTCAACCCGCTGATGAAGAAGCAGTACGGCATCGATTCCATGCCCGAGACCGGCGAGAACGTCGCCGAACAGTTTGGCGTCAGCCGCGCCGACCAGGATGCCTTCGCGGTCCGCAGCCAGGACAAGGCCGTGGCGGCGCAGAAGAACGGCCGGCTGGCCAAGGAGATCGTCGCCGTCACCATCCCGCAGCGCAAGGGCGACCCGGTCGTGGTCGACACCGACGAGCACCCGCGCGCGGGCACCACGGCCGAGGCGCTTGCCAGGCTCGGCACTCCCTTCCGGAAGGAAGGCGGCACGGTGACGGCCGGCAATGCATCCGGCGTCAATGACGGCGCGGCGGCGATGATCATCGCTTCGGAGGACGCGGCGCGGAAATACGGGCTGACCCCGATCGCCCGCGTTCTCGGCGGCGCCACGGCCGGCGTCGAGCCGCGCATCATGGGTATCGGGCCCGCGCCGGCAACCAAGAAGCTGTGCGCCCGACTCGGCATGGCGCCGTCGGATTTCGACGTCGTCGAGCTGAACGAGGCGTTCGCCTCGCAGGGCATAGCGGTGCTGCGCGACCTGGGCATTCCCGAGGATGCCGGCCACGTCAATCCGAATGGCGGCGCGATCGCGCTCGGTCATCCGCTCGGCATGTCGGGCGCGCGCATCACCGGTACGGCGGCGCTGGAACTCGTCGAACGCGGCGGCAGGCACGCGCTTGCCACCATGTGCATCGGCGTCGGCCAGGGCATCGCGATAGCGATGGAGCGCGTCTGAACGACGCCTCGCCGGCGCGCGGCGCTACGGCACCAGCAGCGTGCCGGCGCCGTGCTCGGTGAACAGTTCGAGAAGAACGGCATGCGCCGTCTTGCCGTTGAGGATGACGACGCCCTCGACGCCACGCTCGATCGCCTCGATGCAGGTCTCGACCTTGGGGATCATGCCGCCCGAGATCGTGCCGTCCTTGATCAGCGCGCGGGCCTCGCTGACCGAAAGCTCCTCGATCAGCGTCTTGTCCTTGTCCAGCACGCCGGGAACGTCGGTGAGGAACAGCAGCCGCGAGGCGCGCACCGCGCCGGCGATGGCGCCCGCGAAGGTATCGGCGTTGATGTTGTAGGTATGGCCGTCGCGCCCCGGCGCCACCGGCGCGATGACCGGGATCATCTCGGAGCGGGCGAGCAGGTCGAGCAGCGTGCGGTCGACCTCGACCGGTTCGCCGACGAAGCCGAGGTCGAGCACGCGCTCGATGTTGGAGTCCGGGTCGGTGACGGTCTTGCGCGCCTTCTCGGCGAAGACCATGTTGCCGTCCTTGCCGCACAGGCCGATCGCCCATTCGCCCTCGGCATTGATCAGCGCGACGATCTCCTTGTTGATCGATCCGGCCAGCACCATCTCGACAATCTCGACCGTCTTGCGGTCGGTGACGCGCAGGCCGCCTTCGAATTTCGATTCGATGCCCATCTTCTCCAGCATCGCGCCGATCTGCGGCCCGCCGCCATGCACGACGATGGGATTGACGCCGGACTGCTTGAGCAGCGCCACGTCGCGCGCGAAGGCACGGCCGAGATCGGTGTTGCCCATGGCGTGCCCGCCATATTTGATCACCACGGTCTTATTCTCGTAGCGCTGCATGTAGGGCAGCGCGGCGGAGAGGAGCCGGGCCTGTTCGGCGGCGTTGGCAAGCGTCTCGGGGGTCATGGATATCCTCGGCGGTGAGCTTTCGACCGTCTCTTATCGGCAAAGCCGCGTCGCCGCAAACCTATCCGGGCACGTGGAACGGCGCACGCCTGTCGCGCCATCCCGATAGCTTCTCCATCTGCGCCGCGAACGCGAAAAGCGTTTCCTCGTCGCCCGGCCGGCCGGCGGCCTGGATGCCGAGCGGCAGCCCGCCGGGCGTGACGTGGACCGGCATCGCGATGGCCGGCTGGCCGGTGACGTTCTGGATCGCCGGCCAGTGGGTGAACCACAGGCTCTTGTCGAGAAGCTGCCCGAAGAACTGGTCGAAGCGCAGAAGCCGCGTCAGGCGAAGCCTGTCGAGGATGGTCTCGAGCATCTCGTCGGCCCCGGTCGCATCCATCGATCCGACCCTGACCGGCGGATGCGCGATGATCGGCATCAGCACGGCATCGAACCGCGAGGTCGCCTCCAGGAGCGCCCGCGACCGGGCGTGCAGGTCCTGCAGCGCGGCGTAGACCTCGCCCGCCGGCAGAAGATCGCCGAGCCGCGCAAGCACGCGCGTCGCGCGCTCGAGCTGCGGCAGGACATCGCGCCCGATACGCTTTGCCTCATGCCGCATCTGGCCGGCGATCGCCGAGGCGACGCATCGCGCGAAGCTGGCGATGAAGGCGCGATCGACCATGGGAAGGTCGATCTCCTCGACCTGATGGCCGCCTTCCCGCGCCAGCGCGACGGCAGTGTCCATCGCCGCGCCGGTTTCCTCCGAAACGTCGAGACCGAGCGGCGACCGGCGGAACACCCCGATCCGCAGCCGGCCCGGATCGCGAAGCGCCGCGTCGAGGAACGTGCTTTCGGGCGGCCGCGCCTGATAGGGGGACAGCGGGTCCGGGCCGTGCGTCAGGTCCAGGAGCAGCGCGCTGTCGCGAACCGAACGCGTCACCGCGTGGTCGACGACAAAGCCGTACCACATCTCCGACGCGACCGGCGTCAGCGGCACCCTCCCCCGCGATACCTTCATGCCGACAAGCCCTGCCGTGGCCGAGGGCACGCGGATCGAGCCGCCGCCGTCCGAGGCATGCGCCGCCGGCACGATGCCGGCCGCGACGAGGGCGGCCGACCCTCCCGAGGACCCGCCGCTGGTGTGGTCGGCGTTCCAGGGGTTGCGGGTGGCGCCGAACGCCGCCGATTCAGTCACCAGCCGCACGCCATGCTCGGGGCTCGTGCTGGTGACGACCGGGATCAGCCCTGCCGCGAGATAGCGGGAAGTCAGCACGGAATCGTAATCTGGAACGAATGCCGCGACCCGGCTGCCCGAATGAACCGGCACTCCGTTGATCGCGATGCCGAGATCCTTGATGGCGAAGGGCACGCCGGCGAGAGGCTTCGCCCGGTCGGCCGACCGGGCTTTCTGCCGCGCCCTGTCGTAGAGCCGCTCTGCGATCGCGTTGATCTCCGGGTTGACCCGTTCCGCCCGCGTGATTGCGGCGTCGACGAGTTCGGCCGGATCGACCTCCCCGGATTTGACGAGCCCGGCCAACCCGGTCGCATCCTCGGTCCACAAAAGCCGCTCAATGCCCATGTCACCCTCCGTCCCGCCGGGATCGTATGTGCCGCGCGGGCTCTGCGCAACGCCCGTTCAGCCTTGCGGGAAAGACCGCTCGGGTAGCGTTGCAAATCCCGCGCGCCCCACTAGTTTGTGCATTCATGACGCCGCAAGACATCACAAAGCTGATCGTCCGGACCTCGATGAAGGACCGCGGCGCATTCGATCTCCTGTACCGTCACACCAGCGCGAAACTTTTCGGCGTCTGCCTGCGTGTCTTGAACGACAGGGCGGAAGCGGAAGAGGCGTTGCAGGAAGTCTATCTGAAGATATGGACCAAGGCGGACCGCTTCGCGGTTTCCGATCTCAGCCCGATCTCCTGGCTCGTCGCGGTGGCGAGGAACCATGCCATCGACCGCATTCGGGCCCGCCGCCAGAAGACCACCGCGATCGACGAGGCGGCCGAAATTGCAGACCCGGCTCCCGGGCCGGAAACACTCGCCGTTGCAAGCGGCGAGCGCGAAAGGATTTATCGTTGTCTCGAGGAACTCGAGGCGGAACGGGCGTCTGCCGTACAGGGCGCCTATCTCGAGGGCGCAAGCTATGTGGAATTGGCCGAGCGCTTCGGTGTACCGCTGAACACGATGCGAACGTGGTTGAGGCGTAGCCTCATGAAGCTTAGGGATTGTCTCGAAAGATGACGCCTGACGACGACATGGGACCGGAACTGGAAGGCGAGGACCTCCTCGCCGCCGAATATGTTCTGGGCGTATTGCCTGCCGAGGAGCGGGCCGTCGTCACGCGTCGCATCGACACCGACATCGCTTTCGCGCGCCGCGTCGACGCCTGGGAAGCCCGTTTCTCGCCGCTGGCCTCAGCTTATCCCGAGGTCGATCCGCCGGCATCGGTGAAGGCGTCTCTTGACCGGCTGCTGGCGGGCGCCACGCCGCGGCATGAACGCACTGCCGTGTGGCAGAGTCTGGCATTCTGGCGCGGCCTGACCGTTGCCGCCCTGGCCGCGCTGCTGATCGTGCTGGCAATGCCCTACATCGCGCCGCAGACCGACATGCCGGCGCCGCGCCTGGTCGCGTCGCTCGCCGGCGACGATACGGACGTCCACTATTACGTCGTCTATGATGGCATGACCCACAGCATCGGACTTTCCCACGTCTCGGGCGACAGGGCGGCGGGCCGCGACTTCGAACTCTGGGTGATCGAGGGCAATGACGCGCCTGAATCGCTCGGCGTCATTCCGGTCGGCGCGAATGTCCGGATCGCGGTTTCGCCAGAACTCGAGCGCAAGATCGCCGCGGGTTCGGTCTTCGCCATCAGCCTCGAACCGGAGGGCGGCTCGCCCACCGGCGCTCCCACCGGCCCCGTCGTGGCCGCGGGCGGCCTGGCGACCATCTGACGCCCCACCTCCTATTCGACAGATGTGGCTAGCGGCTGTCGGCATTGTGCCGGCGGCCCGCGCCTGCCGTTTTTTCCCTCAACCTCAAGACACGTCGCAAGCGCGCCGCGACCGGGTTTCAGCCGACCCCGCGATAACCTTTTTGTGATCACGCGTGACGCGATCGGCGCCGCCGGGGTGAAACTTCACCCGACGGGCACCCGTAACTCCGTGCGCCCCTGACCAAAAAAGGGTTAACCAGAGAGGAGTTGAACATGACCAAGTTTACCGCACGAATCCTTGCCGGCGCTGTCGCGCTTTCCGCCCTGACCGGTTTCGCCTATGCCGAGAACCCGATGGTTGGCGGTGCGCCGATGTATGCCGACAAGAACATCGTCGAGAACGCCGTCAATTCGAAGGACCACACGACGCTGGTCGCCGCCGTCAAGGCAGCCGGCCTGGTCGAGACCCTGTCGGGCGAAGGCCCGTTCACGGTTTTCGCTCCAACCAACGCGGCCTTCGAAAAGCTTCCGGCGGGCACCGTCGAGACGCTTCTGAAGCCGGAAAACAAGGACCAGCTCACCAAGATCCTGACCTGCCATGTCGTGGCTGCTGACGCGATGTCCGACGCCATCATGAAGATGGTCGACGACGACAATGGCGCGCATCCGGTCAATACCGTCGGCGGCTGCGTCTGGACCGCCAAGTACGAAGGCGACAAGATCATGATCGAGGACGAGAACGGCAACGTCGCCAACGTCACGATCGCCGACGTCGACCAGTCGAATGGCGTCATCCACGTGATCGACTCGGTGCTTCTGCCCAAGATGTGATCGCAGATCGATGAAGCATGATTGCGCGGGATCTCGCTCCCTTCCCCCGTGCAATCGCTTCTCGCCCCGCACCGCCCGTGACTGCACCATCGACAGGTGCGGGGCGATCGATCTCGCAAACACGATCAAGACCTGTTGATTACATCGCGACCGGCCCGGCGATTACAATGCCGCCAAAGGAGAACGTGATGAAACGCCGTCAATTCCTGTACCGCGGAGCCGGTACCCTCGCCCTGCTGGCCGGTGGAACCGCACTCTGGTGGAGCCGCGGTTCGGACCCCGCCACAGCCGCCACGGGTGAATTCGAGATCGAGAAATCCGAGGCCGAATGGCGCGAGATTCTCACCGAAGAACAGTATCTCGTGCTGCGCGAGGAAAAGACCGAACGCGCCTTTACCAGCGAGCTGCTGAAGGAGAAGCGCAAGGGTATCTTCCACTGCGCCGGCTGCGACCTGCCGGTCTATTCCTCCGAGGTGAAATACGATTCCGGCACCGGCTGGCCGAGCTTCTGGGAATCCTTGCCTGACGCCATCGGCACCAAGGAAGACAACAGCCTGTTCATGACCCGGACCGAATGCCACTGCCGCCGCTGCGGCGGTCATTTCGGCCATATCTTCGACGATGGCCCACCGCCCACCGGCAAGCGCCACTGCCTCAACGGCCTCGCGCTGACCTTCAAGCCGGCGACAGCCTGACCCTGGAACAACCCCTTATGCGGTGGGGCGCGCCCGCTGCCTTGGCCGACTGGCGAGGCGGCGGGCGTTGTTCGTAGCACCTGGCTCAGCCGAGCGGGCGCTCGTCGATGGCCGACAGGATCGCCGACCGCAGATCGTCGAGCCCCGCCCCCTTTTCCGACGAGGTCGACAGCACGCCGGGAAACGCCGCCGGGCGCTTGCGGATGCGCTCCCGTGTCTCCTCGACCAGCCTGGCGAGCGCCGGCGGCTTGATCTTGTCGCCCTTCGTCAGCACCAGGTGGTACGACACCGCCGCCTTGTCGAGGAGATCGAAGACCTCCTCGTCATTGGCCTTGATGCCGTGCCGGGCATCGATCAGCACGTAGACGCGTTTCAGCGTCACCCTGCCCTTCAAATAGTCGAACACCAGCCGCGTCCACGCATCGACCTTGTCCTTCGGCGCCTTCGCATAGCCGTAGCCCGGCATGTCGACGATGGCGAAGGGCGGCAGGTCGTCGCCGGCGCCCGAATGGCCGTCGGGCACGAAATAGTTCAGTTCCTGCGTGCGGCCGGGCGTGTTGGAGGTGCGCGCCAGCCCCTTGCGGCCGAGCAGCGCGTTGATGAGCGACGACTTGCCGACATTGGACCGCCCGGCGAAGGCGATCTCGGGCGGCCCCTCCGGCGGCAGGAACTTCATCGACGGCACGCCGCGGATGAAGACCCATGGCCGTGCGAAGACCGCGGTTTCCGCGTCGGGCAACGATCGGGCGTCCTGGCTCACGCGACCTCCTCCAGCCTGGCAAGGTCCGCGCCGCGGATCGCGTCGAGATTGTCGCCGATCTTCTCGACCGGCCAGTCCCACCACGCGATCGCAAGAAGCCTTTCGATGGTGCGGTCGTCGAAGCGCCGCTTGATGACATGCGCCGGATTGCCGGCGACGATAGCATAGGCCGGCACGTCGGCCGCGACCACCGCCCGCGCGCCGATGATCGCGCCGTCGCCGACCGTCACGCCCGGCAGGATGATTGCTTCCATGCCGATCCAGACATCATTCCCGATCACTGTGTCGCCGCGCAGCTCGCACTCCCAGCTCCGTGGGTCGAAGCCTTCCTCCCATCCGTGGCCGAAGATGTTGAACGGGTAGGTCGAAAAGCCCGACATGGCGTGATTGGCACCGTTCATGATGAAGCGCGCGCCTTCCGCGATCGCGCAGAAGCGGCCGATCACCAGCCGGTCGCCGATGAAGTCGTAGTGGTGAAGCACGCACTTGTCGACGAAGTGCTCCGGCCCGTCGGGATCGTCGTAATAGGTGAAGTCGCCGATCTCCACATTGGCCGCGTCCACCAGCGGCCGCAGGAAGCCGACGCGCGGATGCATGGGGATCGGATGCTTGATGTCGGGATTGGGACCCTGCATGCGCATACTCCATGTTTCGCCGCCGACCGCCCGATGCCGGGGATCGCAGAATTCGCGGACGATATCAACAAAGCGCGGCGAAATGCGTCGCTGGACGACGAAGGCCCGGCAATGCCGGGCCCATGTCGAAGGCGTTCGCCGGCGGGTCGCTTATTCGGCCGGCGTCGGCTTCTTGCGGAACAGCCCCGCCAGATTGTCCCACAGCTCGATCTTCGCGCCCTGGCGCTTCATGATCACGCCCTGCTGAAGGATCGAAAGCGAATTGTTCCAGGCCCAGTAGATCACCAGTCCGGCGGGGAACGTCGCCAGCATGAAGGTGAAGATCACCGGCATCCAGTTGAAGATCATCGCCTGGGTCGGGTCCGGCGGCGTCGGGTTCATGCGCATCTGCAGGAACATCGTCACACCCATGATCAGCGGCCATACGCCGATCATCAGGAAGCTCGGCACATCGTAGGGCAACAGCCCGAAGAGGTTGAACACCGAGGTTGGGTCCGGCGCGGACAGGTCGTGGATCCAGCCGAAGAACGGCGCGTGACGCATCTCGATCGTCACATAGAGCACCTTGTAGAGCGCGAAGAAGACCGGAATCTGGATCAGGATCGGCCAGCAGCCCGCCAGCGGATTGATCTTCTCCTTCTTGTAGAGCTCCATCATCTCCTGCTGCTGCTTCATCCGGTCGTCCGCGTATTTTTCGCGGATCTCCATCATCTTCGGCTGCACCTTCTTCATGTTGGCCATCGACTTGTACGACTTGTTGGCCAGCGGGAAGAAGATCGCCTTGACGATCACGGTGGTGGCGAGGATGGCCAGGCCGAAATTGCCGAGCAGCCTGTAGAGCCAGTCGATGAGATGGAACATCGGCTTGGTGATGAAGTAGAACCAGCCCCAGTCGATCAGAAGCTCGAACTGGCGGATGTCGCGCGCCTCCTCATAGGCGTCGACCACGCCGACCTCCTTGGCGCCGGCGAAGACCAGCGTCTCAACCGTCTGCGAGGTGCCCGGCGCGACGACCGTCGGATCGGACAGATAGTCGGCCTGATAGCGCGCAGGCGCCTTGCCGAAATAGGCGAAGCGCGGCTGGAAGCTCTCGCCGGACTTCGGAACCAGCGTCACCGCCCAGTACTTGTCGGTTATGCCCAGCCAGCCGTCGCTGGACTTCGACGGCGTGATGTTGCCGTCGTCCTCAAGGTCCGAATAGTCGATCTCCTGCAGCCCCTCGGAACCGGTCACGCCGATCAGGCCTTCATGCAGGATGTAGATGCTGCTCGTCTCCGGCTTGCCGACCCGGTTGACCCGGCCGTAATTGGCGACCGATGCCGGCGCGGAACCCTGGTTGGTGACCTTGTCCGACAACGTGAACATGTAGTTCTCGTCGACGGAAATCGTGCGCTCGAAGGTCAGCCCGGTTCCGTTGTCGTAGGTCAGCGTTACCGGGTTCGACGGAGTCAGTGTGGCGCCTTCGGGCGCGGTCCACACCGCGTCGTGGTCGGGCAGGTCGCCGTCGCCGACATAGCCGACCTCGGCATAGAAGCCGGTCGGCATCGTCGACGGGTTGAGAAGCTCGATGTTGGGCGAGCTCTTGTCGACGGAGACGTGATAGTCCTTGAGCAGCAGGTCGTCGATGCGTGCGCCCGTCAGATTGATAGAACCGGTGAGCCTGGGCGTGTCGATCCTGACGCGCTGGTTGAGGGCAAGCTGGGCGGCGCGGTCGCCCTCGACCTCGGGAGCAGCCGCAGTGCCGGGTACGCCCTCGCCATCGCCGGGCTGGCCGGGAAGTTCGGGCGCCGGCGTCGTTCCGTCGCCCTTCGGGTCGGCGGGCGTTCCGGGTGCGGGATCGGCCGGCTGCTCGGCCGCGATCCGTTCCTTTTCGATGCGCGGATTGACGTAGAAAACCTGCCAGACGGTCAGGATCAGCACCGAAAGTGCGATCGTGACGAGGAAATTCCGGTTGTTATCCATGGTTCTTTCCGCGAATCCGCCGGGAGAGTTCTTCTTTCAGCACGTCGAACGGCACCGTGAGGACCTCGCGGCGACCGACGATCACATAGTCCTTGCCCGCCGCCATGTCACCACCCGCATGGACGCGGCAGGCTTCTTTCAGGCGTCGCCGGATGCGGTTTCTTGTCACCGCATTGCCGCTCTTCCGTGTCACGGTAAAGCCGATCCGGGGCGGATTTTCGTCGCCTCGGTCCAGCACTTCCATCAGGAAAAACGGCCCTCGGCGCTTTTCACCGCGCCGTACGGCAAGAAACTCCGCCCGTTTGCGCAGGCGGCCGACAAGGCCCCCGCGCGGCGCGCGGATCGGTGCTTCCGGCAATGCCGGACAGTCAGGCGCTCAGACGCTTGCGGCCGCGATTGCGGCGTGCTGCGACCACGCTGCGGCCGCCCTTGGTAGCCATGCGGGTACGGAACCCGTGCCGGCGCTTGCGAACGAGCTTCGAGGGTTGATAGGTACGCTTCATTTGTTTCAATACCGCGGTGTGCGGCCCTTCTTCATTCTGTCGCTGTGAACAGGAGCGTCGTCGGGAAATGTCGGCACGGAAAATCCGGCCCGGAACAGCATCCCGAACGTGCGCGGCTTATAGGAAGATGACGGCACGAAGTCAATCATCCGTGGCGCGACCCTGCCGCCACCCGGCGCTCACGAAGCATTGAACCGCCGCGACGGCACTTTCAAAAGCCGGTGAGATGGCGCGCGAGCGCATTGCACGCGGCGGCGGCACCGTCCATCACGACCTCGGCGGCAACGCATTTCGGCGGCCGGCACACACCATTTCGCCGTCGCCACACGGCACGATCACCGATAGGACTGGACAGAACCAATGCGACAGGCAACCGGCAGGACGACCGCCATGGACGATCCCGACGAGAAATCCCAGACTTCGCTGGTGCGGTACCTGCCGCTGCTGGTGGTGGCCTGCGGCCTGGCCTTCGGCTACGCCATGGGCTGGCATCACTACCTGTCGCTGGAGTTCCTCGCCGAAAGCCGCGACTCCCTGAAAGCGAGCGTTGCCGACAATCCGCTTCTCGCCCCTCTGGTCTTCGTGCTGCTCTATGCGCTCGCGGTCGCCTTCTCGTTTCCCGCGGCATCCGTGCTCACCGTCTTCGCCGGCTTCCTCTTCGGCTGGCTTTTGGGCGGGGCGCTGGTCGCGGTCGCCGCCACCGCCGGCGCCACGGCGATCTTTCTCGCCGCAAGGACGGCGTTCGGCGACTTCCTGAAGCGGCGCGTCGGCGACCGTGTCGGCAAGCTTGCCAAGGGTTTCGAGGAGAACGCCTTCTCCTACCTGCTGGTGCTTCGCCTCGCGCCGATCTTCCCGTTCTTCGTGATCAACATCGCGCCGGCCTTCTTCAACGTGCGGCCTCGCGACTATGTCGCCGCGACCTTCATCGGCATCCTGCCCGGAACCTTCGCCTACGCCTATCTCGGCGAAGGCGTGGACAGCGTGCTGACCGCCGCGCGCGAAGCCGGCCGCGAGGTGCGCCTTTCGGACCTCGTCACCACCGAGATCACGCTGGCCTTTGTCGCCCTTGCGCTTGTGGCGACCATACCGACCGTCGTAAGGAGCCTGAGAGGCAAGGGCCGCGACTGACACCGGCGACAGCGGGGAATTGATGAGCAACGTTCTGAAACCCGACATCTGCGTCATTGGCGGCGGCTCCGGCGGTTTGTCGGTCGCCGCGGCGGCTGCGTCGTTCGGCGTGCCCGTGGTCCTGATCGAGAAAGGCCGCATGGGCGGCGACTGCCTGAACTATGGCTGCGTACCCTCCAAGGCGATGATCGCCGCCGGAAAGCATGCGGAGGCGATGCGCCACGGTGAGAAGTTCGGCATCACCAATGCCGATCCACAGATCGATTTCCGCGCCGTCAACGCGCATGTCCACTCGGTCATCGCGGCAATCGCGCCGAACGATTCCGTCGAGCGTTTCACCGCGCTCGGCGTTCATGTCATCCAGGCCGAGGCCCGTTTCCAGGACGCGCGCACCGTCGTCGCCGGGGATGTCGAGATCCGCGCGCGGCGCTTCGTCGTCGCGACCGGATCGTCGGCGATGGTGCCGCCTATTCCCGGCCTCGACACTGTCGATTTCCTCACCAACGAGACGATCTTCGAAAACCGCCGGCGGCCGAACCATCTGGTCGTCATCGGTGGCGGGCCGATCGGCATCGAACTGGCGCAGGCGCACCGCCGGCTGGGTTCGCAGGTCACGGTCATCGAGGCGTTTTCCGCACTCGGCAAGGACGACCCCGAGCTGGCCGCGATCGTCATCGCCAGGCTTCGCGCCGAAGGCATCGCCATCCTCGAGCAGACCAAGGTCGAGCGCGTGGAAAAACGCGGCAAGACCGGCGTGCGCGTGCACGTCTCGGGCACGGAGGGGCCGGCCGAGATCGACGGCTCGCATCTGCTGGTGGCGGCCGGGCGGGCAGCGAACGTCGCAGGGCTCGACCTCGAAAAGGCCGGCATCGCCTATGACCGCAAGGGCATCAAGGTCGGCGCCAAGCTGCGCACTTCAAACCGGCGCGTCTACGCCATCGGCGACGTCGCCGGCGGCCTGCAGTTCACCCATGTCGCCGGCTATCACGCCTCGCTGGTGACGCGCGCGATCCTGTTCCGGCTCCCCGCGCGCGAGAACCGCTCGATCATACCCTGGGCGACCTATACCGATCCGGAGCTCGCCCATGTCGGCATGACCGAGGCCGATGCGCGCAAGGCCCACCGCTCGATATCCGTGCTGCGCTGGCCCTACGCCGAGAACGACCGCGCCCAGGCCGAGCGCAAGACCGACGGCCTCCTGAAGATGGTGACCGACAAGCGCGGCAACATCCTCGGCGTGACGATCGTCGGCGCCGGCGCCAGCGAGATGATCAACCTGTGGGCCTTCGCGCTGTCGAAGGGCATGAAGGCCCGCGACATGCTGGGCTACGTCCCGCCCTACCCCACAATGACCGAAATCGGCCGCCGCGCCGCGATCACCCAGCTTGCCGGCGCGACCCGCAAGCCGGCCGTGCGCCGCCTGCTGCGGTTCCTGCGCGTGTTCGGTTGACGGCGCCGCCACCGGAATGCCGCAAAGCTGGTCTGCATTGAGCGAGGAAACGGAAACGGTTTGAGCGACTTGCCGGGCAACGATACGTCGACAACCACCGGAACGCCGGACGAGGTTCCGCTGACGCGCGGTCTCTCGACCAAGCTGCTTGTCCTGACGAGCCTGTTCGTGCTCATCGCAGAGGTACTGATCTTCCCGCCATCGGTGGCGAACTTCCGGCTGCGCTACCTCGAGGAGCGGCTCAACACGGCCGCATCCGTCGGCATCGTGCTGATCCAGAACGAGCCGGAAGCGCTTACTCAGGCCGCCCGCAACGACGTGTTGATGGCGCTCGGCGCCAAGGCGGTCGCGGTGCGCGACGCCGGCGCCTCGCGGCTGCTCGTCGTCTCCGACATGCCGCCCGAGGTCGACGAGCATGTCGATCTCGCCAATACCGGCCCGGTCGCCGCGATGGCGCAAGCCGCCGACACGATCCTGTTCGGCGGCGAGCGGATGCTGCGCGTCTTCGGCCCGGTCGGCGTCAGCGACAAGGAATTCGAGCTGATCATCCCCGATGCCGGGCTGCGCGCCGCGATGCTCGACTATTCGCGCAACATCGCGCTGCTCTCGCTGGTGATCTCGCTGTTCACCGCCACGCTGGTCTTCTACGCCATCAACCGCATCATGATCCGGCCGATCCGCCGCATGACCCGTTCCATGCTGGCCTTCGCCGACCACCCCGACGACCCCGAACGCATCGTCAAGCCGGATATCCGCAGCGACGAGATCGGGGTGGCGGAACGCGAGCTCTCCAACATGCAGGAAAACCTGCACCGCACGCTGGGCGAGCAGAAGCATCTCGCCGATCTCGGCCTCGCGGTATCCAAGATCAACCACGACATGCGCAACATCCTGGCCTCGGCGCAGCTCATTTCCGACCGGCTGCGCATGGTCGACGACCCGACCGTGCAGACCTTCGCGCCGAAGCTGGTGCGCGCGCTCGACCGTGCCGTCTCCTATTCCGAGGGCGTGCTCGCCTACGGACGGACGCAGGAGCCGCCGCCGCAGCGCCGGCGCCTGCGCCTGCGCCGGCTGGTCGACGAGGTCTACGAGCTGATCGGCACCGACCAGCAGGGCGTCATCGAGTTCCGCAACGACGTCGACGGCGATTTCGAGATCGACGCCGATTCCGAGCAGCTCTTCCGCGTGCTGTCCAACCTGGGGCGGAATGCCATACAGGCCATGTCGGCCGACACCGAAGGCAGCGTCGTCCGCCGGCTGACAATCGAGGCGGAGCGCACCGGCACGGTCTGCTGCATCACGGTCACTGACACAGGGCCGGGCCTGCCACCGAAGGCCCGCCAGAACCTGTTTGCCGCGTTCCGCGGCGCCGCGCGCAGCGGCGGCACCGGACTCGGCCTTGCCATCGCGCACGAACTCGTACGCACCCACAGCGGCACCATAGAACTCATCGAGAGCGTCGGCGGACGCACCGTCTTCGCAATCACCATTCCCGACCAGCCGCTACGGCTGGACGAGGCACGCAACGCGCTGCGCCGCCCGGCCTGATCGCCCGACGGCCGTCCCTGTCGTGGCGCGCGCGCCCCGTTAAGGCCGCTCGGCGCGCCGTCGTGAAAGTTTCACGCACCGCTTGCAATTCGCCCCGTCACTCGTTAGGTAACGCCACGCTTGACGGAGCCGCGCTGCGGTTCCCGAGGCCGTCTAGACGGCCACTGCGCGCCCGTAGCTCAGCTGGATAGAGCACCAGACTACGAATCTGGGGGTCAGAGGTTCGAATCCTTTCGGGCGCGCCATCTTACATTTCGGCATGTTCAGCCCTCCTAAGATATTGAATGGTAAGGTGGTTTTTGCGGTTCGAACACCGTCTTCACGGTGATATCGAAGATGGTCGCGGAAGGCCAGCTTAAGGGCTGTCCGCTTGTCCTCCAGAGTTCCCGAAGCCCAGAGTTTCCAAGGGTTTGAGAGGAACCGCATGGCGAGTTCGAACATTTCGTCGAAGGGTCGCTCGGAAGCCGCCGTCTGAGGCAGTTTTTCCTGCGCGACCAGCTTCTCACGCTCCAGTTTCGCAAGCCGGGTTTCGAAGGCGGAGAGCACCGTCGCACTCGACGTCTCAACCATCCGGTCGACCAGCTGCTCGATCTGTTGCTCGAGGCCGGCGATCTCGCGCTTGGCCAGAATGTGCATGGCTTCCAAGTTGGCATGGCGCATGTCCCACGCGGTGCGGAACATGTCCCTCGCAATCGCAAACAGATGCCGTGTCGGCCGCAGGCTCTTCAACAAGGCTTCAAAGTCGCCCTCGAGCCTGTCGCGCGGGATCGACTTGCGCCGGCTCACGCAGTTGCGGTCATGGCACAGATAATAGGGATGTTTCTTGCCGGTGCGGCTCTTTGACCAGCAGGCGGTTAGCGGATGGCCGCAATCGGCGCAGGCGACGAAGCCGCGCAGCGGGAAGTCGGCGCTGATGTCCTTGCGGGCGGGAACATAAGCGACATCCTCAAGACGCTTGAGGATCTTCTCATGGGCAGCGAGCGTGATCAGCGGCTCGTGATGGCCTTTCGTGGCGGCGATGCCCCATTTGGGCGCCTCGACATAGCCGGCATAGATGATGCGGCGGAGGAACTCGCGCACGCGCTGGTGGCGGATCAGGCCGCCGGGCAGATCCTTCGGCCAGGCGGGCTGGCTCTCGAGGAAGCGCTTGACCTCGTATTGCGTGGCAAAGCGGCCGCAGGCGAAGCCCTCGAGCGCCTCCTGGGCAATGGTCGCGAGCGGTTCGTCGCGCACCAGCATGTTGCCTTGGCCGGGAATGCGCTTGTAGCGATAGCCGACCGGAGCGGCGAACACGGCATAGCCATTCATCAGCCGCGCCTGCATGCGGTTCAGCGTCTGCTCTGCATTCTTGCGGCTTTGGTGCTGGGAGACGGAGGCGAGGATATATTCGTGGAGCTCGCCATCGGCATCGTCGCGCAGCTCGACCGAGGGCGATTCCAGAATGCCGCCTGCCGATGCGATTGCCTGGCGCAGGTCGAAGTGGAGGCGGACATTGCGCGCGACACGCGACAGATCGTCGACCACCACCACATGGGGATTGCGCCGATCGGCCTCGAGGAAGGCGAGAAGCTCCATCAGGCCCGGACGGTCGGCCTGGCGGCCGGTCAGGTCATCGAAGAAGACGCGCACCACGTCATAGCCGCGATAGCGGGCATACTCCCGGCAGCGCGTCTCCTGCGATTTCAAGCCGTCGCCGCGGCGCGTCTGCGCCTTTGACGATACACGGCAATAGATGACGGCCAGCGTGACGTTGTGGCGCGGTCCCTGATCGAATCTCATTTCTTCCTCTCTTTCCGGCGGAGCTCCTCGTTTGGTTGGTGCGGTGGTTTGGCTTGCGCGGTACCGATATCTACGGTCTCGGCACGACGGTCGAATCCCTTCTAGTTTCCGCGACCGGTTGCGCCGGTTGCGGGTTCTCCAGGGCTGCCGCCCTCATCGCCTGGTTGACGGGTTCGATGCCGAAGCCGAGATCGACAAAGCTGACGATAATATACCAGAGCGCCTCAATGAACTCACGCTTTTCCTGCTCGGTGAGATCCTCGTCTTCCAGATGATGCTCGAACAGCGCCCAGTCGACGCGCAGCGCCGATGGTGGGGCGGGAATGACAGCCCCCTCACCGCTTGCGCCGGCGCCGGACGCAGGCTGCGGCGCGACACCAGTCCCGGCGGACGGGCCGGGACTGGTGATCAACTCTTCCGGATCGCGCTTGCGCATTCCGCCCGCCCCTACCGGCTGAAGCGCATGGCGCGCTGTCGGGTCTGGGATGGCTCGGAACGCTCCGCGGTCTGGGTCTCGGTCTCTCCGTCATTCCTGGCGGCGCGGCGGAAGCGGGAGCCGGCACGGGGCCCGTCACTTTCCTGATCGTTCTGGCCATGATCGTCACGACCGCTATCGTCCCTGCCGTTGCCACGCCCGTTGCCGCGCGATCCGCTCCGGCTTCGCGACGAACCCGCCCGGTCTCGGCGTTCGCCCGCCGCCTCGCGCTCGGCTTCGATCTGCGGCCGGTAAAAGCGCTCTTCCAGATCCTTGCCCCATTCGTAGAGATCGGCCTTCTCGATTTCAGCGAACACCTCCTTCATCAGCCGCTTGGCACCGGCATCGGTGATGCCGAACTCGGCGGCGAGTGCCTGTCCCTGATGGGCGAAGGCGCGGTTGAAGCTCATCTTGACGCCGTTCTCGATCAACTCGCCGATGCCGAGTGCTGCCTCATGGGCAAGTTTGCGATGATCGGCGGGAAGATTCTGTTCCCGCTCCATCAGCTCCTCGCGCATCTGGTTCATGGTCATGCCGGTGCGCGCCTTGAACAGGTCGCGAACCACCGTCTCCGCCTTGGCGGAGACGAAGTTCTCGGTGCGCGAGAAGGCATGGGCATAATCGCCGAGCTTCTCCTTGAAGGCGCCGTTCTTCCTGATCTCACGCTCGATGATACCGGTCAGCGCCATCGCCTCGTCGAACTGGGCGTCGGTCAGGAGCCTGCCGGAGAAGCTCTCGCGGGCCTCCAGCATCCGTTCCTGTTCTTTCGGGTCGTAGAAGTAGTTCATGTCTTGTGTCTCCTTTGTTGTGGCGTTGTAGAACATAACAAGAACAATAGGATATTATTCCTGTTTCAGGCAAGTCTAAAACACGCAAGATTGTTGCGTTTCATTTGCGATAACCTCGGCAGACCGCAGCTTCATCTGCACGGCTCACCGATCGCGGTTGCGCGGCCGCGGGCGGTTGGCGGGGAAGGCGATCACCTGGCCGAAGGTCTCGCGCAGGCGGGCGGACCCCCCCTGGCCGCCGCGTCCACGCATCGAGGCCGCCATGATCGACGTCAGCGCGTGCCGCTCGATCGCATCAATGCGGGCAAGCCGCTGTTCATGACGCATGCGTACTTCGCGCTGCGCCTGGCGCAGGATGGCCGATGCCGAGAATCGGTCGTCGCCCGCCCGGCGGAGCTGGAAGTCGAAGCCCTTCGAGCCGGCCTCGTCGATCAGGCGGCGGCGCGCGATCTCGACCCTGGTCTCGTAGCGGGTCTCGAAGTCCTTTTGCTCGAAGCGGCGCGCCCGCCCGCAGCGGCTCAGCGCCGTCGACGCCCGGCTCCAGTGGCTGGCGCTGGTCAGTCTTGTCGCCTCGCCGGCGCATGGTGGCGAGCTCGAAGAGCTGCCGCAGTTCGTCGGCAATCGGCTGGGTCATGGCAGAACTCCCGGGTTTGAGGACCAAATTTGCATCCGCCGCCACCGATCGGGCACGATTCCCGCATGATCGCGTTCGAGGATGAGCAGGATGTGGAGAATGGCTCGAAGGGCTGGATGCCGACGGCTTCTGGCGCGAAGCGGAGCGGCTGGCGCTCACCTTGCCAGATCGTGCCGAATGCGAGCGCCAGATCGCGGTAAATCACCGATGCCGCCACCATGCTTGCCGTCGTCAAGGCGATGGCGCGGCTGGGCTGGTCGAGCGCCATGCGCTCAGGCCGCGCATGCGTGTGCCGTGGCACACAATGCAGTAGGCGAACGCGAAGCCGAGACACCGACATTGACGGCGCTCGCGTCACGCCTGCCGCGATGACCAAGGTGACGTGTCGACGAGGAAGGCAAGGATGGCGAGCACCATCATCGGTAGTCTCCCGTCGATACCCGGCGCCAGATGATCCAGGCGCAGCGCCCGCCCGGCGCGTCGGTGACGAAGCCGCCATGGGGACCGACATAGCGGCATTCCCGGTAGCGCCGCGCACCAAAGTCCCAGCGATCGCCCGCGCCCACAAGATCGAACCGGTACGACCAGATCACATGCGGCAGGCCATAGGCCGAATGGCCCCACCACAGCGCCATCACGATCGGTACCCAGGCGAAGTAGGACGGATAGACCAGCCTCGGTTTCTTGTCCCTGAGGGCGCCGTCGCCAAGCCGCTTGCGAAGCGCATTCATGACAACCCTCCGTCCGGCTCGATCCACACCACCGACTCCGGCGGCAGGCGTCCGCCCTCGAGCGGATTGTCGGCAAGCTCGAAGCAAAGGGCGCGGCCTGGTTCTGGCGGAACTTCAGGCAATGCACGAAGCCCACCTCAGGGAGATGCAGGATCTGCTCGTTCGCCGGCAACCGCATCAGCTCGTCCGCGGTGAACACCCTTTGCTGCCCAGTCGAGTAGTTCGTCGACCAGTCGGACTTGTCCGAGGTGAGCCCCAGTCCGCGATTGACGCTGAGTTCCTCGCCCATCGCCTTCGAGGTCACTCCGCCTCCTCAGAGTTCGAGAACTTCAGCCACCCATAGCCGTGCAGTTTTCTTCGAGGAAGGGCGGTTTCCTTCTCGCCATATTGCGCACCACGTCCTGGCGCGACTGGGCGATGAAGTGGGTGCGAGCGCCGAAGGCCCGCTGGATGGTCACCCGGTTGAGCGCGTCCTTGAGCGGCGCGTTGGTGAACTCGTCGAGGAGATAGTCGGCCCGCCCCGCGCCGGCGCGCAGCTGCGCACTCATCAGCGCCAGGAACTGCAGTGCGTAGAAGGGGCCGAGGCGCTCGGCATATTGCGCCGGATTGACGAAGCAGACGATCCAGCCCTGATCGATCAGTTCGGCATGGGTGATGTCGGCGTGGCGCCCGGCATTCCTCATCCGGACCATAGGAGAAGGGACGCAAGGCGGTCAGCGCGCCCTGAAGATGCTGCATGTAATAAGATGAGTTGTGTTCCTTCATCTCCAGAAGCTGGCGCCGCGGCGGGTCGGCATCGAGGGCTCTCCTCCGCCTCGCGCAGCACCCGGTTCAGGTGGGGATCGGCGATCGCGCATGCCAGCGCACCGGGGAAGCACAGGCGCGGATTGCGCTCGAGCAGGACCCGCATGCCCGTGTCGATCATCTGCCGCGGCATCTCGCGCCAGTAAAAATGCTTCGCATCATCCGGCGGCTCCTCGATCAGCGCATGCTCGATGTTTTCCAGGATGAAGGGCAGCTGGTCGTGATCGTTGCGCAAGGCATCGACCGCCGCGCCGAACGGGTTGAGCGAGATCGACCAGGGATTGTCGCGGCCGTGCAGCGCAAAGAGGTCGGACATGCCGAAGCGGCGGCCATGCTTCACGCACATCCCGCCGATCTGGGCGGCGATCTCGCCATCCTTGACGTCGTTGATGAACAGCGCTCGGCCCTTGTCCGGCAGAAGGCACTCGACGGCCGGAACCGACACGCAGGTCGTCTTGCCGCCGCCGGCGGCCGCGAAGGTCAGCGACGAGCCGGCATTCATCGGCTCCTGGATCGGGCGTTGATCGAAGGTGAGACCCAGGATGCGGCGGCCGCCCGGAAGGGTTGGCCGGGGCTTGTGGCGACGGAACTGCCTCATTCGACCATCCCCGCGCGCCGCAGATCTTCCATCGTCGCCAGCCGGGCCGATTTGGGACCGGAGCCAAGCATCAGATAGCGCCGCAACTCCCGCTCGCGGCGATAGCGCCCGACCATTGCTCCAATAGTGTTGAAGAGACAGCCGGCCGCCGCCATGGCAAGGATGACGCTCGCCACGCCAAGCCCCCACCATTCAGGCGCTGTCGGCCACAGCGCATAGGCCGCAGAACCGCACAGAACCGCGCCCAGCATGCCGCCATTGACCGCAACCGCCGGGTGCATCCCGGATTTGGGCGCAGCACTCATCACGCGTCCGCCCCGTAAGACGAAGCGTCGGGATGGTTGCCGCGCAGCGCCATGGCGCGCTCGACCGCATCGCGCACTTGCCTGAGCCGCGTCACCAGGCCGAGGCTGGAGGCCACCTCGCTATCCTTGAGCGCAACACTGTGTACCTTCAGCGTGCCGACCAGCATCGTGGCGAGGATCGCGACGGCACAGACGGCGAGCAGGGTTGCGATCTCGCCCGCATAGAGATACCGGCGGAACACGGCCGCGAAGCCGATCAGGCCAAGTGCGGGCGGAACGGCGAACAACAGAAGCGGACGTTCCACAGCGACGAACTCGATCCGGTCGACCGCATAGCTCTTGCGTGGTGTGCGCAGGAGCCGTTCCGTCACGGTGAAGCCGCCGCCGGTATAAAGGACCGCCCCGCTCATGACGACGCCTCGCGATCCTGACAGGCACCGGCCTTGAGTACGGTGCCGATCTCGCGATCGAAGCCCGACACAGTAGCCGGCACGTAGAGCGTCAGCGAGCCGGTGAACAGCGCCCAGTCGGTGCGCGTCTGCTCGATCGCCTCACCTGCCGCGCAGGTACACAGGTCGCCGGCCGAGGCCAATTGCGTCTTTGTCTTCTCCTCGAGCCGCTTCTTCGCGCGGTCGAAGCTTGCCTGTCCGGCGCGCCACGCTTCCTCGACCTGTTCCACTTGCCGCCGCCAGCGTGCCATCGATGTCGATGCCCAGCATCCGGTCCATGCCGCGGCTGGCGCCGCGCGCCCAGCCCATCAGCAGGCTGTTCATCAGCCCCTCGACCTGGCGCAGCGCCAACTCCTGCGCCGGATCGATCGAGGGCAGCTCAGGCCTGCGACCGCATCCTTGCCGGCCTGTGCGATCGGAGAACTCTCCTGATCGGCGCGGCATTGGTCGAGATGATCGGCCGCCACCACACGCTCGGCGATCTTCGGCGCGATCAGCAGGTAATTGGCGCCCGCCACACGTCCGCCCGCCAGCACCACCGGCGGCGCGCCACATCCTTGAACAGTGAGATCAGCATCTCAGGGTCTCCTTGTGCTCGAGGGTTTGGAAGAATGACCGCCACCGCCGCGCGACCCGGACCGATCGTCATCGTGACCTGGGTGAGAACCCTTGCCGTTCAGGCGATGCGGCATCCGCTTGGCGGATCGGCCACGGCGGTCACGGCGCGCAGGACTGTCGTCGGGAGCGGAGGCCTCGCGACGGTCGGGACGCTCAAGGGACGCGGGACTGTCGTTGACGTCGCGGCGAGCATAACTGTCCCGACCGCCATCGAGAGGGTCGACAGCACGGCCGTTCCTGGCACTCCTTTCCGTCAAAGGCCGGATGGCGTTCAGCCGATGCGCGGCGTCGACATCGTCATGGAAGTGATCGGCAAGAACAGACCGATGCAGATAATGGTCTTCAGCAACGCGGCCATCCTGTTCGGCGTGAACCTGCCGCGCATTGCCAAAGCGATCATCGCCGGCGCCGCCATGGCCCGCGCGGGTCGCTTGGGCAAAAGATCCCGGCGCATCCTCTCGCGCCGCCGCTCCCGCACAAACACATCCCAGGCAAGCGCCCAGTAGGTGTAAGCCCACAAGACCAGCGGGAACACCAACTCCACCACCGCCGTGATCGCCGCGACGGGAAGGAAGTGCGCGATATAGGCGAACGTGTCCGACACGCCGGTGCGGCGGGGGAAGCCTGGCGCGGCATCATCCGCTGCGTCGATCGTTGCAATCACGGCGGCCAGGCTCTGCCGTGCCGCGACGGGATTGCATTCAGCCGCGTCTCCCGCCTCCTGCGACCGGGAACCGCGATACCGGCTTGCAAGCTCGCCGCATGGGCCGACAGCAGTGCCACCGGCACCGCTTCACCGAGTTCCCCCAAACCCTGCCGGATCGATGCGTCGATCGTCTGGAGGTCGGCGCGCCGCGCTTCCAGACGTCCTTGTCCGCATCGCCGAGCACGCTCTGGTATTCGACGAGCAGCCCGTTGGGGCGCCCGAGAAGGACTCGCGCGACACATCGCCCACACGATCTCGGCGGCGATCGCCGCCGCCTGTCCGCCCTGTTCGCCAACGATCCGGGCGACCGGCCCAAAGCCGCCGCCACGCCCGAGATGCAGGCGGCCTCGATCTCGTGCCTTCTGTGCAAGATCGCTCTCGATCGTGCGGATTGCCGGCAAGACGTCCAGCCTTGGCCGCTGCTTCCGTCGCGTCCGACATGGACGCCAGGGCGGTGCCATGCTCCTGCAGCTGGAGTTCCGCTACATCCTTGAACACCAGCCCGGAATAGGTCGCGGCGAACAGGCCCGACCCCACCGCAAGCATCGATCCCAGGCTGACGGCGACCGCACCCAGATGACCGCGTGTCGCGGCCGGCGCACCCCGCTCGATCGCCAGCCGGTTGACCGCGAAGGACACCACCATCGCGCTTGCCGCAAGCACGCCGGCCTTCGCATAGGTCCACCATCCTCCCGTACCGATGATGTTCGGAACCGCCAGCGCCAGCATCAGCGCGCTCAACAGCGCCAGCAATGGCAGCGCGATCTCCGTCAGCGGCGGAAGGCGGCGCTTCGGCAAACGAGAAGGGGCGTCCGCTTCAACGGGTCGTGTACTGTGGTTTTGCATGCTTGCATCCTCATCCCGACGTGAGCAGGGTACGGACACGGAGCCGCTACGGCGGGTGTCCAAGATGCAAGCGATAACGATCGCCAACCGGATCGTATGTCACAGCGGTGTTACAGGAATGGCGCGACCCAGGGATGCCAGATACGACGCCTATGCGCGCCATCGCATCCTGCACCGTGTGCTTGAACTCTATCCGCGCTACGGCAATTGGGAAGCAATGGCGGCGGCCATCAGCGAAGACCGCGGTATCGAGTTCTACCGGACTTATTTCAACCGGCTACGTGACGGCACCATCGGCGATACGACGCTCGACAACCTCGTCGCCTGGCTGACCACCCTCGACAAGGATTTTCCGCTGAAGCTCAGACCGGAGACGATCTTCTCCGATGTCGGCGTCTCGGCGCGCGACTACTATTTCCATCTCTTCGGCATGACCGACCTCGAGGAATGGGATGAAACGCTCCTGGCGGCCTTCGAAGGCGTTTATCTGTGTGCGCCCGAGAACGACCCGCACAGCTACCTGCCGCTGCCTTATATCCGCGACTGCATGGACAAGAAAGTCGATGTCCCGAAGGAATGGCGGCTGCATCGTAGTATGGACCTGAGATACTATATCTCGAAGCGCAGCTATCTCGTCCTCAAACGTACCGGATCGCACTATTTCCACGCGGCCGAGATACCGATGAGCGCGCTGTTCCCGCCGGAGTTCGACACGCTCGACATCAAATCCTTCCACGAAGGCGTCGGCATCGCCTCATCGAACACGATTCACGTCTTCCTGCGCGAATGCTTGACCCGCACGCCGAAAATTCACTCGATCATCATCCGGCCGAAGGATTCACACATCCTCAAACGACATGCCGGCATGGCGCTCTACGCACCGCCCGACATGCGCTTCATCGAAGACGAATGGAAGACGCTATCCGGCGAGTACATCGCCCATATGCGCGCCGAGTTTGCCGAGCAGTTCGCGGCAGACGTCTTCATCAATGGTACGAGCCAGGTCAACGTCTCGCCCTTGCCCTTCACCAAGAACTTCGTCGACACCGTCTATGCCGATGAGAACGTCTATCACCGCAAGCCGGTCAGTTTTCGCGCAAAGCCGGAGCTGCATTTTATCCGGCCGGATTTCGATCTGAAACCGCAACTTGCCAAGTTGATCGACAACCCGCTCATGATTGGAGAGCTTCTATGAAGGTGGCTCACCAGTTCAAGCAGATCGCGGATCGGCGTGCCGCGCGCTCGCTCTTTGAGGGACGTGGGGCAAGGACCCAGCCTCTGTCGCTGCTTCAGGCAGTGTATTTCGATCGCACCGAACGCGCCAAGGCGATCATCGAAGCCGATCCGGGGCAGGTCAATCAGCAGGATCCGTTCACCGGCCTCACGCCGCTGCACGTCGCCATCTTTCGGCAGAACGTAGAGGTCGTGCGGGCGCTGGTCGCCCACCCGAGAACCGATATCAACCTTAGAGATGGCTTCAACCGCAGGCCGATCGATATGTGCGTTTATACGCGTGATGAGGAGATGTTTCTGATAGTCGTGGGGCGGACTCATCAAAAGGAACTTTTGGAATTGAACAACACCAGTGCAGTCTCACACATACGCTGATATCGTGCTAATAATTGTGCGTATCCTGCCTAATCGAGGAAACCATGTACAGGATGGTCTTTGCGACTTTATTCATGTTGTCGCTGCTGCTCGAGGGACGCCCTTCTCTAGCGCTTCCAAATAGTGACGAGACTCTCTCGATGGCGCCAAGGGCTGTGCTTGATGATCAGTATCGTCACGTGGAGGTCGAAGATACTTCCGTCATAATGGCTCAGCGCCGCAGTGGCTGGCGTGGAGGCGGTCATAATTACCGCCTTCAGCAGCAGCAAATGATGCGCCAGCAGCAAATGCAACGACAGCAACAGCAGATGCAACGCCAGCGCATGCAGCAGCAGCGCCAGCAGCAGGCTCAGCAGCGTCAGAAGATGATGCAGCAGCGCCAGCAGCAACAGGCGGCAATGCGTGCGCGGCAACAGCAGATGGTCGCCCAGCGGCAGAGGTTGATACAGCAACGACAGGCTGCCGTTCAACGCCAACAACAACGAATGCAGCAAAGGCAGAACCAACAGCTGCAAGCTGCGCGGAACCAAATCCAGCGAAATCAGCAGGTCGCGAGAAGCCGGATTGTGCGACAAGATCAGCAGCGTCGACTGAAGCAAATCCGGGACGACGCAAAGCGGTTCGAACAACAAAAGACCACGGCAAGAAACTCGACCGATCTGTCGATTGCCGCCTCCCTTAGGGGCAGCGGTTTGGCAGCTGTGAGGAGTACGTCGTTCACAAACCGCCTCAACACGACATCAACGAAGCTGCAAAAGCTGCGGGGGCAGCCTGGGACGGCTCAGGTCAGGCCCAATGCCGCAAAATTCGCCACGGATAATGATGGCAAAGTCGCTGCTCTGCGGAAGCAGTTCCGGAATTGCAGTGGTAGTGAGTGCAGGTGCTCGTTTCACGGCGACACGCTGGTAATAACCAAGCGTGGCATGGTGCCAATCCGGTCAATTCGCGAAGGGGAGGACTTTGTCTGGGCAAGGGATCAACAAACGGAAAAGGCAGGCTGGAAATCCGTTTCGGCTCACTATTCCAACGTCTACGACGTGGTCGTCGACATTCGGGTTCGCTACGCGGATGGAGCGACTGGTTTGATACAATCAAACCGCCTTCATCCATTTTTTGCAGTTTCCACGGAACAGTGGCCTCAGATCCTGCTTTCCGGGATACAGACTTCCAATGACGTCCACCCGGGACAGTGGATTGAGGCTGCGTTCTTGCGACCGAATGATCGGTTGATGCAGGCCGACAATAATCTTGCCACTGTTCTGGATATATCCATCCGACGAGAGAGTTTCCGCGCTTTCAACATAACCGTTTCGGATTTCCATACATACTTTGTATCTTCACACCGAAATAACGTGAGCGGCGTTTGGGTTCACAATGATTGTCCTCCTGGCTCAAACGTGAAGAGCAAACTATGGACCGGGACCAAGGGGCGTACTCCTGCACAAAATGCTTATCGTCACTGGAAAGATCACAGATCAGATTTTCCTAATTTGAAGAATGCGGCTCAGTATCAAAAAGCAGCAAACAGATTCTTAAACAGTCCGCCAGCTGGCACACTTACAAAAACTCGTGCAGATGGTGATATTATACGATACAATCCAAGAACAAACACCTTTGCAGTAATGACCAAAGGCGGCGTCCCGAGAACGATGTTTAAGCCCGATCCAAAGAGGCACGGATACAAAACAAATATGGACTATTTTAATGCTCAGTGAACCAACTTTGTATTGTAGAGTATGCGGCCTAGAACAGGCAGAGCCACAATATGGAAAAGATGGTGTCTCGCCAACATTTGATATTTGCCCTTGTTGCGGTGTGGAATTTGGCTATCAGGATACAATAAGAGATGCAGTACTAAAATTTCGAGACGAATGGCTGGCTAGTGGGGCGAAATGGGCCGAACCCAAAAAGCAACCTACCAACTGGGATTTGCCGAAACAGTTGAGTCAAGTGCCTGAACAATTCAAGTGATATTGCGTGGGGGTCTTTCGGCTGGCTGACAATTCAATTTATAGAACGCCAATGCCCGCCATCAAGTTTCCGGAATGTTCTAAATTGGGGATCGCTGTATGCCGGGCATGCATTAGTGAACAGCGAGAGCAGCGGATCGCCGGCGCTGTCACAGCGCATATTGAACGTAAGTTCGCACGAAAAGTCGGTCGCGGACATCTGGAAGCAGTCCTTGCGGTGTACGCCAGTAAGCCTGACACACAGGCTCATATTCATGATACCGCTACAAACCGACGTATCGACAGCCGATAGTATGTCGCTATCTGTCGGTGCGGGAATCTCGCGGTAGAATTCGACGCCAGGCGGAATCAGCTCCTCAAGCAGCGCTTTGTCCGGCTGGTATCCGGCCTCGGCACTCAACTTCAAGAGGTCGATGGAATCAAAGAAGGCGTCATCACCCTCATCCATCATCCGCGACTGAGCCCGCAGATAGAATGCCGGTCCGTAGTTTCGAGACATGGCCAGTTCGGCGTAGTATCCGGCCTCATCCTCCACGCCCAGAAAGCTAAGAACACGCGCCAGCTGGTAGTGGTTGCGCGGCTCCTCGGGAGCGAATTCGATAGCCGCGATGCAGGCATCGATCGCCCGCTCGAAATCATAGTCTGGGTCCACCTGTTCGAAGGCAACGCCGTCGGCTTTCCTGTGACTGTCTTGCGGGTCAGCAGCCAGCAGATCGCACTCCGTCACGCCTGCAGCATCGGGTCTTCCGCTGGGCGGCAGGATAGTCAGTTTATCGATACGGTCGATCCATGCCTGTTCCGGCAGCGGCGAAGCTTCGACATCGAGTTTTTTTGTGCCGACATAGGCCTCGCTGGCATCGTCCCAGCCGAGTTCGTATTTTTCGACACCCTCTCCGGATAAATCGATCTCCAATGCTGGAGATGATAGCAACCATCCGCGCTTGTAGGTGGCCAGGATGTGGTCGTTGCGAAAGAGCCGGCAAGCGAGGTCGCGTATTTCGATCGCGCCTTCTCCCATCAGGATGCGATCCGATAGATAGCTTTCGTCACTGACGGAGTCGGCCGCCTGTGTTACGCATATGCGCTCGCGCCCGTTTGTTATGCCTTCCTCTATCGCGGCGATATAGCCCGAGAATCCTTCAAACTGCGCGGATAGTTCTTCGAATATGTCAGCCTGTTCGCGATATCTTGCGATGTTCTCCCGGGTCATCTGCGCGGACCCAAGCTCTTGTTTCAAAACGTCAAGTCCGGCATCGATCAGGGAATCCGTGCGGTCGCTTATGCTGGCAAGGACGAGCTTTGCTTCCTGGCCGAAACCGGCCGCTTCAAACTCCGACGCAAGGCTCATCCCGGTTTCAACGACTGTGGTAAGGTCTGCGTAGCTCTCGCCGGTTTGAGCGACGATCTCCTTCGCCGCGGAAAGCAATTGTGCAAGTTCCTGCTTTGCCTCGACCTCGATCCTGGATGCCGAAGCCTTCAGCGTCTTGCTGGTTATGGCCAGATCTTCGGGCAGGATGTAGCGCGCGAGGGTTGTCGAAAGCAGGCGTTTTTCGGCAACGTCAGAGAGGAATCCTGATTCGAGCAGAGACTCGTAAAGTTCCACCTCGTCCCGAACCCACTCATTTACTCTTTGGTCTATCACATGGACCAAGTCGGCATTCGGGCTCGTATTGGCCAGCTTTGTTCTGAGATCGGAAAAGAAGCTGCCATAGATGTCGCCTTCCGCGAAGGCGGTCACGAGATAAGCGTTCCATTCCTCCTCTTCGAATTGCCGAAGAGCCGACGCTAGCTCTGTTGCCACCAATTGTGCCCGATCCGGAAGGAAGACGGAAATGCTCTCCGCGATAGGTTGCGTTTTGGCCTTGGTCTCTTGGACTGACTGCGTCTCGGCATAAACGGATTCAGCGTATTGGCGAATGGTAACTAGGCCCCCGTTTCCGAGCAGACGCGTAACCGTGTCCTGCGCCATGTGCATGAATGCGAAATGCTGAAACGTGCTCTCGATATTCGGCACCTTTCGAAATTGCGCGTAGGAATCTCGAAGCTTCACAACATCCGGTAGTTCTTTGACAATCGACCCGATTTGGCCGGTCAAGCGCTCCAGCGGGGTGGGCAGAAATTTCAAATTCCAGCCATCGTCTATGTCAGCTTCCGCCGAAAAAACCTCCACACCCGAAACCAGACCGGCAACGCGGACTCGTTTTAGCTGATCACATTCGAAGGAAACCTTGGCAATGGCACCCGATATGAGTTTTTTAAGCTGGCTCACTCGGTCTTCAAACAGGTCAACGTGCTTCGCCGCGACCTCCAGGCTTCGGATGGGAGCACATCGGGAGCCCTGCCGTTCGCTGATGACGACATCGCCCTCGCTGAGGACGGGATTGGCGAGAACTGCAGGACAAAAGACCAGCCATACGAAGCCCACAAGGAGCGCGCCCGCCTGGCTAGCGCCGGTCACCATCCGCATTCTGCGTCGGGGCATTTGTCGGCTACCGAAGTGAAGAAGGTGCCGTCAGGTTGGCTGGATTTCCCAACCATTGGCTCCCTTGCACGCCGTAAGCTGCTCGGTTTGCGTGGTTCCATCGGGCTTGGTAACGGATTGTTCGATCGTGCGGCACAGCTTGGTCTCGGCAATCGTGGCTTCGAACGTGCTCTCTTCAGGGGGAATTTCAGGCGTCTCGCCAATGATCGAGGCGGCCGCCGGCCTGGCGAGTTCCTCGAAGAGGAAACCGCTTCCAACACCGTTCTCGCTTATGAAGTACCATGGCTGCCCCTTTACCTTGCCGACGACATTTACCTTGGCACCGGCCTGCAGATATCCGGCCTTCTCATAGGTAATGTCTGGACCGCCGCGAACATTGGCATTGCTAACCACCTCATAGGCCTCACCGATGAAATCGAGCGGTGGTACCTCGCTGACCCGTTCCCGGTAAACCGGAATGGAGACCGGTTCCGCTTTCTCTTCGGTAGACACTACGCGAACGGAGCCTTTCGTTCCGCTCTTCTCGTCACTCCAATCCTCGTCCTCACCGGTGACGACAGCCGAGACAGTGGACCGCGCCATGTGCGTCTTTTGCCTATCGTCCAGCCCCCTTGCGATCCCATTCGCAACAAGTACACCGACAGCTACGCCGATCGCTACACCTACTAGGTTGTCATCAAAAATCGCCGCGCCTGCCGCCGCCCCGACGATACCGCCAACGATGGCCGTCTCGGGTGAAATGTCGAGCTTCCGCGCACCTTTGCTGATCCTCCGCTCGACCTTCTTCAGCGATTTTTCAAGCTTTTTGAACGGGTTAGCATCGGATTGCGATGAGTAAGGCACCGAAACAGTCAGAAATACGGACGCTAAGAGAACCCGGTGCAAGTTATTGATAACATACGGCGATCTTGCCATCTTCAATCCCCGAAACATCCGTGTGTTTTGCTCTTTCGTTTAGGATAGCTGGATGCCAAGTGACCGTAAAGCGTCCAGTCACTGCAAATTGAATAGCTCCAAGTTTATAGACACCTCCGGTTTTCGTTTCCTGCTGCCTTTCGAATTCGATCGGAGACAGCATCCCGTTCCTGACGTGCTTTCGTTTCTGGTCGTCGAACATTTCGATGTAGTCGAACATGTCCTGCCGGGCCTCGACGCGGGTTTTGTATGTCCGGCACCGTATCCGTTCACGCTTTAGCAGATTGAAGAAGCTCTCGGCGACGGCGCTGAGCGCCACTCGCAAGCTGTGCCCTGAAGGGCCACAAACCTGCGGGGCAATGAGCGGAACTGGACGGTTCACAAACTCCTGTGCAGCCGCGCGGAGCGCGACGTGCAAGCTGTGCCCTGAAGGGCCACAAACCTGCGGGGCAATGAGCGGAACTGGACGGTTCACAAACTCCTGTGCAGCCGCGCGGAGCGCGACGTGCAAGGTATGCCCGTATTACGGGCTCCTTGCCAAGGGAGGGTTATGAC
>JAMLJD010000113.1 GCA_023953775.1 Rhizobiaceae bacterium | reverse complement strand
CCAAGGTCGAGCTGAAGTAATCGATTACGCGTTCGGCGGACGGGGGGTTCCCGTCCGCCGGTCCCGCGTGACCGGGGCAGTACTGAAAGAACCCATTTCCTGGGGGCCGCGCGCGGCTTTCAGGAAACGGGTTTTTGCCCGTTTTGGATAGTCCGCCCCCGAAGGGCGGCGGAATGGTGATCGGCAGGCAAGGCCGAAGCAAGGCAGCAAGGAGCGACGATGGCCCAGACCCAGACGTTCAATGGTCGCAGGCGCGTACGCAAGTTTTTCGGAAAGATTCCGGAAGTTGCGGAGATGCCGAACCTCATCGAGGTTCAGAAGGCATCCTATGATCAGTTCCTCATGGTGGACGAGCCGCAGGGCGGCCGGCCGGACGAGGGGCTGCAGGCGGTCTTCAAGTCGGTGTTCCCGATCGAGGACTTCTCCGGTTCTTCCATGCTCGAATTCGTCAAGTACGAGTTCGAGGCCCCCAAGTTCGATGTCGACGAGTGCCGTCAGCGCGACCTCACCTATGCCGCTCCGCTGAAGGTGACGCTGCGCCTGATCGTGTTCGATATCGACGAGGACACCGGCTCGAAGTCGATCAAGGACATCAAGGAGCAGGACGTCTACATGGGCGACATGCCGCTCATGACGTCCAACGGCACCTTCATCATCAACGGCACCGAGCGCGTGATCGTGTCGCAGATGCACCGTTCGCCGGGCGTCTTCTTCGACCACGACAAGGGCAAGTCGCATTCGTCGGGCAAGCTGCTCTTCGCCGCGCGCGTCATTCCCTATCGCGGCTCCTGGCTCGACATCGAGTTCGATTCCAAGGACATCGTGCACGCCCGCATCGACCGCCGCCGCAAGATTCCGGCGACGTCGCTGCTGATGGCGCTCGGCATGGACGCCGAGGACATCCTGTCGACCTTCTACGACAAGCTGACCTATGTCCGCGACGGCGACAGCTGGCGCATCCCGTTCTCGGCCGAGCGCTTCCGCGGCATGAAGGCCGTGAACGACATGATCGACGCCGATTCCGGCGAGGTCGTGGTCGAGGCCGGAAAGAAGATCACCGTGCGCCAGGCGCGCCAGCTCGCCGAGAAGGGCCTGAAGGCGATCCGGGCGACTGAGGACGACCTTCTCGGCAACTATCTGGCCGAAGACATCGTCAATGTGGAAACGGGCGAGATCTATCTCGAGGCCGGCGACGAGATCGACGACAAGACCGTGAAGGTGCTGCTCGACACCGCACCCGACGAGGTCAAGTTCCTCGACATCGATCACGTCAATGTCGGCGGCTATATCCGCAACACGCTCGCGGCCGACAAGAACGAGACCCGCCAGGAAGCGTTGTTCGACATTTACCGTGTCATGCGCCCCGGCGAACCGCCGACGCTGGAGACGGCGGAAGCGATGTTCAACTCGCTGTTCTTCGATCCCGAGCGCTACGACCTTTCGGCGGTCGGCCGCGTCAAGATGAACATGCGGCTCGAGCTCGACTGCCCGGACACCGTGCGCGTGCTGCGCAAGGATGACATCCTGGCGGTCGTCAAGACGCTGGTCGAGCTGCGCGACGGCAAGGGCGAGATCGACGACATCGACAATCTCGGCAACCGCCGCGTCCGCTCCGTCGGCGAGTTGATGGAGAACCAGTACCGCGTCGGCCTCCTGCGCATGGAGCGCGCGATCAAGGAGCGCATGTCGTCGATCGAGATCGACACCGTCATGCCGCAGGACCTGATCAACGCCAAGCCGGCGGCCGCGGCCGTGCGCGAGTTCTTCGGTTCCTCGCAGCTGTCGCAGTTCATGGACCAGACCAACCCGCTGTCCGAGATCACGCACAAGCGGCGTCTCTCGGCGCTCGGGCCTGGCGGCCTGACCCGCGAACGCGCCGGCTTCGAGGTCCGCGACGTCCACGTCACGCATTACGGCCGTATCTGCCCGATCGAAACGCCGGAAGGCCCGAACATCGGTCTTATCAACAGCCTGGCGACGTTTGCTCGAGTGAACAAATACGGCTTCATCGAGAGCCCGTACCGCCGGATCAAGGACGGCAAGATCACCAGCGAGGTGGTCTATCTGTCGGCGATGGAAGAGGCCAAGCACTATGTCGCGCAGGCAAATGCCGAGCTCGACAAGAACGGCTCCTTCGTCGAGGAGTTCGTAATCTGCCGCCACGCCGGCGAAGTGATGATGACGCCGCGCGAGAACGTCGACCTGATGGACGTGTCGCCGAAGCAGATGGTGTCGGTCGCCGCGGCGCTGATCCCGTTCCTCGAGAACGACGACGCCAACCGCGCGCTGATGGGCTCGAACATGCAGCGTCAGGCCGTGCCGCTGGTGCGCGCCGAGGCGCCGTTCGTCGGCACCGGCATGGAGCCGA
>JAMLJD010000112.1 GCA_023953775.1 Rhizobiaceae bacterium | reverse complement strand
ACACCAGAACGGACATCCCGAAGCCCATCAGCGCCAGGAACGGAAAGGTAACGCTCCACATCATCATCAGCGGCGCCGTCAGCGCCAGGCCGATAAAGGCGACGCCGACGATCGCCGCGCCGGCCGTCAGGAACAGCCGCGGACCGCGCGCATCCGCCAGCCGCCCCATTCTGCCCGACAGCGTTCCGATGAAGACCGAAAGCGGCAGCATCATGAGGCTGGCCTTCCATTCGGGGGCGCCCCACGCGCTGACCAGCGTCATCGGCACGAAGAACAGGGTTGCGCCGAAGGCGAAGAACAGGATCGCGGTGTAGACATTCGCGCCAGAGAAAGCACGCGACCTGAACAGCGCCAGCTTGACCATCGGTTCGCGCGCCCTTTTCTCCCACCAGACGAAGCCGGCGGCCAGCATGGCACCGAGGACGATCCAGCCGATAGGCGGCATGATGCGGTTGTCGGACGGCACGCCGAAGGCAGTCAGTCCCCATGTGATCAGCCCCAGCCCGCCCGTTGCGAGCACGGCGCCGGGGACGTCCAGCCGCCGCACCGTCTCGGGCCGGTCCGGCGGCACGCGGAAGAACAGGAGATAGAGCGCGACGAGCCCGATCGGCCCGTTGATCGCGAAGATCACCCGCCACATCCAGTCCTCGCCGAAGGCCAGCACCAGCCCGCCGACGAATGGACCGAGCGCTGTCGTCAGAGACGATGCGGCAGCCCAGGTGCCGATCGCCGCGCCCCGCTCGCCGGCGGGATAGGATTTGGCGATGATCGCGAGGCTTCCCGGCACCATGAACGCCGCGCCGACGCCCTGGGCCGCACGCAACACGATCAGCGTTCCGCTGTCGGGGGCAAGCGCGCAGGCAAGCGACATGAGGACGAACAGCGCGATGCCGGCGCCGAACACCCGCCGCACGCCGAACACGTCGCCGGCCGCGCCGCCCAGCAGGACGAGTGCCGACAGGAACAGCATGTAGCCGTTGTTGATCCACTGCGCATCGACCAGCGAGGCGCCGAGATCTGCCCGAATGGCCGGCATCGCCAGAGCGACGACCGAGCCGTCGATGAAACCCATGCTCGAGGCGAGGATTGCCGATGTCAGCACGAAGCGCCGGCTTTCCCGCGGGCAGAACGTGCCGGTCTGTCGGGTCATGTCGGGAGCGGTGGCGGGGTGGCCTGCGGCCTCGGGACTGTCCATGGCCGCGACAGTATCGTCATTGTCCCGGCCGATCCACGGCCAGGCTCCATTCAGGCTTGGAACACAAGACAGGCTTCCGGCGACGCTAGTCCTCAAACACAACCGGTACGCCCGGCTTGACCATCTTGGCCAGTTCCTGGGCATCCCAATTGGTCAGGCGCACACAGCCGTGGCTCGACGTCTTGCCGATCTTCGAAGGCTCGGGAGTCCCGTGAACCCCGTAGGTCGGCTTGTCGAGCGCGATCCAGATCGTCCCCACGGGACCGTTGGGTCCGGGCGGGATTGTCAGGACCTTGTCGTTGTTGCCCTGCTTGAAATTGACCTTCGGGTTGTAGGTATAGTTCGGATCGAAAGCGACGCGGCTGACCTCGTGGGTCCCCGTCGGCGACGGCGTATCCTGCGAGCCGATGGTCGCCGGGTAGGCCGCGACGATGCGCCCGGCGGCGTCGTAGGCGCGCACCTGCTTGCGGCCCTTGTCGGCGACGATCCGCGCCACCTCGCCCGCCTGCGGCGCACCGGGATTCACGACCTTGATGATGCTGCCGGCGCGGTTGAAGTCGATTCCGGGATTGAGCGCACGCAGGAACTTCTCGTCCATGTGGAAGCGCTCGGCCAGCATTTCGGGAACCGATGTGAAGCCCAGCCGGTCGAGCTTGGCCTTTTCGCCGTAATCCTCGGGAATCGAGGCGACATACTGCCCCGCGACGTCGGTCGGCGTGATCTCGTAGCTGACGAAAGCCTCGCCGCCACTCTCCGCGAGCCCGGCTTCGATCGAGTCCTTGTCGTAGGTCCTGAGCGCCGCACCGAACTTCTGGCGATAGGTGTCGAGCGCCTTGTTCACATTGTCGCCCATGCGACCGTCGATGACCCCAGGCGAAACGCCCTTGCGGTCGAGCAGAACCTGGATCTTCGCGACATCGTCGCTGGCCTTGTCCCACACCACGGCCGGCGCGCCCTTGTCGGGCAGAGCGGGACGCAGTTCGGTGTCATCCGGCGCGTCGGCTTCGTTCGGATCGAGCGTCGCCGTCTCGTCCTGCCCCGTATCCTCGAGCGGTGCCCGAACGACCGAGCCGCGCCTCGTATAGGTCGGTTCCTCGGCCGGCTCGACGGGGCGCCGCACGACCGGCGCTTCGGGAAAGGCATCGCGGCGGGGTATGCGCCTGAGGTGACGGTCCGCGCGCTCGCGCTGATAGTCGTCGTCATCATCATAGGCCGGCTCGTACGGCTCGGGATCGAGATAGCGCCGATCCTCCGGCGGCTCGCGCCGGCCGAGCTCGACCTCGCGTTCCCGTCTCCGGCGTTCGATGTCGTAGATATCATCGCTGTTCGGCGCGCGGCGGATACGCCCTCGAATTTCGAGCTCCGGCAAACCGCGCCGCGCCATCGGGCTCGGTCTGCGGATGGCGATGATCTCGCCGGTGCGCGGGTCGACATAGACCTCGCG
>JAMLJD010000111.1 GCA_023953775.1 Rhizobiaceae bacterium | reverse complement strand
GCCCGACGTCGACGACCTGCGCGAGAGCCCGGCGCTGGAGATCGCCGAACATCTGGCCGACGAGGGTTTCGAGGTGCTGGTCGCCGAGCCGAATGTGCAGGAGCTGCCGGCTGTCCTCGCCGGCAGGGCCAATGTGCGCCTGGTCGAGACCGAGGCCGCGATCGCAGGGTCCGACATCGCCGTCCTGCTGGTCGGCCATGCGCCGTTCAGGCAGGTCGAGGCGGCCGCGCTGAAAGGCAAGGACGTGATCGACTGCGTCGGGCTGTGGCGGTAGGCTGACCTACTTTCTTCATTTGCACGCGCAAGGCAGGATGCATCCATCTCGCTGCAAAATGATCTGAGGCCGCACGAGCACGGAAAGGCGGAACATGGCGGTACTGGTCACCGGCGGCGCCGGCTATATCGGCAGCCACATGGTCTGGGAACTGGTCGATGCGGGCGAGGAGGTCGTCGTCCTCGATCGCCTGTCGACCGGCTTTGAATGGGCGGTCGCGCCCGAGGCGAAGCTGGTCGTTGGCGACATCGGCGACACAGAACTCGTCGCGCGCGTCATCGCCGAGCACAAGGTCGACGCGGTCATCCATTTCGCCGGATCGATCGTCGTGCCCGAATCGGTGGCCGACCCGCTCGGCTACTACGACAACAACACCTGCAAGACGCGCGGCCTGATCGAGGCTGCCGTTCGCGGCGGGGTGCCGCATTTCATCTTCTCCTCCACCGCCGCGGTCTACGGCGCGGCCGGCATGGAGCCGGTCCGCGAGGACGCCCGCCTCGCACCCGAATCGCCCTATGGCCTGTCGAAGCTAATGAGCGAGTGGATGCTGCGCGACGCGGCCGCCGCGCACGGCTTCACGTACACGGCGCTGCGCTATTTCAACGTGTCGGGAGCCGATCCGCGCGGACGCACCGGGCAGTCGACGCCGGGCGCCACGCACCTGATCAAGGTCGCGTGCGAGACCGCGCTCGGCAAACGGGCCTCCATGCAGATCTTCGGCACCGACTATCCGACGCCGGACGGCACCTGCGTGCGCGACTATATCCATGTCAGCGACCTTGCCGCCGCCCACCGCCTGGCGCTCAAACGCCTGCGGTCCGGTGCACCGAGCATCGTCGCCAATTGCGGCTACAGCCACGGCTATTCGGTCAAAGAAGTGCTGTCTGCCGTCACCCGCGTCCACGGTAGCGAGTTTCCCGTCGAGATTGCAGGCCGAAGGCCGGGAGACGCCGCGGCTGTCGTCGCCGATTCAGCTCTCGCCCGGGCGGAATTCGACTGGGTGCCGCGCTACGACGATCTCGACAAGATCGTCACCGACGCTCTCTCCTGGGAAGACCGGCTGACGCGGAAGAATACGGCCTAGTTTATTGACGTTGGCACCTCGGTGTGGGCTTCGGTGGGCAAGGGGGAGGTCAAGACGGCGGGTCCCCTTCCATCGGCAGCCAGTCTCTCGCCGATGCGCCACGATGCCGGCATGTTGAGATGAGACGGATCGTAATAGGATAGCTGTCCCTCGAAATACGGAGAGCAGATACCTTTCGGACAGATCGTGTCCGAAATGTCGAACATCTCGACACCGGGGTCGTCGGGCAGCGCGTCCGCGATAGCCTGGTTTGCGCGTGCCTCCGGCAATCGGTCGCTCCGTTTGGAATTGAACATCGTCTGGCAGTCCAGGAAGCGAAGCTTAAGGGCTTTCTGATCACAGTGCCTGTCGAAGGCGCGGATACGCGGAGTCTGGGCCAGTATCACGACCTTCTTCCCCTGGCCCAGAAAGATCTTGACCGTTTCGGCGAGCGCAGGCACGAAATCTTTGCTTGCATGATGATATACCGACCACTGGCCGCCGAGGATGACCGTGTCGTAGTCGAACACTCGCGGCACCGCGACGGCCAGGGAGGCAGCACAGTTCTCACGATAACGAGCAAGGGCGAATCTGGCACCATCCCCGACGATGGGTGGACAGGCGGAGTGCTCAAAATTTCGAAACGATGTCCCGGATTTCTCTGCAATTCCTCCCAGGACGCCCGTGTAATGAGCCGCGTGGGAATCGCCCCAAAGCACGATTGAAGGCTCGTGCTCACCGTTGATGATGCAACGCGGATTGTCGAGGTCACGCGCGGAAATCACCCCGCGCTGGCAAACGTAATCGTATGAATAGTTGGGCTGGAACAGGACAAGTCCGGCGCGGAAGCGGGTCATGTAGTTGTCGTTCCATAGATAGGTTCCAAACCCGCTGGTCGCGATCACCAGCGATGCGAGGCAGACGAGGACGGCTGTAGGGGCCGCGAACTGCCATGCGAAAATTCGCGACGGCGGTGCCGAGACCGCGCGGAACGGCGTTTCGACAAAGCGGTAACTGAGGACCGATGCGGCAACCATCCCGACGAAGGCCATTGCCCCGACCAAGGGCGTGATGTCGATGTAGGCGTAGCGCAAATAGGCCACAACGGGCCAGTGCCAGAGGTAGAGCGAATAGGAAATCCAGCCGAACCAAAGCATGGGGGCGAGGGAAAGCGCCCGCGAAGAAAGCGTCTTGTGTTGCTGCCCGGCCGCGATCAGAAGCGCTGTGCCCAGGGTCGAGGGTATCGCGTTGAAGCCGGGGAAGGCATCCGTCTCGTGGATCAGGCCGAGGCTGTAGGCGATCAAAGCAAAACCGCATATCGAGATCGCTTCGCCGACGTGTCGCTGTGACAATCGGTTTGCCCAGGTCGCGGGAAGAAAGGAAAGTGTCGCTCCGATCAGAAGTTCTGCGGCCCGGGAGGGAAGCATATAGTAGCCGAATGTCGGCTCGGCCTGGACAATCCATTCCGAAAGGACGAACAGCGCGGCCGTGAGTGCACCGACGATGGCGACGCCGGCGGCGCTGCGCCCGAGGCGACTGACGAGCACGACCGCAATCATCGGCCATAACAGGTAGAACTGCTCTTCCACGCCGAGCGACCAGATGTGAAGCAGAGGCTTGGTCGAGCTCTCCTCGGCGAAATATCCGGTGTCGACGAAGTAGGTGAAGTAGATGTTGGCTGCCGACAGCATGGATGCGATGGCCGAGCCGGCGAGTTCCTCGAAATGCTCGGGAATCAGGATGAGTTGTCCGGCGATCAGCGTGGCAAAGACCACTGTCGCGAGTGCCGGGATGATGCGTTTGGCGCGCCTGGCGTAGAATCTGAGGAGTGAGAAACGACCGGCGGAGACGTCGTTCCGGATGTTGGTCGTGATCAGATATCCCGAGAGCACGAAGAAGATGTCGACGCCGGCGAAGCCACCCGGGACCAGCGCGGGATCGATGTGAAACAGAACGACGGAGAGCACGGCAATCGCTCGAAGCCCGTCAATGTCGCTGCGATATCCGCCCTCG
>JAMLJD010000110.1 GCA_023953775.1 Rhizobiaceae bacterium | reverse complement strand
AGCGCGAGGCCGAGGAAATCCGGACCTATATCGCGACCGCGTAGCGGGTCAGGAAGCCGTTCCGGCCGCTGCTTCCGTCTGCTTCTTGAGGCGCTCGAACAGGTCGTGGTTGCGGCAGTAGCCGGGCGCCTCGTCGGCGTACTGGTTTTCCTCCAGCCACGCCTTGCAGGCCTGTGGATGGCCGCAGGAGAGGCAGCGCACAGTGGCGCGCCGCATGACACCGGCCGCGTCGGCGGTCTCGGCCATGGCGCCGCGCAGCGACAAATGGTCGACCATCGTCTCCAGCAGCGCCGACTTGGCGCACATACGGTCGAGAACTGCCATCACGCCCATCTTCGTCTCCTTCCCTTGATCGTGAGGCAACGGTATGGCCGGGCCGCGCCCGTCGCCTTGATCCAGGTCAAGCCGCGGGAGCCCGGGCCGCGCCGGCCATGAAGCCGCTTGCCTCGTCCCGTCGATTGATTTAGCGAACAGGCATTCCGCCAACCCGCACCGCGCCGAGATCTCATGACGCTTATCGACACACGCACGCCCGAACCGAAACGCTTCATTTCAGGCGCCACGGGCGACTGGGAGATCATCGTCGGCATGGAGGTGCATGCGCAGGTCACCTCGGAATCGAAGCTGTTCTCGGGCGCCTCGACCGCGTTCGGCGCCGCGCCCAACGAGAATGTCAGCCTGGTCGACGCGGCCATGCCGGGCATGTTGCCGGTGATCAACGAGGAGTGCGTGCGCCAGGCGATCCGCACGGGGCTGGGCCTGAAGGCGCAGATCAACCTGAAGTCGGTGTTCGACCGCAAGAACTATTTCTATCCCGATCTGCCGCAGGGCTACCAGATATCGCAGTACAAACAGCCGATCGTCGGCGAGGGCATCGTCACGGTCTCGGTCGGCCCCGACAAGGCAGGCAATTTCGAGGATATCGAGGTCGGCATCGAGCGGCTGCACCTGGAGCAGGATGCGGGCAAGCTGATGCACGACCAGCATCCGAGCATGTCCCATGTCGACCTCAACCGCTCCGGCGTGGCGCTGATGGAGATCGTGTCGAAGCCCGACATGCGCTCCTCCGACGAGGCGAAGGCCTATCTCACCAAGCTCAGGACCATCCTGCGCTATCTCGGCACCTGCGACGGCAACATGGACGAGGGCTCGATGCGCGCCGACGTCAACGTGTCGGTACGCCGGCCGGGCGAGCCGTTCGGGACGCGCTGCGAGATCAAGAACGTCAACTCGATCCGCTTCGTCGGGCAGGCGATCGAATCGGAGGCGCGGCGCCAGATCGCGATCCTCGAGGATGGCGGCACGATCGACCAGGAGACGCGGCTGTTCGACCCCAACAAAGGCGAGACGCGGTCGATGCGCTCGAAGGAAGAGGCGCACGACTACCGCTACTTCCCCGACCCGGACCTGTTGCCTCTGGAGTTCGACCAGGCCTATGTCGACGCGCTGGCGGGCGACCTGACCGAGCTGCCGGACGAGAAGAAGGCGCGGCTGATCGAGACGCTGGGGCTGTCGGCATATGACGCTTCGATCCTCGTCTCCGACAAGGCGATCGCCGACTATTACGAACAGGTGGCGGCTGGCCGCGACGGCAAGACGGCCGCCAACTGGGTCATCAACGACCTGCTCGGCGCCCTGAACAAGGCCGGCGGGGAGATCGAGGACGCCCCGGTGTCGCCGGAACAGCTCGGCGCGGTGATCGACCTGATCAAGGACGGGGTGATCTCCGGCAAGATCGCCAAGGACCTGTTCGAGATCGTGTGGAGCGAAGGCGGCGACCCGCGCGACATCGTCGAGAAGCGCGGCATGAAGCAGGTCACCGACACCGGCGCGATCGAAAAGGCGGTGGACGAGGTGATCGCCGCCAATCCCGACAAGGTGGCGCAGGCGAAGGAAAAGCCGACTCTCGCCGGCTGGTTCGTTGGCCAGGTGATGAAGGCGACCGGCGGCAAGGCCAACCCGCAGGCCGTCAACCAGCTCGTCAAGGACAAGCTCGGGATCGAGTGAGCCGATGTTCACGCGCACCGCGAGCGACCGAGACCTCGACGCCGTGCGCGCACTGCTGGTGGAGACCTGGCATGCGACCTACGACGCGATCTACGGTCGCGACCGCGTGACCGCGATCACCGACGACTGGCATTCCATCGAGGCGCTGCGGGCGCGGCTGAAACAACCCCATTCCGAGTTCATCGTGGCCGATGACGGCGCCGCGATCGGCGGCATGGCGTTCGCGAGCGCGGTGGAGGGCGGCGGCGTCGTCATGCTGCACCAGCTCTATGTCCGGCCGTCGCTGCACGGGCGCGGGATCGGCGGCATGCTGATGGACGAGATCGAGGCCTGCTTCCCCGAGGCGCGGACCATGCGCGTCGAGGTCGAGGAGGCCAATGCGCCGGCCATCCGCTTCTACTCGGCGCGGGGATACCGCCAGGTCGGCCGCACCGCGAATTGCGGGCGCGGCGGCTCGGGCATTCCCGCGGCGATCTACGAGATGCCGCTCGGGTAGGGCTTAGCGCGGTGGAGGCGTGGCACATTGCGGGCGCGCCTGCAATGGAACCAGGAACCCCCTAGCGGCCGCGCCGCAGCGGCGCCTTCCAGCGGAGCATGCGCCCCTGCATCGCTTCGCGGTAGAAGACGAAAAATCCGGCTCCCGCGATCAGTGCAATTCCCAGCCAGGCCAGCCCGTCGGGCCAGTCGCCCCAGATGACCACGCCCCAGAAGATGGCGATCGGCATGGCGACATATTCGAACGGCGCGATCAGTCCCGCCTCCGAACCGCGATAGGCCACGCTGACGAGAAATCCGCCGGTCGAGATGATCGCGCCGAGGGTGCCGAGCAATGCCAGGTCGGACCATGAGGGCCAGACCCAGGCGCGCAGAAGGAAGTCGAGATTCTCGCTGCCGGTGTCGCCGAAGCGCCCGTCGCCGAAGGCCAGGCCCATGCAGCCGGAGAACACGACGAAGGAGAGCTGCATGTAGAAGGCCATGGTCGACGCCTTGTCGACGGTGCCGAGCTTGCGCGTGGTGATCTGCAGAAGGGCATAGGCGAAGGCGGCAAACAGAGGCAGCAGCGCGGCGGCCTGAAAAGCCGATCCGCCGGGGCGGATGACGATGACGACGCCGGCGAGACCGACGCCGACCGCGATCCATCGCCTCATGCCGACCTGCTCGCCGAGCAGGACTACCGACAAAGCGGTGATGAAGAGCGGCGCGACGAAATAGATTGCTGTCGCCTCGCCGAGCGGAAGCGTGGCGAGCCCTGCATAGAAGATCATGTTGGCGCAGATGACGATAAGACCTCGCATGGCGTGAAACCACGGCCGCGTGGTCGCGAGGTTCCGATACGGGCCTTCGAGTGGCACGAATATCGCCAACGTGAAGACCACGCCGAACAGGCTGCGGAAGAAGGTGAGCTGGTGCAGCGGATAGCCGCCGGAGAGCAGCTTGATGACGACGTCGTTTATCGAGAAGGCGGTGGCCGCTCCCATGACGCACAGGATGCCGACGAGATTGCCGGAGAGCGCCGGGGCGGCGCCGGCGTCTTTTGTCGCTGCCATGGCGCCACTGTCACTCGAGCGGGATTTCATTGCCGTCCGGATCCCAGATGCGGACGGTCGCGCATTCGATCAGATAGTCGTTGAGGTCGCGGTCGCATTTGATCGCGGCGGCCTTTTCGGCGGCTGCGCGGCTCGTCCAGCCGCACAGATATTCGTGCCAGTGCGGGCCCTCGCGGTGCTGCATGAAGACGTCGACGCTCCAGCCGGCGGGATAGCACCAGGCGACGCGCAGGCAGTCGCGCGCCTCGGCGCCACCCTCGACGCATTTTTCGCGCGCACAGGCGAAACCGCGATCGGGATTGCCGGCGAAACAGACGCCACCGGACTGTTCCGGCGCCTCGACGAAGGCGATGCCCTTCGGCCCGTCCTGGGCGGCGGCTGGAAACGCCAGGATCGCCATCGCCATGACGAGGATTGGACGTCGC
>JAMLJD010000011.1 GCA_023953775.1 Rhizobiaceae bacterium | reverse complement strand
GTTTCCGTGCTGGCGGACGCATCACACGCCGCGCGACATCGTCGGCTTCTGGCTTCCGACCGGGACCGAGGTGGATATCATGATCGGCGACGTGCTGGTGCGCCCGGGCGACTGGCTGCACGGCGATCGCGACGGCATGGTGTGCATCGCTGCCGAACTCGTCGACGAGGTGCTGGAGAAGTCGGTTGCGGCGATGCAGACCGAAAGCAAGGTCCGCAAGGCGATCCTCGAGGGCATGGACCCGCAGGAAGCCTATCTGAAATACGGCAAGTTCTGACGATGCGTATCGCCGCGCTCGACATCCGCGCCTGCCGCCACCGGGGATCGTCCGTCCCGGGTGCGTCGATGCGGGACGGCCAGTCTCAGGACGCGCTCGAGTTCCTCGTCTACACGCTGCGCACCGAATGCGGGCGTTCGGCTTCGATGTTCGGGTTTGCCGGGCGCTCGGCGCTCGGGGCCGGGCATCTCGCGGCCGCCTCCCTGAGGCCATTCTTCACCGGCCGCCATGCGCTCGAGCGCGAGGCGGCCTGGCTCGACTGGCGGGTTTCGGACCGCTGGTGGCACCATCTGCCGATCTACAGCTACGGGCCCGTCGACTGCTGCCTGTGGATCCTCGCCGCCGAGGCTGCAGGCCAGCCGCTGTGGCGCTATGCCGGCGGCGCGCGCAGCGAGGTGCCGGTCTACGTGTCGTCGATGGTGCTCGCCGACGCGGACGCCTATGCCGGCGAAGCCGTCGCGGTGAAGGCGGCCGGCATGAAGGCCTACAAGATCCATCCCCCGGGACGCTCGGTGGACGAGGATATCGAGATTCATCGCGCCGTGCGCGATGCGGTGGGCGCCGATTTCACGCTGATGTCGGACCCGGTCGCCCCCTACACGCTGGAGCAGGCGGTGCGGTTGGGCCGCGAACTGGAAAAGCTGGGCTATCTGTGGCTGGAAGAACCCTTGCCGGACGAGGCGTTCGGAGCCTTGCGCGAGTTGACGCGCGTACTCGACATTCCGGTCGTGGGAACGGAAGTGTTGCCCCGGCATCCCTATTCCGTGGCCGAGTGTGTCGCGTCGCGGGTGGTGGATGCGGTGCGCGCCGATCCATCCTGGAGCGGCGGCGTGACCGGCACGTTGAAGACGGCCGCGCTGGGCTCCGCATTCCACATGAACTGCGAATTGCACACGACGATCTTCCACCCGCTGGAACTGGTCAATCTGCATCTCAACGGGGCGATCGGCAATTCGTCCTATCTGGAGCTTCTGTGGCCCACCGAACCCTTCGCCTTCGGCCTCGAGACGCCGCTGCCGATCGTGGACGGCGTCGCCCGGATGCCCGATGGCGCCGGTCTGGGCATCGGTCTCGACTGGGACCTGATCGACAACGCGACGATTGCGGAACTCTAGACATGGCGGACACGGACCACAGGCTTCTTCTTCTGCACCCGGACGACAACGTGCTCGTCCTTCGGTCGGCCGTCGAAGCGGGCGAGGCGACAATGGTGGAGGGCGTGCAGGTGACGGTGGCGGCGCGCATCGGCATGGGGCACAAGCTCGCCCGCCGCGCGATCGGCGCGGGCGAGAAGGTGCTGAAATACGGTGCGCCGATCGGCTCGGCGACATGTGCCATCGCAGCCGGCGAGCATGTCCATCTGTCCAACCTAAAGAGCGACTACACGCAGACGCATTCGCTGGATCAGGCGCGGGTGGCGCATGGCGTGGTCGAAGGAACGAACACATGAGCGCCCTGACCGGATATCTTCGCTCCGATGGCCGCAAGGGCATACGCAACGTCGTTGCGGTGGCCTATCTGGTGGAATGCGCGCATCACGTGGCGCGCGAGATCGCCTGGCCGCACCGCCACCGGGCGCATGTGATCGGTTTTCCCGGCTGCTTTCCCAACCAGTACGCGCAGACGATGATGGAGCGGCTGTGCACCCATCCCAATGTCGGTGCGGTGCTTCTGGTGTCGCTCGGCTGCGAGAGTTTCAACCGCTATCAGCTCGAACGGATCGTGCGCGATTCCGGACGGCCCGTCGAGACGCTGGTCATCCAGCGCGACGGCGGCACGGCGGCGACGATCGCGCAGGGGCAGGACTGGCTCGCAAGAACGATCGATGGTCTCGCCAACCAGCAGCGTGTCGCGATGGAGGTCGACGAGCTGGTTATCGGGACCGTCTGCGGCGGCTCCGACGGAACCAGCGGCATATCCGGAAATCCGGCGGTGGGTCGCGCCTTCGACCGGTTCGTTGCCGAGGGCGCGGCGTGCATCTTCGAGGAGACCGGCGAGCTGATCGGCTGCGAGGAGATCATGGCCGCGCGCGCGGCTACGCCGGAACTTGCGGCGGAGTTGCGCGCCTCGGTCGAAAAGGCGGCCCGCTACTATGCGACCCTCGGCTTCGGCAGCTTCGCGGCGGGCAATGCCGATGGCGGGCTGACCACGATCGAAGAGAAATCCATGGGTGCGTACGCCAAGTCGGGCAGCTCGCGGATATCGGGCCTGATCAAGCCCGGCGACATTCCGCCCCGGGGCGGGCTCTACCTGATGGACGTGGTGCCGGACGGCGAGGTGCGCTTCGGCTTCCCGAACATCTCCGACAATGCGGAGATCGTCGAGATGATGGCCTCGGGCGCCCATCTGACCCTGTTCGTCACCGGCCGGGGCTCGGTGGTCGGATCGGCGCTCGCGCCGGTGATCAAGATCGCGGCCAATCCGCATATGTACGAGCGGCTGGCTGCCGACATGGACGTCAATGCCGGGCGCATCATCGCCGGGACGGCGACGCTCGACGAGGTGGGCGACGAGATCCACGATCTGGCGCTGAGCGTCGGCGGGGGCGAGGAGACCAAATCCGAAGCGCTCGGCCATGCCGAATTCATCCTCACCTACAAATCGTTCGAACCGATCGGGCCGGCATGTCTGCCGGTCTAGGTCCGTGACCTAGTGAAGAACCAAAAAGAGGAATTCGATGTCGAGGCTTGACGGAAAGACGTGTCTGGTGACGGCGGCCGGGCAGGGGATCGGGCGCGCCTCGGCGCTGGCGATGGCGCGGGAGGGCGCGCGGGTCATCGCAACCGACATCAATGCCGGCGCACTTGCGGAGCTCGCCGGGCAGGGAATCGAGACGCGGCTTCTCGATGTTCTCGACGCGGGCGCCATCGCCGCGGCGGCGGCGGAAATCGGTGCGCCGGACGTGCTGTTCAATTGCGCCGGCTTCGTCGCGAGCGGAACCATCCTGGACTGCGACGAGGACCAGTGGGCCTTCTCGGTCAACCTCAACGTCACCGCCATGTACCGGATGATCCGCGCCTTCCTTCCGGCGATGATCGCGGCCGGCGGCGCTTCCATCATCAATATGTCGTCGGTCGCGTCGTCGGTGATCGCGGCGCCCAACCGCTTCGTCTACGGAACGACCAAGGCAGCGGTGATCGGCATGACCAAGGCCGTTGCCGCAGACCATGTCGGGCAAGGCATCCGCTGCAACGCGATCTGCCCCGGCACGGTTGAAAGCCCCTCGCTGGAGGCACGTCTTGCGGCGGGCGGCGACTATGACGCGGCGCGCGCGGCTTTCGTGGCGCGCCAGCCGATCGGCCGCATCGGCAAGCCGGAGGAGATCGCCGCGCTGGTCGTCTACCTGGCATCCGACGAGAGCGCCTTTACCACCGGCGCGATCCATGTCGTCGACGGCGGCTGGGCCAATATCTGAAGGAGCAAATTGTGAAACTGGTACGATTTGGTGAAGCCGGTGCGGAAAAGCCGGGAATTGTCGACCGCGACGGAGCGATCCGCGACCTGTCGGGCGTCGTTGCCGATATCGGCGGAGCGGCGATCTCGCCGGAGGAGCTTGCAAGGCTGGCCGCGCTCGATACCGGCTCCTTGCCGCTGGCGCCGGAAGGGGCGCGCCTCGGCCCCTGCGTCGCGAACACCGGCAAGTTCATCTGCATCGGCCTCAACTATGCCGACCACGCGGCCGAAAGCGGAATGGAGGTTCCGCCCGAGCCCGTGATATTCATGAAGGCGACGAGCGCCATTTGCGGTCCCAATGACCCGATCATCATTCCGCGCGGCAGCGAGAAGACGGATTGGGAAGTCGAACTCGCCGTCATCATCGGCAGGCGCGCCAAATATGTTTCCGAGGAGGATGCGCTGGATCATGTCGCCGGCTACGCGGTCACCAACGACGTGTCGGAGCGCGCATTCCAGATCGAGCGCGCCGGCCAGTGGACCAAGGGCAAGTCCTGCGACAATTACGGCCAGATCGGCCCCTGGCTGGTGACCCGGGATGAGGTCGCCGATCCTCAAAATCTCGGAATGTGGCTGACGGTGAACGGCGAGACCAAACAGGACGGCTCGACCCGCACGATGGTCTACGGCGTTGCGTATCTGGTCTCCTATCTCAGCCACTTCATGAGCCTGCACCCGGGCGACGTCATTTCCACCGGCACGCCGCCCGGCGTCGGCATGGGCCAGAAGCCGCCGCGCTACCTGAAGCCGGGCGACGTCGTCGAGCTGGGTATCGAGGCGCTGGGTTCCCAGCGTCAGGACGTGATCGCCGACCCCGAATAGGAGGATGCCATGATACCGCTGCTCGATACTCACCAGCACCTGATCTACCGCGAGAAGGTGGGCTACGGCTGGACGACCGGCATTCCCGCGCTTGCGGCGGGCGATTTCACGCTCTCCGACTATGCCGGCCTGACCCGGGATGCGGGTATCGGCGGAACCCTGTTCATGGAAACCGGGGTCGACGATGCCGATTACCAGGCCGAAGCGCGCTTCGTGCACGGCCTTTCAAAAGACCCCGGGAGCGGCGTCGTCGGCATCATCGCCTCCATCCGGCCGGAAAGCGAAGACGGTTTCGACGCCTGGCTGGAGGAAAGCGCGGCGCTTGGCGTGGCGGGCTACCGCCGCATCCTGCACGTGGTCGACGACGCCATGTCGGAGAGCGACGTTTTCCGCGGCAACGTGCGCAAGATCGGTGCGGTGGGCAAGACGTTCGACATGTGCTTCCTGGCCCGCCAGTTGCCGTTCGCGCGGGCGTTCGCAGCGGCGTGCGACAACACCAGGCTGGTGCTCGACCATTGCGGCGTTCCCGACGTCGCCGGCGGGGCGCTGGATCCATGGCGCGCCGACATGGCGGCGCTGGCTGAAATTCCCAACGTCACCTGCAAACTGTCGGGTATCATGGCCTACTGCGCACCGGGCGAGGCCTCGCTCGATACGATCCGACCCTATGTCGACCACGTGCTGGAGACGTTCGGTCCAGGCCGTGTCGTTTGGGGCAGCGACTGGCCCGTCGTCGATCTCGCCAACGGGCTCGCGGACTGGATCGCCGTCACCCGGACGATTCTCGGCAGCCTGTCCGAGGCCGAGGCGGCGGCGATCGCCCATCGCAATGCCGAGGCCGTCTACGGTGTCCGGCTGTAGAACCGCTTAAGCGGCTGCGTCGCGAGGTTATGACCTCAGGTCGCGTCGTGGTCGATCAGGCGGTTGGGTTTCGCCAGCCGTGTCAGCGCATCGATATCGCCGAGCGTGACGACGGCGCCATCGACCGAGACACCATAGGGCTTGAGCGTGTTGAAGGCGCGCGACAGGTTTTCCGGCGTCATGCCGATCAGCGACGCGATGGCCCTCTTGTCGTAGGGCAGCTCGATCCTTCCCTGCGAGCCCTGCTCGTGGTCGTAGCGCAGAAGCCGGTTGGCGAGCCGCTCCACCGCGGTCCGCAGCTTGAGGTCCTTCTGTTCCTTCACGACCGTGCGGTAGCAACTGGCCAGTTCGACGACGATCGCCCGCGCAAAGGCGTCGTCCTCGGCGAACGCCTCGCGGACGTTTTCGGACGGGATGATCAGGATCCGGGACTTCCGCGCGGTTCTGGCGGACATGAGATAGACGGCATCCTTGATCACGGCGGCGAGGATGAAAGTGCTGACCGGGCGCACGATCGCCATGGTGCTCTCGCGGTCGTTCCAGCGCGTGAAGAGCTCGACGCTGCCGTCGATCACGACATAGAGGAAGTCGGCCGGATCGCCCTCGGTGATGAGTTCGAGCTGGGCCGGAAATGTCTGGAGATAGGCGGCCTGCACGAGCTTCTCGAAGCTGGAATCGGCCATGCTCTGGAACAGTCCCAGCTGCCGTACCGTTGGCAAATCAGACGAGCGCAAGAACTATATCCTTGATGTTTGTCAATTGAGAGCTTGATATTTTTATCATCTCAAAGGGCCGGATACAACGCATCGTTTGATCGCTGCGCATCGGGGACCTGACACCTGCCGCGCGCCTCTTTGTTTCCTCGTCGTTTCAAGCCGGATTGACCTGGATCAAGTCCGAAAATCCGGGGATTCGGTCGGGTTACTGCCTGTGTTTTCAATGTCCGTGTCCTCAGCCGACGCGATCACATCCGGGGGCAAACCGATGCATTCACCTATCCCTGCGTCCGCACGCCAGCAATCACAGATACTCGGAATGAGCACGCTGGCCTTTACCGCGTGCTTTGCCGTCTGGACCATCTTCTCCATCATCGGCGTCAAGATCAAACAGGATCTCGGCCTTTCCGACACGCAGTTCGGTCTGCTCGCGGGAACACCGATCCTGACAGGCTCGCTGTCGCGCATATTCCTCGGCATCTGGACCGATCAGTATGGCGGCCGCATCGTCTACGTGCTCACGATGCTGGGAGCGGCGGCGGCGACCTTTGCCCTGTCCTATGCCACGACCTACGAGATGATGCTGGTTGCCGCACTGGGCGTCGGGCTTGCGGGCGGTTCCTTCGCCGTCGGCGTAGCCTACGTCTCCAAATGGTACCCGAAGGAGAAGCAGGGCACCGCGCTCGGGATTTTCGGCGCCGGAAATGTCGGCGCCGCGGTCACCAAGTTCGTCGCGCCATTCGTGATGGTCGCCTTCGGCTGGACCGTCGTCGCGCAGGCCTGGGCCGCCGTCCTCGTGATCGTCGCCATCGTGTTCTGGTTCACGACGGACGACGACCCCGACCTCAAGGCGCGCCGGGCCGCGGGCAGGAAGGCGAAAGGTGCGTTCCTGCAGCTCGAACCGCTGAAGAATCTGCAGGTGTGGCGCTTCTCGATCTACTACTTCTTCGTCTTCGGCGCCTTCGTCGCGCTGGCGCTCTGGCTGCCGCGCTATCTCGTCGGCGTCTACGAACTCGACATCAAGTCCGCCGGCATGATCGCGGCGTTCTATTCCATTCCCGCATCGATCTTCCGCGCCTATGGCGGCCATCTGTCCGACAAGTACGGCGCCCGGCGGATCATGTACTGGACCTTCGGCGTGTCGGTCGTCGTGACCTTCATGCTGTCCTATCCCGACACCGACTACGTCATCCACGGCATACGCGGGCCGATCACCTTCTCGACCAGTCTCAGCCTGGTGCCGTTCATCATGCTGATCTTCGTGCTCGGCTTCTTCATGTCGCTCGGCAAGGCCGCGGTCTACAAGCACATCCCGGTCTACTACCCCGATCACGTGGGTTCCGTCGGCGGCCTGGTTGGAATGATCGGCGGCCTCGGGGGCTTCGTCCTGCCGATCGCCTTCGGCGCGCTTCTCGACGTCACCGGTGTGTGGACGAGCTGCTTCATGCTCCTGTTCGGAATCGTCGCCGTCTCGCTCCTGTGGATGCATTTCTCCATCAGGCAGATGGAGAAGACGGCGCTTTCGAAGGAGCTGGGCGCGTTGCCGGAGCTGCCGGAGATGCAGCCCATCCACGTGCAGGAGAAGCATGCCGGCCTTGCCGGGCTAATCGAAGACTGGCGTCCCGACAACGCGACGTTCTGGGAGACGAAGGGCCGCAGGATCGCCACGCGCAATCTGTGGATCTCGATCCCGGCCCTGCTGCTCGCCTTCTCGGTGTGGATGGTGTGGAGTGTGGTCGTCGCCAAGCTGCCGTCGATCGGCTTCAACTACACCACAGACCAGCTCTTCTGGCTGGCTGCGCTACCGGGCCTGTCGGGCGCGACGCTGCGCATCTTCTATTCCTTCATGGTCCCGATCTTCGGCGGTCGGCTGTGGACGACGCTGTCGACGGCGTCGCTGCTGATCCCGGCATTCGGCATCGGCTATGCGGTGCAGAATCCCGAGACGCCCTACCTGATCTTCCTCGTCCTGGCGCTTCTGTGCGGCTTCGGAGGCGGCAACTTCGCCTCCTCGATGGCCAACATCTCCTACTTCTTCCCCAAGAAGGAGAAGGGCAACGCGCTCGCGCTGAATGCCGGGCTCGGCAATCTGGGCGTCAGCGTCATGCAGTTCCTGGTGCCGATCGTCATCTCCACCGGCGCCTTCGCGCTCGCGGTCGGCGATGGCCAGACGGCAAGCGACGGAACGGTCCTCTGGCTTCAGAACGCCGGCTTCATCTGGGTGCCGTTCCTGGTCGTCGCGACGATCGCCGCGTGGTTCGGAATGAACGACATCGCCTCGGCGCGCGCCTCGTTCGCCGAGCAGGCGGTGATCTTCTCACGCTTCCACAACTGGGTGATGTGCATCCTGTACACGGGCACGTTCGGGTCGTTCATCGGCTATTCGGCCGGGTTCCCGCTGCTCATGAAGACGCAGTTCCCGGAAGTGAACGCGCTGTCCTATGCCTTCCTCGGGCCGCTTGTCGGTGCGCTGAGCCGGGCGGGCACCGGGTGGGTTTCCGACCGGTTCGGCGGTGGGCGGGTCACCTTCTGGACCTTCCTCGGCATGATCGTCGCCGTGTGGGGCGTGCTGCAATTCCTTCCCGTCGACGGGCAGGGCGGCAGCTTCTGGGGCTTCTTCGCCTGCTTCATGGCGCTGTTCTTCCTGACCGGCGTCGGCAATGCGTCGACCTTCCAGATGATCCCGTCGATCATGCGCCTCGAGATCCCGCGCCTGATGCCCGATCTCGATGCCGACGCACGCATCCGCCAGGCCGAGCGGGAATCGGCGGCGATCATCGCCTTCACCTCGGCAATCGCGGCCTACGGCGCCTTCTTCATCCCCAAGGCCTACGGCACGTCGATCACCACCACCGGCGGACCGGAGCTCGCGTTGTGGGGGTTCCTGGTCTTCTACGTGGTCTGCACCGCGCTGACCTATCTCGTCTACACCCGCCGCGGCGGCCTGCTGCACGCCGTCGAGCGGAGCACGGCTATGGCCGCGATCCAGCCCGTGCCGGCCAAGTAAGGAAAGGTATCGTCATGTCTCATCTTCTCGACCGTCTCAATTTCCTAGCGCGGAAGAACACGGGTACCTTCGCCGACGGACACGGGGTGACCACCAGCGAAAACCGGGATTGGGAGGACGCCTATCGCAAGCGCTGGCAGCACGACAAGATCGTGCGCTCCACGCATGGCGTGAACTGCACCGGGTCGTGCTCGTGGAAGATCTACGTCAAGGGCGGCATCGTCACCTGGGAGACGCAGCAGACCGACTATCCGCGCACGCGGCCCGACCTGCCGAACCACGAGCCGCGCGGCTGCTCGCGGGGAGCCAGCTACTCCTGGTACATGTACTCCGCCAACCGGGTGAAGCACCCGCTGGTCCGCTCGCGGCTGCTGAAGCTGTGGCGCAGGGAACGGGCAATCAAGACGCCGGTCGGTGCGTGGGCGGCAATCCAGGAGGACCCGGCAAAGCGCGGCGAATACCTGAAGGTGCGCGGCCTCGGCGGCTTCGTGCGGGCGACATGGGACGAAGTCAACGAGATCATCGCCGCCGCCAATGCCTATACGGCGAGGAAGTGGGGGCCGGACCGGGTGATCGGCTTCTCGCCGATCCCGGCCATGTCGATGGTCTCCTACGCCGCCGGTTCCCGCTACCTGTCGCTGCTCGGCGGCACCTGCATGTCGTTCTACGACTGGTACTGCGACCTGCCGCCGGCATCGCCGATGACGTGGGGCGAGCAGACCGACGTGCCGGAATCGGCCGACTGGTACAATGCCGGCTTCCTGATGCTCTGGGGCTCGAACGTGCCGCAGACGCGCACGCCGGACGCGCATTTCTACACAGAGGTCCGCTACAAGGGCGCGAAATCCGTCGTCGTGTCGCCGGACTATTCCGAGGCCGCGAAATTCTCCGACCTGTGGTTGCATCCCAAGCAGGGAACCGACGCCGCGCTCGCGATGGCCATGGGCCACGTCATCCTGCGCGAGTTCCATCTCGATCGCCAGGCGGAGTATTTCGAGGACTATTGCCGCCGCTACACCGACATGCCGATGCTGGTGCGGCTGGTCAATAAGGACGGGCACTACGTTCCCGACCGCATGCTGCGCGCCTCCGATTTCAAGGGCGGACTTGGCGAGAAGAACAATCCCGAGTGGAAGACGGTCGCCATAGACGGCAAGACGAAGGCGTTCGTCGCGCCGGCCGGGTCCATCGGCTACCGCTGGGGCGAACAGGGCAAGTGGAACCTCGAGGCCAGGGATGGCAAGGGTCGCGACGTCGCGCTCGATTTGAGCCTCATCCTCGACGAGGACCATGACGAGGTCGCCACAGTTGGCTTCCCCTACTTCGGCAACCGCGAGCACGACCATTTCGAAGGCACCGACCACGACAGCGTGCTGTTGCGGGCCGTACCCGCGAAGACGGTCAAGCTCGCCGACGGCCAGGCGCTGGTGGCGACCGTCTTCGATCTGTTCGTTGCCAATTACGGGCTCGACCGCGGCCTCAAGGACGGGAGCTGCGCCCGATCCTACGATGACGACCAGCCATACACGCCGGCCTGGGCGGAGAAGATCACCGGCGTGCCGCGCGACCATATCATCACGGTCGCGCGCGAATTCGCCGCCAATGCCGAGAAGACGAACGGCCGCTCGATGGTCATCCTCGGAGCCGGGCTGAACCACTGGTACCACATGGACATGAACTACCGGGGGATCATCAATCTCCTGGTGATGTGCGGCTGCGTCGGTCAGTCCGGCGGCGGCTGGAGCCACTATGTCGGCCAGGAGAAGCTGCGTCCGCAGACCGGCTGGCTGCCGCTCGCCTTCGCGCTCGACTGGGCGCGTCCGCCCCGCCAGATGAACTCGACGTCGTTCTTCTACGCCCACACCGACCAGTGGCGCTACGAGACGCTGAAGGTGGACGAGATCCTGTCGCCGACGGCGCCGGACGGTCCGTGGGACGGGACGCTTATCGACTACAACATCCGCGCCGAGCGGATGGGGTGGCTGCCGTCGGCGCCGCAACTCCGGACCAATCCGCTTGAGGTCGCGGCCGCGGCTGCAAAGGCCGGGAAGGAACCGAAGGACTACGTCGCCGAGCAGTTGAAGGCCGGCGCGCTGCACATGTCATGCGAGGATCCGGACGACGAGGCCAACTGGCCGCGCAACCTGTTCGTCTGGCGCTCCAACCTGCTCGGCTCTTCGGGTAAGGGCCACGAATATTTCCTCAAGCACCTGCTCGGAACCTCGCACGGCGTGATGGGCAAGGACCTCGGCGACGAGGGCCGCCAGCGGGGCAGCGACGTCGTCTGGCACGACGACGCGCCGCAGGGAAAGCTCGACCTTCTGGTGACGCTCGACTTCCGCATGTCGACCACCTGCGTCTATTCCGACATCGTCCTTCCCACTGCCACCTGGTACGAGAAGAACGACCTCAACACTTCCGACATGCACCCCTTCATCCATCCGCTGACAAGTGCAGCGGATCCGGCCTGGGACGCGCGGAGCGACTGGGAGATATTCAAGGGTATCGCGCGCAAGTTCTCCGAGGTGGCCCCTGAGGTGCTCGGGGTCGAGAAGGATGTCGTGCTGGTTCCGATCCTGCACGACACGCCGGGCGAACTCGCCCAGCCGATCGACGTCAAGGACTGGAAGAAGGGCGAGGTCGATCCGGTTCCGGGCAAGACGATGCCGGCGGTCGCCGTCGTCGAGCGTGACTATCCAAATCTCTACAAGCGCTTCACCGCGCTCGGTCCGCTGATGGACAAGCTCGGCAATGGCGGCAAGGGCATCTCCTGGAATACGGAGCACGAGGTCGATCTGCTCGGCCGTCTGAACGGCGTCGTCACGGAGGAGGGCGCCACGAAAGGCCGTCCCCGGATCGAAAGCGACATAGACGCGACCGAGGTGATCCTGTCGCTCGCCCCGGAGACCAATGGCGAGGTCGCCGTGAAGGCGTGGGAGGCGTTGTCGAAGAACACCGGCCGCGACCACACCCATCTCGCCATACCCAAGGAAGACGAGAAGATACGGTTTCGCGATGTCGTCGCCCAGCCGCGCAAGATCATCTCGTCGCCGACCTGGTCGGGCCTGGAGTCCGAGCATGTCTGCTACAATGCCGGCTACACCAACGTCCATGAGCTGATCCCGTGGCGGACGCTGTCCGGGCGCCAGCAGCTCTATCAGGATCACCTGTGGATGCGGGCCTTCGGGGAGGCGTTCTGCGTCTACCGGCCGCCGATCGACACCAAGTCGATCAACCCGGCCATCGAGGCCAAGTCGAACGGCAAGCCGCAGGTGGTACTGAACTTCATCACGCCGCACCAGAAGTGGGGCATACACTCCACCTATTCCGACAATCTCTTGATGCTGACGCTCAATCGCGGCGGGCCGGTCGTCTGGGTGTCGGAGACGGACGCCGCCAAGGCGGGTCTCGTCGACAATGACTGGGTCGAGGTGTTCAACGCCAACGGCGCGATCGTCGCCCGCGTGGTCGTTTCCCAGCGCATGAAGGAGGGAACGATCTTCATGTATCACGCGCAAGAGAAGATCGTGAACACACCCGGGTCGCAGATCACCGGCCAGCGCGGCGGCATTCACAACTCGGTCACGCGGGCGATCACCAAGCCGACGCATATGATCGGCGGCTACGCCCAGCAATCCTACGGCTTCAACTACTACGGCACGGTCGGCTCCAACCGCGACGAGTTCGTCGTGGTCCACAAGCTGGACGAGGTCGACTGGCTGGAAGGCCCGTATCGCGAAACCGCTGCGAACAAGGAGGCGGCAGAATGAAGATCCGCGCTCAAATCGGAATGGTGCTGAACCTCGACAAATGCATCGGCTGCCATACCTGCTCGGTGACCTGCAAGAATGTTTGGACCAATCGCGAAGGCGTCGAATACGCCTGGTTCAACAATGTCGAGACCAAGCCCGGCATCGGCTACCCCAAGGAATGGGAGAACCAGAAGAAGTGGAACGGCGGCTGGGTCCGCAAGTCCAACGGCAGGCTCGAGCCGAAGATGGGCGCCAAGTGGCGCATCCTCGCCAAGATATTCGCCAATCCCGATCTGCCCGAGATCGACGATTATTACGAGCCGTTCGACTTCGACTACGGCCATCTCCAGACCGCCGGCGAGAGCCAGGCGTCGCCGACCGCGCGGCCGCGTTCGCTGGTCAGCGGCGAGCGCATCGAGAAGATCGAATGGGGTCCGAACTGGGAGGAGATTCTCGGCGGCGAATTCTCCAAGCGGTCCGTGGACGCCAATTTCGACGGCATCGAGAAGGAAATCTACGGGCAGTTCGAAAACACCTTCATGATGTATCTGCCGCGGCTGTGCGAGCATTGTCTCAATCCGACATGCGTCGCGGCCTGCCCGTCGGGAGCCATCTACAAGCGCGAGGATGACGGCATCGTCCTGATCGACCAGGAGAAGTGCCGCGGCTGGCGGATGTGTGTTTCCGGCTGCCCCTACAAGAAGATCTACTACAACTGGTCGTCGGGGAAGTCCGAGAAGTGCGTGTTCTGCTACCCGCGCATCGAGGCCGGCCAGCCGACCGTGTGCTCGGAGACCTGCGTCGGCCGCATCCGCTATCTCGGCGTGATCCTCTACGATGCCGACCGCATTGCCGAAGCCGCGTCGTCGGCCAACGAGCAGGACCTCTACGAGGAACAGCTCAAGGTCTTCCTCGACCCCAACGATCCCGAAATCATCGCCCAGGCCCGCAAGGACGGTGTTCCCGACGCGTGGCTCGAGGCGGCCAGGAAATCGCCGGTCTACAAGATGGCGATCGACTGGAAGGTGGCGTTCCCGCTGCATCCCGAATACCGGACCCTGCCGATGGTCTGGTACGTGCCGCCGCTGTCGCCGCTGCAGTCCGCGGCCGAGGCCGGCAAGATCGGCTGGGATGACGGGCTGCCCGACGTCAGGTCGATGCGCATTCCGGTCCGCTATCTCTCTAACCTACTGACGGCCGGCAAGGACGCACCCGTCATCAACGCGCTCGAACGCATGCTCGCCATGCGCGCCTACATGCGCGCCAAGACGATCGATGGCGTCATCGACGACGCGGTCGCCGCACGCGTCGGCATGACCGGTGGGATGATCGAGGAGATGTATCACGTGATGGCGATCGCCAATTACGAGGACCGCTTCGTCATCCCGACGTCCCATCGCGAGATTTCCGAGGACGCCTATGACGTTCGCGGCTCCTGCGGCTTCTCCTTCGGCAATGGCTGCTCGGGCGGCGAGACTGAAACCAACCTGTTCGGGGCGAAGCGCACGCGCACCGTGCAGACGCCGACGGACCTCTTCAAGGAGCAGATGTGATGAGAACGGCCCTGAAGGTAACTTCACTGCTCCTGTCCTATCCCTCGGACGAAATCCTGGCGGCGATCCCAGATATGAAGGCGGCGCTCGACGGCGCGGCGCTCGGCGCGCGGGAGGCCCGGGCGCTGCGGCGCCTTGCCGACGACATCGCCGGCCTCGATCCCTACGACGCGCAGGAGCGCTACGTCTTCCTGTTCGACCGGACCCGGTCGCTGTCGCTGCACCTGTTCGAACATGTGCATGGCGAGAGCCGCGATCGCGGCCAGGCCATGGTCGACCTCATGGCGATGTACGAGAGGGACGGGCTGGAGATCGACGCGCGGGAACTGCCGGACTATCTGCCGATGTTCCTCGAATATCTGTCGCTCAAGCCCGCTGCGGAGGCACGTGACCTGCTCGGCCAGACGGCGCACATCATCGCCGCGCTCGGCGCGCGCCTGAAGAAACGCAAATCCGTCTACGTCAACGCCTTCGCGGTGCTCGAGGCGCTGGCGTCGGGAAAGCCGGACACCGCCCTCCTGGCGCAGCTTCTTGATGCCGAGGACGACGATCCCGACGATCTCGATGCGCTCGACCGCATCTGGGAGGAGGAGGCGGTCACCTTCGGCGGCAATGCCGGCGAGAACGGTTGCGGGCCGGACAGGCTGCAGCGCCAGATCCGGGCGTCGAGCCGCAAGCCGGCCGACGCGACGCAACGACCCACTGCCTGAGGGACACGATCATGTCGGATTTTGTGAACACCACGCTTTTCGGGATCTATCCGTACATCGCGCTCGTGGTGCTGATCGTCGGCACCGTCGTGCGCTACGATCGCGAGCCCTACAGCTGGCGGTCCGGATCCTCGCAATTGCTGCGCCGCAAGCAGCTTGTCTGGGGGTCGGTACTGTTTCATGTCGGCGTGCTGGTAATCTTCTTCGGCCATCTGATCGGGCTCCTGACGCCGATCGCCATCTTCGACATGCTGGGCATCAGCCATGGCGCGAAGCAGCTGCTGGCGATCGTGGCCGGCGGCGTCGCCGGGATCATGGCGATCGTCGGCGCGACGCTGCTGGTCCATCGCCGGCTGTTCGATGCGCGCGTCAGGGCATCCTCCAGCACCACGGATACGCTGATCATCATCCTGCTGTGGCTGCAGCTCCTTCTCGGCCTCGCGACGATCCCGGTCTCGCTGCAGCATCTCGACGGGCACGAGATGGTCAAGTTCATGAGCTGGGCGCAGGGCATCTTCACGTTCAATCCCGATGCCTCGGACTACGTGGCCGATGCCGCGATCGTCTTCAAGCTCCACCTGACGCTGGGCCTCACCATCCTGCTCCTGTTCCCGTTCACCCGCCTGGTCCACATGCTCAGCGTTCCGGTGCGCTATCTGTGGCGGCCGGGCTTCCAGGTGGTCCGCGAGCGCAATCGCGGCCATGCCGCGACGCGTACACCGGCGGAGTGAACCGATGGCCACCGTCTATCGCAATCCGTCCCTGGGAAGCGCCGGCTCCGGTCACGTCCACGACGGCTACACGACATATCAGGAGCCCGATACGCGGGTTCCTCCCAAGGCCGCTCCGGTCCTGCGCGAAATCACCGTCAACGGCGTGGTGATCGCGGAGGCGGAGATCCTGTCCGAAGCGCAGCACCACCCGGCCGAAAATCCGGGCGGAGCGCTCAGGGCGGCCGCCGAGGCGTTGGTGGTGCGGGAACTCCTGTGGCAGGAGGCGCGGCGCCTGAACCTCGCGCCGGCGCGCGAGCGGGACGAGCAGGGCAGGCTCGAAACCGATCGTGACGCGGCGATCCGGCATCTGATCGATCGCGAGGTGCGGGCTCCTGTCGCGACGGAGGAGGAAAGCCGGCGCTACTATGAGCGCCATCCCGAAAAATTCCGGACCGAGCCCCTCTTCGAAGCCCGCCATATTCTGATCGCGGCGCCCGAACATGACGACGGGCTCCGCTCCGCGGCGCGTGTGCATGCCGAGTCCATATGCGCGGCCCTTTCGGAACGGCCCGACCGCTTCGCGGCACTGGCGCGGGAGCAGTCGCAATGCCCGTCGCGGGAGCAGGGCGGCAGTCTCGGGCAGTTGAGCCGCGGAAGCACGGTGGCGGAGTTCGAGGCGGCGCTGGCGCGGATGACGGAGGGGGAGATTTCGTCCGCCCCGGTCGAGAGCCGGTTCGGATTTCACGTCATCGCGCTCGATCGCAGGATTGACGGACGCGACCTGCCGTTCGAGGCCGTCGGCGCGCGGATCGCGGCGTGGCTCGAGGCATCCGCCTGGTCGCGCGCGGTATCGCAATATGTCGCGATCCTGGCGGGGCGGGCCGAGATTCGCGGGATTTCGTTGAGCGGAGCGGACGGTCCGCTCGTCCAGTAGGAGGAGAAGATGGGCGCGTTGGAGGATCAGCGTGCATTGGCCCTTTCGGTGTTGGCTGTACCGCCGCCCGCGGAACTTCTCGGCGCACCGATAGACTATTTCTTCGCGGACCATTTCCGGCAGAGGACGCTGTGCCGGCTGATCGACGAGATATCGAATGCCCGCGAATGCGACGACGAATGCGTCCGTGCCGTGGTGCGGTTCCTCGGCGACGATTTCGGGAAGCACATCGCGGACGAGGAGGAGGACCTGTTTCCCCTGTTGCAGCTTCGCGGCGAGCCGGACGATCGCATCGGCGACATCGTCGGCCAGCTTTGCGAGGAACATGCCGCCGACAGGAAGGACGCGGATGCCGTCGCGGCCGGCCTCAATGCGCTGCTTGACCGGTCGGGCTATTCGACGGCATTGCGGAAACTGCTTCGTCGTTTCGCGGCGAACGAGCGCCGGCACTTTCTCGTCGAAAACGCGATCGTTCTGCCTCTCGCGCGCGCCAGGCTGACGGCCGATGATCTCGTCGACCTCGGCCGGCGCATGGCCCGGCGTCGCGGGCTGGAGTCCCGGTTCTTGTCCGGAGGTCCGACATGACGATAGCGTGCAGCCGGCTTTCGACATGCGGAAATCTGGAAATGGACGGGCTCGTTTCGCTCGAGGATGCGCTTCTGGTCGCGGATGCGACAGTCGTGCCGCTGGCTGCCACCGAACGGATCGACCTGCTGGACGCCGTCGGCCGTGTGGCTGCCCGGTCGATCGAGGCGCCACGGCCGATGCCTGCCTTCAGGCAATCCGCGATGGACGGATTTGCGGTTCACAGCGCCGACTTTGCCGGCGACGGCCCCTGGCATCTCGCCGTCACAGATACTGTCGCCGCCGGTCACCGCCCCGGCACGCGATCGCTGGCGAGAGGGGAGGCGGCGCGCATCTACACCGGCGCTCCGGTGCCTGACGCAGCAGATGCGGTGGTGATGGTCGAACATTGCGAGGATGACGGGAATGCCGTCGTCGTCCGGTATCGCCCGACCATGGGCGACAACGTCCGGGACAGGGGGTCGGATATCGAGCGCGGGGCTGAACTCGTCGCCGCCAGGACCGTACTCGGGGCGCGTCATGTCGGTCTTCTCGCGGCGAACGGCTTCATCGACGTGGAGGTCGTGCGGCGTCCGCGTGTCGGCGTGTTCTCGACGGGGAGCGAGCTGCTCGCGAAGCGCGCGCCGGAGGAGGGACGCGTCCATGACGCCAACCGTCCGATGCTGATCGCATTGGCCAGGCAGGCTGGTGCCGATGTCGTCGATCTCGGCATCGTCGATGACGATCTTCGCGGAACGGTCCGGTTCTTCAGGGACGTCGCTGGAACGGTCGACCTTTTGATCTCGTCCGGCGCCGTCTCCGTCGGCGCGCGCGACTTCATCCGCCCTGCTTTCATCGAAGCCGGAGGCACGGTACGAGCCTGGAAAGTTGCCCTCAAGCCGGGCAAGCCGGTCCTGTTCGGCACGCATGAGGACACGGCCTATCTCGGATTGCCCGGCAATCCCCTCTCTGCCTTTGTCGGATTCCATTTGTTCGGCCGCCGGCAGATATTCAGGCTCGGCGGCAGGCGCCTCGAAAGGGGAGAGGCGCATTCCGCGATTGCATGCTTTTCGCTGAGCCGGAAGACAGGACGCACGGAGCTAGTTCCGGCACGTGTCGTCTCGCGATCCGGCGATGGTGTCCCGCTGATCGAACTGATCGGAAATGGGAGTTCCGGGACGCTGCAGTTCCTCTGCCAGGCCGACGGGCTCGCCGTCATTGCTGCGGACCAAGACAGGATCTCGACTGGCGATCTGGTGCAGTTCATTCCCTTCTGCTCCGGTGCAACGGTTTGCTGAACGGTGCGGGCAGCCGGGCTCGTGACAGATTGCGTGGTCGGCAAGGGCAAAATTTTAGCAGAGGTAAAATCGGCTTGACTCAAAATTTTAGTATGGGTACAAATTTTACCGATACTAAAAAAGGGGAGTGGGGCTTTGGCGGAGCGAGCGGCAGTCGAGGAGACGGCATCGATCGGCGAAAGGCTCCGTGACCGGCGCAAGGAAGCTCGGTCTCACCCTCAAGGACGTCGCTGACGGGGCAGGACTTTCGGTCGGCTTCATCTCGCAGGTCGAAAGAGACCTCACCGTGCCGTCATTGTCGTCGCTCGCATCGATCTCGCGTGTCCTGCGTACGCCGATCACCAGCTTCCTGTCGCAACCCGACGGCGGTCAGCCGCATACTAGGCACGACGAGCGGCCGGTCTATGCGGTGCAGGCCAACGGGCTGCAGTACGAGCGGCTCTCCGCGCGGTTTCCAGGCAATGTCCTGAACAGCGTCATCGTCCACGAACCGCCGGGCATGCGCAGCGAGCCGATCCGTCACGAGGGCGAGGAGATGTTCTTCGTCCTGAAGGGCGAGATCACCGTCGAGGTCGATGACGAGGCGACCGTTCTGTCGGCCGGCGACAGCATCCATTTCGAATCCACGCGATGCCATTCGTCGTGGAACCACACCACCGAAACGGTGACCATCTTGCACGTGTGCACGATGGACGTCTTCGGAGACGACCTGGCCGACGACAATCGTCCAGGCAACCGGGCGCGGCACAAAGTCCGACAAGAACCCGGGAACGACAGCGGAACCGACAACTTAACTGCTTGAAAACAGGGCAGTAATGGGAGCAACTGACATGAAATCAATCCTCAATCCTCAAGCCTCTAGCGGCCGCGGCTCTGGCCACCAGTGTCCTCGGCGCACCTGTGTCCGCCAATGCCGGCGGTGTCCTGCGGCTCGACGAAGTCGCGGTCGGCGAAATCGATCCGGGCAAGGCGTCGGACTATGCCGACTCGATCCTGATGTTCAACCTCTACGACACGCTGGTTCTGCCCAAGCAGGGCGGACCCGGCAGCGTCCCGCATCTGGCGGAAAGCTGGGAGGGATCGGGAACCAGCTACACGTTCAAGCTGCGCGGCGACGTGAAGTTCATCTCCGGCAACCCGATGACGGCCGAAGACGTCGTGTTCTCGCTCGACCGCATGAAGGCGATGGGCAAGGGCCTGTCCTACCTCTTCGCGAATGTCGAGAAGGCCGAGGCGTCGACGACACCACCGTCACCTTCACGCTGAAGACGCCTTATGCGCCGTTCATCGCGTCGCTCGTCCGTCTGCCGATCGTCGACAAGAAGACAATCATGGCCAATCTCGGCGAAGGCGACGGCGAGATGAAGGATTGGGGCGAGGCCTATCTCGCCAGCCACACGGCCGGGACCGGCGCCTACAAGCTGGTCTCGCACAATCCGCAGGAAGAGACGGTGATGGAAAAGAACACCGACTACTTCCTCGACGTTCCGGAGGCCGCACCGGACCAGGCGCGCCTGCGCTACGGCCTCGAGGCCGCGACCGTGCGCACTCTGATCTCTCAGGGCGAGCACGACATCGCATCGCAGTGGCTGCCGCCCGAGGTGATCAAGGCGCTGGCCTCGGAAGGCGCCCAGCTTCTGACCGAGGGCGGCAGCGCCGGCTTCTACGTCAAGATGAACACCACCAAGGCGCCGCTCGACGACGTGGAATGCCGCTTGGCGCTCGCCAACGCGTTCGACTACGGCGCCGCCGTCAAGATGATCGCGATCACCGACGAGGTCTCCCAGGGTTCGGCGCCGACCGGCGCCATCCCGGTCGGCATGTTCGGTGCCAATCCGGCCGACCAGGTCCTCAAGCGCGACATGGACGCGGCCAAGGCGCATCTCGCGAAGTGCCAGTACAAGCCCGAGGACATCAATCTCGAGCTGTCGTGGATCGCGGAAGTGCCGGTCGAGGAACGTTTCGCATTGCTGATGCAGGCGAACTTCGCCGAACTGGGCATCAAGTCCGAGATCAAGAAGCTGCCCTGGGCGTTGTTCGCCGACCAGGTGTCCAAGCCGGAGAACACGCCGAATATCTCGCAGCTCTTCGTCAATGCCGTGACCGGCGACCCCGACACGCTGCTCTACGGCATGTACCATTCGTCCGCCGCGGGAACCTGGCAGTCGCCGGAATATCTCAAGGACGAGATGGTGGACAAGCTGCTCGACGAAGGCCGGACCGGTGCCGACGATGCCGCGCGCGAGGCCGCCTATTCGGCGCTCAACAAGCGGCTGATGGAAATCGCCCCGACCATCTACGGCTATGACCGGCAGTCGGTGTTCGCGGCCAGCACGCGGGTCAAGGTCCCGGCTCTCAGCGATCCGGCCATGGCCTTCGGGCTCGACGGAATGGGCTTCACCTTCCGCCTGATGGAAGTCGCCGACTAGGCGCCAACCGAGTGCCGGGCGGACACGGTTCGCCCGGCAGCATCGCCAGGGACCATCACGATGACGCCGATTGCCCGCCTCCTCGCGAAGCGGCTGGGAACCTCGTTGCTCGTTCTGTTCGGGGTTTCCATCCTGATCTTCGCCATTGCCCGGATCATACCGGGAGATCCCGCGCGTATCGCGCTGGGGCCGAACGCCACTGCGGAGCAGGTGGCCGCGCTGCGGGCCGCCCTTCACCTCGATGACCCCGTGTGGGTGCAGTACGGCTATTTCCTCGGCGATCTCCTTCGCGGCGATCTCGGCGTGTCGCTCTACACCAACCGTCCGGTGACCACAGACATCGCGCAGTTCCTGCCGGCGACGCTGGAGCTGGTTCTGGTCGCCGGCATGATGATGGTGGCGATCGGCCTGCCGCTCGGCATCCTGTCGGCCCGCTATCGCGGCAGGCTCGCCGACAACGCGGTGCGCATCGTGTCGCTGCTCGGCGTCTCGGCCCCCAGCTTCGTGTGGGCCGTCATCCTGATGCTTCTGTTCGCGTTCTTCCTGCCGCTGTTTCCGATCGCCGGCCGCATCTCGACGGCCTATACGATCGAGCCGGTGACCGGCTTCCTTTTGCTCGACACCCTGCTTGCCGGCAATCTCGGCGCCTTCTTCGATGCCGCCTGGCACATCATCCTGCCGGCATTCGCGCTCGCCCTGTCGGGCATTGGCCAGGCAGCACGGCTGACGCGCGCCAACATGGTCGAGACCTACGACCGACCGTTCATCGAGATGGCGCGATCCTACGGCTTCCCGGAACGGCGTATCGCCAACCGCTACGCGTTCAAGCCGTCGCTCATCCCGTCGCTGACCATCATCGGCCTCGATTTCGCGGCGATGCTCGGCAACGCCTTCCTGGTCGAGGCGATCTTCGCCTGGCCCGGCCTATCGCGCTACGGCGTCGCGGTGATCCTGCGCAAGGATCTGAACGCGATCGTGGGAACCGTGCTGATCATTTCGGCGACCTTTCCTGATCGTGAACATCATCGTCGACCTCCTGATCGCCTTCATCAATCCGCGCATCCGTCTGTCGCAGAGGCCGTCATGAAACGGACGCTCGCCATCCTCCTGGCCAATCCGCTGTCGCTGACCGGCGTCGTGCTCGTGGCCGTCGTGGTCATCTGCGCCGTCTTCGCCGATTTCATCGCACCCTTTCCGGAGCATGCCGGCGCCGTCGTCGACTTCGCCAATTTCAACAAGGCGCCGGAATGGCCCTACATAATGGGCACCGACCTGGTCGGCCGCGACATCTTCTCGCGCATTCTCTACGCCTATCGCGTCTCGCTGATCCTCGGCGTGGTGGTGCTGGCCATCGCGGCGCCGATCGGTGTGACGATCGGCCTCGTCGCCGGCTATATGGGCGGCTGGACCGAATATGCGCTGATGCGCATCACCGATGTCTTCCTGTCGATCCCGCCGCTGGTGCTCGCCATGTCGATCATGGGCGTGCTGGAGCCGACGCTGACCAACGGCATGCTGGCGGTCACCGCCATGTGGTGGCCCTGGTACACGCGCCTCGTCTACAACATCACCCGCGCCGAACGTGAAGAAGGCTACGTGCTCGCCGCCGAGGTGATCGGCGCGTCGCCGCTGCACATCATGTTCCGCGAGATCCTGCCCAATTGCGTGCCGGCGATCGTCACCAAGATGACGCTCGACCTCGGCTTCGTCATCCTGATCGCATCCTCCCTGTCGTTCCTGGGGCTCGGCGTGCAGCCGCCGACACCGGATCTCGGCTCGATGGTCGCCGACGGCGCCAAGTACCTGCCCGACAGCTGGTGGCTGACGGTCTTCCCCGGTCTCGCGATCCTCGTCGCCGTGTTCGGGTTCAACCTCATCGGCGACGCGCTGCGCGACATTCTGGGGGCGGACCAATGAGCCGGCCGGTGCTTGCCATCCGCGACCTCACCCTCGGCTTCAAGGGCTGGAGGGGCGAGACCGACGTCCTGCACGGCATCTCGGTGACCATCGACCCGGGCGAGCGCGTCGCGCTCGTCGGCGAGTCCGGGTCGGGCAAGTCGGTGACCGCGCGGATCGTGCTCGGCCTGCTGCAGTCGCTGCGCTCGGCGCGGATCGGCGGAACGGTCGAGTTCGACGGGCGCGACCTCGCCGGCATGTCGCCGGCCGAGCGCCGGCATCTGCGCGGCACCCGCATGTCGATGATCTTCCAGGACCCGACCTCGTCGCTGAACCCGGTCTACCGCATCAGCACCCAGTTTCACGAAGTGCTCAAGCGCGGGGTTCCCGACATCGGCTACGAGGCGGCGATGGCACGGGCCGGCGAGATCCTGCGCGAGGTCTCGATCACCGAACCGCAACGCGTGCTCGGCTCGTACCCGTTCCAGCTTTCCGGCGGCATGAACCAGCGGGTCATGATCGCCATGGCGCTCGCCAACGAGCCCGACCTCCTGATCGCCGACGAGCCCGGTACGGCGCTCGACGTCACCGTGCAGGCGCAGACGCTCGACCTGATGCGGCGGCTGGTGGAGCGGCATGACACGTCGGTGCTGTTCATTTCGCACAATCTCGGCGTCGTGCGCGAATTCGCCGATCGCGTCTACGTCATCTACAAGGGCCGGATCGTCGAACACGGTCCGACGGCGGCGCTCTTCGACGATCCCCGGCATCCCTACACGCGGGCGCTGATGGCGGCCGTGCCGCGGCTGACCGGTGGCGGCGTCCCCGACATCGGCGAAGACACCGAGGCGTTCTCGGCGCCCATGGTCGACCATGGACACGGGGAGCAGCGGCCATGACGGATACGATCCTGTCCATCCGCAACGTCTCCAAGACCTTCGACGCCGGCGGTCAATTCGTCAAGGCGCTGGACGATGTCTCGCTCGACGTGGAGCGCGGCTCCTGCGTGGCGATCGTCGGCGAGTCCGGATCCGGCAAGAGCACGCTGGCCAACATCGTGCTCGGCATCTATCCGCCGAGCAGCGGCGGGGTGGTCTTCAACGGCGACGTGCTGCCGGCGCGGCGCGACAAGAGCCATCGCCGGGCGATCCAGCTCGTGCAGCAGAACCCGCTGTCGTCGCTCAACCCGAAGCGCAGCATCGGTGCGTCGCTGCGGCTGGCGCTCGACGTGCACGACATCGGCGAGCGGTCGCAGCGCAAGGAGATGGTGCGGGCGCTTCTGGAGGAAGTCCATCTGCCGCCCGAATTCGCCGATCGCGCGCCGGCCGCGCTGTCGGGCGGCCAGCGCCAGCGCGTGGCGATCGCGCGTGCGCTTGCCTGCCAGTCCGAGCTCGTGGTCCTTGACGAGCCGACATCGGCGCTCGACGTGCTGGTCCAGGCGCGGGTGCTCAAGCTTCTCGGCGAGCTGCGGCCGAAGCGCCGGCTCACCTACGTCTTCATCACCCACGATCTCGCCGTGGTGCGCAACATCGCCGACCGGGTGGCGGTGTTCGAACGAGGCCGCATCGTCGAGACCGGAGCGACGGAAAAACTGTTCACGAACCCGCAGCATCCCTACACGCGCGGCCTGATCGGGGCCGTCCCGGTGATCACGCGCGACGAGCTTGCTCTGCGCGCATCCCTTTCCATGGAGGCAGATACATGAATGCGGAGGCCGCATACCTGGCCGCGCTGGAATCCGGCGACAACCAGCCGGACACTGCGTTTGATGCGCTGAACGCGCTGACCGAAGCCGTCGTCGGCGTGCGCCTGTTCACGCTGATGACCTTCGATGCCGCCACGCGCGGCGCGCGGCGCATCTATTCCAACATGCCGGACGCCTATCCGGTTTTCGGCACGAAGCCGGTCAACGAGACCCACTGGACGGGAATCGTGATCGGCCGTCACGAGACGTTCGTCGCCAATACGATCGACGAGATCTCGCAGGTGTTCGACGACTACGAGCTGATCCGCTCGCTCGGCTGCGAATCCGCGATCAATGTCCCGATCGTGGTCGGCGGATCGGTGATCGGCACGATCAACTGCCTGCACGAAGCGGGCTTCTACACGCCTGACAAAGTGGCCGCTTCCGAGCGCCTGAAGCTGCCGGGCGCCACCGCCTTTCTTCTCGATCGCATGAATTCGGCCAAGGGAGCCTGACAATGCAGAACAAGACCATCCGCGTCGCCACCGATGTCGGCGGCACCTTTACCGATCTGGTCTGCTTCGAGACCGATCGCGATACGGGACAGTCGCGTATCATCACCGCGAAGTCCGACACCACGCCGCCGAATTTCGAGCAGGGCGTGCTGAACGTGCTTGAAAAGGGCGGCGTCGATCCCGCGACGGTCGACTTCCTCGCCCACGGCACCACGGTCGTCATCAACGCGCTCACCGAGCGCAAGGGCGTCAAGGTCGGCCTCATCACCACGGAGGGCTTCCGCGACACGCTCGAGATCGCGCGCGGCAACAGGCCCGACTTCTTCAATCTCCACTACAAGAAGCCGGAACCCTTCGTGCCGCGCTACCTGCGCCGCGAGCTGCCCGGCCGTATGACCTATCGCGGCGAGGAAATCCGGCAGCTCGACCTCTCGCCGCTCGCGGGCATCATCGACGACTTCAAGGCGGATGACGTCCAGGCGGTGGCGATCTGCTTCCTGCATTCCTATGCCAATCCGGACCATGAGCGGGCCGTGATGGCCGAGGTCGAACGGCTGTGGCCCGGCGTGCCGGCGGTTTCCTCGCACCAGATCACGCGCGAGTGGCGCGAATACGAACGCTCCAACACGGCGGTTCTGTCCGCCTATGTCCAGCCGGTTGCGCAACGCTACCTGCGGCGGCTTGCCGACGGGCTCAATGGCGGCGGCTTCGGCGGCTCGCTCTACGTCATGCAATCCAATTGCGGCGTCGACTCGCTGGAGGCGGTGTCGCGCATCCCCATCACCATGGTGGAATCCGGTCCCGCCTCGGGCTTCTGGGGCGCGGCCGAGCTCGGCAAGCTGATCGGAGAGCCCAATGTGCTTGCCCTCGACATCGGCGGCACGACGGCCAAGTGCTCGCTGATCGAGAACGGCCAGGTCAAGATCATGACCGACTACTGGATCGAGCGCGACCGCACGTCGGCCGGCTATCCGATCATGGTTCCGGTGGTCGACCTGGTCGAGATCGGCAATGGCGGCGGCTCGATCGCCTGGGTCGACGATTTCGGCAAGCTGCATGTCGGCCCGCAATCGGCCGGTGCGCTGCCGGGGCCGGCGGCCTATGGCAAGGGCGGAACCAATGCGACGACGACCGACGCCAATCTGTGGCTCGGGCGGATCAACAAGGACTATTTCTGCGGCGGCGCGATCGATGCCGACATGGGCGCGGCAGGCGCGGCAATCGAGGCCGTCGGAGCCAAGCTCGGCGTCGATCCGGCCGAAGCGGCGCGCGGCATCGTCCGCATTGCCAACAACAACATGGTCAACGCGCTGAAGCTGGTGTCGCTCAACCGCGGCTTCGATCCGCGCGACTTCACGCTCGTCGCCTTCGGCGGCGGCGGTGCGATGCATGCCGTCGCGCTCGCGCAGGAACTCGGCGTGAAGAAGGTCGTCATTCCCGCCGGGGCGTCGGTGTTCTCGGCCTGGGGCATGATGATGTCGGACCTGCGCCGCGACTATTTCGTCACCAGCCTCGCCGACCTGCGCGGCGACACCGCTTCGGCGATCGAGGAACTGTTCGCCGAAACGGAAGAGCGCGCGCGCGGCCAGTTCGAGGCCGAGGGCGTCGACGGTGCCAAGGTCAGGTTCCTGCGCTTCGCCAAGTTCCGCTACCAGAACCAGGAGCACACCACCGAGGTGCTGCTCGAGGACGGACCCGTCACGTCGGAGCGAATCGCCGCAATCGAGGCGAGCTTCCACGAGACCTACGAGCGCGAATACACCTATCGGCTCGATGCACCGGTCGAGATGGTCGGCATCCATCTCGTTGCATCGGCCGAGGTCGGCAAGCTGACGATGAAGAGTGAGGAGCCGACCGGTACGCCGGCATCGGCGGCGCTCAAGGGCAAGCGCGACGTCGACTATGCGCTGGAGGGCGTCCACGAGGCCGCGATCTACGACGGCGAGAAGCTGGAGTCGGGCATGACCTTCCAGGGCCCCGCGGTCGTCGAGGATCCGGGAACGACCATCGTCATCCATCCGGGAAATTCCGTTTCCGTGGACGGCTACCGCAACATCCACATCTCGGTCGAGAAGTGAGGGCACTGACATGACGACGCTCGCAAACGATCCGATCACCCTCGAGATCATCCAGAACTCCCTGCAGTCGACTGCCGACGAGATGTTCGCCGCGATGAAGAAGACGGCGATGAGCTCCATCATCTACGAGGTGCTCGACATGGGCACCGGCATCATGGACGCCGACGGGGAACTCGCCTCGTCGGGCGCCGGCATTCCTGCCTTCATCGGCGTGCTCGACAAGGCGGTGAAGGTCATCATCGCCAAGTACAGCAAGCCCGGCGACATCGAACCGGGCGACGTCTTCGCCACCAACGACCCCTATTATGGCGGCGTCACGCATCTCAACGACATCATCGTCGCGATGCCGGTCTTCGCCGATGGCCGCATCATCGCCTGGACGGCGAACATCGCCCACAATTCCGATGTCGGCGGCATGGCGCCAGGCTCGCTGTCCGGCGAGGCGACCGAGATCTTCCAGGAGGGGCTTCGCCTGCCGGCGATCAAGATCATCTCCAAGGGCCAGCCGATCGGCCCGGTGATGGACATCATCAAGGTCAATTCGCGCATGCCCGACGTGCTCGAGGGCGACGTGTGGGCGGCGATCGCGTCGGTCCGTGTCGGCGACAGGCGTCTGAAGGAGCTCGCCGGCAAGTACGGCGTCACGACGTTCGAGAACGCCATGGACTCGTTCATGGACTATGGCGAGAAGACATCGGTCAAGGCGCTGCAGGACCTGCCGCACGGGACCTTCGAACTCTCCGAGGAGCAGGATGACGGACGCATCTTCAACGTGAAGATCACCATCTCCGATGCCGAGTTCACGGTCGATCTGCGCGACAATCCCGATCAGTCGACCAATCCGGTAAATACATCGCGCGACGGCGTGATGGTCGCGGCACAGATGATCTTCAAGTCGCTGAGCGATCCCTATTCGCCGGCCAATGGCGGCTCGTTCCGGCCGATCAACCTGCTGACGCGGGAAGGTTCGGTGTTCCACGCCAAGGAGCCGGCGCCGATCGGCTTCTACTACGAGATCGAATTGAGGGTGTACGATTTGATGTGGCGCTGCCTTGCGCCGCACATGCCCGATCGCCTGGCGGCGGGCCATTTCGCGTCGGTCTGCGGCACCTTCATCGGCGGCACGCATCCCGATACCGGACGCCAGTACACCATCATCGAACCGCAGCTCGGCGGCTGGGGCGCGAGCCGCACCGGCGACGGCAACTCGGCCATGTTCTGCGGCTTCCACGGCGAGACCTTCAACTGTCCCGCCGAGATCAACGAGGCGCGCAACGGTCTTTACGTCGACCGTATGGCGCTCAACACCGCGCCCGGCGGCGAGGGCAAGTACACAGGCGGCCGCGGCATCGTGATGGACTATCGCGTGCGCAACGACAACGGCTTCCTGACGGCGGGCTACACGCGCTCGAAGTTCCCGGCCTGGGGCGTCGACGGCGGCCGCGACGGCTCGCCCAACTATGTCGAGTTCCGGCCGAAGAACGGCGATCCGCAGCAATTCTCCTTCGTCTCGGGCCAGGTCACCAACACCGACGACGTGATCCGCGTCGTCACCGGCAATGGCGGCGGGCTGGGCGATCCGAAGGAGCGCGATCCCGAACTAGTACGGCGCGACGTTCGCAACGGCCTGCTGGCCGCCGACCGGGCGCGCGAAATCTACGGCGTCGACGTCTGAGACGCAGCGAGACATCGAGGAGGAGTACGATGACGAAACCGCTGAAAGTCATGTATCACAACCCCGTCGGCACGTCGGGATATGATCAGGTGTTCGCCGACATGGTTGCGGCGCACAAGCTGCCCAACACGGAGGTTCACATCACCTCCGAGCCGGCCGATCACGGCGCCTTCAGCCATATCGAGTTCCGGTCCTACGAGGCGATCGTCACGCGCGGCATCGTGCGCGCCGCACGTGCTGCGGCGCGTGAGGGCTTCGACGCCTTCGCGATCGGCTGCTTCTACGACACCGGCCTGCACGATGCGCGCGAGGTCTCCGGCGAGATGATCGTGACCGCGCCGTGCATGGCGTCGGTCGAGATCGCCACGAGCCTCGCTAACCGGTTCGGCGTCATCGTCGGGCGGCGCAAATGGGTCGACCAGATGAGCCGCACGGTCGCCGATCTCGGCCAGGAAAGCCGGCTCAGCGGTTTCCACCACGTCGAACTGGGCGTCAACGATTTCCAGACCGACCACGACCGCACCAACGATCTCCTGACCGCCGCCGGCCGCCGCGCCGTCGAGAACGACTACGCCGAGGCGATCATCCTCGGCTGCACGCTCGAGATCGGCTTTTACCGCGAGATGGAAAAGGACCTCGGCGTCCCGGTGATCGACCCGTCGATCGCCGCGTTCAAGCGGGCCGAATACAGCGCGCTGCTGAAGCGCCAGTGCGGCTGGGTGCCCAGCCGCAAATGGTCCTGCGAGGCGCCGCCCGAGCACGAGATCGCGGCCTTCGGCGGGTTCGACGACGGCGAGATCTTCGGCAACCGCATCGTCGTGGACGCCGATCCCGACGCGCGGCCGCTGGCCGCGTGAGATCGGGCGGGCGGCAAGGAAAAGGAGCGACCATGGCACGCGAATGGGTCATCCGGGCTTATGACGGCTTCGAAGGTCTGGAGCTGGTCGAGTGCGCTCTCGAGGAGCCGGGTCCGACCGATGTGCGGCTGCGCGTCGAGGCGTTCGCGCTCAACTGGGGCGACGAGGACCTGATGAACGATCGCTATTCGTTCAGCTTCTCGGCCTTTCCCGCCCGCATCGGCATCGAGGCCGCCGGCATCGTCGACGCCGTCGGCAAGGATGTCGAGAGCATCGAGGTCGGCGAGCGCTATTCGACGCTGCCCTATTTCTACGACCGCCGCGGGGCCAGTGCCGACACGCTGCTGATCGACCAGGCCTACGTCACCAAGGCGCCGGCGGGCCTGACGGCCGTCGAGTCGGCGTCGATCTGGATGCAGTTCATGACCGCCTATTTCCCGGTCGTGGAACTGGGCGGTGCGGCGCCGGACCGCAACATTCTGGTGCCGGCGGCCACCAGTACGGCCGGCAACGCGGCATTGCAGATCGGGCGCCTGTGCGGCGCGACAATGATCGCCACCACGCGGTCGGAAGCCAACCGGCGCTATCTCCTCGACAGCGGCGCGGACCACGTCTTCGTCGACCAAGGCGGCGATCTCGAGCGTTTCCTCCTCGACGTCACCGAGGGTGCCGGCGTCCATGCCTCGTTCGATCCGGTCGGTTCCGATTTCATGAACCGCTACGCCAACGCCATGGCCAAGGGCGGCAAGCTGTTCCTGTATGGCGCGCTGACCGGCCGCTTCGCCGATCCGCCCTATGTGCCGATGTTCCAGCGCAATCTGTGGCTCCATGCCTATTCGCTGTTCAACTACGTCGAGGACAGCGAGGCGAATGCGCGCGGCCGGGCCTATGTCTACGAGGCGCTCGCGGACGGCCGGCTCAAGCCCCAGGTCGATCGCGTTTTCCCCATGGAAGGCTATGTCGACGCCTGGCGTTACATGAAGAGCGCGCGAACGAGCTACGGCAAGGTCGTCGTCGAAACAGGGATTTGAGGAACATGACCGGGACACGTCTCGACAAGCTGCGCGCGGCGATGCGCGAAACCGCCACCGATCTGGTCGTGCTCGGCCCCGGCGCGCACATGCAATGGCTGCTCGGCTTCCATCCGCATGCCGACGAGCGTCCGTGCCTCCTTCTGGTCGGGCCGGAGCGGGAGGCCTTTCTCATGCCGGCCCTGAATGCCGAGGGGTCGCGTGAGGAAACCGACATCGCCTTCCATCCCTGGTCGGACGAGGAAGGGCCAGGCGCGGCGCTCGCGGCAGCCCTGAAGGATGTCGGCGCCACAGAGGTGCGTCGCGTCGCGCTTGACGAGACGATGCGCGCCGACTTCGCGCTGCTTGTCGTCGATGCGCTGCCCGATGCGGCGCGCAGCTTCACGGCCGACACCATCGGCGCGCTGCGCATGCGCAAGGATGACGGCGAGTACCGGCTGATCAAGGAAAACGCGCTCATCAACGACCGGGCGATGCTGGCGGCCTTCGCCGCGCTGCGGGCCGGCGTCACCGAGATCGAGGTCGCGGAGGCGGTGCGGGCCCACTATCCGAGCGAGGGCGCGAAACCGGTGTTCGCCATCGTCGGGTCGGGCGGCAACGGCGCCTTCCCGCACCACGCCACCGGTTCGCGCAGGCTTCAGGACGGCGACGCCGTCGTGCTCGACATTGGCGGCACGAAGGACGGCTTCTTCTCCGACATGACGCGGATGGCGGTCGTCGGCCGCCCGCCGGAGGGCTACGAGGAGGTCCATGCGGTGGTGGAGGCGGCGGTGAAGGCCGCGCTCGAGGCGGCCCGGCCCGGCGTGCCGGCAAAGGCCGTCGACGCCGCGGCGCGCGGCGTGATCGCCAAAGCGGGCTATGGCGACTATTTCGTCCACCGCACGGGCCACGGGCTCGGCATCGAGGTCCACGAACCGCCCTATCTGACGTCGGTGTCCGACACGCCGCTCGACGCCGGGATGGTGTTTTCGATCGAGCCCGGCATCTATCTGCCCGGGCGGTTCGGTATCCGGCTGGAAGAGATCGTGATCCTGCGCGACGACGGGCCCGAGATCCTGTCGGACCTGCCGCGCACGCTGCATGTCGCGGAGGCCTGAGATGGCATCCGACAGCATCTTCACCGAAGCGGTCATCCAGGCGGGGCTGGTCGCGGCCGCCGACGAGATGTTCGCCGTCCTGAAGAAGACGGCGATGAGCCCGATCATCTACGAGGTGCTGGACGTCGGCACCGGCATCACCGACGCCGAGGGCAATCTGGTGAGTTCCGGCGCCGGCATCCCGACATTCGTCGGCGTGCTGGACAAGGCCGTGCGCCGGATTCTCGAGCTGCATCCGGCCGACGGCATCAGCGACGGCGACATTTTCATCACCAACGATCCCTATTATGGCGGCGTCACGCATCTGAGCGACGTCGTTGTCGCCATGCCGGTCTTCTCGGGAGCGCGGATGATCGCCTGGACGGCGTCGATCGCGCACTGGAACGACATCGGCGGCATGGTGCCCGGCTCGATGTCGGTCACCGCGAGCGAGATCTTTCAGGAAGGGCTCAGGCTTCCTGCCGTCCGGCTGTTCGAGGCGGGGCGCCAGATCGCCTCCGTCTTCGACATCATCGCCGTCAATTCCCGCCTGCCCGCCTTCGCGCGCGGCGATCTGTGGGCGCAGGTGGCCGCCAGCCGCAAAGCGGCGTCGCGCGTCGCCCAGCTCGCCGCGAGCCACGGCGTCGAGACGTTCCTGGCGTCGATCGCCTCGCTCTTCGCCGAAGGCGAACGGCGCGCCCTTGCGGGGCTTGCCACGCTGCCCAAGGGCCGGTTCTCGGTCACCGAGGAGCAGGATGACGGCGCCATGTGGAAGGCGGACATCATCATCGCCGACGACCGCTTCACCGTCGATCTCAGAGGCAATCCGACGCAGCGGGCCGCGCCCTACAACACCAGCCGCGACGGCGCGGTGATTTCCGCGCAGATGATCTTCAAGGCACTCAGCGATCCCGAGCTGTTCGCCAATGCCGGCTCCTTCGCGCCGCTCGAGGTGCTGACCGAGCCGGGCACAATCTTCCATGCGATCGAGCCGGCGCCGCACGGCTATTATTTCGAGACGCGTATCCGCCTCAACGACATGCTGTGGCGCTGCATGGCCGAGGCGATGCCCGAGCGGCTGCCGGCAGGCCATTTCGCGTCGATCTGCGGCACGGTTGTCGCCGGCAGTCACCCCGATACCGGTCGCCGCTACACGATGGTGGAGCCGCAGATGGGCGGCTGGGGCGCAACTGCCAGCCGCGACGGCCTCGACGCCATGTACTCGGCCAGCCATGGCGAAACCTTCAACTGTCCCGTCGAGATCTGCGAGGCGCGCTACGGCATAGATGTCGGCTGGAAGCGGCTCAATGAAAGCGGGGAGGGCGAGGGCCTGCACCGCGGCGGCAAGGGGCTCGAAGTCTGCTACCGGCCGCGCGGGGAGGCCGTCCTTTCGGCCGGCTACAGCCGCAACCGGATTCCGGTCTGGGGGTCGAACGGTGGCGCCCCCGGCGGCACCAACGGCATTGCGGTGATCCGCGGAGACGGGAGCCGGGAAGACTATGCCTTCGTCTCCGGCCTCGAACTCGCCGCCAACGACACGGTGATCGTGTCCACTGCCAATGGCGGCGGCTGGGGACAAGCCGAATAGGACCGCAAGTCGGATAAACCCGTGCGGTCGCCTGGGCGCCTGGATATGTAAATTTCTGCTTACATTACGGCTGCGTCGCGCCGCCAAGTTTCGCGCTTGTCGGATCGTCAGGCTCGGTTATTATTGCGTGCTTCGAAAAAAAGGTCCGCACGACCATGACGGAGCAGATCGAGGCCGAGAAGGTCTCCAAGTTTTACCTCCAGCATCTCAGGCCCCCGGGCGTTTCCGGCGCCGTCAGGTCGCTGTTCAGCAGGCAATACCGCGAGATACACGCGGTCCAGGACATCTCGTTCACCATCCGGCGCGGCGAATCGGTCGGCTATCTCGGACCGAACGGCGCGGGAAAATCGACGATGATCAAGATGCTGACGGGGATCCTCGTACCCTCGAGCGGGCGGCTCGCGGTATTCGGTCACGCGCCGCACACGCATCGCAGCGCCAATGCGCGACGCATCGGGGTGGTGTTCGGGCAGCGAAGCCAGCTGTGGTGGGACCTGCCGGTGGTGGATTCCTTCCGGCTTCACAAGCAGATCTACGGCATCGAGAGCGGCAGGTTCCGTGAGAATCTCGACTACCTGACCGGTCTTCTGGAGATCGGGGACCTGATCGAGCGGCCGGTCCGTCAGCTGAGCCTCGGACAGCGCATGCGCTGCGAACTCGTGCTGGCGCTGCTGCACGATCCCGAGATCCTGTTCCTCGACGAGCCGACGATCGGGCTGGACGTCGTGGCCAAGGACGTGGTGCGGCGGTTCCTCGCCAGGGTCAATGTCGAGCGTGAACTCACCATCATCCTGACAACGCACGACATGCAGGATATCGAGCAGCTCTGCCCGCGGCTGATCATGGTGGACGGCGGGCGCGTCCTGTTCGACGACGCGCTGTCGAAGCTCCGCACCGCGCTCGGCGTCTCGCCGCATCTGCATCTTCTGTTTGCGTCCGATCCGGGCGCCCTCGGCCTCGACGGCGCGGAGCTCCTGATCGATGACGGGCGACGAAAGGTCTACAGGTTGCTCGGGGCGGAGCCTTCGCTGTCCGATATCATCGCGCGGTTGCCGGCTTCTCCGGAGATCCGCGATGCCTCGATCGTGGAGCCGGCGATCGAGGAGGTGATCCGCAGCTTCTACCGCAACCGGCTTTCGGCGGCATGAAGTACCTTGCCTTCGCATCCTGCGCCTTCCAGTCGCGTCTCGCCTATCGCAGCCAGATCTGGGCGCAGCTCATCGCGGAATTCGCGGCGGTCATCGCCAAGATCGCGATCTGGACCTCGCTGATCTCGGCGCGCGGCAGCGCTGGCGGCGTCTCGCGCGCCGACATGCTGACCTATTCGATGCTCGGCGCCAGCGTGGCCTCGTCCTGGGAGTGGCAGAAATTCCTGCAGCGGCTCGGCAACCAGGTCAGGACCGGCGACGTGGCGGCCTATTTCACGCGGCCGGCGTCCTTTCCGGCCATCATCTTCTTCGAGGCCCTGGGCGCCGTCGCCTTCAAGGCGCTGTTCGTCATGGCGCCCGTCATCGTCACGGTCACGCTCGTCTATGGCATCAGCCCGCCGGCAAGCGCCTGGCATGCGGCGCTGTTCGCGGGATTCTGGGTGGTCGCCTTCCTCATCCTTTTCGCGCTTGGCGCCATCTTCGCCCTGTTCTCCTTCTGGCTGATGACGACCTTCTCGCTGGAATGGCTGCTGCTCGGAATGCTGACCATTCTTTCGGGCGGGTTCATTCCGTTCTGGTTCTATCCTGAGGCGCTCGCGCCCTATCTCGTGCTGCAGCCGCTGGCCTGGGTCGGCTTTCATCCCATGGCCGTCTATCTCGGTAAGTATTCGGTTACAGAGTCTCTGGCCTATCTTGCCGGAGGCATGGGATGGCTCGGAATTCTGGCCCTGGCCGCCGCCCTTTTGTGGCGGACGACCGCCCGACGCCTGGTCGTACAGGGAGGATGAGCATGCTGCGCACGATCGCGATGCTCGTCACCATGCAGATGCGCTCGCAGATGGAGTATCGGGCAGCCTTCTTCGTCGACCGGGTCGCCCAGATGATCGCCTACGGCGCGGCCTTCGCGGCGATCTGGATCCTGCTCGAACGGTTCGGCGACCTCGGCGGCTGGCACTGGCCTGAAATCGCGCTGCTGCTCAGCATCCAGTTGCTCGCCTATTCGGTCGGCTCCGCCCTGAGCTTCGTCCAGTTTCGCGACTTCGAGGAACTGGTGCGGCGCGGCACGCTGGACTCGCTGCTGGTCAAGCCGTTCAGCCCGTGGGCCTATATCGCGTTTTCCGGGCTCAATGTCGGATATGCGGGGCACATCGCCTTGGGGGCGGGACTGCTCGTCTGGGCGCTGGGTGCCGTCGACGTTGCGCCGGGCGTCGCAAACCTCGCCTACCTCGCCGGCGCGATGGTCAGCGCGTCGATGTTCTTCGCCGCGCTGCTGACGATCATCGGCGCATCCGCGATGGTCTTCGTGCAATCCGGCTACCTATACTCGGTGTTTTTCGGGCTCTGGGAGCTTACGCGCTATCCGCTTCACATCTATCCCGCGCCGCTTCAGGGGCTGCTGATCGCGGTCATCCCGCTGGCATTCGGAAGCTACGTGCCGGCGGCGGTCTATCTCGGTGAGCCGGTGCCGTTCCTCGGCCCTCTGGCCGGGCCGGTCTCGCTTGCGGTCGGGCCGGTGGCCGCCCTTCTCGCCCGGTTTGTCTGGCAGCGAATGCTGGCCGGCTATCAGGGTGCCGGTGGATAGACAGCGATACTATCCCGATGTTGTCTCATTATTTCGAGTAGTGAATAAAATCTGGACGGCATTATCAAAATCGGTATGATCGCCGGCTTGTTCGACATTGCCCGGAGGAAGCGCATGTCGTCAGCCGAACGCCGAAAAGATGCCCCACGCCTTCGCCGGAAGAGCGAAGCCGGACAAGCTCCGGGTACGGGCGCGGGACCGGCGGGCAGATGACGGCGCGGCCACGCTTCGACGGCAGCACATCGTGCCAAACGGTGCCGCCGATCGTCTTTGCCCGGCATGAAACATTCGTCGCAGGATCGGACAACGCCGCGCCCTATCTGGCCGTCAGCCTGACCTACTACAACGAGCCCGAATCGGCGCTTCAGGCGACGTTCGACAGCCTGCTGGCGGCCATGACCCCGTTGGCGCGGATCGCCCCCAATGCGGTTCTCGCCGATGTCTACCTGCTGGTCGACGATGGGCCGGGGCTTCCGGAGCCCGTCACGACCTTCATCGCCGGCGCCGGCTTCGCCCGGCCGGAGTTCGCATCCCGGCCGGATTGTGTGGATCGTGGCGTCCAGATTGCCCAGTTCCGCCTTCATCGGCCCGGGGCCGATCCGGCGGTGCCCGGTGACGGGCCGCCCGCTGCGATCCGTCTCAATATCTGCCTCAAGGACCGCAACAGGGGAAAGCTCGACAGCCACCGGTGGTTTTTCGGATGCCTGCTCGAAGGCCGATTGCCGGATTTCGTCGTGCAGGTCGATGCGGGAACGGTGATCGAGCCATCGTCGCTCGAACGGATGACGGCCGTCCTGGTTTCTTCGCCGGACATTGCCGCGATCGTGCCGCGCATCGAAACCGATCCGGGAACCGGCGACGACAGTCTTGCTCTGTGGCAGGCGGCGGACTTCGTGCTGGGCAACGAGCTCGACCGGACAACCCAGTCGCTGCTCGGCTACATCGACGTCACGCCCGGCCAATTCTCGATCTATCGCCGCGCCAGCCTCGAAAGCCGGCTCGCCGACGGCAGGACGCGTGTGCTGGACGCCTATCTGAACGACACCGTCGCGACCTCGCTTCTCCAGCGCAACCGAAGCCAGACGGAGGACCGCCTGCTCGTCTATCATCTCGCGACGAGTGGCGGCGCGTCGGCGCGTTCGGCATATCTTCCGCAGGCCCGGGCCGTCACCGACCATTGCGACAGCCTGATGGAGCTGCTGCGCCAGAGGCGGCGCTGGACCAACGGCGAACTGGCGAGCACGCTGCACGGGCTCGGTGCATTCGCCGGGGCCGCGCGGCGTGGCGATGCATCGGCGCTACGGCGGCTGAATGTCGCCGCCTCACTCTGCCTGCAAGCCGCGCAGCGGGCCTTCGAATACCTTCGCCCCGCGCTCGACGGCGTGGCCGTTCTCGCACTGGCCGCATTCATCCTCGCACGCGATCCGGGTAGCGTCTTCGGCATGCTGCTCGCCGCGCTCTATGCACTCGATTTTCTCGGCGTGCTCTGGCTCTCCGGGTCCCTGGCGCGGCGACGGGGAAGTGATTCGCAAAATCAGGGCAGGCTCGCGATCCTCACCGGCCTGGCGGCAGTCAAGCAGTTCGGCCACGCGCTGGCGCTCGTTCATGTCGTGCTGCAGCTTATGCTGAACGGTCAGGACGGCGAGGGAGCCGGTTTCCTGGCCTCGCTCGGGCTGTTTCTCGCATCGGGCGGCGGCAGGCTCGCCGCGGCGTGGAAATATTTCGCTTCCCGCGATCTCGGCGGTTCGTCGCTGCCGGCGGCCATGCGCGTCTGGCTGATCGACGGGGAAATCAAGAAGCTCATCGTGCTCTACAGCAATTTCAGGATCGACGACGCGTCCTGGGGAACCAAGGGAAAGACGGCTTCGGGCAGGGCGGCTGGTTCGTCGGGTGGCCCGGCGGACCGTTCGCGGCTGGCATGGCTGTCGGTCTGGGCGTTCTCCAACGGCCTGGCGATCTGCATTGCCATTATCGCCGCCGCCGCCCGGCCGGGCCTCCTGGCCGTTGCCTTCGGTGTCGCGGCGCTTGCCAGGCTGGCCATGCATGCAGCGACGGTCGTGCTGATTTCCCGGCCCGGCGGTACAGCTCTCGATCGTCGAGCGCCGGCAGCCGCCGAGCCTTTTGCGCGATGATGCGCCAACTGACGGGTCGTTGCCGGAGATGGAGGTCAGAACCATGACATCGGTCAGGGATATCGCGGGGTTCATTTCGGGCCGAAGCGGCGCGTTGCCGCCGCTCGACGATGCCGGGACGAAGCGGGTGTTCGACCTCGCCATTGCCCACCGCATTCCCGGACGGCTACTCAAGAGGATGAAGGATACCGGCCAGGACCTGCGCAATTCCGCCCTCGCATCGATGCTCGAAGAGGAGCATCGCGCGGTGCTGGAGATGTGGGCCGACCAGCTTCGCGCCGTCGGCAGCATGATCGACGAGACCGCCCGCCTGTCCGAGATGTGCATGATCAAGGGCAACTATGTCGGCTTCGTCACGCGCGACGACTGGCGGGTGCGCAAGTCGTCGGATGTCGACGTCATCTTTTCGCGCAGCGGTCCGGCTTATGCCTACCTCCAGACCAAGGATCTGAGCGCTTCGGAAGACCAGACGCGGCTGCCGCCCCACGAGCTGATGGCGATCCTGCATGGCGGATACTTCTTCGACGTCCACGACCACGTCGCCACACTCAGCTACGAGGACGAGGCGAAGCCGGCTCGTGACGGGACCCTGCACCAGCACGCGGTCTCGTTACCGATCACCGCCAGGGACTGCTTCGCCGATGCCATCCGGCTCGCGGTTCCGGGAAACGGCGAGGTCGCCGTGCCGGGTTGCGAACTCGCCGCCGCGATCTGCATCGCCTCGGCCCATCGCGATTTCCTGATGCTCGGCTTTCCCGGTTGCAGCGCGAAGCCTTCGGCCAGGCTCGGCGACCTGTTCGACATCGACGATTGCCTCAAAATGCCGGGATTCGAGGCCGGGAAATTCGATTTTTTCGTCAAGTCGTTCCGTCTTGGTGAAGCTTTTGCCTGGTTCCTCGACGTTTTTGATCATTTTTGCGGCCTCGACGACGGGTTTCGCGCGCGATATGGCGGCCTGATGCGGAGCGGTGGAGAAGGCTTGTCGACGACGCATCCACGCAGCCTTATGTTTGGCGCACGCCTTGCCCCCGACCAGGCGGATGATGATTTTATCGACTACCCGTCCCCGTCCGCTATCGCTTCGGCGCTCGGGTCTGCCCGTGAAACGCTTCGCGACGGTGTGACAAGCGAAGGCGCGGATGGTGTTTGGTGCAAAGCGATGCGCGAGGACGGTCGTCTCGTCCTGCTGCTCGGCGTACCCGACCGGGTGGGCTACAGCCACAAGCTGCTGGTGACGGTCGATGCCGATTCCTTCGAGTTCGAATTCGGCCCGGCATGGCCCGACATCAAGCTCGGCAGCGGCAAGGAGCCAGCGCACCGGGTCGCCGATTACCGGCTTCTTCCCGACGGAACGCTGCGGGTCGACATTGCGCTGGGGCGGCCGGACGTCGATCTGGCGATGGTCGTCTACGGCACAGTGATGGACCAGAAAGATCCCTACGATCCGTCGAACCTGTTCATCCGGAAGCTGGTTCCCGCCGGCGCCGATGCGTCGACGGCGACCAACGCGATGCCGGCCTGATCGAAAAGAATCTGGCCGGAGGCATCCGCAGAGGGTTGCTTTTTGGCAAGATGTCGCAAAAAAAAGAATTATCTAACAAAGCGTACGGGCCCCTCAAACCCCTGCGCATAACCGCCCGACCCTTCAAGGAGGCTGCCCCGTGCCGATCGACGTCCATGCCCACTATTCCCCGAAGTCGATCATCGATGCGCTGGAGGACAAGGCGGGCGACTACGGTCTGTCGCTGGTGAAGCATCCGCCGAGCTGCCAGTGCGCGCTGCATTTCGACTACGGCCTCAAGGTACGGCCTTTCTTCGCCAAGCTGATCGAGCCGGTGGAAGAGCGTCTGGCTGGCATGGACGAGCAGGGCGTCGACCATCAGGTGCTGTCGATGTGGTCGGACATCTTCGCCTACGGCCTGCCGCGCGAAACCGGCGCGCGCTGGCACAGGCTGCTGAACGAGCATCTCGGCGCCGTGTGCGCCGCCAAGGACAAACGGTTCTCGCTGCTCGCTTCCGTTCCGCTGCCCAACGCGGCCGACGCCGCGAAGGAAGCCGAATATGCGATGACCAGGCTCGACGCCGTCGGCCTGTGCATCGCCGCGAATGTCGAAGGCACCAATCTCGGCGAGATCGAGATGGACGAGTTCTGGCAGGCGGCGGTCGACCTCGACGCGCCGGTCTTCATCCATCCGGTGCAGGCGATGCCTGCGGAGCGCACGAAGAAATTCGCGCTGACGCAGATCGCGCAATACACCTTCGACACCACGCTGTGCCTCGGCTCACTGGTGTTCTCGGGCGTTCTCGACCGCTTTCCGAAGCTCAAGCTGATCCTGTCGCATGGCGGCGGCGCGTTTCCCTATCTGCTCGGGCGCTTCGACTGCATGAGCGGGCGCATGGATCGCGCTGCCCAGAAGGCGGTTTCGGAGAAGCTGCCCTCCGACTATCTCGACAATCTCTACTTCGACAGCCTGCTGCACGACCCGCAGGCGATCCGCTACCTGGTGGAGAAGGTGACGGCGGAGCATGTCGTTCTCGGCAGCGACTATTCCTTCCCGCCGGCCGATTACGACCCGGTCGGGACCGTCCGCAAGGCCGATCTCGGCAAGGCGGTCACCGACATGATCCTCGACGGCAACGCGCTGCGGCTCTTCCCGCAGCTTGCAGAAGCGGGCGTTGCCGGGCAAACGGCCTGAAGCTGTCGGGGGGAAGACAAACCGACCCAGAGACGAGGTGAGAAGATGAGCCAGCCGAACACAACAATCGATCCCGTCGTCGCCGACCGCGTGTTTCGGCCGAAGCTCAGCGACAAGGGCATCCTGATCACCATCGACGGCTTCGACGGGTCGGGCAAGTCGACCCAGATCGACGGGCTGGCGGAGCGTTTCCGCCGCCAGGGCCGCGAGGTCGTGCTGACCCGCCAGCCGACGGACTGGTATCGCGACACGCAGGCGGTGCGGCATTTCCACGACGAGGGCGGCTCGGCGCAGCGCGCACGCTTCCTGTCGCTGTTCGCCGCCGCGGACCGGCTGCGGCACATACTCGAGGTGGTCGACCCGGCGCTGGAACGCGACGCGGTGGTGATTTCCGATCGCTATGTGCTCGCGACCTATGCCGTGTTCACCCATCGCGGCGTCGATTTCGACTTCCTGGTGACCATCAACAGCGGCGTCACGCGGCCGGACTTCGCGTTCTACATCGACGTTCCGACCGATACGTTGCTGGCGCGGCTGCGAGCGCGCGACGGCGACAAGCTGAAGCACGAGGAAAAGTCGACCGAACGGGTGGATTCCATCAAGTCGCGCTGGCACGCGATGCGCAGCATGCTCACCGTCGTGGACGGAACCAAGAAGCCGGACGTCCTGAGCGAAGAGCTGTTTTCGATCTGCATGGCCGGGCAGAAGGCGCCCGCCTGACGATCACGGTCCGGTTGGAAGGCGCCGCGACAGCGTCCGGATGGTTGGCACGTCGGCATTGGCGAAGGCGAAGCGCAGATAGCGTTCGTTGTCGCTGCCGAAGAACGCGCCGGGGATGGTGACGATGCCATGTTCGGCGGCAAGCAGCCTTGCGGCATCCGCCGAGGCGAGGCCTGTCATCGGGTGGCGCACGAAGGCGAAATAGGCTCCCACCGCGCCGATCTCCCATCCCGGTGCCACCGCGATCGCTTCCTGCAGCGCGTCGGCACGCCGGGCGATCTCGCCGCGGTTCTCCTCCCGCCAACTCGCCAGAGCGGGCAGCGCCTTCGCGACTGCGGCCTGCGGCGGGCGCGGCGCGCAGATCTCGACATTGTCCATGATCTTGGCGATCTGCTCGACGGTGCGCGTTCCCGCGGTGATCGCGCCGAGCCGGTGGCCCGGGATGCAGAAGGATTTCGAGAAGCTATACAGCCCGATCAGGTTGGCATGCCAGTCGGGGGCCGCAAACAGCGCGTGCGGCCGCCGCGCATCCGGCGGCAGGAAGTCGCGATAGGTCTCGTCGAGGATCAGCCATATGCCGCGTGCGCGGCACAGGTCGAGAAGCTCGGAGAGCAGTTCCGGCGGATAGACGGCGCCGGTGGGATTGTTGGGGCTGACGATCGCAAGGGCGCGGACGTCCGGCGTGATGGCTTCGGCGACGTCCGACGGTGACGGCAGGAAGCCGTTTTCCGGCAGGCAGCGGACGTAACGGGTGCCGATCCCCAGCATCCGCAACGACGTCTCGTGATTGAAGTAGCAGGGATCGGTCATCAGGATCGCGTCACCGGCGCCGGCGACCGCAAGCGCTGCGACCATGAAGGCCTGGTTGCAGCCCGAGGTGACGTGGATGTGTTCGGCCGCGACCCACGCGCCGTAAAGCACGGCCTGGTGGTCGGCATAGGCGGCGCGGAGCGACCGGTCGCCCTCGATCTCGCCATAGCCGGAACAGGCGGGCGAGGCGGCGGCCTCGCCGAGCCAGGCGAGCAGGTCGGGATGGGGAGGATAGCCGGGGACGGCCTGCGACAGGTCGATCAGCGGGCCATGGGCGCCGCGATAGCTGCGCGCCCAGGCCTGCACCGCGGGCACGGGCGGCGGCGCAAGCCCGTCGACGAGCGGGTTGAACCGGGGCATGGGCTGGGTCTGTGACGGCAAGTCTGTCTTCTCCGATTATCGCGCAGGCGCTGCCGGCGTCGTCTCCGCCGGGCGCGCGGCGCTGCGCCTGATGGTGCGGCGTGCCGAGACCTGCGGTTCGGCGCGCGCGTCGTCCTCCTCGAGGCTCGCGAACAGCCAGTCGATGAAGACCTGGATGATGGGAGCGGCGCGCAGGTCGCTGCGGCAGGCGACGTAGAAGGCATCGACGGCCGGAACCGCGAGATTGAACGGCGCGACGAGCTGTCCCCTGGCCAGCAGTCCTGCGACGGTGAGCGTATCGCCAAGCGCGACGCCGTTGCCGTGGATCGCCGCCTCGATGGCGAGGCGCGCATCGCTCAAATGATGCTGGCGGCCGCGCTCGAGATCGAGCGCGTCGGCCGCCGTGAACCAGGTGTGCCATTCGCGGCCATCATCGGCATGCAGCACGGTGTGATCGCCGATGTCGCGCACGGCGCGGATGGGACGCGTGTTCATCAGGCCGGGGCTGACGACGGGAAACAGGTCGAGATGGGTCCACAGCTTGAGCCAGCAATCGGTCCAGCTTCCGTCACCGTAGAGGATGCAGATATCGGTCTCGGCGTCGTGGATCCGGCCCGGATCGTTGGACCCGTCGAGGGTCAGCCTGATTTCGGGGTAAAGCTGCGTGAACGAGGTCAAGCGCGGAATCAGCCACAGCGACAGGAGGGCTGGCACACAGGCGACGGACAGCGTGCCGGACGTGGCCGGCCGCGTCATGCGGGCCGTGGCGGCCGCGATCTCGCCGAACGCGTTGGAGACCGCGGGGAGCAGTTCAGCGCCCTGCGGGGTCAGCTTGAGGCGCTGGCCCGTGCGGTCGAACAGCCGCACCCGCATCGAGGCTTCCAGCGCCTTGATCTGGTGGCTGACTGCGCCGTGCGTGACATGAAGCTCGCCCGCGGCCTTGGTCAGCGACCCGTGCCTTGCGGCAGCCTCGAAGGCGCGGAGCGGGTTGAGGGGTGGCAGTCTTCTGCTCATCGGCTTCGGCGCTATCCATGTGAAAAATTCTCACAGTTTAAGTGATAACAATATCAATTGATTTTTCAATTCGCCGTGGCGACACTTTTTGCCAATGTGCGCGGCCTGTCCGCCGCCGCAAGGTGAGAGGTCCGCATGGCATTCGACAAGGCACGGCTCGAGACACTGCGCGGCAAATATGGCGAAGGCCATGGCGGCGAGCTGTTCGACCCGAAGTTCCGGCGCGTCGCCGATCGCATCTTCTCGGCATCGGGAACCCGTGTGGCGCCCTATGCCGGCCTGCCGACCTTCCTTGCCGCGCCCTATCATGCGGTCGACCCGGCCCGGCCCGACTTCGCCGACCTCCAGGTGGCGATGGTCGGCGTGCCGATGGATCTCGGGGTGACGAACCGGCCCGGCTCGCGCTTCGGCCCCCGCGCGGTGCGCGCGATCGAGCGTATCGGGCCCTACAATCACGTGCTCGACACCGCGCCGGTGCACGAGCTCAGGGTCGCCGACATCGGTGACGTTCCCTTCGCCAGCCGCTACCGGCTCGAGCAGAGCCATGATGACATCGAGCGCTATGTCGGCGCGATCGTCGAAGCCGGCGTCGCACCGCTCTCGGTCGGCGGCGACCATTCGATCACCCATCCGATCCTCAAGGCCGTCGGGCGCGCGGGGCCGGTGGGCATGATCCACATCGATGCCCATTGCGATACGGGCGGCGCCTTCGACGGCACAAAGTTCCATCATGGCGGCCCGTTCCGCAATGCGGTGCTCGACGGTGTTCTGGACCCGACGCGGACGATCCAGATCGGCATCCGCGGCTCGGCCGAATATCTCTGGGAGTTCTCCTACGAGAGCGGCATGACGGTGATCCATGCCGAGGAGATGCCGGCCATGGGTATCGCGGCAATCATCGAAAAGGCGAGAGCGGTGGTGGGCGAAGGCCCGACTTATCTGTCGTTCGACATCGACAGCCTCGACCCGGCCTTCGCGCCGGGCACCGGCACCCCGGAGATCGGCGGTCCTTCGACCCGCGAGATCCTCGAACTGCTGCGAGGCCTCAAGGGCGTCAACCTGGTCGGCGGCGACGTGGTGGAAGTAGCGCCGCAATATGATTCGACGACGAATACCGCCCATGCGGGCGCACAGATGCTGTTCGAGATATTGAGTTTGATGGTCTTCAGTCCGACAATCGGCGGCAGGAAGGCCTGATCCGCGACGTCGCGGCAACGACAAGAACGGGAACAATGCGGACGCAAGTCCCTGAAGAGGAGAAACGAAATGACAAAACTGATGAACCACAGGCTCAACCGTCGCGCCGTGCTCGGCGCCGGCGTGGCGGGCGCGGGCATCCTGGCGATGCCTTCCATCCTTCGGGCGCAGGACCGGTCGATCAAGGTCGGCGTCTATGGCGGCTACTTCAAGGATAGCTTCGACAAGAACATCTTCCCCGAGTTCACCAAGGCGACGGGCATCGCGGTCGAATCCGTTGCCGAGCCGACCGGCGAAGCGTGGCTGGTTCAGCTCGAGCAGGCGGCGCGCGCCGGGCAGGCGCCGGCCGATTTGTCGATGATGTCGCAGACCTCGACGCTGAAGGGCCAGTCGACCGAATTGTGGACGCCGCTCGATCCGGCGAAGGTCAAGAACTACGACGACCTCCTGCCGCAGTTCGTTGCCAAGTATCCCGACGGCCGGGTTGCCGGCATCGGCGCGGTGGCGTGGTACATCACGCTGGTCACCAACACCGAAGCCTATCCGGAAGCACCGGACAGCTGGGCGGCGCTGTGGGACCCGGCAAACAAGGACAAGCTCGGCCTTCTGGCGCTGGTCTCCAACTCGTTCCTGCTCGAGGTGACGGCCAAGACCTTCATGGGCGGTACCGACGCGCTCGACACCGAGGAGGGCCAGCTCAAGGCCTTCGAGAAGCTCGCCGAGGTGAAGCCGAACGTCAGGCTGTGGTATCGCGACGAGGCGCAGTTCGAGCAGGCGCTGAAGTCCGGCGAGATTCCGATGGGCCAGTATTACCACGACGTGACGGGACTGGCCGCCGCGGACGGCCATCCGGTGCGCTCGACCTTCCCGAAGGAAGGCGGCATCCAGGATTCCGGCAACTGGGTGCTGTCCAAGGCGTCCGACAAGGTCGAGGAGGCGCATGTCTTCATCGACTATATGAGCCAGCCCGAGATCCAGGGCCTGATGTCGCGCAAGGTCGGCACGGCGCCGACGCTGAAGAAGGGCGTTCTCGATTTGTCGGACGAGGAGTTCGCCGCGGTGTCGTCGGAGATCGATCCGATCATCCCGCGCTACGATCTCTACACGTCGAAGTCCGACTGGCTGAATCAGAAGTGGACCGAGCTGATCGTCGGCTAGAACAGGCGGACCCTCGATAGCGTCTGCTTCGTCGAAAGGAGCGGACGCGATTGACCGCGCAGCCGGTCATTGTCTACCGGTTGCCGGGAAGTCCGGCGGTGGCCGGGCCTGTCAACATTCGTCCAAGTGGAACGGCCCATGTCAGGACTGGCACTCCAGAACGTCACCAAGACCTTCGGCACGTTCACCGCCGTCGACGACGTCACCCTGTCCGTGCCGCATGGCACCTTCGTGTGCATGCTCGGACCATCGGGCTGCGGCAAGACCACGCTTCTGAGGATGATCGCCGGGCTCGAGGAGCCGAGCGCCGGCGCGATCCGGCTCGACGGCACCGACATCACCACCGTGCCGACACACAAGCGCGACCTCGGCATGGTGTTCCAGTCGCTGGCGCTGTTTCCGCATCTCGACGTCGGTGGAAACATCGCCTATCCGCTGAAGATCCGCGGCGCCGACAGGGCGACGCGGCAGGCCCGCGTGGAGGAGCTCCTGAGGCTGATCCATCTGCCGGGTTTCGCCGACCGGCCTGTCTCGAAGCTTTCCGGCGGTCAACGGCAGCGTGTCGCGATTGCCCGAGCGCTGGCGCTTTCGCCGAAGCTGTTCCTGCTCGACGAGCCGCTGTCGGCGCTCGACGCCAAGCTGCGCGAGGCGATGCAGGTGGAACTGCGCCAGCTCCAGCAGCAGCTCGGCATCACCACCATCGTGGTCACGCACGACCAGCGCGAGGCGATGACCATGGCCGACCTCGTGGTGGTGATGGGCGAGGGGCGCATCCGGCAGGCGGCTCCGCCGGTGGAGATCTACCGCAAGCCGGCCGACGCTTTCGTCGCCGATTTCATCGGTTCGACCAACCTGATCCCGTTCGGCCAGGGCGGAACGCTGCTCGGCCATCCGATGCCGGGCTTCTCGCTGGCCGCGGGGCGTGGCGGCGGGCAGCTCTCGATCCGACCGGAGGACCTTCGGCTCGTCGCGCCCGAGCAGAGCCCGATCAAGGGAACGGTCACCTTCGTGCGCGACCTCGGCGGCACGATCGAAACCTTCGTCGAGGCGGGCGGCCAGACGCTGGTCGCCGTGACGACGCCGCGCGAGCGGACCGCCTTCAGGGCCGGCGACGCGGTCGGGCTCGAGCTGCCGTTCGAAAGCTGCGTGGTGCTGAAGTCATGAGGCGCGAGCCGCCGCGTGCCATCGGCGACTACGCGCCGCTGTTCTTCCCGGCGGTTATGCTGGTCGTGTTCTTCGTCGTACCGTTCTCGACGATGATCGCGGTGAGTTTCTTCAAGCGCGACCAGGCCGGCTTCTACACGCCGGATTTCGTGACCGCGAACTACGAGCGCTTCCTGTCGGCCTTTTTCGGGGGCGTGCTCGGCTTCTCGCTCATGCTGGCGATCATGGTCGCGGCGGTCTGCGTTCTCGTCGCCTTCCCCTTCACCTATCTGCTGACCCAGTCGTCGCGGCGGGTTCAGACGATCTGGCTGGTCGTGCTTTTGTCGGTGCTGTCGCTGTCGGAGGTGATCATCGGCTTCGCCTGGTCGACGCTGTTCTCGCGCACCGCCGGCATCACCAACCTCCTCGTCGCCGCGGGCCTGATGGCCGAGCCGCAGGCGCTCCTGCCGGGCTTCGGCGCGGTGTTGACCGGCATGGTCTACCAGGCGCTGCCCTATACGGTCCTGGTGCTCTACCCGGCGCTGGTGAGGCTCGATCCGACGCTGATGGAGGCCGCGCGCACGCTCGGCGCCTCGCCGCCGCGCGCCTTCTTCAACGTCATCGTGCCGGCGCTCAGGAACACGATCGTGGCGACCCTGATCATGGTGTTCGTCTTCGCGCTCGGCTCCTATCTGCTGCCACAGATCCTCGGCCGGCCGCAGCACTGGACGCTGTCCGTGCTGATCACTGACCAGGCGATCTACCAGTCGAACATGCCGTTCGCGGCGGCTATGGCGGTATTCCTGGTGCTGATCTCGCTGGCGCTGGTCGGCCTGACACTGCTCGTCGGCGGCAGGCGGGAGGCGTCGGCATGAGGGTGTTCAAGGGCGTCTGGTTCTTCCTCGTCGCGCTGTTCCTCGCAGGGCCGCTGATCGTCGTGGCCGGCGTCTCTGTCAACGAGAAGCAGTCGCTGACCTTTCCGCCCGAGGGCTTCTCGCTGTCGTGGTACGGGCAGATCTTCACCGATGACGGGTGGCGCGCGGCGCTCTTTTCCTCTCTGTTGCTTGCGGCCTGCGCGGCCGCGCTCGCCGTCGCTATTGCCCTGCCGCTCGCCTGGTTCCTGTGGCGACGCATCGCGCCATGGGCCAACGTCTTCCAGTTGCTCGGCGTCGCGCCCTTCATCCTGCCGCCGGTGATCACCGCGCTCGGCTTCCTGACCTTCTGGGCGACGGTCGGCGCCTACGGGCAGCCGTGGACGGCGGTGATCAGCCACGCGATCTTCTTCGTGACCCTGCCCCTGGTCACGCTGTCGCTCGGCTTCGCCTCGATCGACCGCAGCTTGGTGGAGGCCGCCGCGACCATGGGCGCCGACGACCGCACCGTGCTCAGGACCGTCGTCCTGCCGCTGATCCTGCCCTATCTCGTCTCCGGCTACGCCTTCGCCTTCGTGCTGTCGCTCAACGAATACATCGTCGCCTACATGACCGTCGGCTTCACCATGGAGACGCTGCCGATCAAGATCTTCAACGCGCTGCGCTACGGCTACACGCCGACCATGGCGTCGGTGTCGATCTTCTTCGTGGCGCTGGCGGCACTGGTGTTCGGCCTTATCGCCCGCTTCGGCGACCTGCGCGCGCTGCTCGGCGCGATGCCGTCCGACGGCAAGTGATGCGCATCGCGCTCTACCAGATGCAGGCCGGGGCCGGCGACAGGGCGGGCAATCTCGCGCGGATCGACGCGGCGGCGAAAAAGGCGGCGGCGAAGGGCTGCAACCTGATCGTGGCACCGGAGCTCGCCATCCCCGGCTATGGCGCCGGCGAGGCGTTCGCCGCGCTTGCGACGCCCGCCGAGGGCGACGACGTTAAGGCCCTCGAGAATATCGCGCGGCGCCACGGCATCACGGTCGCTGCCGGCTTCGCGGAGCGCGAGGACATGCGCGTCTTCAACAGTGCCGCATTGGTCGACGGGCAAGGACTTCGACGCGTCTACCGCAAATCCCATCTCTACGGCGACTACGAGCGCCGGTATTTCAAGCCCGCGGAGCCGGCGACCGTGACCGCGGAGATCGGCGGCGTCCGGCTCGGCCTGCTGATCTGCTACGACGTCGAATTTCCCGAAAACGTGCGCCGGCTGGCGCTTGCCGGGGTCCGGCTCGCAGTCGTGCCCACGGCGTTGCCGGCAAGCGCCCACGCGGCCTTCATCGCGCGATCGATGATCCCGGTGCGGGCCTTCGAGAACCAGATCTTCGTCGCCTATGCCGATCATTGCGGCCATGACGGCGCGTTCTCCTATGCCGGCCTGTCGATCGTTGCCGCCCCCGACGGGGCAGCGCTGGCCGAGGCCGGCCCCGATGGCGAGGCGCTGGCGGTTGCCGACATCGATCCGGCGGCCTACAAGGCCTCGGCGGCAGAGAACAGCTATCTCGCCGACCTCGAACAGGAGAACAGGAAATGAGCATCGTCCGCCACGAGACCGGCAAGCGCATGAGCCAGGTCAATATCCACAACGGCACGATCTATCTCGCCGGCCAGGTGGGCGAGGGCGAGAGCGCCGGCGATCAGACGCGCTCGATCCTGGCCGAGATCGACCGGCTATTGGCGCTGGCAGGCAGCGACAAGACGCGCATCCTGTCGGCGCAGATCTGGCTCGCCGACATGGCCGATTTCGCCGCCATGAACGAAGCCTGGGACGCGTGGGTGGCGCCCGGCAATGCGCCCGCGCGCGCGACCGGCGAGGCGAAGCTCGCGGCGCCGAAATACCGCGTCGAGATCATCGTGGTGGCGGCGCAGGGGTGAGCCGGTCAGTCGGAGGTGGCGGCAGTCACCTTCGCTCCGTTCGCCTTGGCCAGCCGAATACCCTCGTGCAGATGGGTGAAAAGGTCTTCGGCGTCGAATTTGCGCAACATCGTCCTCGTGAACCTGTCATGTGGACGATGTCGGCCGCGCTTCGGCAAGGACCGACGGGAAGCGCTTGTGGATCGTATCGCAACGCTTGTGATAGCGAATGATCTGCCAGCAGCTTGTTGTCGTGTATCGGACGAAGTCGATGTCGCGACGATATGTCAAGCAGACCACGTGCGGGTCAAGGCGAGTATCCGGGATGGTCTATCGTGCCCCCGCCGCTATCAGGTCGCGGATCCCCCATTCGCGGGCGATAAGCGACGAACCGGCGTATGAAAGGTGGCCGTGATCGCGGTAGATGATGATGTCCCCGATGGCGGTCGCACATCGACCGTCGTTGCAGAGGAAGTCACTTGGTGAAAGCACCGCAACGTCGGCGGCCGGGCTCATCTTATCGAGAAAGTCCAGCGTTCTCGCACGGTAGCGTCGCCACGATTTTTCAGGGATAACGCAGTCGCTGTATCGCCCGAACGTTACGAGCCCCCGCATACGGCGCTCCTGACATTCGGCGGTGTCGATCCTCAGGCGAGGCGGAGGAGCTATGACGGCGATCTTCTTTCCGGTTTCGCGCAGTGCGGCGACAAGTTGCCGGTAGTTGTCGAGCGCCCGCTCGACGGTGAGGCGCTTCTGAGTGACTTTTCCGTCCGCATCGCGCGCGAGAAGATATGCTGCCCGGCTGACCGGCGCGGCGAACGGGCTGGAGATCAGCACGGTCTCGATCGACTCATTTCGGCGGATATAGTCGACGACCGACCGGTTGAAGTCGAGGCAGGCCTCGTTATCGCGTCGCCGGTCGGGCGATGCCCGAGTGCCGGAGACCGCCGCGTCATAGAGGGGGGTGCAGTGGGGAAGGGTCGCCTGCGCGATGCCTTCCCCTGAAAATTCGTCAGCCAGTGCCTGCGCCCACATCATTGCAAAGGAATCGCCCCATATCAGGACCTTTGGCGCGGGTCTCGAGAGGCAGGGGGCGGGAAGCTCGGTGAAGGCGGCCGCCCTGGATGCGCATGCCGGATCGAGGCCGTAGTTCCGCCTCAGCATCCTGTTGTAATCGACATCCGATTTCGTCGCGGCCTGAACGACGGTAGGGGCTATTGCAATGGCGAGCGAGGCGGCGAGGATGCCGCCTACCGTTCTGGCTGGAACGGCGTCGTAGCCGCGGCGGAAGGGCTCCTCGACAAAGCGATAAAGCAGCCAGGCAAGCACGACCGAGAGGCCTGCCGCGATCGCCAGCGCATAGCCTGGCGCCGCCTCCAGCCATGCGGCGCGGGTGAATACGATCACCGGCCAATGGACGAGATAGAGCGAGTAGGAGAAGTCGCCGACGAAGGCGAGGCCACGCACCGGCAGGCTGTTCTCGACCCGGCTCCGATCGTGGCCGAGGATGATGATCAACGAGGCGAGGCAGACGAGATATGCGTCGACACCGGGATGCGGCAGCCCGGTCGGGAAAAGCGGTACTACGATAAGAATGAGTATTGCCGGGATGCGCGCCAGCGACAGGAGCCTGCCGCCGATCAGCCGGGCCGGCAGGAGCGCACCGAGCGAGCCGAGGGCGAGTTCCCAGATGCGGGCGGGCGGAAGATAGAAGGCGATGTCGGGATAGTGCGCCGCCAGATAGGGCGAGGCCGCGCCGCTGACCACCAGAAGGGCGACCACCACGGCAAGCCATGCGCGGCGTGGGACCAGGAACAGGAGCAGCGGCATGACCATGTAGTACTGTTCCTCGATGGCCAGCGACCAGAAATGCAGCAGTGCCTTGGTCTCGCCGCCGGCCTCGAAGTAGCCGGTCTGGCCGTACAGCACGAAGTTGGCGGTGAAGGTCAGCGCACCGATGACCTGAGCCTTGAGGTCCTGAAGCGCAAGCTCGCCGAGGAAGAAGGGTGCAGCCAGCACCGTCGCGGCGATCACCACATAGGCAGCCGGCAACAGCCGCTTGGCGCGGCGATAGTAGAAGCGGAAGAAGGAGAAGCTGCCCGCCTCCAGTCCCTTGCGGATGACGCCGGTGATCAGGAAACCCGAGATGACGAAGAAGATGTCGACGCCGAGATAGCCCGCCGAAAGGTAGGGCAGGCCGGCATGGTACAGAAGCACCAGCAGCACCGCCACGCCCCGCATCGCCTGGATGTCGGTGCGGAAGCCATGCTTCGAACTCCCCACCGCGCTGATGTCCCTCGCCAAGTTCAGGTTCCTGCCGTCCGTTTGCTGTCGTGGGTTCCTTTGCATCAACGGGCCGAAACTGCAAATGCGGGTAGCGACGCCGGAGCAGATTTTTTCAACGCCGATGCGTCAACGCATCGCTTGTGGCGCTGCTGGCTATCCGTTTGGGCTCGCTGGTCCAGTGCTCCGGACGCTGGTCGACGAGACAATGAACCACCAGAGATTTTTCGCGGCGGTCGCTTGAAGAGCGGACATCACCGGAGGCACCATGACCGAGCAGCACGACTACACCAGCCGGATCGAGTGGACGGGAAACCGCGGCGAGGGAACCAAGAGCTATCGCGGCTATGACCGGACATGGGAAGTGCGGACGCCCGGCAAGCCGCCGATTGCATGCTCCAACGATCCGCTCTTGGGCGGCGACCCGACGCTGCACAACCCCGAGGACATGCTGTTGTCCGCACTCTCGGCCTGCCACATGCTGTGGTATCTGCATCTGGCAAGCCGGGCGGGTATCGTCGTGCATGGCTATCGCGACGAGCCCGTGGGCGTCGGCGAAAGCGCGCCGAACGGGGCGGGGCGGTTCGTGCGGGCAACGCTGCGGCCGCAGATCGAGGTAGCGGCGGGCAGCGACCTCGATAAGGCGGATGCGATCCACCACGAGATCCACAAGTACTGCTTCATCGCCCGCTCGGTGAATTTCCCGGTCAGCTACGAGGCGCGGTACACCGAGCGGCAATAGCCCTCCGGCGGGGCGACACTGCGAAGCGCCGGCAATCGCCCGCCATGCTTTACGACGGCGGGCGAGACGGGTGTCAGCCGACGATCGTCGCCTCGGTCGCGGCGACGAGCTCTTCCTTCGACACGCCGTCGGCGAGTTCGATGATCTTCAGGCCGCCCTCGACCACGTCGAGCACGCCGAGATTGGTGATCACCCGGTCGACGACGCCGGCGCCGGTGAGCGGCAGGGTGCACTCCTTGAGCAGCTTGGACTCGCCGTGCTTGCTGGTGTGGTCCATGACGACGACGACCCGGCCGACGCCGGCGACGAGATCCATCGCGCCGCCCATCCCCTTGACCAGCTTGCCAGGCACCATCCAGTTGGCGAGGTCGCCGTTCTCGGCCACTTCCATGGCGCCGAGGATGGCCATGGCGATCTTGCCGCCGCGGATCATGCCGAAGCTGGTCGCGCTGTCGAAATAGGCGGTGTTCGGCAGTTCGGTGATGGTCTGCTTGCCGGCATTGATCAGGTCGGGGTCCTCGTCTCCCTCATAGGGAAACGGGCCCATGCCGAGCATGCCGTTCTCCGACTGCAGCGTCACGGTGACGCCGGGCGGAATGAAGTTGGGAACCAGCGTCGGAATGCCGATGCCGAGGTTCACATAGGTGCCGTCTTGGAGTTCCTTCGCCGCGCGCGCGGCCATCTGGTTGCGGTCCCAGGCCATCAGGCGTCTTCCTTCTTGCGAACCGTGCGTTGTTCGATGCGTTTCTCGTGTTCGCCCTGGATCAGGCGGTGGACATAGATGCCGGGCAGGTGGATGTGATCGGGGTCGATGCTGCCCACCGGCACGATCTCCTCGACCTCCATGACGCAGACCTTGCCGCACATCGCAGCCGGCGGGTTGAAGTTGCGAGCGGTCTTGCGGAAGACGGCGTTGCCGGTCTCGTCCGCCTTCCAGGCCTTGACGATCGACAGGTCGGCGAAGATGCCTTCCTCGAGGATGTAGGTCTGGCCGTTGAAGTCCTTGTGTTCCTTGCCCTCGGCGATGACGGTGCCGACGCCGGTCCTGGTGTAGAAGCCCGGGATGCCGTGGCCGGCCGCGCGCATCCGCTCGGCGAGCGTGCCCTGCGGGTTGAATTCGAGCTCCAGTTCGCCGGACAGGTATTGCCGCATGAACTCGGCGTTCTCGCCGACATAGGACGAGAGCATCTTCCTGATCTGCTTGGTGTCGAGCAGCTTGCCGAGACCGAAGCCGTCAACGCCGCAATTGTTCGACGCGATGGTGAGGTCCTTGATGCCGCTTTCGACGACCGCATCGATCAGCAGTTCGGGAATGCCGCAAAGGCCGAAGCCGCCTGCCGCGATGAACATTCCGTCATGCAGAAGGCCGTCCAGCGCCTCGCGTGCGGATCCGTAAACTTTCTTCATGTGTCCTCCAGTCAAACACAGATGCCGGGCCCTGATTAGGCCACGCCGGCGCGGCACGCCAGAGCGTAAAAACGCGGTATGCCGGACAATCGGCAGGTGCCCGGTGCCTAGCGCCTTCCCTACCTTGCGGAGGGGTCGCGGGCAATCCTGAGGGCTTCGGCCAGAACGGCCTCGTCGCCGACCTGGTTGGCGAGCAGGAGGATCAGCCTCGCGTTGAGCGCGAGGCTCTCGTCCTCCGACAGGCCCTCATGCGCGGCGATCAGCGCGGCGTAGAAATCGTCGGGACGGGCGATATTGGGCTTGGTGTCGAGGGCGGCCATCCTCATTCCTTTCCGCATGCCTTGCGCAATGCGGCGCGCAGCGCGTCTTCGTCGAACGTGTTCCAGCGCGCCGCGACGTGCTGGTCGGGGCGGATGAGATAGGCGGCCGACCGGGCCTTGCCGAGATAGCGTTCTGCAAGCGAGCCGTCCGGATCGTCGGCGGAGGAGACGGCAACGCGCCGCGCCGCGACACCGTCCTCTTCGATGCCGTCGGGTGCATCGACGTCGATCGTCAGGATCGTGAAGGAATTGCCCAGCCGGTCGAGCAGGAAGCCGTCGCCGAGCGGCGCGTCTGGGCAGGGGCTGCCCACCCGGGTCCTCGCCGGGCCGCCATCGAGCGCATCGGGACCGTTCAAGGACAGCCCGTCATAGGTGCAGGGGATCGACAGGCGGCCGGAATTGACGATCGGGCGGGCGAATTCGTGATACTCGGCGAGATCGAGCACAGCATTGCGAAACGCCCGGCTGACCCTTGTCTTCGGCGTAATGAAGTCGGTCGAGCGGGTCGAGTTCAGGATGTTCTCGTCGGCGCCGTGGGCGCGTTCCTCGTGATAGCTGTCGAGCAGGGTTTCCGGCGCGTTTCCCGCGACCACGAGGCCGAGCTTCCAGCCGAGATTGTCGACGTCCTGCATGCCCGAATTGGCGCCGCGCGCGCCGAAGGGCGAGACCTGGTGCGCGCTGTCGCCGGCGAAGATCACCCGACCGTGCCGGAACCGCTTCATGCGGCGGCACTGGAAGGTATAGATCGACGACCAGACGATGTCGTACTCGACCGCCTCGCCCAGCATGGCGTCGAGCCGGCGGCGGATGTTGTCTTCCTTGAGCTCCTCCTGGCGGTCGACGTCCCAGCCGATCTGGAAGTCGACCCGCCATACGTCGTCCGGCTGCTTGTGCAGCAGGGTGGAAGCGCCCGACTTGAACCAGGGCTCGAACCAGAACCAGCGCTCGGTCGGGAAGCGCTCGGTCTTCATGCGGATGTCGGCGATCAGGAAGCTGTCGCGGAACACCTGGCCCTCGAACTCGAGACCCATCGCCTTGCGCAGCGGAGAGCCGGCTCCGTCGCAGGCGATCAGCCAGTCCGCTTCGACCGTATAGGGGCCGTCGGGCGTCAGGACCTCGAGCGAAACATGCTCGTCACGGACGTCGATCGCCTCGACGCGGTTGCGGCCACGTATGCGGATCGGCGCGCCCTTTGCCCGCTCGGCCTCGATCTGCTCGAACAGGAACTTCTCGAAATAGGGCTGCTGCAGATTGATGAAGGCGGGGTTGCGATGGCCCTGTTCGGCCAGAAGGTTGAATTCGAAGATCTTGCGGTCGTCATGGAAGACCTTGCCGAGGTTCCAGACCACGCCCTTGTCGACCATCGGCCGGCCGCAGCCGTAGCGGTCGGCGATCTCCAGCGTGCGTTTGGAAAAGCAGATCGCGCGGCTTCCTGCCCCGACGCCCTCATGGTCGTCGAGCACCAGCACGGGCACGTTCTGCCGGCCGAGATCGAGCGCCATTGCGAGGCCGATCGGGCCGCCGCCGACGACCACGACGGGATGGCGGACCGGCGCTTCCTTGTCCTGGTCGGCATCGCGCCGGTAGGGATAGAGCCTGAAGGCGAGCGAATAGCGGTCCTGCAGCATGTCCGGCTCCTCGGCGCAGGCTATCCCTGCAGGGCGCTCCACATCTCCCGGTCGCGCTCCGCGGTCCAGATACGCGGCGTGTCGATGCCACGCGCCTCGTCATAGGCGCGGGCGACATTGAAGGGCAGGCAGTGCTCGTAGATCGCGTAGTCGGCGAATTTCGGATCGCACTCGGCGCGAACGGCGTCCCAGGCCTCCTTGAGCGAGCCGCCGCGCGCGACGACCCGTTCCACCGGCTTGTAGGTGGAGATCACGAAGTCGGCGGTGTTGGCCAGCGCTTCCTCGACCATGTCCTCGCCGACCAGCGCGTCTCCGCGGCCCGGCGCGATGGCCTTGGGTTCGAAGGCGGCGATGTTGGACAGGGCGGCTGGCCAGTCCTGGAAGTGCCCGTCGCCGCAATAGCAGGCCGAGTGATATTCCACGATGTCGCCGGTGAACATGACCTCCTGGTCGGGAACCCAGATCACCGCGTCGCCCGCGGTATGGGCGCGGCCAAGCTTCATGATGTCGACGCGGCGATTGCCGAGATAGACGGTCATCGCGTTGGAGAAGGTGATCGTCGGCCAGGTGAGGCCGGGGATTTCCTCATGACCCTGAAACAGGCGGGGGAAACGCGCGAATTCGCTGTCCCAGTCTTCCTGCCCTCGCTCGGCGACCATCGACCGGGCGACGTCCGACATGATGATCTCGCGGGCGCCGTAGGCCGAGGCGCCGAGCGCGCGCACGGCGTGATAGTGCGTCAGGACGAGGTGGGAGATCGGCTTGTCGGTGACGGAGCGGACGCAGTCGATCACCTTGCGGGCCAGGCGCGGCGTCGCCTGCGCCTCGACGATCATCACGCTGTCGTCGCCGATGATCACGCCGGTGTTGGGATCGCCCTCGGCCGTGAACGCATAAAGGCCGTCGCCGACCTCGACGAAGCTCGCCTTTTTTTCCGCCATGTCGCCCTGCGACGCGAATTCCTTGGCCATCTCGTTCCTTCCCATGGTGCCGCCGACAGTTGCACCGTCGCCGTGCCGCCCCTCTGCGGGGTCGCGCTTCGTGATCTCTCCTTCTTACCGGGCCGCCGACCGCCGAAGCAAGCATTGCCACCTGGGCGGTCCGTGCTTTCACTTGCTGCTGAGCAGGGGTTCGGAAGCCACAGGACGATGGCGGGGAACCGCATGCACAGGGCGATGCCCAGAAACCGCTGCGGTGTGAACGGGACGATGCCGGGATAGAAGTGCTGGATGATGATTTCAGGCGGTGCGAAGACGGGTGTTACGCCGTGCGCGCTGGGCGGGGATGTCCAGCAAAGAGGATCGGTAGTTACCGATAACGTCTCCATCCGCGTCGCTGGCGTCGAAGCAAGAGCAGCGTTTTACACGCCTTGTGGCGGTTCTCGCGAGGCGCCGGGCTGGTTCGGTCGCGTGTCAGGCACCGTGCGTGGGCTGTGCCGAGCCCATTGCCTGCGGAGCTGGCTTGCGGGCGTCGATCAGCAGCACCGGGGGGCGGCGCATGTGCTGGCTGAAATCGGGCCAGTGCCGCCCACGCCGGCGTAGGGGTTTTGGCTCGCCGAGCCAGGCGAGTTCGAAGTCGCGCGCAAGCAGTGTGTTGATGTAGGTTTCGACGGTGCGATGGTATTTGCGAACGTCGTCCACATACCACCGGGTCGTCCTGGGTCCCTCATCCTGGTAGCGATCCAGCGGCCAGACATCGCTGTCGAGAACCGGCGCGCTCGTCCAACCTACCGGATTGGCGGTGCAGACAGGATGTTCCACTGTAAGGAGGAACCTTCCGCCGGGGCGCAACCAGCCGTGGACCGCCGCGACGACGCCGGCATAGTCCTCTACATAGTGAAGCGCCATGGACGAGACGACCAGGTCGAGGGTCTCCGGCGATGCGCGGAACGTCACGATATCCATGTGTTGGAATGTGATCGGCAGACCTTTCGATCTCGCCCGTGCCTCGCTGATCATCCTGGCGGATTGGTCTATGCCGACCATCGACCGGGGCCGTTGCCGGGCTGCATCGCGCAGGAAGTCGCCGAAGCCGCATCCCAGGTCAGAATGTCGAGCCCGGCCACGCTGCCGAGCCTGCCCCAGACGGCCGGTTGCTCGAGCGAACCGTTCAAGCCGCTGTCCTCGTCACGCATCTTCCTGTAGCCAGCAAAGAAGACGGGGTCGTCGTATAGGACCGGCATGGGTGGCCGAACGCGACTCATCCCGCCGCTACCCGGCCTCCCGTGCCGAGGCCGGCCGCCTGCGTCAGCCCATGCCTCGTGCGTGTGATCGACAGTGCGGCTTCGGCCGCCTCGCGTCCCTTCTGGACGAAGTGCTCGAGGAAGATGGAATGGTGATGCATGTCGTCACGGTAGTTGTGCGGCGTCAGCGATACCGACAGAACCGGCACGCCACTGTCGAGGCCGGCGCGCATAAGGCCGTCGACGACGGCTTGAGCCACGAAGTCGTGCCGGTAGATTCCGCCATCGACGACGAAGGCCGCCGCGGCAACCGCCGCGTAGCGGCCGCTGGATGCCAGGTCCCTGGCAAGGAGCGGCATCTCGAACGCTCCCGGGACGTCGAAGACGTCGACCTGTTCGCGGGGGATGAGCTGGCAGAAGCCGGCAAGGGCATTGGACACAATGTCCGCATGCCAGTTTGCCTTGATGAAAGCATAGCGAAGCGATTCCATTCCGGTCACCTTTCTGTCCCGTCAAGCTCTCGAGGCAACCAAAGCGGCACGGCGCACGCAGGCACGCGCCGTCGCTCCGTTCTCTTCCATCCGGACTGTAACCGTCGGCCCAGGCATCTCACCTGATCTGCTGACCCCTCCGAAGGAGGGCGCTCGCGGGCTCGCAGCCAAGCTGCATACCGCCGGTGGGGATTTCCACCCCGCCCCGAGAACGCGTCGCGAAAATCCACGACAGGCGGAGACTAGCCTTTCTCGAGCCGCTCGCACAGGCCTTGCCGAGGTTCGACCGAAGGAAATTGCGGAACGCTGCGATCTGTTCTGGTGATTGTGTCGCCCGACCGATCGCGGATGCCCGCCGATCCGGGTGTGCTGACGGTGAGGTTCAAGGTCAATCTTCCCGCCTTGCCGTATGATCACGGTCCGGGAGGCATTGGCCATCGCGACCGACGGCGGCTGGTCCCGACGATGACCAGAACGCTGACGGTGCTGATCGACCGACAGGGAATCCACCAGTCGGCCGGCCGACTGTCTGTCGGCACGAAGTTTTGTCGCGAAGACGGCGCGACCGTCACGTCCTTCGAAACAGAATCAGGGCGGCCCGTCGGGCCTCGAGGATGTAGTCACGGTCGCCGCTGATCAGCGTCAGCACCATCGCCCCTTCCATGATGATCGACAATGTCCGTGCATCGCGTGCGGCATCGGTGCTCCCGCGCGCGTGGAACTCGGTTCGCATCCACTGTTCGAGATCGGCCTTGTGGCGCGAGGCGACGCGGCGCGCTGGATGGCCGGGCAGGTCGGCCAGTTCCATCGACAGGCGGGTGAACCCCGACCCGCGCCAGCGTTTGCTCGAGGCCCAAAGATAGGTCTTCTCGAAGTACCGGTCCACGAAACCGGCAATCGTGCCGTCGGCTTCGCTCACCCAGTCGCGGAACCGGGCGATGGAACGTCTGCTCTGGCTGTCGACGACCGCGCCGAGCAGTTGGTCCTTGCTGACGAAATGATTGTACAGCGTCCGCTTGGTGACGCCGGCCTGCGCTGCGATCGTGTCCATGCTGACGCGCGCGTAACCCTCGCGAAAAAACAGCCGAAAGCCGGCATCGAGAATCCGTTCCCTCGTGCGATCGGTCGTGCGTGACATTTTTATACTCACTAGTGAAATTTCCAGCGTCTTGGATGAGCTAGAAGGTGCCGGACCGTCAAGATAGGAACGAGGTGAGGCGATGAAGATATCCAAGCTGGTGGCGAGACCTGTAATCGTGCCGCTGCCGCGGCCGATCACGACCGCTGTCGGAACGATCCCGAGGGCGCCGTTGGTTCTTATCGATCTTCACACCGATACGGGCGTGGTCGGGAGGGCTTATATTTTCACCTACACCGAAGTGGCACTGGCTGCGGCGACGCGGCTGATCGACGATATCGGCGAGATGCTCGTTGGACATGCGCTCGCACCGGCCTCGATCTTTGCAGCGCTTTCGGGCCGGTTCCGCCTGCTCGGCCGGCAGGGGTTGGTTGGCATGGCGATGTCGGGCATCGACATGGCGGCATGGGACGCCTTCGCCCGTGCCCAGGACTGCTCCGTGGTGCGCATATTGGGCGCCGAGGAGGTCGCCTTGCCCTGCTATGACAGTTTCGGCATCGTCGATCCCGACAGGGACCGCGATGCGCTCGAGAATTCGGTGCGGATGGGCTTCGGCGCGATCAAGATCAAGATCGGCGGCGGGCCGGTCCAGAAGGATCTGGCCGCGGTCGCGTTCGCGCGCGACGTGATCGGGCCCGACCGGGGGCTGATGGTCGACTACAACCAGTCGCTGTCGGCGCCAGAGGCGCGGCGGCGTATTGCCATTCTGACGGACCGGCATCGGTTGGATTGGGTCGAGGAGCCGGTGGGAGCGGAGGATTTCGAGGGGCATCGCAGCGTCCGTCGGTTTGCGGGCGTGCCGATCCAGTCGGGCGAGAACTGGTGGATGCCCGACGATGCGGCACGGGCGATGGCGGTGGGAATCAGTGATTACGCGATGCTCGATATCATGAAGATCGGAGGGGTGACGGGATGGATGCAGGCGGCGGCGATCGCGGCCGCCCACTCCATGCCGGTTTCGAGCCACATCTTCGTCGAGGCAAGTGCGCATGTGCTGGCGGCGACGCCCAACCGGCATCTGCTCGAGCATCTGGACAAGGCCAGCCCGCTGCTCGCGGATCCCGTGGAGGTCATGGAGGGATCCATCACGCCCAAGGGACCGGGCTTCGGCATGAACTGGGACGAAAAGGCCGTCGCGCGCTATGCGGCGTAGGGCGCTTCCCGGCAGCATGGTGACGGGATGAGATCATGGATATCGTCGATCTGAAGTTCTTCGAATGCGTCGCCCGGGTCCAGAACATGAACCGGGCCGCCGGCGAGCTGAACACGGTCCAGTCGAACGTCACCGCGAAGATACGCAACCTCGAATACGAGCTCGGTGTTACGCTGTTCAACCGTCACAGCCGGGGCGTCGAACTCACCTCATCCGGCAGCCTGCTGGTGCCTTACGCCCTGCGGATCATGAATCTGGTTGGCGACGCCAAGAAAGCGGTTTCCAGCAAGGCGTATCCGGCGGGGCCGCTGGTCATCGGCAGCCTCGAGACGGTTCTCGCGATGCATCTCGGGCCGTCGCTCGCCGGTTATGCGACCGCCTATCCCGACGTCGACGTCTCGATCCGGACGGGCACGACGCGGGAACTGGTCGAACTGGTGATGAACTATGCCATCGAGGGCGCGTTGGTATGCGGTCCAGTCGACCACCCCGAACTCTGCGCCAGCGAGGTCTTCACGGAAGAACTGTGCGTGGTGTCGCGCCGGACCGGCATGCGGCTGCACGACCTTCTCGGCCAGCCGGACCTCAAGGAAGTCGCACTCCGCGTCGGCTGCTCCTACAGACAACGGCTGGACGAGATGCTGTCGGGAACGGATGCGGCCAACAGGAAGATTCTCGAATTCGGGAGCCTGGAGGCCGTGCGCGCCACCGTGGCGGCGGGCATCGGCGTCGCCTTCCTGCCGCGCCGCCTTGTGGAAGAGGTGTGGAGCGCCGCCGACTTCACGCTGCATCCGGTCGATCCGGAATTCGCACACGCCAGCACTTTGTTCGTCCGAAGGCGCGACAGCTACGTGTCGCCCGCACAGACGGCACTGCTCGACGGGCTGCGTACCAGCTCGGCGGCATACGCCAGCCGGAAGCCTGCCGCCGCGGATCTGCATATTGCCGCCGACGGGCGATGAGGGACGATCACAGTTCGTTGCCGCACAAATCGTATGACCGTCGCCACGGTCGTCCGGCGGTTGCTGTTTTCAGCATTGTGACCTCTGAGGGGAAACGGCAGACGCAGCCTCCGTGCCAGTCGGATCGGCTGACGTGCCGACAGGCATTTTTCGGATATCTGCGATCCGAAGATCGAATATCAGAAGATATCGTTTGAGATGCCCCAATCGGCAACCCATAAACGACGATTGGAGACCAGCCATGCCGATACCCGACCGAGCCAAGGCGTTCTGCGCCCGCTTCAACCTCGACCTTCCCATTCTCCTGGCGCCGATGGCCGGCGCTAGCGCTCCGACCCTGTCGGCGGCGATCATCAATGCCGGCGGGCTGGGCTCCTGCGGGGTGCTGCTGATGAAGCCGGACGAGATCTCGGACTGGGCGGCGGCGGTGCGCTCGCTCAGTGACGGCCCGTTTCAGCTGAACATATGGATTCCTGATCCGGCTCCCGTTCGTGATGCCGGGCGCGAAGCGCAGGTTCGCGCGTTCCTCGGCGGGTGGGGTCCCGAGGTTCCGCAGTCGGCGGGAGACCAGACTCCGCCTTCGTTCGACGACCAGTGCGAGGCGATGCTCGACGCGGCCCCCGCGATCGTATCGTCGGTGATGGGGCTGTTTCCTGACGCCTATGTACACCGCGTCAAGGCGAGAGGCATCGCCTGGTTCGCCATCGTGTCGACGCTCGCGGAAGCGAAGGCCGCGGAGGCGGCCGGCGCCGACGTGATCGTGGTGCAGGGCATGGAGGCAGGCGGCCATCGGGCGGCGTTCGACGCGGCGCATGCGGAGCGCGACCAAGTCGGACTGATGGCTCTCATTCCGGCCGTTGTCGACGCTGTGTCGGTGCCGGTCGTTGCGACGGGAGGGATCGCCGACGGGCGCGGTGTTGCGGCGGCGCTGGCGCTTGGGGCGAGCGCGGCCCAGATCGGAACCGGCTTTCTGCGCTGTCCGGAAGCTAAGATCCATCCGGCCTGGGCCGATGCGATCGGCAGGACGCCGCCGGAAGCAACACGTCTCAGCCGTGTCTTCAGCGGCCGTGCCGGGCGCAGCGTCGCCTCGGCCTATGTGGAGGCCGCGACTGCGCCCGGCGCGCCGGATCCGGCTCCCTATCCCGTCCAGCGCGGCCTGACAGGGCCGATGCGTGCCGAGGCCGGCCGCCACGGCGACATCGGGCGGATGCAGGCCTGGGCCGGACAGTCGGCTGGGCTGGCGCGGGCCGTGCCGGCGCTCGACCTGACGCGGCAGATTTGGAACGAGGCACGGTCGATCCTCGTCTAGCGCCGGTCGCCGCGCACAGGCCGGCTCCGGCGGGCAGCGCGTGATCGGTCAAGATCGGGCCGCCGGTGCGTGCAAACCAGAGCGACGACCGGCCGTATCACGAAGTGCATGAGCTTGGCAGTGTGTGTTCGGCTATTTCGAGATGTTCTACGACCCGACGCGCAAGCACGTCAGGAACGGGATGCTGTCGCCCGTCGAGTTCGAACGGCAGCAGAAAATGAGAATCGAGGGCGTCTAGAAAACTCGGGGCTATTCAGATTGCCTCGCCATAGGGCAGGTAATTGGCCTGCCAGACGACCGCCGCGCTGCCGTCGGTCATCAGCACCGGTCGCTCCAGATGATCTGTATGGACCCAGTAGGTGACCGGCGAGCCGGACCCGTCATTGGCGATCACCGCGATCGGACGGTCGTCCATCCAGACATAGTCGGTGAGCAGCGCGCCCGCCGCGTCGTATTCGGCAATCACATTGCCGGCGAGATCGCGGACGAGATGGACCGAATCGTCGCCTAAAGCATCAATCTCGCCACCTCGTCCTGACTCTCGGAGGTCGGCATTCCGCGAAGCGTATTGTAAACATATGCGATCAGAAGCTGTGATGACTCTTCTTCAAATTTCGAAACGAACCCACTGTAGAGAAATTCAGAGTCGGGTAAGCTTTTGAGATAAAACGTATATCGCGCAGCAAGTGTAACGTGAGAAATGACATAATTCCCGGATTGCAGTCTGGAAACGAGTTCCTGTAGCGCTCTTTCCCTTTCCCCTTTCTCCCATAGTATCTCGCAACCACTGGCATGCCGTCCATCGCTGCCGACACCGTACACGCGATCCAGAAACGCCTCGAGTTCGTCGAACCGACCTTCCTTGAGCAACCGCAGCTTCGTTCGCACTTCGTCTCTTATTGTCGCCAGGACACTGTTCTCATCTGAGTCATTCATCGGATTTTCGTCCGTCCGCCCCGGCCGGGCGTCGTCATAGTGCCGCCATTCGCGGATGTCGTTGGTGAACTCGGCGCTGGAGCGGAACGGCCGGAGTGCGCCCGCATCCTATCTATCTAGACAAAGAAATAGCATTTAGTAAATCAAATATTGCATTAATAGGATATCGAGATATGTAGTCTGATTTCAAATCTAAATCGTATAGTTCTCGTAAACTTCGTTCATATAATTCCATAAAACTATTTACCTCGTCTCTTGAAATTCTTATTTTTTGATTTTTTGAAATATTTATGCAAAAGAGCTCGATTAGATCATTGGTAATTGATTTGATCAGTGATATCTCTTCGCGGTTATTGGACTTATTCATGCTTTCGAGAGAAAGTAAGAGCGGTTGAAATGCCCTTCTTACGTCATCGGCTTGCATCATTTCCAGCCCTCCCAAGGCTTCGGCGCCAGCCACAATTGCGGTAGCCAGCCTTCAGGATAGTTATTGCCGCCACATCCAGTAGTAGGTCCGGCAAACAACTGATTTATTTAGGTAAAATGGCGCGCCTCGGCGTCGGTGAATCGAACCAGATCCTGGCCGAACTGGCGGACTGGGAAACGCTTCTCAAAGACACGTCCATGGCGCGGCCGCCGAAGCCGCCGGCACCCTAGAGGTGCGCTATAGAGAGAGAGTTTGATGTGGCTTGCATTGTCCCGCGCAAGCCGAGAACGAGACCCTTTTGCATAAGATTGACCGACGCGGAAAAGGCGCTGCTGAGCGATCGGGCGGGGAAGTTGCCGCTCGGGGTGTATGTTCGTGGACTGATCCTTGCGTCAGACGAACAGGCGCCACGGCCGCGGTATCAGAAACCACGAACACCGGTGAAGGATCATGAGGCGCTGGCGCGGGTTCTGTCGGCGCTCGGGCAATCGCGCATCGCCAACAATCTGAACCAGCTCGCCAAGGCTGTGAACATCGGCGTGCTACCGGTCTCGCCGGAGACGGAACAGGATATCGGCGAGGCTTGCGGTGCTGTGACAGCCATGCGCGAGGCGTTGATGCGTGCGCTTGGCTTGAAGACCGAGGATCGGCCATGATCCTCGACGGTAGCCAGCGCGGCGGCGCCCGCGATCTTGCCATTCATCTCATGAAGCCGGAGAACGAACATATCGAGCTGCACGAGATACGCGGCTTTGCCGGCGACACGATCATGGAGGCACTACGGGAGGCCGAGGCCGTCAGCCGCGGCACGAAGTGCCGGAAGCATCTGTACGCGCTGTCGCTCAGCCCGCCGGAGATGGCGGATGTGCCTGTCAGTGCATTCGAAAGCGCGATCGACAGGATCGAGGAGAAGCTCGGCCTGGTCGATCATCCGCGCGTGATCGTCTTCCATGAGAAGAATGGTCGCCGGCATGCTCATTGTGTCTGGTCACGCATTGACGGGAACACGATGACGGCGGTGCGCATGTCGCATGACAGGTACAAGCTCGCCGATATCTCCCGTCAGCTCTATCTTGAGCATGGCTGGAAGATGCCTGAAGGCCTGATCGACCGGGACTTGCGCAATCCGCTCAACTTCGAACGCAAGGAGTGGTTTCAGGCAAAGAGCGTTGGCAAGGATCCACGTCACATCAAGAACGCACTCCAGCAATGCTGGGCGGCATCGGATTCCGGAAAGGCCTTCCGCTCGGCACTGGAACAGCGCGGCTATTGGCTCGCGCAGGGCGACAAGCGCGTGGTGGCCGTCGATATTGATGGCGAGGTCTATGCCGTGGCGCGCTGGATCGGTGTGAAGACCCGGGATGTCGTCGCACGAACAAGCGATATCGAGGCGCTACCGAATGTCGACAAAGCCCAGGAACATGTCTCCAGCCTGGTGCGTGACAAGCTGGCGAGCTTCATCCGCAGCGCAAGCGACGAGTTCGCCCAAGCCGCCGAGCTTCTCGAAGGTCGGCGCATCGCGATGGTGGAACGGCATCGCAAGGCGCGCCGGGAGCTGGAGCTCGCACAACGGACAAGATCGAATGACGAAGCCCGGCGACGTACCGAGCGATTCCGCAAGGGCATTCTCGGCCTGTGGGATTGGGTGACCGGGAAACATGCCGAACTGCGAAGGCAGAACGAAGCAGAAGCAGCTACCTGCGCCGAGAGAGATGTCGCTGAGAAGCAGGCACTGATTCAAGTCCAATTGCAGGAGCGGCAGCGGCTACAGGAAGACATCAGGCGGGAACGGCAGGAGGCGACCAGGGCAGTGACGATGATCCACCGTCAGATGTATAGCGCTAGCCAGCAGTCACAGGTCGAAGATAGGACTGACAAACACAAAAAGGCTTCTCGACGACGGGGTGACCGGTCACGAAGTCTGCGGATGTGAGGAGTTGTCTTGAACAGGGAACCAGTGTTTGGACTCCGCGAGAAAAATCTGTGGTGACGATCGATGAGTTCATTGGCACCCCACTCCGAACACCTAGAACGGCAGTGCAACCTATGACGAGTGTGCCACATGCCCTTCGAATCGCCGGCAGAACAGCTCCATTACAGGGATCACCTGATGCAGGCTGCGCATTTGACCATGATCTTCCCATCCAAATAAATGATGGTGGGTGAGTAGACCACATCAATGTAGCGAGATGACCCCATCTACCGCCCGCCACTCGGACGGGCTGATAAGTCGGTGATGGGCTACGCGCACCGAGTGGAGTGCGCCTTCGAGCGTTTCTGTCCAGTAATCGAGAAATCCGCGTAGTTCAGGGAAGGCCGGCGCCAGATCATAGTCCTGCCACACGTAAAGTTGTAGCAAGCTTGGATGATCCGGCAGATGATAGTGTATCTCGGCAGTGGTCAGACCATACCCCTCCATCTGCAACCGGAAGTCCGTGGTGATCATGCGATCTCCTTTCGAGCTGGCAGTTCTCTTATGCATCAAGGCGCTGTTGCGTTGAGTCTCCCTTGAGACCGGCTACCTCACGTTCTGTTGCATCGATGACTCGAAGCGCATCCATGATTTCATCGAAGGTGACGGGCTGTCTTGCACCCGGTGGCCGGCGCAAAGCGGGCATGGATTCGACGGCACACGCATCGGACGCCCAAGACGAAAGGATCGCGCGCTTTTCCTGTGTGTCGAGACATGCGGCGTCGAGCACGGCAGCTGGGCTGTCGAAGAACCGCGCAGGATCGAGAACGCGATCAAGCGCGAGGTCCGATGTTTCGGGAGCAACAGAAGGGATGATCGCTGAGACTTTTCGTTTCATCGATAGATCCTCCGCCTGGTGAAAACTCTCCTTTTCGTAACCGTCCGCAGCCACTTGGAAGCGGCCGAGCGACTTGGAGGATTTTGGCGAGTTCTGGCAAAATTTCAAGCGGAGGACGTTGGACGCGTACCGAATAGTGCCATGATTACAGCGTGCTATCACTCATGCCGCGCGAGTGCCAAAATTTCTGCCTTGGCCTCTTGAAACGCCGAAATGTCGAAACTAGCTCGAATGCGCGCGATGCCTGAAGAAGGGTCGCGACTCCCTGCATCGGCCCGATATTGCCGGTCCGGTGTGGAGGAACCTCACAATCTGTTTGTCCTTGAAGGAGAACGAATATGGCGTTCCGTCCATTGCATGACCGTATCCTGGTCCGCCGCATAGAAGCCGAAGAGAAGACCGCAGGCGGCATCATCATCCCCGATACCGCGAAGGAGAAGCCGCAGGAAGGCGAGGTCATCGCCGTCGGCTCCGGCGCACGTGACGAAGCCGGCAAGCTGGTCGAACTCGATGTGAAAGTCGGCGACCGTATCCTGTTCGGCAAATGGTCCGGCACCGAAATCAAGCTCGAAGGCGAAGACCTTCTCATCATGAAGGAAAGCGACGTGATGGGCGTGATCGAGCAGAGCGTCGCATTCAAGAAGGCCGCTTGACGGCTTCTCATATCCACCGACCAGTCAATGACGCTGCCTTATGAAGGAGTAGATAAATGGCTGCAAAAGACGTGAAATTCCATTCGGACGCGCGCGAACGCATGCTGCGGGGCGTCGACATTCTCGCCAATGCGGTGAAGGTGACACTCGGTCCCAAGGGCCGCAATGTCGTGATCGACAAGTCGTTCGGCGCGCCGCGCATCACCAAGGATGGCGTCACCGTCGCCAAGGAGATCGAGCTCGAGGACAAGTTCGAGAACATGGGCGCGCAGATGGTGCGCGAAGTCGCGTCGAAGACAAACGACCTTGCTGGAGACGGCACGACGACCGCGACCGTGCTCGCCCAGGCGATCGTCAAGGAAGGCGCAAAGGCCGTCGCGTCGGGGATGAACCCGATGGACCTGAAGCGCGGCATCGACAAGGCTGTCGACGCCGTTGTCGCCGAACTCAAAGCCAATGCGCGCAAGATTTCCAAGAACGACGAAATCGCCCAGGTCGGCACCATCTCGGCAAATGGAGACATCGAGATCGGTCGCTTCCTCGCCGAGGCAATGCAGAAAGTCGGCAATGAAGGTGTCATCACCGTCGAGGAAGCGAAGACCGCGGAAACCGAACTTGAGGTCGTCGAGGGCATGCAGTTCGATCGCGGATATCTGTCGCCGTATTTCATCACCAATCAGGACAAGATGCGCGTCGAGCTCGACGAGCCTTATGTGCTGATTCACGAGAAAAAACTCGGGAATCTCCAGGCGATGCTTCCGGTCCTGGAAGCCATCGTGCAGTCCGGCAAGCCGCTGCTGATCATCGCCGAGGATGTCGAGGGCGAGGCGCTTGCAACGCTTGTCGTCAATAAGCTGCGCGGTGGCCTTAAAGTGGCGGCGGTGAAGGCGCCGGGCTTTGGCGACCGCCGCAAGGCGATGCTGGAAGACATTGCGATCCTCACCGGCGGCACCGCGATCAGCGAAGATCTCGGCATAAAACTGGAGAACGTCACGCTGGAGATGCTCGGCCGTGCCAAGAAGGTTGTGATCGAGAAGGAGAACACCACCATCGTCGACGGTTCCGGCAAGAAGGCCGAGATAGAGGGGCGCGTCAAGCAGATCAGGGCGCAGATCGAGGAGACGACCTCCGACTACGATCGTGAAAAGCTGCATGAGCGACTGGCGAAGCTGGCAGGCGGCGTCGCCGTTATTCGCGTCGGTGGATCGACCGAGGTCGAGGTCAAGGAGCGCAAGGACAGGGTGGACGACGCGCTGCATGCTACCCGGGCGGCAGTCGAGGAAGGCATCCTGCCGGGCGGCGGCGTCGCGCTTCTGCGCGCGGTCAAGGCGTTGGATACTGTGCTGACCGACAACTCCGACCAGAAGCATGGCGTGGAGATCGTGCGCCGTGCCATCGAGGCTCCGGTGCGCCAGATTGCAGAAAACGCGGGCGCTGAAGGCTCTATCATCGTCGGCAAACTGCGTGAAAAGTCTGAGTTCGGCTGGGGCTGGAACGCACAGACCGGCGAGTATGGCGATCTCTACAAGCAGGGCGTTATCGATCCCGCCAAGGTCGTGCGCACAGCGCTCCAGGACGCCGCCTCTGTGGCCGGTCTGCTGGTGACCACCGAAGCGATGGTGGCAGAGAAGCCGAAGAAGGATGCGGCGCCGGCTATGCCCGCAGGTGGCATGGACTTCTGACCGGCAGTACAAGAATGCCCGCCCCCATGCATGGGGGCGGGCAACAGCTCGCGAATATCTTCAGGCCACTCTATCGCATCGCCTAGTCGCAAGAGGCGACGTGGTCTTTTTTGCTCTTAACTGTATCCATCCATGTCGTTTTCCTTTTCGTTCCGCGATGCTTTAGCTGAGTTCAGCGACCAGTTCTTCTATGGCGTAGCTTTCTTCTCGTAGCTCGAAACCGAGCGCGCGGCACGAAAGGTCTACAGGACGAGGGACGATGCCAGTGCGGTCGGCTGCTGGCAGGTCAATGTGATCTCGTACCCGTAGCGGATCACCATCGAGAGATGCCTCTACCGGAAATCGTCGGCCGTAAGCGTGTAGGAGGTTTGGCGGCGATGGAAATAGGCCTCGCGGGCAACGTCGTGGATCGAACCGCGTGCCGCATCGAAGGCGGTGAGGAAATCCCTTTCGGACAGTTGCGTCTTGCTGGACTTTGCCAGCGCTGCCGTCTCGACGAAGAATGGAACTTCGAACATGCCGTCATGCCCGATAAAGCGAACAGCGTTTCGCGCTTCGTCGAAGCTGCGGCTCCGGTTGGGAAATTCGAGGGTCACCTGCGGCAATCCTCCATTCCATGGAATGCCGCCCGAACGCGTGTCATCAAGCTACCTCGATCCGGGCGGCGCGCTTCGTTGCGGCGATTGAGCCACAGCATGCCGTCGGTTGCCGCCCCTTCGCTTAGCCCGGTCATCAGATTGCCGTCCATGGATGCCGGGGCTCCGGTAAAGACATGGTAGACGGTCCACGAGCGATCTGCTTCGACGCGGCGACCAACATGACAGTCGGAGAAGGCTCGGCCGTGCGCACCGCCGTCATTCTCCCATCTCTCAATAGATTGATCGGTGTAATCCAGTACGCCGAATAGGTGGTTGTTGCGGGTACTCATCAGCGTCTCCTTGTCTGAGCATGAGTGTCTACTTCGAAAGCACCGGCATAGAGCACCGCGCCATCCTCATCGGCAATCATGAGGGCATCGGGTCGTTGCGGCATGTCGAGAGACTGCGAGAGAAGTCGCGCGACCTCCAATGCGTCGTCGAGATCGGCAACTTCCGCAGTCTCCCGACCGACAACGGCGTGCGCGTCGTCCCTATCCCGGGTGCGGTAGAATTCGATCACGATTTGCATCGCGTTTCTTCCTCGCCTGTAGGAGGATGACGAATTTAGGTCCTGCCCTTGCCACGAGGCGCGTTGGCATTCGCGGTGAGCTTGATCTGGCCTCCGAAGGAGCTTTCAGGCTTGGGCGGCGCTTTTCCCTGCTTCGGTTTTCTGATCTCTCGATTGCTGCGTTTCTGTCCCTTGGCCATGGCCGAACGTCCTTTCGATGAGAGTGGCGCCGTCGCCGGAAGCTGCCATGTCGACCGGCTCGAGACTGTCTTCGGTCGTCACGCGTTCATGCCGCTCGTCGTCGTTGCGGATGCGGTATTGCAGTGAACCATCCCTCGCCGGCAGCATGCCAGTGATGCGATAGATATCCGCTGCGAACCCGGATCTTGCAACGCGGCGCTTTAGCTTGACGGATTGCCCGATCGCGAAGAGATGCATAGGAGCATCGCGCCGGAACTGTCGGGCGGTGCGTTGAATGAAGCTTGTAGAAGTCATGACTCAAGGTGGCCCTTGTCGCGTGCGGCATCGAGGTCTGCAGGATTGACCGGCACCATCTGTTGCGTGGGAACCTGCCTGGCTATCTCCGGCAGATGGATGAAGGTTGCCATGCGTCGCCAGACCAAGCGGGAGGATACCTCCAGCAATTCCTCATCATGGTCCACGCGATAGTCGCCGGCAGGCTGCGCGGCGTCAAAACCGGGCAGCATAAAGGGTGCCGAGAACCGGACGAGGGTCTGCTTGGTGCGCATTGTCATGGATCAATGCCTCTGCAAGAGCGCGCGGACGCGCCTTTCCTACAATCCGTTCGCCCAGAACGAACTCCCGTGCTGCCAGTACATCCGCGGTCAGCCCAAGGGTTCATTCCGATGTTCGAATAGAGTCATATGCGCGCTGGATTGGCGCCAAATGCATCTTTTATCGAGAATTCGGTGGTGGGTGGCGGATCGCGGTCTCTGACACCTCGAAGCGAAGCGAAATCGGCCAGATCAACGAATTTCGTATATAGGCGAAGATCGTATATTTTGCAATACGAGTTGCATTTTTATTTTCGCCGACAGCGAATAAAATTCTCAAAAATTTTTCTTTATTTTTCGCTGTTGGGCAGCAGTTTCTTTTTCTCGCAAACTGATCCAATTTAACTTTATTGCGTAAATATTTTTGGAATTGCCGAGTATTTTTTTGAATCAGCTTCATTCGATTGCCAATGAGGCTACAATGGCAAATGGACTATTTCGGGGATGAGCACTTTGCGGGGGGGGATTACAACAGCGTTCACGACCAGTTGCCTCAAGCCATATCCCCCAACCACCTTGCCGCTTCGCTGGCCTTTGAGGCGGCGGTAAACACGGCCTTCTTGTCCTGTTTGAAGATCTTGAGCCAGGAGGCGATGTAGCAGGCATGATCGGCGCGCGGTTCGGGCGTGATGTGTAGATCGCCACAGAGGAAGGCGGCGCCGAGTTCTGCGACGAGCTCTTCCATGGCGTAGCTCTCGGAGCCGAAGCGTCCGGTGAGGTCGCGGTCGAGACGATGCTTGGCACCAGACCAGTGAACCAGCTCGTGGCAGAGGGTGGAGTAGAAGCCTTCTGCAGGTGTGGTGGTGTCGGTGCCGGTGAAGCGGCGCCGTTCCGGCATGCGGATCATGTCGGCTGAGGGGATGTAGCAGGCACGGTCGCCACCCTCCTCGATCGTGGCGCCGGTTGTCCTGACGAAGGCCTCGGCACGGTCGATCGGATCGAAGGCCGGTTCTTCGGGGATGGGCTGGTCTGTCTCGAGCTCGAAGCCGTCGACCTGCGCTGCGTTGAAGACGCAGCTTGCCCGCGCCATCAGCCGTTCGGCCGTCTCGCTCTCGCCGGTCTCTTCATTGACCTGCTCATAGTCGAGGGTCTTGTAGAACACGACCAGCGAGGACTTCTCGCCCTTGCGAACCTGGCATCCGCGCTCCTGCCACTGGCGGTAGGTACCCCAAAGGTGGGAGGGATAGTCGCAGGCCTGCGCCGCCACCCAGAGCGAGACGATGTTGACGCCATTGTACGGTTTGGCCGAAGCGATGTTGACGGGACGCTTCATCGAGCCGCCCTTGTTCCTGATCCAGGGAAGCTGGAACTCTCCGGCGCTCTCCAGGGCGTCGACGATGCGGTTGGTGATCTCCTGATGGACATCGAACTTCTGTTTCGTGATGCGGGCCATGATGGTTCTCCTTTCGCCTGACACGAGGACCGCGACGATCGCGGCCTGACGGCGTCCGGAGAGGCAGGGAGAAAGAGGCCTTGCACCCCGAGCATGAAGGCGAGCGGGCGGGCGAAGCGGAAAGACGGCGAATGCCGTTGCCAGGCCGATGTCCCCTGCCAGGACAGCCCCTGAGACAGGCCGCCGCCGGCGCGGGCAAACCCAAACGTGCGAAAGGAGAAGAATGGCCACCGAACGGCCGGAACCCGCGGAGATCAGCCGGTCACGGCATCGTTGAACCGATACCAAGGAGTGTGATATATTGGTATCAGCAAGGAGGCACGCGGATGAGCAAGAACACGTCGATCGCGCTGGGCGAGCATTTCAACCAGTTCATCGCCGCCCAGGTGGCACGCGGCCGCTACGGCAATGCCAGCGAGGTGGTGCGTGCGGGATTGCGGCTGCTCGAGGAACAGGAAGTCAGGCTGAAGGCGCTGCGCGAGGCTCTGGCCGAGGGCGAGGACAGCGGTGCGGCGGAACCCTTCGACAGCAAGGCGTTCCTCGCCGACATGCATGGGCGGCATGCCGACAGGCCGTAGCGAATTCCGGCTCAGGCCGAAGGCGCGTGCCGATCTCGAGGGGATCTGGCTGTACACCGCCGAGCACTGGTCGCCCGACCAGGCCGACATCTACCACAACCGCATCGTCGACATTCTGACCGGTCTTGCCTCAGGCAGGATACAAGGCCGCTCCGCCGAGCATGTCCGCGAAGGCTATCTCAAGCACCCGGCGGGATCGCACGTCATCTACTTCCGCCCGGCCGACTACGGCATCGAGATCGTGCGCATCCTCCACGGCCGCATGGATGTCGAGCGGCATCTGTAGCTTTATCAGGCGTGTGGAATAGCAACGCCAGTTAGTTCGCCGGAGACGATCCCAGACTTCGTGCATGTCCCTTGCCGCGAACGAAGGCCAAGCACCATTCGGCGATCGGCAGGAGACGTTTCGGCAAGTCGCATACGCTGGTGCAAATGAGCCACCGCCCGCTCAGGCGCTCGTCTTTCTGGCAGCGCGCTTCGCTGGCTTCGTTTCGCTCTTCTTGCGGCCAAGACCCATCGACTTTGCGAGTTCCGACCGGGCCGCCGCATAGCTCGGCGCGACCATCGGGTAGCTCGCCGGCAGGTTCCACTTCTGGCGGTACTCATCCGGGGTGAGGCCGTAATGCACGCCCAGATGCCGCTTCAACGATTTGTACTTCTTTCCGTCCTCCAGGCACACGATGTAATCGTTCTGTACCGACTTCTTGATCGGCACGGCCGGCGTCTGTGGTGCCGCTTCGGTCTCCTGCTCCCCGGATACCAACCCGGTCAAGGAGCGATGGATATCGCCGATCAGGTTCGGAAGATCACCCGCCGGAACCGGGTTGTTCGCAACATAGGCGGAGACGATATCGGCCGTCAGCGAGGTAAGCTGTTCGCCGTCAATCATGTCGGGCATTATATATCCTATCAGGGTTGGGAGAAGTTCTTAGTCGGGGTTCCGATAATCCAGCCGACGTTTGAACGCAAGACGGGGAAATACTGTCGACGGATCATGCTTGAAACGGGGCAAAGCCGCCGTTTCTGCTGTTTCGCTCCATGTCCGGTTTGGGGCCGGTTGCGGACTGGCAACTATGTGCGACTGAACTGACCGAAGCGGCCATTCACGCGAGCAACACGCGCGGATGCGATCGGCCCTAACCCAAGCTTTGCGTGGACGCTGGTATTCTCAGTCCGACTTTGGAAAGCGGACGTTTAGTTCGCATGCCTCCGAATTGAGGCGCTCAACAGAAGGTTTGCGGCGAAAGTATTAGCATTGTGGCGCTCAACTGAAACGTGATTTGCCTGTTTTGTCCTGATGGCATTACTGCCCGCATCGAATGAAATCTTTAGAAATCAATTATGGCGTCGGCGACTTAGTGAATGCATCGCAACCGGCGTTTTCCAGATTGAAGCCGTTTATGCACATTTTCAGACGATACCCGATGGTGTCTTGTATACTTGGCAAAACGATCTTGTACCAGATGTCGATCGTCTTGCCGTCACGTAGTTTTCCTTGGGCGGCGCATCCACGCGTCTCACTCCATTCGCCGCCTGCGGGGTGAGAAACCGCACCTAGGTCGGAGATTTCCTCAAGCGCGACGATTTCTACGCCAGATCCTGCCGACTGCTGCACCTGAAAGAAAATGTCGATAAGAGTTTCAATAACCTCCTCATCGCTGCATACGGGAAGATCGGACTGTCCGGCGTGCGCCAGCAAGGCGGAGATAAATGCAGCGACGGTTATCGCGATACCATATCTGCACTTGTGCCAAGCTGTGCCGGCCAGGAGAGACCTGTTGCCAAGCGCCGCCCGTCTTGTGTCGGGAACTTGAACTCGACGGACGTCACTCACCGCTTCGCCTGCTAGCAGCGGCCGCATTTTCCGAGCGCACGATGGCCCTGCGTTCAGGCGTTACGCAGACGACGTCTGTAGGTATCGTTTCTCGCCAGACGAAACCGGCGATGCAACTGTTCGGACCCGACGCACCGACGGGGTCAATACGGGAAAACATTGCGGCGTTTTCTTGTTTGACCATGGCGCGGGATTCCGGCGTCACACAGACAAAATCCTCGGGAAAGGCCTCGCGCCAAACGAACCCGTTCTTGCACTTGGCGGTGCGTCCGCTTTTCATAAACGAACCAACGCGTCTGCTGTCTAGCATCGTATTTTCGGCGCGCACGGCGTCCCTGCGCTCGGGGGTAACGCAGGTCAAATCTTCCGGGATGATAAGCCTCCAGACAAAACCCGGAATGCAGGTGAATTGGCCGGATGAGCCATTTTTGTCGAAGCGGGATTCCCGTACCTTGTTTTCCTCCTTCACAAGTGCCCGCGATTCTGGCGTCACACAGACGATGTCATTTGGAAATGCGTCTCGCCAAACAAAACCGGGCTTGCATCGGAAGGCATCAACAGGCTCGGCGGCGACGGCGCCATGATTAGCAAAGGCGTACGCAAGAACCGCAAACGCGGCGAGCGAAGTAATCGTCTTCATCGCGGCCTCCTGAACAGAAATCGACCGGCGCAGGCCGAAGCCGCTGCCCAAGTTAGCGTCCCTGCACGAATATTAGACTGCGCGAGCGGACCGTCTTGGCCGATTGCGCAAAATGCGAATTCGCGCGATTGCGGAAATCGCCATAGGGACGTATCGTTTTTCGGTGGGCTCTCTTGCTGCATGGGCGGAAGCAATGCGGAACATTGACCAATTGACATTGTGGCGGGAGGAAGTAGGGCGCCATCTTCTCAAGCTTGATTTCCGCCCGCATGGCGACGTTCCGTTTTCGGCGCGAATATCTCCCGTCTTCATGGATGGGGAGACACGGGTGACTAAAGTTTCGATGTCGCCTGGAACGACCTTTCGCGATCCCGCACTGGCCAGAGACGGCAGTTCGACATATGCCTTGATCCTTGCGCGGCGGAAATCTCTCCACATTTGCCATGCGGGCAAGGAAATAGATCTGCCTGCAGGCGGCGTGACATTGCTGCGCAACTGGGAGCCAGGCGCAATTGCGGGCGGCCGTGGGCTTGACTTCGCCGCCGTCGTTGTTCCGCAATGTGAGCTTGTCCGGCGCGGTGTAGAAACCGGCGATGCATTGGCTGCATGTTTCGATCCCCGGAATGCGATGCTGCGCCTTTTGTACGCCTATCTGCGGGCTTTAACCGGTGGCGAACCGCTTCAGTCACCGGATGCGCGCGCGACAGTCGCCTGTCATCTCGCTGATCTAGTCGGCTTGGTCGTTGCGGGACGCAAGGCCGATTCGCAAGATCCTTACCAGAAACCAATTCGGCAGGCCCGGATCATTGAAGCTATCGGCTATATCGAGCACCACTTCCAAGATGCAGAGTTGACCGCCGGAAAGGTGGCCGCAGCAATCGGAGTTTCCAGCCGATATCTTGAATATCTGTTCAAACTCAGCGGTGGATCCTATTCCGCGCGGGTTCGCAATCTCCGGCTGGTCCTGGCTCGGAACTTGCTGATGGATAGCTGCAATACTGGCCGCCGCATTGTCGATCTGGCGCTTGATGCCGGATTCTCCGACCTTTCGCATTTTAACAGGCAGTACCGTGAACGTTATGGTGAAACTCCGTCTACGACGCGCGCGAACGCTAGCCGCTCTCCGCCAACGCCGGTAAGATGACTGCCTAATCCATCAATCCTCAACCTCACCCAAAACCGGAAAGAACCTGATTTTGTGGAGGCGTGCTGCCCGATGGATTAGCTGCGGCTTGAGTATCCGTTGCCATCAGCCTGGCTAGATTGGTCGGCGTCTGCCGCCTAGGGGCGCTTCGGGCCATTCCGAGACCTTCGATCCGCAGAAGAGAACGGCAGTTATCATGACGTGCTCCCGCCAAATCGGACCATTCAAGGCTAGAATTTTCCAATTATGATCCCTCGACCGGGAGATGGAGAGTTCCATGAAGGCATCGAAGTTTTCAGAGGCGCAAATCGCCTTTGTCTTGAAGCAGGCTGAGGATGGCACGGCGGTTGGCGAGGTCTGCCGCAAGGCCGGGATATCGGAGGCGACATTCTACAACTGGCGCAAGCGCTATGCTGGGCTGATGCCGTCCGAGGTCAAGCGACTGCGTCAACTCGAGGAGGAGAACGCCAAGCTCAAGCGGCTTGTCGCGGACCTCAGCCTGGACAAGGCTATGCTGCAGGACGTTCTCTCAAAAAAGCTCTGAAGCCTGCCCGCCGGCGCCAGCTTGTGGATGAAGTCCGGGAGGCTTGGAAGGTGTCGATCCGCAAGGCGTGTCATGCGCTGAGGATCGACCGCTCCCTCTACACTTACAAGTTCAGGCGCGGTGAGCAGGCACCGCTGAAGCAGCGGATCAAGGAGATCTGCGAGACGCGCGTTCGCTACGGATACCGGCGCGTGCACGTCCTTCTGCTGCGTGAGGGATGGACGATCAACATGAAGCGAACCCGCAGGCTTTACAACGAGTTGGGCCTGCAGTTGCGCAACAAGACCCCCAAACGACGGGTGAAGGCCAAGCTCAGGGAAGACAGGACCGATGCCACACATTCGAACCAGGTCTGGGCCATGGATTTCGTTCACGACCAGTTGGCAACGGGAAGGAAGCTGCGCGTTCTGACAATTGTCGATACCCATTCGCGCTATGCACCGGCAACAGACCCGCGGTTCTCCTACCGGGGTGAAGATGTCGTTCAGACACTCGAACGGGTCTGCCGGGAAGTCGGCTATCCGAAGATGATCAGGGTCGACAACGGCAGCGAGTTCATCTCCCGCGATCTCGACCTGTGGGCCTATGCCAATGATGTCACGCTCGACTTCTCACGGCCCGGCAAGCCCACGGACAATGCCTACATCGAGTCCTTCAACGGCAAGTTCCGCGCGGAATGTCTGAACCAGCATTGGTTCCTGACGCTTGACGACGCCCGCCAGAAAATGGAGGAATGGCGCAGAGACTACAACGAGGTTCGTCCTCACAGTGCCATCGGCAACAAGCCGCCGATATTACTCATGAACACCTCCGGCGCATCCGGTCCGCCGTGAGTGTTACCCCCGGGAAATTCCCCAGCCGGGTGGTCCAAAATCGGGTCCCACGTCAATCAAGATATCTACTCTGGATCGCGAATGACCAAAATGG
>JAMLJD010000109.1 GCA_023953775.1 Rhizobiaceae bacterium | reverse complement strand
GGATCTCGAGGAGATCGTCGAGTTTCTGCGCGACCCGCAGAAGTTCCAGCGCCTCGGCGGCAAGATTCCGCGCGGCGTGCTGCTCGTCGGCCCTCCCGGAACCGGCAAGACGCTGCTCGCGCGCTCCGTGGCGGGCGAGGCGAACGTGCCGTTCTTCACCATCTCAGGCTCGGACTTCGTTGAAATGTTCGTCGGTGTCGGCGCCAGCCGCGTCCGCGACATGTTCGAGCAGGCGAAGAAGAATGCGCCCTGCATCATCTTCATCGACGAGATCGACGCGGTCGGCCGCCATCGCGGCGCCGGCCTCGGCGGCGGCAATGACGAGCGCGAGCAGACGCTGAACCAGTTGCTCGTCGAGATGGACGGCTTCGAGGCGAATGAGGGCATCATCCTGATCGCCGCGACCAACCGTCCCGACGTGCTCGACCCCGCGCTCCTCCGCCCGGGCCGCTTCGACCGCCAGGTGGTAGTGCCGAACCCCGACATCACGGGCCGCGAGAAGATCCTCAAGGTCCACGTCCGCAACGTGCCGCTGGCACCGAATGTCGACCTCAAGGTGATCGCGCGCGGCACGCCTGGCTTCTCCGGCGCCGATCTCGCCAACCTCGTCAACGAGGCTGCGCTGATGGCCGCCCGGCGCAACAAGCGTCTCGTCACCATGGCCGAGTTCGAGGACGCCAAGGACAAGGTGATGATGGGCGCGGAGCGCCGCTCGACCGCCATGACCCAGGCCGAGAAGGAACTCACCGCCTATCACGAGGCCGGCCACGCCATCGTCGCGCTCAACGTGCCGTCGTCGGACCCTGTCCACAAGGCGACGATCATTCCGCGCGGCCGCGCCCTCGGCATGGTCATGCAGTTGCCCGAAGGCGACCGCTATTCGATGAGCTACAAGTGGATGGTGTCGCGCCTGGCCATCATGATGGGCGGACGCATCGCCGAGGAGCTGAAGTTCGGCAAGGAGAACATCACCTCTGGCGCCGCCTCCGACATCGAGCAGGCGACCAAGCTCGCCCGCGCGATGGTTACGCAGTGGGGCTTCTCCGACAAGCTCGGCCAGGTGGCGTATGGCGAGAACCAGGAAGAGGTCTTCCTCGGCCACTCCGTCGCCCGCCAGCAGAACATGTCGCAGGAGACCCAGCAGCTGATCGACGCCGAGGTGCGGCGGCTGATCGACGAGGCCTATGACAGCGCGCGCGCGATCCTGACCAAGAAGAAGAAGGCATGGATCGCGATTGCCGAGGGCCTGCTGGAATACGAGACGCTGTCCGGCGACGAGATCAAGCAGATCATCGCTGGCGAGAAGCCCTCCCGCGATCTCGGCGACGACACGCCGCCCTCACGGGGCTCGGCCGTACCGAAGACCGGCCAGCGCAAGGAAGACAGCAAGAAGGGCGGCGAGGAGCCGGATGCCGGCATGGAGCCGCAGCCCCAGGGCTGACCCCGCCACGCGACACCAAGACATCGACAAGGCCCGGACACATGTTCGGGCCTTTGTCTTTGGTGGACATCGGCCGTTTGCCCTCACCACAACGCCGCGATGGTCGGGGCTTGATGTCCAAACCGTAATACGCCTGCCGGTTGGATTCGATGCTGCAGTGCAATATATACGGCTCACACGCGGAAACGTCTCACAAGGAAGGCCCTGACAATGCTCAACGGAAAGAACGCAGTCATTACCGGTTCGACGTCGGGTATCGGTCTCGCCACCGCCGAACTTCTCGCAGCCAAGGGCTGCAATGTCGTCATCAATTCCTTCACCGACAGCGAAGACGACCATCGCATCGCCAGCGAGCTGGCGAAGAAGCAGGGCGTCGACGCGATCTACGTCAAGGCCGACATGTCGAAGCCTGAGGAAGCCCGCGGGCTGATCGAGCAGGCTGCCTCGAAGCTCGGTTCGGTCGACATCCTCGTCAACAATGCCGGCATTCAGTACGTCGCGCCGATCGAAGAGTTTCCGACCGACAAATGGAACGCCATCCTGGCGATCAACCTTTCCGCGGCCTTCCACACATCGGCCGCAGCCGTGCCGGGCATGCGCGACAATGGCTGGGGCCGCATCGTCAACATCGCCTCGGCGCACGGTCTGCGCGCCTCGCCGCACAAGGCCGCCTACGTCGCGGCCAAGCACGGCATCGTCGGCCTCACCAAGGTGGTCGCCGTCGAGCTGGCCGGCAAGGGCGTAACCTGCAACGCGGTCTGCCCCGGCTTCGTTCACACTCCGCTGGTCGAGAAGCAGATCGAGGACCGGATGAAGGAAACCGGCTTCGACCGCGACAAGACCATCCGCGACGTCATCCTGGAAAAGCAGCCGAGCAAGCAGTTCGCGACGGTCGAGCAGATCGCCGCATCGGTGGCCTTCCTCGCTTCCGACGATGCCGCCCAGATCACCGGAACGACGCTGTCGATCGACGGCGGCTGGACGGCCCAGTAGGTCCGGCCGGCACCTCCGGAGCCACGTCAATGGCCGCCGCCCAATCGACCAGCAAGCCGGTCAACATCGCGCTGCAGGGCGGCGGATCGCACGGCGCCTTCACCTGGGGCGTACTCGACCGGCTCCTCGAGGACGGCAGGCTCGATATCGGGGCGATCTCCGGCACCAGTGCCGGCGCGATGAACGCGGTCGCCTTCGCCGACGGCTGGGTCCGCGGCGGCGCGGAAGGCGCCCGGGCGAAGCTCCACGAATTCTGGCGCGAGGTCGGTCTGAAGGGGCGCTTCAGCCCGGTTCAGCGGATGCCCTGGGATGTCCTGTGGGGAAGCTGGTCGATCGAGGATACGCCGGGCTATCTCTGGTATGAAGGCTGGTCGCGGCTGATGTCGCCCTATGCCGCCAATCCGCTCAACATCAACCCGCTGGTCGAGGTACTGGAAAGCACGATCGACTTCGAGCGCGTTCGCGCCTGCGACGACCTCAAGCTGTTCATCTCGGCGACCAATGTCGAAACCGGTCAGCTCCGGGTGTTCGAGACCGGCGAGCTCGACGCCCGGGTCGTCATGGCCTCCGCCTGCCTGCCGCAGATCTTCCAGGCCGTGGAGATCGACGGCGACCATTTCTGGGACGGCGGCTATGGCGGCAACCCGGCGCTGTTTCCCTTCTTCTACGCCAGCCAGACGGAGGACGTGCTGCTCGTCCAGATCAATCCGGTCCTGCGCGAAGGCGTGCCGCGTTCGGCCCGCGAGATCCAGAACCGCATCGACGAGATCACCTTCAATGCCGGCCTGCTGCGCGAGTTCCGCGCCATCGCCTTCGTCAAGGAGCTGATCGCCTCCGGCCGGCTGGAGCACGGCATCTACCGCGACATCCGCATGCATCGCATCGATGCCGACGAGGCGTTCAAGGACCTGTCCGCCTCCTCGAAGGTCAATGCCGAATGGGCGTTCCTGGAATATCTGCGCGATCTCGGGCGCACCGCCGCCGAAGACTGGCTCGCCGAGAATTACGACAAGGTGGGCGTCGAGCAGACCCTCGACCTGTCGGGCATGCTGGCCGACGGCTTCCGCGCCGACCGCAAGCCGCGTCTGGGCGATCGGGTTCGCAGCTTCCTCGCCAGCCGCAAGAAGCCCGCCGGCGTCGCACGCGGCGGGTGAACAGGCTTCAGTCCGAGAGGATCGTTTCGACGACCTTGACGAAGCCGGCGGCGCTGCGCTGCTGCGCGTCGCGCGGCGAGCCGCGCATCTTCATGCCGTCGAGCGCGTCGAGCAGCATGTCGGCGAGGATGCGTGCCGACAGGCCCTTGGCCGCGAGATCGGTGCCGCGACGCGCAATCTCCTCGTCGATCGCCTTTTCGACCAGCTCGCCCATCGTCGCGCGACCGGACGCGATGATGTCGCCGGCCAGGCTGTTCTTCATGTCCATGATCTCGGCGCCGTGCGGCGATTTCTCGACTTCGTCGACCATGTGCATCGCGCAATCGATCGACGAGGCGAGCCGTTCGGCCAGCGGACGCTCCGAGGCGAGCGCCTCGCGCACGTGATCGAGTGTGGCGGCGAGGAAGTCGCTGGCCAGCGCCCGGTAGATGTCGGTCTTGTTGCGGAACAGGAGATAGAGCGCCGGTCGCGACACCTCGGCGGCGCGCGCGATGTCGTCCATCGTCGTACGCTGAAAGCCGTAGGCGAGGAAAACCTCCATCGCGCCCTGGAGGATCCGCATCCGCTTCGGATCGGCCGCTGTCTCGGTGTGCAGGTTCAATTCGTCTCGATCTCCATGCCCGTCTATTGACAAAAAGACAAAATTTGTCAATCTGTATTCCTGTGATCGCTGGCCGCATGCGCGGCCAAGATGCGCCGCAAGCAAGGGATACGGAATGCAACTGACCGTAAACGGGGCAGACATCGAAATCGATGCAGAACCCGAAATGCCCCTGTTGTGGGCGCTGCGCGACAAGGCGGGAATTCTCGGACCGAAATTCGGCTGCGGCATCGCGGCCTGCGGCGCCTGCACGGTTCTCGTCGACGGCGAGCCGGTCCGCTCCTGCGTCATGCCGGTCGGCCAGGTGTCTGGCGAGGTGACGACGATTGACGGCCTCTCGGACGGCGACACAC
>JAMLJD010000108.1 GCA_023953775.1 Rhizobiaceae bacterium | reverse complement strand
GGATGGACGCGGAAAACCGCTACGAGGACGCGCTGGGCTTCCTCAAGATGGGTGCTTTTCTGAGCAGCCACATGTCGACGATCGATTGCCTGTGCCACGCGCTGCTGGCGCTGCTCAACCGGGATGGCATCTTCTGCGACCGGACCAAATGGGCGATCCCGTTCGCGCATCGCCTTCCCGAGGAACTGGTTCCGGACCTGGAACGCATGATCCTTCCGAAGACCCTCGACCGTGCGCATCTGAGATGGGCGCTGCGCCAGAACGACAGGCTGCTCAACGCGGCCAAGGAAACGGCCGCAGCCTGACGCACGGCGCGGCCGGCAGGCGTATCGCGGTCTTGGTCCTCGAGCATTTCCGGCGACAAACGAATCGCCTCTGATGCCCTATCCCTTTGTTTTTACGCAGAAGCGGTGCGCACTTCTTGCCGGAATTGCGCTAGGCTGAAAGCGGTTCCGTCTCGGCGCAGTCGAGCTGAACGATGAACTCCGCGCCCTTTCGCCGGTCCGTGGCCAGCATCAGTGAGCCGCCGAACGCCTCGACGATCTGCCGGCTGATCGCGAGGCCGAGCCCCGCGCCCTGCTTGCGCGGCAGAGGCCCACGCGTGAACCTGGCGAAGATCCTGTCGCGATCCTCGCCGGAGACGCCGGGACCATTGTCGACGACCCGCGCTTCGTAGACACCCTTGCGCACCCCACTCGAGACGGTGACGACGGGAGAGGCACTGGTGTTGTACTTGATGGCGTTGGAAATCAGGTTGATGAAGACCTGCGCCAGCTTGTCGGAATTGCCGATCACCGCGGCCTTGCGCGCCCTGCCCGCACGGCGAAGCGTCACGCCCGCATCGCGCGCCAGCGCCTCGCAGCTCTCCAGTGCCTGATCCAGTGCGGAATCGGGATCGAAGCGGTGCATTTCCCAGGTCGTCTCGCCCTGCATCTGGTTGAGGTCGAGGATGCCGTCGAGAAGCCGGGTCAAGCGCAGGCTCTCGTTCTGGATGATTCGCAGGAAGCGCTGCTTCTTCTCCTCGTCGAGGTCCGGATTGCCCAGGAGGATGTCGCTGAACGAGCGGATCGAGGACATCGGCGTGCGCACTTCGTGGCTGACCTGGCTCAGGAACTCGTCCTTCTGCATGTCGATTTCGCGGAGTTGCTCGTTCGCGGCGGCCAGTTCGGCGGCGGTTTTCTCGACCTGGCGCGACTTGCGTTCCAGTTCCTCCGAATAGGCGCGTATCTGTTCGGTCTCGTCGGCCAGCCGCTTGAGCTCCTCGACACTGATGGACTCATTCGACACCACGCTCGACACCAGCGACCGCGCCGTCGCCGCGCCGACATTCGCCGCCAGCCTCTGCTCGACCATCGCGATCAGCTCGTCGCTGGCTATCGCCGCACGCTCGCCGCGTGCATCCGAAAACAGGCTGACCGCTTCCGCTGGACCGAGGATGCGGTCGGCAATGCGCTTCAGGTCGCGTATCCGCGCGGTGCGGCGGATCACGCTGACCTCGCTTTCGGTCTGGCGCCGGAACACGTCGATGAACAGCCGCGACTGGTAGCGGGCGAGCGGCGTCGGCTCCGTCGCCAGCGAGATGCCGATGAACAGCGCGATATTGGCGAACAGGCTCCAGAACACCGCGTGGACCAGCGGATCGAAGCCGTCCAGCCCGAACAGGCCCTGCGGCTTCAGCCAGCCGATCCCGAACGGACCGAACTCGATCGCCTCGGCCGGCATCAGGAGCATGCCCCCGAAACTCGGCAGGAAGAGCGTGTAGCCCCAGATGACGAAACCCGCCGCCAGCCCCGCGAGCGCACCTTGCTGGGTCGCGTTCCGCCAGTAGAGCCCGCCGACCAGGCTGGGGAGGAACTGCGCCACGCCGCAGAACGCGATCAGCCCGATCGCCGCCAGCGCCTCGGAGCTTCCGCTGAGCTTGAAGTAGACGAAGCCGAGCATGACGATGAAGACGATGCTTGCCCGCCGCGCGCCGAGAATGAAATTGCGCACCACCTGGGCGCTCGCCACCGGCACGATCTGAAAGCGGAGCGCCAGGGGCATGATGATGTGGTTCGAGATCATCGTCGACAGCGCGATCGACGAGACGATGACCATCGAGGTGGCGGACGAGAAGCCGCCCAGGAAGGCGAGCAGGGCAATCGCATCCTGGTCCGCGTTGAGCGGAAGCGTGAGCACGTAGAGGTCGGGATTGGAGCCTTCCGGCAGAAGCCTGATCCCGGCAACCGCGATAGGCACCACGAAGAGGCAGATGACGAACAGATAGAGCGGGAAAAGCCAGGAGGCGGTGCGGAGCTGGCGTTCGCCCGAATTCTCGACGACCGTCACCTGGAATTGCCGCGGCAGGCAGATCACGGCCGCGCCGGCGAGAAAACAGAGCGTCACCCAGCGCGTGCCGAAGGTCTGGCCGGGATGTGTGAGGCTCACCGGCGCGCTGTCGAAGACGGCAGCCGGACTGTCGCCGAGGCTGAAGACGACCCACATGCCGACCGTCACCAGCGCGATCAGCTTCACGACCGCCTCGACGGCGATCGCCGCGATGACGCCATGGTGGCGCTCGTTCACGTCAATGTTGCGGACGCCGAAGATGATCGAGAACGCGCACAGTCCCGCCGCCACCCAGAAGGCGGTCGTGTAGTCCGGTTCGAGATTGGTGTTGGCCGCCGCCACCGCACCGGCGGGAAAGGTGACCACCTGGAAGCTGGCGGTCAGCGCCTTCAACTGCAGGGCGATGTAGGGAGCTGTCGCAACCAGGGCGACGATGGTGACCAGCGCGCCGAGTGCCGGATTCTTGCCGAACCGTGCCGAGATCAGGTCGGCGATCGACGTGGTGTGATAGATCCTGCCGATGGTCACCAGCTTCCTGAGGAATATCCACCAGCCGACGAACACGAAGGTCGGCCCGAGATATATGGTCACGAACTCCAGCCCCGTGCGCGCAGCCGATCCGACCGCGCCGAAGAACGTCCAGCTCGTACAGTAGATAGAGATCGACAGCGTGTAGACGAGCGGCGACGACAGCCAGCCGCCGGGATTGCGGCTGGCGCGGCGGTCCCCGGCGAAGGCGACCGCGAAGAGGATCGCGACATAGGCGAGGCACGCGAGGATAACGACGTCGGCGGCAAGCATCAGCGGCGACGCTCCGATTGCCGTTCCGTCTCCGCGATGTCCGTATCGGTCAGCCGGCGGGCGATCATCCAGGCGCACAGGATGACCACAGCCCAGGCGGCGAACAGATAGACAATGATCACGGGAATGCCGAACACCACGATCGGCGCGGAGAAAATCAGGATGACGGGCGGCATGAGCAGCACGATCGCCAGCACCGGCAGGATCGTCGCGGCGTCGCGGGTTGCGCGGCTGTCCGGTTCGGGCCGCTCCACGTCAGGCTCCCGACAGCTCCCGCACGCGCTCCACGACCTCCGCGTTGGAGAACGGCTTGGTGATGAACGCGCTAGCGCCGATCGCCTCGGCCGTCTTGCGGTCGTTGGCCTGGCCCTTGGCCGTCAGCACGATTACCGGCGTTTCACGCGTCCTGCCGTCGGCGCGTATGGAGCGAAGGACGTCGAAGCCGTTCATGCCGGGCAGCATCACATCGAGCACGACCGCTTGGAAGTCCCCTTCCCGCAGACGATCGAGCGCCGAACCGCCGTCGGCGACGATGTCGATGACGAACCCCGCCTGCTCGAGAATGAACCGGAGCGACTCGACGATGTTCGGCTCGTCCTCGACGATCAGTATGCGCCTTGACGGCACGTCGCTCCTCCGCAAAACCCCACATCTACTATAGCGGCTGGTTGTCGCTTCAACATACACCCTTTGTCTTACTTGGCGATTCGACGGTCACGCGATCAGCGGCTCCTCCTGCCGGTGTCCGCATCCAGAACGCGGACATAGCCTGCACACCGTCCCGACGGGAACCGTCGCCGTCGAGCGGTCGATGCCGTCGGAATAGACGACACGCGCGGCATCGTCGGCCGAGCATGCGAGCATGACCGAAAGCAGATGGCGCGGAAGGCCTATGCGCGAAGGCGACTTCTCGACGGCGCGCGCGAAGAACAGGAAGTCGTAGCCATCGTACAGCCGGCCGAATGCGCGCACGGTTGCCCCCGGGGTCTGGAAGGCATGGTAAACGACCCAAAGCGGGCAGGCCGTGCCGTAGCGCGGCAGCGAAAGCCTGGCGAGCGGCAGGCGCTTGGTGACGTGCCCCGAAGGATCGGACCGCATGAAGGCGAAGCGTACGCCCTCTGCGCCGCGCTTTCGCAACGACGCCAGCCGATGCGCGGCCTGCTCGTAGGATACGCCGAAGCGCCCGCACAGCAGGTCAAGGTCGTAGCGGCACGTCTCGGCCGCTTCCAGAAATTCGTCGTACGGCATCAGCAGCGCGGCGACCGCGTAATTGAGCAATGCCGAGGTCGCCAGTTGCCGCGATTCTTCCGAGGCGAGCGCGTCGTCGCACGCCACGATTTCTTCCACGATCTCCAGCGCGCGCGGCTCGATCGCGGCGCGCACACTGGCAAAGCTGCCGGACGAAGACGCAGCGGCTTCCCGACGATCCGCCGCCGCACGCCGGGCGAAGTCGTAAGCGGTCTCGCCCGGCCTGCGATCACGCATCAGACGCGCCGCCAGCTCTTCAAGGCCTGGAAAGTGGTTGTCGGTCTCCGTGATGAACCGGTCGACGTGCTCCATCGGCGTTTCCGAGCGCACGCGCAGACGGGCATTGTCGAAAAACGATACCAGGGATTGCACCGTGTCGGAAAGCTTGCGGGTATCCGAGGCGATGATCGACAGGAAGCGCGCACGCGCCTCGTCGCTGAGCACGGTCC
>JAMLJD010000107.1 GCA_023953775.1 Rhizobiaceae bacterium | reverse complement strand
TTCGGACCGGTGTCCTATCTGCTCACGTCCGATGATTACGACGCGATGCTCGAAATGGTGCTGAAGGAGTCGGTTCCGCAGGAAAGCGCCGACTATACCGAGTCCCTCGCTTCGGTCGATACGTTGATGGACATTCTGCGGCAGCGCAAGGCGGCGTTCCGCAAGCGCAAGCCGTTGCTGGCCAGTCTGATCGCATCGGCCGACATCGAGCGTTTCCTTCTCCATGGCCTTATGGGGCGTCACGATCTCGACCCCACCAAGGTCGAGGAGCGCCGCAAGATGGCACGGCGCGAGATCGAGTTCATCGTACGGCTGTTGCGCGAGCAGCCGATCGGTGTACAGATCGGAATCGTTCTGGAAGCCGTTCCAGCGACGAGCTTTCAGATCTTCCGGCAGACTGATCGGTCGATCCTCGCAATCAGCCCATTTCGCCTCGGCGAGCAGCCGAATGTGCGGCTGGGTGTAGCGCTGATCACCGCCGCGCCGGAAGCCGTCGACCTCCATGAGGAGATATCGAGCCGGCTGTGGAACCAGTCGCTCAAGGGCGCCGATGCCGCCGACTACATCGAGGGTCTTCTCGACAAATACGGCTGGCGGGAAGCCTGATATCAGCGGCTACGCGCCCGTCATCTCTCGCGGTATCGCCTGAAGCTCGCGTCCAGCGACAGACGTCCGGCACCCGTGACGGCAAGAGCGACCAGCCCTCCCGCAACGGCGATATCCTTCAGCAGCGCTTGCTGGTGCATGTAGGTCAGCATCGGATCGCCGTCACCCTCGCCGGCATGGCCGATGAAGGTCGCGGCTATGCTGAACAGGGTCAACGCGACCGCTGCGGGTCGCGTCTGGAAGCCGAACACCAGAAGAGCGCTGCCCGCAGCCTCGAAAATGCCGGTGCTGATGGCGACCAGTCGCGGCAGCGGCATGCCCAGACCCGCGAAATAGCCGGTCGCCGCACCAATGTCGGAGAATACAGCCCAGGCGCTGGCTGCGAACATCGCGGCGATCAAAAGCCTTGAAACCAGCAGCGCCGTCGCGGTCATGGTTTTCATCCCCTCAAGATACCAAGATATCCGGACGGCCGGAGACAGAACAACAAAAAACCCGGGCCGAAGCCCGGGTTCGATCGTTTGAGGGCCGGTACTGTCAGGCAAAAGCGGGAACGTTGCCGCGCCGCGCGTCGACCGACAATGTTCCGGGGCCGGCAACCGACAGGATGAGGAACGCGCCCGCAATGGTGATGTTCTTCATGAACATCGTCATCTGCATCTGGTCCGCAGGTGCGTAGTGAAACACCACCGCGGTGAAGACGCAGAATGCGGCGAGCAACCAGGCCGCGATACGGGTCTGGAAACCGATCAGGATCGCGATGCCGGCGAGCGTCTCGAAGATCGCGGCAAGCCATGCGAGGGCAATGCCGGCGGGGAGTCCGACCGAGCTGATGTAGCCGGCCGTGCCTTCGATGCTGCCGAATTTCGACAGGCCTGCCATGATGAAGACGACCGACAGGAGAATGCGGCCAATCAGAAGCAATGTGTTGGACATGGTATTGTTCCGTGTTCGAGAAAGGTTGCGCAAACATAGGCGATTGCGCACTGAAGACGAGCCCGGAACCGGCGAACGCAGCGTTCTCGATTGGTTGACAATGCCTGCGCTTCATTCACGTAATTGTGAACGACATTAACCCGGGCCGACCATCCTTTCGGGCCGCACCAGTCGGTCGTAGTCGGCTTCGGAAACCAGTCCGGTCTTCAAGGCCTCCTCCCGCAGGGTCGTTCCGTTCCGATGCGCTGTCTTCGCGATCTTCGCCGCATTGTCGTAGCCGATCTCGGGCGCCAGCGCCGTGACCAGCATGAGTGAGCGCTCGACTCCGGTCTTGATGTTGTCCGTCCGTGGCTCGATGCCGACCACGCAATTGTCGGTGAAGGATACGGTCGCGTCCGAAAGCAGTCGCACAGATTGCAGGAAATTGTAGGCCATCACCGGGTTGAAGACGTTGAGCTCGAAATGGCCCTGACTGCCGGCGAATGTCAGCGCCGCGTTATTCCCGAACACCTGGACACAGACCTGGGTCAGCGCCTCTGCCTGGGTCGGATTGACCTTTCCGGGCATGATCGAGGAGCCGGGCTCGTTTTCGGGAAGCGCCAGCTCACCGAGGCCCGAGCGGGGACCCGAGCCGAGGAAGCGGATGTCGTTGGCGATCTTGAACAGCGATGCGGCGACCGTGTTGATCGCGCCATGCGAAAACACCATCGCGTCGTGAGCGGCAAGCGCCTCAAACTTGTTGGGCGCGCTGGTGAAGGCGAGCCCGGTGATTGCCGCGATCGTCTCGGCCACTCTCTCGGCGAAACCCACCGGCGCGTTGAGCCCGGTGCCGACGGCCGTGCCACCCTGGGCGAGTTGCATGAGGCCGGGCAGCGTGCTCTCGATACGCTCGATCCCGTTTCGCACCTGCTGGGCGTAGCCCGAGAATTCCTGGCCCAGCGTCAGCGGCGTGGCGTCCTGCGTGTGCGTGCGGCCGATCTTTATGATGTTCGCCCAGGCCTTGGCCTTGCTGTCCAGTGCGGCGTTCAGGTGCTGAAGCGCCGGCAGAAGCCGGCGAACGATCTCCTCCGTGCAGGCGATGTGCATCGCCGTCGGATAGGTGTCGTTGGACGACTGGCTCATATTGACGTGATCGTTCGGGTGTACCGGCGTCTTCGATCCCATCTCGCCGCCCAGCATCTCGATGGCGCGGTTCGAGATCACTTCGTTCGCGTTCATGTTGGACTGCGTGCCGGATCCGGTCTGCCACACGACCAGTGGGAAATGGTCGTCAAGCTTGCCGTCGATGACCTCTTGCGCGGCCTCGACGATCGCCTGTCCGAGCTTGGGATCGAGGCGCCCCAAAGCCATGTTGGTCGCGGCGGCCGCCCGCTTGACGATGCCTAGCGCGCGAACGATCGGTTGCGGTTGCCGCTCCCAGCCAATCCTGAAGTTGCCGCGGCTGCGCTCGGCCTGCGCCCCCCAATAGCGATCCGCGGCGACCTCGATCGTGCCGAATGTATCGGTTTCCGTACGTGTATCGGTCATCGTCGCATTCCCGGTTGCATGAGGCTGATATGGAACCGGCCGGCGCGAAAGACAATCGCTCCGGCCGTATCTTCGCCGGTCAGGCCGAGACAGGCTGCTGGCGTGTCGCCCTGAAAAGGCCGTAGCGATGTCCGGTCGACGCCCGCGCCTGCCAGAGGACGACGGTAGCCACCGCGATCATCGCGGCTTCGGATGCCGGCGACGCGATCCAGATGCCCCGCTCGCCCAGCAGGCTGGGCAGGATGAAAGTCAACGGAATCGCGAACACATATGTGCGGGTGAGGCTCAGGATCGCCGCCCGGCCCGCATCGCCGATTGCCTGGAAATAGCCGGCGAGGATCATCTGCGGACCTGCCAGTGCGTACATCGCCGTCATCACCGGCAGGACGCGCGCGACTTCGCCCGCCGTTTCGGGATCGTCGACGAAGACGAATCCGATCCGTCCGCTCGCGGCCCAGAACACTAGCTGCACGATCCCGGCGTAAGTCAGGGCGGCACCCAGCGCCAGCTTGAGGCCCGCATCCGAGCGATGCCACAGGCCGGCTCCGAAATTGTTGCCGATCACTGTCTGCGCCGCCATGGAAAGCCCCAGCATCGGCAGGAAGGTGAAAGTGAGCAGCCGGGTGATGATGCCATAGGCCGCCACTGTCGCGGCATAGCTGTCGGAGTTCCACATCTGTACCGCCGCGATGATGGCCGTCGAGCCGAGGGCTATGCCGACGAAGCTCAGGCTCTGCGGTGCGCCGAGTGCGAGAAACCGGCTCCAGCCGCGATTCCACCCATCCACGGCGAGATCGCGCAGGCGCAATGCCGGCGCTTCGCCCGACCGGTAGACGATGATGGCAGCCAGCGCGGTAACCTGGGCCAGCACCGTTCCCGCTGCCGACCCCACGACGCCGAAGTCGAGGACGACGATCAGGAGGTAGTTGAAAGCCACGTTGGTGAGCGAGACCGTCAGGCTGGCGAGCGTCATGAAGCCGAGCCGACCTTCGCAGCGCAAAGCGTCGCTGTTGATCGCGAGTATGAAGGCGAGGGGAGAGAACCAGACCAGCAGCGAGATATAGGCATATCCCGACGCCGCCAGAGCGACGGAGCCGTCGGCAAGAAGAAGGGCGAGTCGCCATCCCCCGAGCGCGAACAGGCCGATCAGGATCACGCAGACGATCAGCGCGAGACACTGCGCCGCGACGAATGTCCGCCGCGCCGCCATCATGTGGCCGGCACCCAGTTGCCGTGCGAGAACGCTCGCCATCCCGCCCGACACGAGCGTCGCGCATGCGGTCATCAGCATGTAGAGCGGGAACATCAGCGTGACCGCGGCAAGCGCTTCCGCGCCGACGAACTCACCGAGGAAATAGGCATCGACAACGGTCAGGAGACCGTTCGTGCCCATGATGAGGATGATGGGCAGCGCCGTGCCGACAAACAGGCGCGGAAGCGGGCCGGTCAGGAACCGGTTCTCCGCGGGCTCATTGGAGGTCATGTCGTCGTCTCCACAGTCGCATCGATGGAGATCGAATGGGTGTCCGCATTGCCATTTGTCCGATGCGTCGGGTTCGACGATGAGACGGGGGTCGAGGCTTCACCTTGCTTTCGCTGCGGACGGCCGGCGCCTCTGGCCTGGCGGGTGCGTAGCCCGAAGGTCAGCCACTGTCAATTACCGCTGCTGTCCGGCGCCCCTCCGTCTGCAGGATGGAAGCGTCGCCGGGAAAAGCGTGCTTTTCATGCAAATATCGCGTTATATAGATATGTTAGTCAGAGAGGAGGAACTCATGACCCGCATAATAGGATCGTCATTGGCGTTCGCTTGCGCGCTCTTGTTCGCGCTTTCGGCCGTCACACACGCCGGCGCGAACGAACGGTACGGCAAACAGAAGGTCGTCTACCACATCAACTATGATGGCGGAGAATCCGACAAGGCATACCGAGGCGCGCTGAAGAACATCCAGAATCACATCAACGCGGTGGGCGCCGACAATATGGAGGTGAAGGTTGTCCTTCATGGCGATGGCGTGAACTTGCTGAAGTCGGCCAAGACCAACGACAAGCTGCAGATGGACGTCACCGGCCTGAAGGCACAGAAGGTGACCTTCAACGTCTGCAACAACACGCTGGTGGGGAGGAAGATTTCATATGAGGGCGACCTTTTCGAAGTCTTCGAGGACGAGATCGTGCCCTCTGGTGTCGCCGAACTCAGCCACCTGCAGCAGCAGGGCTACACCTACATCAAGCCTTGAAACAGAGCTTGCCATCAACCAAAAAGGGCGGCTCGCAAGAGCCGCCCTTCCGCTGTCTTGAGGGTGGAGGACTGACTAGAAGTCCATTCCACCCATTCCGCCCATGCCGCCGCCGGGCATTGCCGGAGCCGGGGCATCCTTCTTCGGAGCCTCGGCGATCATGGCCTCGGTGGTGACCAGCAGGCCGGCGACCGAAGCGGCGTCCTGCAGCGCGGTGCGCACGACCTTGGTCGGGTCGACGATGCCGAGCTGGATCATGTCGCCATACTCGCCGGTCTGGGCGTTGAAGCCGTAGGTTGCCGACTTGTTGTCGAGAATCTTGCCTGCAACGATCGAGGCTTCCGCACCGGCATTGGTCGCGATCTGACGGGCCGGAGCCTGCAGCGCGCGGCGCACGATGTTGATGCCGGCGTCCTGGTCGGCATTCTCGCCCTTCGACTTGAGGTTGGCCGAAGCGCGCAGCAGCGCGGTGCCGCCGCCCGGAACGATGCCTTCCTCGACGGCCGCGCGGGTCGCGTTGAGGGCGTCGTCGACGCGGTCCTTCTTCTCCTTCACCTCGACCTCTGTCGCGCCGCCGACGCGGATCACCGCGACGCCGCCCGCGAGCTTGGCAAGACGCTCCTGGAGCTTCTCGCGATCATAGTCGGAGCTGGTCTCCTCGATCTGCTGCTTGATCTGGGCGACGCGGCCCTGGATCTCGCCCTTCTTGCCGGCGCCATCGACGATGGTGGTGGTCTCCTTGGAGATCGACACCTTCTTGGCGCGGCCGAGCATGTTGAGGCCGACATTCTCGAGCTTGATGCCGAGATCTTCCGAGATCACCTGGCCGCCCGTCAGGATCGCAATGTCCTCAA
>JAMLJD010000106.1 GCA_023953775.1 Rhizobiaceae bacterium | reverse complement strand
CCGGAAATAGCTGAAAACCCCGCAACCAAAGTTGCGGGGCGCGCAATTGCGGGCCGATATCGTCGATATTCGACGGCGCTACATGACCGAAAGATTGACGGCCTTCGGTCCCTTGCCGCGCTTGTCGGGCTCGGTGTCGAACGTCACCTTCTGGCCGTCTTCCAACCCCGGAAGTCCCGACGCCTGGACGGCCGAAATATGGACGAAGACGTCCTTCTGTCCATCGTCCGGCGTGATGAAGCCGAAGCCCTTGGCATGATTGAAGAATTTAACGGTTCCACTCTGGGGCATTGGAAACGCTCCTTGTCACCCTCTGTTGCATTGCGGGCAGGGTTCCTCACCTGCCGTTCTCATCGGTCGTTCACTGGGGGAGAAGAAACAGTGTGGGCCGCGCCGAGACATTGCCGAAGTCTTCTTTTCGCGATCCACCGGGTGCCTTTACGATCTCATAGCCCGGTCAAATCCATTCCAGTCTCCGGGCCGGCAAATGCCCGAACGGCGAATTTTTCATTCATTTTCGCCGCGTGGGCAAGCGAAACTTTCGTGAAGCCCTGTTCGGCCGCACGTCCCCTGGCCTCCAAAGAAAAAGGCGCGGCCCATCGGCCGCGCCTCTCGAACGCAAAAATGCAATCCTGCGGGATCAGGCCGCGGAAAGGTTGACCGCCTTCGGTCCCTTGCCCATGCGGTCCGGCTCGACGTCGAAGGAGACCTTCTGGCCGTCGACCAGGCTGCGCATGCCGGACGCTTCGACGGCCGAGATGTGGACGAACACGTCCTTGGCGCCGCCGTCCGGCGTGATGAAGCCGAAGCCCTTGGTTGCATTGAAGAATTTAACGGTGCCGGTCTGCGGCATGGGAAACTCCTTTTCCCGTTTCAGGATGGGCGTCTGCGCAACACGCACAGTTTCGCCGCCGTCGAGCGTTCACGATTTCGGGGAAAGGGGTCGTCCAAATAACTATCCAGTCTCCGGGTGAGCAAATACCCGAACACGGCGGATATCGCACGGAAACCGTCCGAAAACAAGATGATTGACCATACAGTTCGGCTTTCCCGGGTGTCTTCCGGGCCGGTTTTCCTGGAACTCGCAGGCTTGTATTTTCGAGCTTTGCGCTTCCGTTCGACGATGGCACGGCAGTCCTGCCGACGGCGTTGCATGCACGCCGGACCTGGTGCACTCTCGACGGATGAAACGCTTCATCGCGCTCTTGATCCTTGCCGCTACCTCCGTGCCGGCCCAGGCCGACTGGCGGCTCGAGGACGGCGTGGCCATCGCGACGCCGGACCAGCGCAGCACCAGCAACATCGACGCGGTGGTCATCTCCTGCGCCGATCCGTACCTGTTCGAGGTCTACGCCGATGGAGGTCCGGTGAGGCCGTCTTCCGGGGGCACGGAAACCGACTATTTCTACCAGCCGGGAAAAGTACGCGCCGACGTCGATGGTACGTTCTTTCCTTTCGTGGCGGCAGGATCGGGAGAGGCTGTCGTGCTTTTTGCCGAGGGCTCCGCCGCCAACGACTATCTCGGAACCAACGATCCCGCCTTCATCGCAGCGCTGAAACACGGCAGGGAAATGCGCATCGCCTTCGATATTGTCGAAGGCGGCGTATCCGCTGACGGCTCGCCGTTCGAAACATATGCCTGGTTCTCACTTTCCGGCGCTGCGGCGGTGCTGGATCAGGCGCTTGCGGGCTGCATGTGAGCGCGGTGCGCACGCCATGAAAACGCTACTGCTGTTTCGTCACGCGAAATCGAGCCGGGACGACGCGGGCCTCCGTGATTACGACCGTCCGCTCGCCGAGCGGGGACTTCGCGATGCGCCCCGCATGGGCGATGAGATCGCGCGCCGCGGCTGGGTGCCCGATATCACGCTTGTCTCCGCGGCGCGGCGCACGCGTGCAACCTGGATGCTCGCCAGCAAGGCGATGGGAGCCGAGGTTCCTGTAACATTTCTTGACTCGATCTACGAAGCCGAATGGCAAACGCTGCTCGCCGCATTGCGCGCTGTCGATCCCGCAATCAATACCGCGCTGATGGTCGGCCACAATCCCGGAATGGAGGATCTCGCGCTGGAACTTGCCGGAGGGCACTCCTCGCCAGCCGCACTCGAGGCGCTCGGCACCAAGTTCCCGACGGCAGCGGTTGCGCGCCTGGAGTTCGATGGGCAATGGGCGAAGCTCACCCCCGGCGGTGCGCGCCTCGTCGACTTCGTGCAACCACGGGACATCAAGTCCTCCTGACACCCTTGTGTCAGTTGTACCGTTCGAGGCGCGGTCAGGCGTTCGCGCGGGCTTTCCATTTGTCCAGACTCCACCCATATTCGAACCATGGCCAAAGCTCCCTTGAAAGACACCGCCCGCGCGGGTGACGACGGTTTCGCCTCGCGCAAGCGGCGGAGCCCGTTGACCGACTATCTGGACGCTTCCGAACCACTCGATCGCGGGGGGTTCGAGGAAGCGCCGCAGGCTGACCTGACCGGCAGACCGCTGGAAGGATCGATCGCCGACTGGGCCGAGCAGATCTCGCGCGAGGCGGATACGGAAAGGCGCCCGGCGAAGCCGAAGAAGATTCCCGAGCGCTCGTCGTCGCCGACCAAGACGGCGCGGGGCACCTCGATGGGTGGTGCAGCATCGCCGAAGGAGCGTGCGGCCGCGGGCCTCAATCCGGTCGCAGGGCTGGACATCGCCCTTGAGGACGTCGCCGGCCTGACCTCGTCCGGCGTCACAGCGACGGTCGCCGCGTTGTCGAGGCTGATCGAAGGTGGCGACCCCAACGTCAAGCGCGATGCCTGGGTGCCGCACCGCCCGGCGCGGCCCGAGAAGTCCGAAGGCGGCATCACCCTGACGATGGCGACGGAATTCAAGCCGTCCGGCGACCAGCCGACGGCGATCAAGGACTTGGTCGAGGGCGCAGACCAGAACGAACGCACCCAGGTGCTGCTCGGCGTTACCGGTTCCGGCAAGACCTTCACCATGGCCAAGGTGATCGAGGCGACGCAGCGCCCGGCGCTGATCCTGGCGCCGAACAAGACGCTCGCCGCGCAGCTCTACGGCGAGTTCAAGAGCTTCTTCCCGAACAACGCGGTCGAATATTTCGTCTCCTATTACGACTACTACCAGCCCGAGGCCTACGTCCCGCGGACCGACACCTATATCGAGAAGGAATCGTCGATCAACGAGCAGATCGACCGCATGCGCCACTCTGCGACGCGCTCGCTGCTGGAACGCGACGACGTGGTCATCGTGGCGTCGGTCTCCTGCATCTACGGTATCGGCTCCGTCGAAACCTACACGGCGATGACGTTCCAGATGCAGATCGGCGACCGGCTTGACCAGCGCCAGCTTCTCGCCGATCTGGTGGCGCAGCAGTACAAGCGGCAGGATGTCAATTTCGTGCGCGGCTCGTTCCGGGTGCGCGGCGACACGATCGAGATCTTCCCGGCGCACCTTGAAGACCGGGCCTGGCGCATTTCGCTGTTCGGCGACGAGATCGAAACGATCACCGAGTTCGATCCGCTGACCGGGCACAAGACCGGCGACCTGAAGAGCGTCAAGATCTACGCCAATTCGCATTACGTGACGCCGCGCCCGACGCTGACGCAGGCGGTCAAGTCGATCAAGGAAGAGCTCAAATGGCGGCTGGCGGAGCTCGAGAAGGCGGGTCGCCTGCTCGAGGCGCAGCGGCTCGAGCAGCGCACCCGCTTCGACCTGGAAATGCTGGAAGCGACCGGCTCCTGCGCTGGCATCGAGAACTATTCGCGCTACCTGACGGGCCGTAAGCCCGGTGAGCCGCCGCCGACCCTGTTCGAATATATTCCGGACAATGCGCTGATCTTCGTTGACGAGAGCCACGTGACGATCCCGCAGATCGGCGGCATGTATCGCGGCGATTTCCGTCGCAAGGCAACCTTGGCCGAATACGGCTTCCGGCTGCCGTCCTGCATGGACAACCGGCCGCTGCGCTTCGAGGAATGGGACGCGATGCGCCCCTCGACCGTCGCGGTGTCGGCGACCCCCGGGGCATGGGAAATGGACCAGTCGGGCGGCGTCTTCGCCGAGCAGGTGATCCGCCCGACAGGGCTGATCGATCCGCCGGTCGAGGTCCGCCCGGCCAAGAGCCAGGTCGACGACGTGCTCGGCGAGATCCGCGAGACGACGGCGAAGGGCTACCGCACGCTGGTCACGGTGCTGACGAAGCGCATGGCCGAGGATCTGACGGAGTATCTGCATGAGCAGGGCGTCAAGGTGCGCTACATGCACTCCGACATCGATACGCTGGAGCGGATCGAGATCATCCGCGATCTGCGGCTCGGAGCTTTCGACGTGCTGGTGGGCATCAATCTTCTGCGCGAGGGCCTCGACATTCCCGAATGCGCGCTGGTCGCTATCCTCGACGCCGACAAGGAGGGCTTCCTGCGCTCGGAGACATCGCTCATCCAGACCATCGGCCGCGCGGCGCGCAACGTCGACGGCAAGGTGATGCTCTACGCCGACAATGTGACGGGTTCGATGGAGCGTGCCATCGCGGAGACCGAACGCCGCCGCGAGAAGCAGCTCGAATACAACGCCGCGCACGGCATCACGCCAGAGAGCGTGAAGAAGAACATCGCCGACATTCTCGACTCCGTTTACGAGCGCGATCACGTGCGCGCCGACATTTCCGGCTTTACCAAGGGCGGGAAAGACAATCTCGTCGGCAACAATCTGCAGGCGCATCTCGAGCATCTCGAGAAGGAGATGCGCGATGCCGCCGCCGATCTCGATTTCGAGAAGGCGGCAAGGCTGCGCGACGAGATCAAGCGTCTGCGCGAGACCGAACTTGCCATCGCCGACGATCCGCTCGCGCGCGAGGTCGAGCTGGAAAGCCCGGATTCCGGGCGCCGCAAGGGTCAGCACAACAAAGGCAAGGCGCGGCACCGCACGACCGAAGACCAGGAGCGCATCCGGCGCCGCGAGGCCGAGCGCGCGGCGGAGGAAGCCGCAAGGGCGGCGCGGCCGAACCTGTTCCGCAAGCCCGATCTCGACGAGATGGGAACATCCGGCGATCACGCGAGGCCTGCGGCGAGTTTCCGCAAGCAGGACCATCGCGAAGCCCATGCCGCCGATTTCGGAACGCCCGACGACGGCGTGCGCGGCAAGTCGCTGTTCAGGAAGAACGATCTCGACGAGATGACCGTCGGCCGCACCGAGAAGCCGGTCGAGGGCAGACGCCCCGCAAAGCCTACCGACGACGCGAAGACGGTTCAGCGCCACAAGCCTGGCGCCGGCTCCTACGAAGACCCGGCCGACGAACGCCAGCGCGGCCGGCGCTCGAAGAAGACGGGCCGTCCGGGGCGGTGAACTGCGCGGCGCGCCTCCGTTGGCGGGTACTGGCAGGGATTGCGTGCATGATCATGCCCGCGCCAGCCAGTGCAACCGACTGGCCGGTCAACGAGCAGACGAAGACCTACGCCATATCCGGCAGCACAGGCTCCGAACTTTATTTCTCGATCGGAGAGCGTGGACCCAGGGTCGGTTCGGGCCGCGCCATCGCCCACACCACCTTCGACCTGAAATGGTCGCGCGATTATCGGCCCCAACCTGATGGTTCGTGCCTGCTCGCCGCCGCCAGGCCGTTCATCACCATCATCTACACGATCCCCAAACCGTCTGGACAGCTTCCGGCGGCGACCCGGAGATTGTGGGACGTGTTCATCGACGGCATAAGGCGCCACGAAAAGGTGCATGGCGACCAGATCCGCGAGATGGTCGAACGTATCCACGCGACGACCGTGGGGCTTTCGGTGCCGAACGATCCCGGATGCAGGGAAATCAGAAAAGCGATTCAGGCGCCTTTGGCTGCGGCCTCGCAGGAGCAGCGCCGGCGCAGCGCGGAATATGACCGCGAGGAAATGCGCGACGGCGGCGCCGTTCACAGCCTCATCCTGAACCTCGTCAACGGCGGCTGACCGGGCGGACCAGCCTGAGGCGCGAAGAATTTTTGCGCGAGCTGTCGGCATGGGCTGACGACGAACGTCTTCGTGTCATGGAACCCGAAAAGAGGAGGCTTTCCGATGTCAACCGAAGCAAACCAGACCGACACACCCGCCATGCCCACGCCGAAGGGCGGCCTGACGCCCTATCTCGAAGTCGAAGGCGCGCTGAAGGCCGCAGAGTTCTACGAGCGGGCGTTCGGCGCGGAAACCGTCTACGTCGTGCCTCCGGACGAGCAGGGCCGGACCATGCACGTCCATCAATACGTCAACGGCTCCTCGCTGATG
>JAMLJD010000105.1 GCA_023953775.1 Rhizobiaceae bacterium | reverse complement strand
GCAGGTGAGCGAGATCGCCACCCGGCTCAACGTCTCCGAGGAAGAGGTGGTCTCGATGAACCGCCGCCTGTCCGGCGACGCGTCCCTCAACGCGCCGATCCGCGCGACAGAGGGCGAGTCCGGCGAATGGCAGGACTGGCTCGTCGACGATCACGAGTCCCAGGAGGACATGCTCGTCGAACAGGACGAACTCGAGAATCGCCGCACCATGCTCGGCGAGGCATTGGACGTCCTCAACGATCGCGAACGCCGCATCTTCGAGGCGCGGCGGCTGTCCGAGGACCCGATGACGCTCGAGGAGCTGTCTTCCGAGTTCGGCATCAGCCGCGAGCGCGTCCGCCAGATCGAGGTGCGCGCCTTCGAGAAGGTGCAGGACGCCGTAAAGGCGGCGGCGAAACGCCAGGCGCAGGCCTTGCGCACCATCGACGCCCAGCCGGCTGCCTGACAAAGCGTCGCGCATCGACGGCAAACAAAAAGGCCGCTTCACGCGGCCTTTTTGTTTGTCCGGATGGTGCGCGGTCAGCCGCTGCTCGCGGCCTCCCAGGCCTTGAGCGCCTCGTCGAACACCTTCTCGCCGGGGATGCCCTTGTCGAAGGTGACCAGCGCGCGGCGGCCCGAGCGATAGACGATCGGGATGTCGATCCAGTTCTGGTTGCGCATCACGGTGATGTTCTGGCGCGCTTCCTCGGTCACGTCGCTGAGCGCGATGAGGAAGAAACCATCGGCGATCTTGGCCGGAATGCCGAGCAGCGGGCTGCCGGCCTTCTCTTCCGATTCCTTGAAGGCGATGCGCAGCACGTTGTCGATGCCGCCGCCTTCGAAATTCTCCGGCGTCAGGAAGATCATCTCGACGATATGGCTCGCCGGCAGCGTCGGATCGCCATTGCGGCGGATCGTCAGCCGCATGTTGACGTCGCGGTCCGGCACCGAGATTTCCGCGCGAATGGCCGGCTCGGGCGGAAGGTCGCCGCCGGGCGATTCCTGCACCAGCGACCACACAGCGGAGCCCGTTGCCGCGGAGCCGTCGGCTACGTTGGTCCGTTCCTCGTAATAGATCGCCTTCTGGCCCACCGCGACCTGCTGTTCGCCGCCCGCCGTCGCAGGCTGCTTGTCGCCGCCCTCGGCGCCCGCCGCCGGCGCACGCTCTTCGCCGGGGGGCGTCGTGGTGGCGCTCGCCACGGAGGTTCCCTCGCCCACCGAGGGCTCGTCACCTGCCGGCCCCTCGTCGACTTCATCGCCGCCGGGAAGCAGGCGCTGGGTAAACTTGTCGCTGCCTTCGGCCGCAACCCCGTCGCTGACCGGTCCGGCATCGTTCGGCTCCGCCGCCGCGACACGCTGTTCCTCGGCGGCAGCCGGCTCTTCCTCAGGCGCCGCAGCCTCGTCGACGGGCTGCTCCGCTTCGGTGACGGTGACCGCCGGTTCATCGCCGCCCAGCCCGAGCGCCGCCATCATAGCTCCGCCGCTCGACCAGAGCGCATATGCGCCGCCTGCCAGCACGAGAAACGCCACCACGGCCGCGACGGCCATGACCGGAATGCGCCGCGCCGGACGGTACGCGACCGCTCCACGATCATTGGCAACCAGATCGCCGTCATCGCGGGAGTCGGCATCGGAAGGCTCGTCGACCGTGATGTCCTCGCGCGGCGCGGCCCGTTCGCTCTTGGGACGGAACGGCGCCCGCTCGGCCAGCGTCGGCTTCGAGACCGGCAGGATATCGGAGAACACCGGATCCTCGGCGGCGTGTTTGTCGGCAGCCGGCTTTACTTCGGGCTGAGCGGCCGGTCGCGGCGACGGCTCTTCGAGCTGCGCGAGCACGCTGTCGAAATCCTCTTCGCCCCCCGACGGCGCTTCGACCATCTCCTCGACCGGCGCGTATTCCGTCTCGATCGTCAGGATGGCATCCTCGAGCAGTTTGCGCTGCTTCTCGGCGACGGCTTCCGGCGGCGGCGGCGAGATCGCCGCGAGCTTCGATTCGATCGTTGCGCGCGCCTTCGCATAGACCTTCTCGCGCATCTCTGGCGTGTTCTCACCGAGATTGCCGATTGTCTTTTTCAGTACCGCTACGAAATCTGCCATTCTTCGAAAACCTGCATTGCCTGGACAGGTCGGCCTTCCCCGCAACCCCGCCGGGGAGACAGCCGAGCCTAGTCTTGAAAGGGATCGGTCACAAGTATCGTGTCCTCGCGCTCCGGACTGGTCGAAAGCAGCGCGACGGGGGCGCCGATGAGTTCCTCGATATGGCGCACATACTTTACCGCCTGGGCGGGAAGGTCGTTCCAACTGCGCGCGCCGGCGGTGGTGCCCTGCCAGCCCTCAAGCGTCTCATAGACCGGCTCGACCCGCGACTGCGCGCCCTGGCTGGCCGGAAGATAGTCGATCACCTCGCCGTCAAGCCGGTAGCCGGTGCAGACCTTGATCTCCTCAAGGCCGTCGAGAACGTCAAGCTTGGTCAGCGCGATACCATTGATGCCGTTGGCGGCGACCGCCTGCCGGACCAGCGCTGCGTCGAACCAGCCGCAACGCCGTTTGCGCCCGGTCACGGTGCCGAACTCATGGCCGCGCTCGCCAAGAAAATTGCCGATCTCATTGTCCTGCTCGGTCGGAAAAGGACCTTCTCCGACCCGCGTCGTATAGGCTTTGGTGATGCCGAGCACGTAGCCGATCGTGCCGGGGCCGATACCCGAGCCCGTCGCTGCTTGGCCAGCCACCGTATTGGACGAGGTGACGAACGGGTAGGTGCCGTGGTCGATGTCGAGCAAGGTTCCCTGTGCGCCCTCGAACAGGATGCGCTCGCCGCCGCGGCGTGCGTCGTCGAGGATCTTCCACACCCGGTCCATATAGGGCAGGATCTCGCCGGCCACCGACGTGACCTCCTCGATGATCGTCTCGGCGGCGATCTCTTCAACGCCAAGCCCGCGCCGTATCGCGTTGTGGTGCGCGAGCAGGCGCTCGACCTTGGCGGGCAGGGTCTTCTCGTCGGCCATGTCCATAACGCGGATGGCGCGGCGCCCGACCTTGTCCTCATAGGCAGGCCCGATGCCCCGTCCGGTGGTGCCGATTCGGGCGCCCTTGCCGGCTTTTTCTTCCCGCATCCTGTCCAGTTCTCCGTGCAGCGACAGGATAAGCGCGGTATTTTCGGCGATTTTCAGGCGGTCAGGACCTATTTCGACGCCCTGGTCACGCAGCTTGCCAATCTCCGCGGCAAAGGCGTGTGGATCGAACACGACACCGTTGCCGATGATCGACAGTTTGCCAGGCCGCACGACGCCCGAGGGCAGCAGCGACAATTTGTAGACTTTTCCGTCTACGACCAGCGTGTGACCGGCATTGTGGCCGCCCTGAAACCGCACGACCACGTCGGCACGTTCCGACAGCCAGTCGACGATCTTGCCCTTGCCCTCGTCGCCCCACTGCGAGCCGACCACAACAACATTCGCCATAGAGCACCCCTTGCCGGCGCCCGAGAGCGCACATGATGAAAGACGCGCCTCTATAGTGTGAGATTGGCCGCGATGGAACCGTTCCGCACGGCAACAGCGAATGTTGGCCTTATTTTCAGGCGTTTACTGTCACCCGCGCAGCGTCTATTGCCTGTCGGGCAACAGACCCGCAGGCCCGCCTTCTCCCATGCATCACCGTGCCGCCTACACTTACCTGCTCCTGACGGCGCTTTTCTGGGGCGGCAACGCCGTTGCCGGCAAGCTGGCCGTCGGCAACGTCTCGCCGATGCTGCTCGTTGCGCTGCGCTGGTCGATCGCGGTCACGATCCTCGCCGTCATAGGGTGGCGGCAGGTACGCGCCGACTGGCCGACAATCCGCGCCAATTTGGGGCTGCTTTTCCTGCTGGGCGCGCTTGGCTTCACCTGCTTCAACGCGCTGTTTTACACGGCCCTGATCTACACTTCCGCGATCAACGTCGCGATCGAACAGGCCGGTATGCCGATGGTGATCTTCCTTTTGAATTTCATCATCTTCAGACTTCCAGTGTCGCCGGCCCAGATATTCGGCTTCATCCTCTCCATCACCGGGGTCATGCTGACGGCGATCCATGGCGATCTGACCCGACTCGCCGCGCTCGACGTCAATCTTGGTGACCTGCTGATGCTCGCCGCCGTCCTGCTCTATTCGGGATATACGGTGGCGCTGCGCTCCAAGCCGCAAATTCACTGGCAGAGCCTGATGATGACGCTCGCCGTTTCCGCTCTGCTGACCTCGCTGCCGCTCGTCGCATGGGAGTATGTCAGCGGCAACCTCACGCCTCCTAACCTGCAGGGATGGAGCCTGGCCCTCTACATCGCGATCTTCCCGTCGCTGCTGGCGCAGATCTTTTTCATTCGCGGCAACGAACTGATCGGCGGCAACCGCGCCGGCATCTTCATCAACATGGTGCCGATCTTCGGCACCCTCCTGTCGATCATTATCGTCGGCGAGATGTTCCAGCCTTATCATGCAATCGCAATGGCGCTGGTTTTCAGCGGTATCTGGATCGCCGAGAGGTCAGGCCGCCGCATGGCGGCCCAACAATTGTGAGTTCGGCGTCGCGCGACTACGCCGAGATGTCGAACTGCAGCGGCTTGGCCGAGATGATCGCCTCATGTGCCCTGACCTCGGCCAGCACGTCCTCGGGAAACGGGCCGTCGAGATAGAGCAGCGCGATCGCATCGCCCCCTGGCCGGTTGCGGCCGAGCTGGAAGTTGGCGATGTTGACGCCGTTCTTGCCGCACACCGTGCCGAGCAAGCCGATGATGCCCGGTGCGTCGGCATTGGTGGTGTAGAGCATGTGCTCGCCCACCTCGGCGTCGAGATTGATGCCCTTGATCTGGATGAAGCGCGGCTTGCCGTCGGAGAAGCAGGTGCCGGCGATCGTCCGCGTCCGGTTCCGCGTCTTCACGGTCAGCTTGATGTAGCCGTCGAAGACGCCCGACTTGTCGCGCTTGACCTCCGACAGCATCACGCCCCGCTCCTTCGCCATGATCGGCGCCGAGACCATGTTGACGTCGGAGACCTGCGGCCGGATCAGCCCGGCAAGCGCCGCGCTGATCAGCGCCCGCGTGTTCATGGACGCGGTCGAACCATCGAACAGGATCTCGACTTCCTGAATCGGTTCGTCGGTAACCTGGCCCACGAACGCGCCAAGCACCTCGGCCAGCTTGATGAAAGGCTTCAGCCTCGGCGCCTCTTCCGCCGTGATCGACGGCATGTTGATGGCGTTGGTGACGGCGCCACGCATCAGATAGTCCGCCATCTGCTCGGCGACCTGCAGCGCGACGGTCTCCTGCGCCTCGCTCGTCGCAGCACCCAGATGCGGCGTGCACACGACGTTTTCCAGCCCGAACAGCTTGCTGTCGGTCGCCGGCTCGACCTCGAAGACGTCGATGCCGGCGCCCGCGACCTTGCCGGATTTCAGCGCCGCCACGAGATCGTCCTCGACGATCAGGCCGCCGCGCGCGCAGTTGATGATGCGCACGCCGTCCTTCATCCTGGCGATGGACTTCTTGTTGATGATGTTCTTTGTCTTGTCGGTCATCGGCGTGTGCAGCGTGATGAAGTCGGCGCGCCCGAAAAGCTCGTCGAGCTCGACCTTCTCCACGCCCAGTTCGGACGCCCGGCTTTCCGACAGGAAGGGATCGAAGGCCACGACATGCATCTTGAGGCCGACGCCGCGCATCGCCACGATCGAGCCGATATTGCCGCAGCCGATCACGCCGAGCGTCTTGCCGGTGATCTCGACGCCCATGAAGCGGTTCTTTTCCCACTTGCCGGCATGGGTGGATGCATTCGCCTCCGGGATCTGCCGCGCCACCGCGAACATCAGTGCGATCGCGTGTTCGGCCGTAGTGATCGAATTTCCGAACGGCGTGTTCATCACGATGATGCCGCGCCGCGAGGCGGCGGGGATGTCGACATTGTCGACGCCGATACCGGCGCGGCCGATCACCTTGAGGTTGGTCGCGGCGGCGATCAGCTTTTCGGTGACCTTGGTCGCCGAGCGGATGGCGAGGCCGTCATAGTCGGCGATCACCGACAGCAGCTTTTCCTTGTCCTTGCCGAGGTCCGGCAGATAGTCGACCTCGACGCCGCGATCCTTGAAGATCTGGACGGCTGTCGGCGAAAGCTTGTCGGAAACGAGAACGCGGGGCATGGGCTGTGTTCCTGTGAGAGGTCGGGCGCCTTACCGTTCCCTTTTTGGGGAGGGTCGTCGCGCGGCGACGGGGTGAGGGTTCTGAGATGAGTGGCGGGAGGAAACCCCCGCCCAGGACCTGCGGTCCGACCCTCCCCGCAAGGGGGAGGGCAATTGCGGCTAGGCCGCTGCCTTGAGCGCCGCCTTGCGGGTCGCAAACGCCCAGTCGAGCCATGGCATCAGCGCCTCGAGGTCGGACGTTTCGACCGTCGAGCCGGCCCAGATGCGCAGGCCGGGCGGCGCGTCGCGATAGGCGCCGATATCGTAGGCGACGCCCTCCGCCTCGAGCAGCGCCACGATCGACTTGGCGAAAGCGGACTGCGCCTCCGCGTCGAGCGCGACGATGTCGGGATCGGTGAAGGACAGGCAGACGGACGTGTTCGAACGCGTCTCGGGCTTTTCCGCGAGATGGCCGAGCCAGGACGACTGCGTGACGAAGGCGTCGATCGCGGCGAAATTGGCGTCGGCGCGAGTGACGAGCCCGTCCTGTCCGCCGATCGACTGC
>JAMLJD010000104.1 GCA_023953775.1 Rhizobiaceae bacterium | reverse complement strand
GGCTGATCGAGTTCGAGCAGATCGACGGCGACCTGGAGGTCTGGAAGGGCAAATGGGAGTTGCTGCGCGACGGCGACAATCTGTCGGCGGCACTGACCGTCGATTTCGACATCGGCATTCCCTCGCTGTCCGAGATCCTCGATCCGATCGGTGAGCGCGCGATCCGTGCCAACTGCCGGCAGATGCTCGACGCGATCCGCCAGCACGCCAGCGAGCCGGCAGAATGAGTGGCGCGCGCGACACCACATACCTCATCGTCACCGGCGCCTCCGGTGCGCTCGGAACGGCGTTCGTCCAGCGGGCGCTGGAGACCTGGCCTCAGGTCCGCATCGCCTGCCTGCTTCGATCGGAGGCGGCCGGCGACCAGCTTCGCCAGCAGGCCGGCGCGCATGCCGACCGGCTCATCATCCTCAAGGCGGACCTGACCGACGCGGCGTCGATGCAGGCCGCCGCGGACGAGTTCGGCAGCGTCAGCGACGCCGTCGGCATCCACGCGGCGGCCGACGTGTCGTGGGACAAGACGGCCGACGACGTGCGCGGGCTCAATGTCGATGGCGCGTTGCTGTTCCAGGAGTTCATGCGCGCGACGGCGGCGCGGCCGCGGCTGATCTATCTTTCGACCGCCTATACGCGGATGCACGACTGGGACTATCGCAACGGTTACGAGGAAACCAAGGCCGAGGCCGAGCGGACGCTTCGGGCCCACACCGGCGACATGCCGTTCTCGGCATTCGCCTGCAGCCTGGTGGTCGGCGACAGCCGGACCGGACGCATCGCCCGCTACAACGGCATCTATCCGGTGCTGCGCTTCCTGGCCGAATTCACGCCGCCCTTCCTGGTCGGCCGCAAGACCGGCCAGCTCGACCTGGTGCCGCTCGACTGGGTCACCGACGGGCTGATCGAACTGGCGGGCACCCAGCTCCGCGGCGAGGATGCGCGCGACGTCGTCGCGTCGGCCGGCCCCGGCAGCCGCATCGGCTTCGAACAGATGGTGCGGCTGTGCGAGGACCGCATCAACCATTTCCGCGCCATGCACGACATGGCAGTGATCGCGCCGACGCCGATCCTGCGAAGCCGCCAGTGGGCGTTCCTGCAGCGGTCGCTGAAGGCCTGGGAGCCGCCGGACATCAAGATGGGCGACTTCCGCTATTTCGAGCGGCTCCTGAAGGTCTACGGCATCTACTCCGAAAGCGACCTGGTGCGCGATCCGGAAAATGTCGCGCGGCCGGCGCCGGCACCGGAAACCTATATGGCGACGGTCATCGATCGCTGGATCGACGACCATGCGGAGCGGCTGATCTCGCGCAAGCATCGCGCCGGCGGCATGCTGGAGAAGCGTCATGAACGCACCTCCGTTTAACGGCTCCATCCGCGACCAGCGCCTGGCGCATCTGCGCGCCCATGAGCGCGAGACGCGCGAGCACATCCTGCGCCTGTTCCCGCAGGAGAAGATCGCGGTGAGGAAGTGGCGCGACACCCTTCCCGTCGGGCTCGTACTCGGCGGACCGCGTGGCGGCACCAGCGCCTTCAAGGCGGCGCTCGCGCGCCATCCCGATTGCCTCGCCCTTTCCGGCGAGCACCGCATCTTCTTCACGCTCAAGGGCCTCAATTTCCCCGACGGGTCGGCGGAAGACGAATGCGCCGACGTCGCGTTGTCGGAGCAGCAGGCGACCGAGATACTGGAAATGCTGTTCGCTTCTGCCTTCGCCGGGCCGGAAGCGGCGGATCCCAGCCATGAGGAAGCCCTGCGCTATGCGTGGGACTGGGCCTACAGGCTGCCGATGCAGTGGACCGGCCTGGATTTCGATACCAGGGAAATCGTCGCGCTGGTGCTTGCCGCCGTGGAAACCTATCGCGGGCTCGGCACCGGGAAGCTTGAAACGCTCGACCGGCTGGTGCTCGATGCGCTTGCCGCCGCCCACCCGGCGATCGATCCGCGTTTCTACGACCTGCCGGACGGCGAACGGCCTGATGGCGGCTGGCAGGCCGTTCGAGACCGCGCGTTCCAGCCGATCATCGAGATCACGCCGTTCGTGATCCCCCGGCCGCGGCGCCTCAAGATGCCGGAACAGACACCGAAGCTGCTTCTTCTCAAGGCGTCGAGCGACCCGTTCCGCATCGCGACGCTGCGCAGCCTGTTCGCTCATCGTCCCGTCCACGTGCTGCGCCTCACGCGCAACCCGCTGGCGTCGATCAACGGCCTCGTCGACGGCTGGGCGCATCACTGCTTCTGGCAGCACAATCTCGAAAAGGAACTCGGCTACGACCATCCCTATGCCGGCTGGTGCTTCGACCTGTTTCCCGGCTGGCGTGACACGGCCGGCGCGATGGACCTGCCGCAACTTTGCGCCGAGCAGTGGATCGAGCCCAACCGGCGTCTCGAGGAGGCCGAGCGCGCGGCGCCGCCCAACGAGCACTGGACGTCCTACCGCTTCGAGGAATTCATCCGTTCGCCGCAGGACCGGGCACAGCTTCTGCTGCGCGCCTCGACATCGCTGGGGCTCGAGAGTTCCCCGGCCCTGGAGGGGGCGGCGCGGACGCCGCCCAAGGTGAACGTGACGGCGCCCAGCGCGGCCGCGCGCTGGCGCAAGCGCGAAGCACAGCTATTGCCGCTGCTCGACCGCAGCGCACTTTCCGGTCTCGCTGCGCGGCTTGGCTATGACAGGGAGAAGCTCGATGAGTGGATCTAGCACGACCGAAATCCCGGCGCCGTTCAACGCGACGCGGATCAGGGGCATGGTCTCCAAGGAGGAACTCAACCAGCTCACCTCGGTGAGCACATTGGCGAGCGTCATCGCCATCGGGGCGAACTGGCTGGCGATCGGCTGCCTGATCGGCGGCGCGATCTGGATCGGAACCTGGTGGGCGGCGGCGATCGCGGTCATCCTGGTCGCCGGCCGGCAACACTCCATGCTGGTGCTGATGCACGATGCGTCGCACCGATTGCTGTTTCGGCACCGCGACGCCAACGATGTCGTTTCGAACCTGTTCCTGTCCTTTCCGCTGTTCGTCAGCACAGCCCTTTATCGCCGGCATCATCTCGCCCACCATCGCTACACCAACACCGACGACGATCCGGACCTGCTCGACACGGAAATTCCGGCCACACTGACCGGGTTCCTGGCGTCGCTGGCCGGCGACCTGATCGGCCTGCGCTCGCTGCGCATGCTCGGCTCCATCGATACGTTCGGCGCGACGGCGATCTACAAGAAGAAGAATGACGGCGTGACCGGCATCGGCCGGGAGCGCGTCTTGTTTGCGGTGTTCGTCGCCGTGGTCGCTGCTGTCCTGACCTTCACCGGCACATGGTGGGCCTACGGGCTCTACTGGTTCGTGCCGATGTGGTTCGTGCTGCCGGCGATCCTGCATATCCGCGCCGTTTCCGAGCATGCCGGCCGTACGGAGGCCGAGTATCTGGGCCATGCGCGCAGCGTGAAGCCGAACCTCGTGGAAAAGGCGCTGATCTCGCCGATGAACATCAACCTGCATCTCGAGCATCACCTGTTTCCCGATGTTCCCTTCCATCGGCTGGGCCGCGTCTCGCGGCTGATCGACCGGCATCCGCAACTCGCGGGGGATGTCCGGCGCAACCAGGGCTACCTGTTCGGCAGGGCGAGCGTTCTCGGCGAGCTCTACGGCCGCGGCGAAATCACGGGAGGCCAATCGCGATGATGCTCACCGGGTCGGAAATCATGCGGATGGTGGATGCCGGAGGAATTGTCATCGATCCCTACGACCCCGCGATGATCGAGCCGAACTCTTACGGGTTCCGTCTCGGCGAGAGTCTGCTCGAATACAAGGAGCAGGTGATCGATCCGACCCAGAAGCTCGACTACATCGAGCACCAGATTGGCGAGGAGGGTTTCGTCTTTCATCCCGGCCGCTTCTATCTCGGCCATACCTACGAGCGGATCGGCGGCGTCGACTATGCGTCCGAACTGTTCGCCAACCTTTCCACCGCCATGTGCGGTGTTTTCCTCCAGACCAGCGCGCCGCTCGGCCACACCGGCGCGGTCATCCGCTGGACGCTGGAGATCACCGTCGCCCACGAGGTCCGGCTCTATCCGCGGATGCGGATCGGCAAGATCTGCTTCTGGAAGAACATGGGCGACATCCAGAACTATTCGGGCCGCTATCTCGATTCCGAGAGCGTGGTCGAATCCCGGATAATCGAAGACAGGACGGCATGATCCTCACAGGCTCAGAAATCACCAAGCGGGTCGAGTCCGGCGAGATCGTCATCTCTCCGTTCCGCCCCGAGAACGTCAATCCGAACAGCTACAACTTCACGGTCGCGCCGGAGTTGCGGGTCTACGAGAAGGGCGTCATCGACGTGAAGTCGGAGAAGCCGTCCAAGATCATCACGATCGGCAAGGACGGTTACGTCTTGAAGCCGCGTCAGCTCTATCTCGCCTCCACCATCGAGGTGATGGGAAGCAAGCATTTCGTGCCAACCTATGCGGCACGCTCCTCGGTGGCGCGCCTCGGCATGTTCATCAACCTGTCCGCGCCGCTCGGCGACATCGGCTTCATCGGCCGGTGGACGCTGCAGCTCTTCACGCTGAACAGCATCCGCATCTATGCCGGGATGAACATCGGGCAGATGATGTTCTGGCACGTCCAGGGCGACATCGAGCTCTACGACGGCAAGTATCAGGGCGCGAAGGGCGCGCTGTCGTCCCAGATCTTCAAGGATTTTCCGGACGACAAGCGCTACCCGGCGCAGCCGCCGGCTTCTCCGCAGGCGCCGGCGCGAAGCGCGATCCCGGCCGATGCCAACGGTCACGCGCTGGGGTTCGCTCCCCATGAATGAGACGACGATGCGCGCGCCGAAATACGACCGGCTGGTCGAGCTGGGGCGTACGTTCGACGTTCCCGCCCTGATGCTGGTCGGCGAGGATGAGCTCGCCAGCCTGTTTGCCGGCTTCGGCGATATTCTGGCCGATGCCGACGAGATCATCGAGCGCATCGTGCAGACCCTCGGCAGCTTCGTCTCGGCCGACATGGAGGCGCTTGAAGGAGTTCTGGCCCGACTGTCGCCGGCCGGCGACGCCGAGGCGGTGCTCGACGGCCTGCTCAAGCCGGTCTTTGGCGCGGACTGGCGCAAGGGCCGTTACGCGGTGCGTTCGGCGGCGATCGCCGAGGACCTCGACCAGCAGAGTTTCGCGGGCATCTACGAGACCGAACTCGACGTGAAGGGTCCGGTCCACATCCTGCATGCGATCGCCAGCGTCTGGCGCTCCGGCTTCAGCCGCGGCGCGGTACTGGAACGGCTGTCGGGCGGCGTGCTCGGGCGCGGCAATCCGATCCGCATCATCATACAGACGATGGTCGATGCCGAGCTGGCCGGCGTCGCCTTCTCGCACGATCCGATCAGCGGCGAAGAAAGCTGCGTCGTGGAAGCGGTGGCGGGCATCGGCGACGCGCTGGTCTCGGGGCTGGACGCCGGCAGCCGGACGCGTTTCCTGCCCGACGAGATCGCGGCGGCCGATACCGGTCCGGCTCCCGAACCGCTGCTCCAGGTCGCGCTTGTCTGCGCGGCCGTCGCCCGCCATCTCGACGGTCCCGTCGATATCGAATGGGCGTTTGCCGCCGGCCGCGTCCATCTCCTGCAGGCCCGGCACATCACCACGCTGGCGCGCGACCATGACACGAGCGACGGGCCGGTTCTGGCATGGACCAATCTCTACGGCGACGACGACGGCCAGATCGACGAACTCGGACCGCTGCCGGAATTCGCGCGCTACTTCCGCGCCAAGCGCAAACGCATCCACGATTTCGCCCGCGACCACGGGCTCGACCGCTCGGCGGCGCTGCTGATCCGGGCCAACGGCCGGGCGCTCGCCGATGCGGAACTGGCGGCGCCCTTTGCCCGCGCGTTCTCCGCGCCGGACGTGATCATCGACCTCAACGACCAGCTGCGGCAGATCATCGTGCCCGCGCCGACGATGATCGCCGAACTGGTGCGGCTGATGCCGGACCGTGACCGGATCTACACCTTCGTGGTGCGCGATTTCGTGCGCGGCGAGATCGGGCTGATCACCGAACCGGCCTCAGACGACGCGATCATCGCGGAGTGGACGCCGGAGGGCCTGCTGTCGATCAACCGCGGCACGGCTGCGACCTCCTTCGTCCGTATCGGGCAGGCCGGTGTCGAGACAGGGGATGCTCCGCCGCTGTCGGCCGGCCAGACCGAACGCCTGCGCACCGGCACGCTCGCCGCCCAGGCCAGCCTCGGCCCGATCCGGATCGAGTGGGTGGCGGAGGGCGGCGCCCTCTATCCGATGGACTTTTCCGAGATCGGCACCGCATCGCATATTCCGGTCGACGGCGAGGTGATCTCGCATGGCTACAGCGAGGGACCGTCGATCAGTCTCGACGCCGACACGACGCTGCATGCGCTCAGCATCGCGCCGTCGATCAGCCTGACCAGTATCCCCGACGCGGCGCAGCTCGGCACGTCGTTTGGAGCGATCTTCGACCGGGTGGCCGGCCAGGGCGAGAAACCCATCGTGGTGATCGACCGGCCCTATGCGGTGCTTGCGGCGCTGCTGCCGCATGTCTCCGGCTTCATCTTCGAGCGGGCCTCGATGCTGTGCCATCTCGCGATCCTGATCCGCGAGCACGGATTGCCGGCGATGCAGTCGCCCGAGCTCTACGCGATGGCGCGGGACGCGGACGCGTTGCGCATCGACACACACGGATCGGGCGCGATGTCGATCGGGCACCTGGAAAGGACGGGAGTGGCATCGTGACGCGAATCTGGATCGGCTGCTACGATTTCGAGAACCATCCGGCCGTCACCGGCTCGCTAGCGCCGGCGGTCCTTCTGGCGGGCATGGCGCGCGACCTGCCGCTCGGCGGCAACGGATTGCTGGTCAAGGCGGGCGGGATCTCGCTGACCGCTGTGTTCGCGGATGCGTTCGCGCATGAGCTGGCGCAGCCGGTGCGGTTCGAGGCCGGGGGCCTCACAACGGCGCAGCGCACACGGCGCACGGCAATGCGCGAGCGGCTTAACGCCGCTGCTCCTGGGGTCTGGCAGACCGGGCTGAAGCCGCTGGTCTACGCGGTCGACCTCGGCGACCGGCTAGCGCTCTATTTCGATGCCGAGCAGACCGAATCCGAGACACTCGCGCTGCGCTTCGCCA
>JAMLJD010000103.1 GCA_023953775.1 Rhizobiaceae bacterium | reverse complement strand
ATGAACATGATGGAGCAGGTGCTCGACGTGCCCACCCAGGAGGTGATCACGCGCGACAACGCCATCGTGGCCGTCGACGGCGTTGCCTTCTACCAGGTCCTGAGCGCACCGCAGGCCGCCTACCAGGTTTCCGGCCTGGAGAACGCCATCCTCAATCTGACGATGACCAACATCCGCTCGGTGATGGGCTCGATGGATCTCGACGAGTTGCTGTCCAACCGCGACGCCATCAATGAGCGGCTGTTGAGGATCGTCGACGAGGCGGCCAATCCCTGGGGTATCAAGGTCACCCGCGTCGAGATCAAGGACATCAATCCACCGGCCAATCTGGTCGACTCCATGGCGCGCCAGATGATGGCCGAGCGCAACAAGCGCGCACAGATCCTCGAAGCCGAGGGCTTGAAGCAGGCGCAGGTGCTCGAGGCCGAAGGCCGCCGCGAGGCCGCCTTCCGCGACGCCGAGGCGCGCGAGCGCGCTGCCGAAGCCGAGGCACGCGCCACGCAGGTCGTCTCGGAAGCGATCGCCAAGGGCGACGTCCAGGCGATCAACTACTTCGTCGCCCAGAAATACACCGACGCGCTCGGCAAGATCGGTTCCTCGTCCAACAACAAGGTCGTGATGCTGCCCATCGAGGCATCGGCGCTGATCGGATCGCTGGGCGGCATCGGCGCCATCGCGCGCGATGTCTTCGGCGACGAGACCCGCCCGGTGGCACGCTCCACGGCACGCCCGCCGGTCACCGGTCCCGCGTCGGACTGATCCGGCGCCCGCAGGGAGGTCTGCACGATGTTGGAACGGATATTCGTCGAGCTCGGACCGTGGAACTGGTTCGTCCTCGGCTGCATCCTGCTGGCGCTGGAGATCGTCATTCCGGGCGTCTTCCTGCTGTGGATCGGCATCGGCGCGCTGTTGACCGGTGCGCTGACGCTGCAACTCTGGGGCATGGAATTCTGGTCCTGGCAGGTGCAGGTGCTGGTCTTCCTCGCCCTCGCGCTGGTCTCCGCCTTCGTCGGCCGGCGCATCATGGCCAACCGGGGCGACGAAGCGAGCGACCAGCCGTTGCTCAACCGCCGCGCCGACCAGCTCGTCGGCCGCACCGCCGTGCTCGAGCAGCCGATCGAGAACGGCCGCGGACGCGTTCGCCTCGACGACACGGTGTGGCGCGTTTCGGGGCCCGAGCTGCCGGCGGGGACCCGTGTCCGGATATCCGCCTCGAACGGCTCCGATCTGGAAGTGGAAGCGCTGTAGGGACGGTCAGGCCGCGCCGATGCGCAGCAGATCGTGCATGTGGACGATCCCCGCCGGGCGGCCCTGGTCGACCACGATCAGCGCGGTGATCGCCGATTCGTTCATGATCTTGAGCGCCGTTCCGGCCAGCGCGTCCGGCGCGACGGTCTTCGGCGACCGCGTCATCACCTGATCGACGACCATCTCGACGATATTCGTCTCGATATGGCGGCGCAGGTCGCCATCGGTGATGATGCCCACCAGCTCGCCCCCGTCCCCGACCACGCCGGCGCAGCCGAAGCCCTTCTGCGAAATCTCCAGGATCGCCGCGCGCATGTTCGAGCCCCGCGACACCAGCGGCACCCTGTCGTCGCGGTGCATGATCTCCGAGACATGGGTCAGGTTGGCGCCGAGCTGGCCGCCGGGGTGGAAAGTCCGGAAATGGTCGGGCGTGAAGCCCCGTGCTTCCAGAAGCGCCACCGCAAGCGCATCGCCGATGACGAGCTGCAGCACGGTCGATGTCGTCGGCGCCAGCCCGTGCGGACACGCCTCGTCGGCGCGCGGCAGGCACAGCACGACATCCGCCTCGCGCGCGAGCGCCGAGCCGTCGACCGACGTGATGGCGATCAGCGGGATCTCGTAGCGGCGGGAATAGGCGACGATCCCCTTGAGCTCCGCGCTCTCGCCCGACCAGGAGATCGCGATGATGGCATCGTCGCGCGCGATCATGCCCAGGTCGCCGTGATTGGCCTCGGCCGGATGCACGAAGAAGGCGGGCGAGCCGGTCGAGGCCAGCGTCGCCGCGATCTTCGAGCCGATATGGCCGCTCTTGCCCATGCCGGTGACGATGATCCGGCCGCTGATTTGCGACAGGATTTCCACACAGCGGAAGAACGGCTCGGACAGGCCGTTCTGGAGCGCGTCGCCGAGCGCCGCGATCCCCGCGTGCTCGGTCCTGACCGTTCGCAGGGCCGACTCGATCGCGGCCTGTTTTTCGGGCGGATTCGTCATCACTCTGACCAGCATGGATGTTGCGATTACCGCGTTCGCACCGGCCTGTCCAATGTTGTTTGGCCTCACCCCGGCCTTGCCGCGCGCCGACGGCTAAACCAAGCGTTAACCATCGCCGTTTACGGTTCGGTAAGTTCGGCGCCAACCGCATTCACAGTCAGGTGACGATGTCAGGCCCAAGGCCGATTCCCCGAGGCGGCGCAGCGCGTCCGCCCTACAAAGCCCTGCGATACGCCATCGTCGCGGCGGGGTCGTTTGCCTGCATCCCGCTGCTCGCCCAGGAATTGCCGCCGCTGCGCGGCTCGGTCTCCGAAACACTGGTCGCCGAGGAGATCCTGCCGCAGGACGATGCCAATCGCGTGGATCAGGCGGAAACGGACCGGTTCGCAACGCGCGCAGACCCCTCCGGGGATCGCGGACTGCAGCCGACGCGCTACCAGCCGGTCAGCGCCGGTGCCCTTCCGGATGAGCCGGACGCCGATGCCCGCCCTGAGGACGAGACGCTGTTTCCGTCAGCCGACGATCAGGACGATGCCGATTTCCTGGCCCCGCCGCCGCGCCCGGCGGCAAGGCCGCGTTCCGCGCAGACCCGCCTCGAAGCCGAGCGCGATGCCCTGACTGACGGCCCGGAATCGGCCGAGGAGCGCACCGCAAGGACCGCCCGCGCGCTTCGCGGTCCGAGTGAGGACACGCTCGACGACGAGACCACGGGCACCGTCAGGGTCGGCACGATCGACAGCGAGGACGAGGAGCGCAACCGCGCCGCCGATCCGTCCAGCGAACGTGCCGAGCCCATCGAGGGTCTGGCGGATACGTCCGACGACGACCCCTACGCCCCGCTCGGCCTGCGTGTCGGAACGTTCACCGTGCGCCCGACCCTCGAACAGGGCGTAACCTGGACGTCCAACACCTACTCCTCGGCCAACCCGGAATCCTCGACGCTGTCGGAAACGACGCTGCGCCTCAACGCCACCTCGGACTGGGCCCGCCACTACGCCGCGCTGAACGGCTACGGCACCTTCAGGAAGTCCATCGCCGGCGCGCCCTATTCCAACTTCGAGGCGGGCATCGACGGTGAATTGCGGCTCGACCTCGGCAACGAGTTCCAGGCGACCGCGACGGCGGGCTACCAGCGCCGCCCCGAAGACGCCTCGTCGCCGGTCGAGATCGTCGGTGTGACCGGCGAGCCGATCCGCCAGACCCTCAGCGGGAGCCTCGGCCTCGCCAAGAACCTCGGCAAGCTCCGCTTCGCCGTGACGGGCCGGGTCGAGCGCGACATCTACGGAGACGCCGATCTCGGCACCGGCGGCACGCTCTCCCAGAAGGACCGCAACACGACGCTTGCCACCGTCGCGCTGCGCGCGGGCTACGAGGTCTCGCCGGCGGTCACGCCGTTCGCCGAACTCGAGATCGGTCGCCGCTTCTACGACGTCGAGATGGACGCCGCCGGCTACGAGCGCTCGGCCAACCGGCTTGGCGCCAGCGCCGGCGTGGAATTCGACCTGCGCGACAAGCTGACCGGCGAGATCGCGGCGGGATGGTTCCGCGAGGACATTGACGACCCGCGCCTGGCGTCGATCTCCGGGCTTCTCCTGCGCGGAAACCTCGACTGGTCACCGGTGCGCGGCACGACGGTGACGCTCGACGGCTCGACCACCGTCGAAGGCACCACGACGGCGGGCGAAAGCGGGTCGCTGCTTTATGCCGGCTCGATCGCGCTGGCGCGCGACATCCGCCAGAACCTGACCGCGACCGCCACGCTCGGGGCCTCGTATCGCGACTATGTCGGAACCGGCGGGCACGACCTGACGCTGAGCGGCCAGGTCGGCCTGACATGGTGGCTCAACCGCAATGTCGGCTTTACCGGCCGCGCCCGCTACGAGCGCGTCACCAGCAATCTGCCCGGCCGCACCACCAACACCACCAGCGTCTACGCCGGCGTGACGCTCAGGCGATAGCCGCCGGCGTTCTCAGCCTTCCGGCTTGATGTCGCGCAGAAGGCCGGCGATCATCTCGGCCGCGTCATCGTGCATGTCCTTGCGCCACAGCGCGAAGGCGACGTTGGCCTCGACGAACCCGCTCGGCGTGCCGCAGTCGAAGGTACGGCCGCGATAGTGGTAGCCGTAAAACGGCTGCGACTTGGCAAGCGCCAGCATGCCGTCGGTAAGCTGGATCTCGCCGCCGGCGCCGCGTTCCTGGGTTTCGAGGATGCGGAAGATCTCAGGCTGGAGGATGTAGCGCCCGTTGAGATAGAGGTTCGACGGCGCGGTCCCCTTGGCGGGCTTCTCGACCATCTCGGTGATCTCGAAACCGGTCCCCTTGTCCTTCCCCTTGCCCACGATGCCGTATTTGTGCGCTTCGGCGGGGTCGCATTCCTGCACCGCGACGACATTGTTGCCGGTCTCGGCGTAGAGTTCGACCATCTCCTTCATGCAGCTCATGTCGGCCTGCATGATCATGTCGGGGAGCAGCAGCGCGAAGGGCTCGTCGCCGACCAGGTCGCGCGCGCACCACACCGCGTGGCCGAGGCCGAGCGGCACCTGCTGGCGTGTGTAGGCGGTCTGGCCGGGAGACGGCTGCAGCCGCTTGAGGCGATCGAGCTGCTCGGATTTTCCGCGCTGCTCCAGCGTATCGTAGAGTTCGAACTGGACGTCGAAATGATCCTCGATGACCGTCTTGTTGCGTCCGGTCACGAAGATGAAGTGCTCTATGCCCGCCTCACGCGCCTCATCGACCACATACTGGATCACCGGCTTGTCGACCACGGTGATCATCTCCTTCGGGATTGCCTTGGTCGCCGGCAGGAAGCGGGTTCCCAGTCCCGCTACCGGGAAGACGGCCTTGCGAACTTTTCTCATGCTTTCTCCGGCTGGTTTGGTGGTTCGGCGATGTCACTTGTGTCCGGTTCCGAGAGTTGAATCCCATGTGAGTGGGCGGATGACGGAAGCGGGAGTCAAATGTCAAATTCGTTCCACTAGTTTCGTCACAATTTCGCGGCAGCCTTCAAGAGCGGGGGTGATTCTCGGCAACCTGACAGGATTTTCCCCGATTTCCGGCTTTTCGCAACGCATCGGACACTATGGTAAACTTTTCCATAACCGGGTTGCGCGATGAATGGTGTTTCGCAGTTTCCGCAGGAGGTAGAAATGCATGTGAGCCATTCTAAATCCCTGCGTCGGGCTGTCGCAGCCATCTCTCTGTCCTTCGCTGTGGCTCTCGGCGCAACACAGGCGCTTGCCGACGCTGGCTTCCAGCGCTGGGTCCGCGATTTCCGCGGCGTCGCGGCAAAGAACGGGATATCCGGCACGACGTTCGACCGGGCGTTCCGCGGCGTCGACGCGCCCGACCCTGAGGTCCTCGAAAAGGCACGCTATCAGCCGGAATTCACCGCCCCGGTTTGGGATTATTTCGACAATCGGGTCAACGAGAATTCCGTCGAGGTTGGCCGCGCCATGGCGCGCAAATACAGCTCGGTCCTGTCGTCGATCGAGCGCCGCTTCGGCGTCGACCGCCACATCCTGCTGGCGATCTGGTCGATGGAATCGAATTATGGCGAGGCGCTGAAAAACGACAACGTCATGCGCAACGTTGTGCGCTCGCTCTCGACGCTCGCCTATGCGGACAAGCGGCGTGCGAAGTTCGCGCGCACCCAGTTGATCGCTGCCCTCAAAATCCTGCAGTCCGGCGATATCGACGTCGGCCATCTCACCGGCTCATGGGCCGGCGCGATGGGACACACGCAGTTCATCCCGACCAGCTATCAGGCCTACGCCGTCGACTTCGACCGAAACGGCCGCCGCGACATCTGGGGCTCGATACCCGACGCCCTTGCAACGGCGGCGAACCTCTTGGCCCGCAACGGCTGGCAGAGCGGCGAGACCTGGGGCTACGAGGTGGTGCTTCCCGGCGGGCGCAAGTTCCCGGGCGGCTCGATGTCGCTTGCCAAATGGGCTTCGATCGGGGTGTTTCGCGCCAACGGCAAGCCGTTCCCCAGGCCTTCGGACAAGGCCGAGCTCAAGGTGCCGGACGGGCGCGAGGGACCGGCCTTCCTGATGACCAAGAACTTCTTCGTCATCAAGCGCTACAACAATGCCGACAAATACGCGATGGCGGTCGGCCTTCTTGCCGACCAGATTGCCGGATACGGCGGTCTCGTGCGCGACTGGAACAGACCGTTCACGCGGTTGACCTTCGACGAGACGCAGGAACTGCAGAAGCGGCTTTCCGTCATGGGCTACTATGACGGCAAGATCGACGGCAAGATAGGCGAAGGCTCGCGCGGCGCGATCAAGGCGTTCCAGTCACGGATGGGATTGACGCCGGACGGGCATCCGAGCAAGGAAGTCCTGTCCAATCTCAGGCGTCAGTAGCGTGAGGAAACGGGAGTAGCTCGACGTGCCGTCGCGACTGAACCTTCGCATGATCGCAGTTCGTCTCCTGCTGCTCCTGGCTGTCGCCGCGATCGCCGTGCCGCCGGTCGTGCTGACCGGCACCGCGCAAGCCGTCGCGCAGGAACGACGCACGCTGTTCGATCTTCTTTTCGGCGCCAAGCGCAAGGCGAAGCCGGAGCGTGCCGAGCCACGGCAGAAATCGCGGCCACGGGCACGGACCGTCCGCCGTTCGGCGCCGCAAGCCGTGCAGCCGACGGCACCCGCGAAGGACAAGCTCGAAAACGCCCGCATCGTACTGGTTGTCGGCGACTTCATCGGCGGCGGCCTCGCGCAGGGCCTCGAGGCTGCATATACGGAGTCTCCGGGCGTCAGGGTCGTCGACCGCTCGAATGGCTCGTCCGGTCTCGTCCGTGACGACTATTACGACTGGCCCGGCAATATCGACGCCATCCTCGAGGAGGAGAAGCCGCAGATCGTCGTCGTCATGCTCGGCTCCAATGATCGCCAGCAGATGATTGTCGATGGAAGCCGCGAACGCCCGCGCACTGATGCGTGGAACAAGCAGTACGAGGAGCGCGCGACGACGCTGGCCAAGGCGGTGCGCGACAAGGGT
>JAMLJD010000102.1 GCA_023953775.1 Rhizobiaceae bacterium | reverse complement strand
GGTGCTCGAGGCGCTGGCGTCGGGAAAGCCGGACACCGCCCTCCTGGCGCAGCTTCTTGATGCCGAGGACGACGATCCCGACGATCTCGATGCGCTCGACCGCATCTGGGAGGAGGAGGCGGTCACCTTCGGCGGCAATGCCGGCGAGAATGGTTGCGGGCCGGATAGGCTGCAACGCCAGATCCGGGCGTCGAGCCGCAAGCCGGTCGACGCGACGCAACGACCCACTGCCTGAGGGACACGATCATGTCGGATTTTGTGAACACCACGCTTTTCGGGATCTATCCGTACATCGCGCTCGTGGTGCTGATCGTCGGCACCATCGTGCGCTACGATCGCGAACCCTACAGCTGGCGGTCCGGATCCTCGCAATTGCTGCGCCGCAAGCAGCTTGTCTGGGGGTCGGTGCTGTTTCATGTCGGTGTGCTGGTCATCTTCTTCGGCCACCTGATCGGGCTCCTGACGCCGATCGCCATCTTCGACATGCTCGGCATCAGCCATGGTGCGAAGCAGCTGCTGGCGATCGTGGCCGGCGGCGTTGCCGGGATCATGGCGATCGTCGGCGCGACGCTGCTGGTCCATCGCCGGCTGTTCGATGCGCGCGTCAGGGCATCCTCCAGCACCACGGATACGCTGATCATCATCCTGCTGTGGCTGCAGCTTCTTCTCGGCCTCGCGACGATCCCGGTCTCGCTTCAGCATCTCGACGGGCACGAGATGGTCAAGTTCATGAGCTGGGCGCAGGGCATCTTCACGTTCAATCCCGATGCCTCGGACTACGTGGCCGATGCCGCGATCGTCTTCAAGCTCCACCTGACGCTGGGCCTCACCATCCTGCTCCTGTTCCCGTTCACCCGCCTGGTCCACATGCTCAGCGTTCCGGTGCGCTATCTGTGGCGGCCGGGCTTCCAGGTGGTCCGCGAGCGCAATCGCGGCCATGCCGCGACGCGTACACCGGCGGAGTGAACCGATGGCCACCGTCTATCGCAATCCGTCCCTGGGAAGCGCCGGCTCCGGTCACGTCCACGACGGCTACACGACATATCAGGAGCCCGATACGCGGGTTCCTCCCAAGGCCGCTCCGGTCCTGCGCGAAATCACTGTCAACGGCGTGGTGATCGCGGAAGCGGAGATCCTGTCCGAAGCGCAGCACCACCCGGCTGAGAATCCTGGCGGAGCGCTGAGGGCGGCCGCCCAGGCTTTGGTGGTGCGGGAACTCCTTTGGCAGGAGGCGCGGCGCCTGAACCTCGCGCCGGCGCGCGAGCGGGACGAGCAGGGCAGGCTCGAAACCGATCGTGACGCGGCGATCCGGCATCTGATCGATCGCGAGGTGCGGGCTCCTGTCGCGAAGGAGGAGGAAAGCCGGCGCTACTATGAGCGCCATCCCGAAAAATTCCGGACCGAGCCCCTCTTCGAAGCCCGCCATATTCTGATCGCGGCGCCCGAACATGACGACGGGCTCCGCTCCGCGGCGCGTGCGCATGCCGAGTCCATATGTGCGGCCTTGGCGGTACGGCCCGACCGCTTCGCGGCACTGGCGCGGGAGCAGTCGCAATGCCCGTCGCGGGAGCAGGGCGGCAGTCTCGGGCAGTTGAGCCGCGGAAGCACGGTGGCGGAGTTCGAGGCGGCGCTGGCGCGGATGACGGAGGGGGAGATTTCGTCCGCCCCGGTCGAGAGCCGGTTCGGATTTCACGTCATCGCGCTCGATCGCAGGATTGACGGACGCGACCTGCCGTTCGAGGCCGTCGGCGCGCGGATCGCGGCGTGGCTCGAGGCATCCGCCTGGTCGCGCGCGGTATCGCAATATGTCGCGATCCTGGCGGGGCGGGCCGAGATTCGCGGGATTTCGTTGAGCGGAGCGGACGGTCCACTCGTCCAGTAGGAGGAGAAGATGGGCGCGTTGGAGGATCAGCGTGCATTGGCCCTTTCGGTGTTGGCTGTACCGCCGCCCGCGGAACTTCTCGGCGCACCGATAGACTATTTCTTCGCGGACCATTTCCGGCAGAGGACGCTGTGCCGGCTGATCGACGAGATATCGAATGCCCGCGAATGCGACGACGAATGCGTCCGTGCCGTGGTGCGGTTCCTCGGCGACGATTTCGGGAAGCACATCGCGGACGAGGAGGAGGACCTGTTTCCCCTGTTGCAGCTTCGCGGCGAGCCGGACGATCGCATCGGCGATATCGTCAGCCAGCTTTGCGAGGAACATGCCGCCGACAGGAAGGACGCGGATGCCGTCGCGGCCGGCCTCAATGCGCTGCTTGACCGGTCGGGCTATTCGACCGCATTGCGGAAACTGCTTCGTCGTTTCGCGGCGAACGAGCGCCGGCACTTTCTCGTCGAAAACGCGATCGTTCTGCCTCTCGCTCGCGCCAGGCTGACGGCCGATGATCTCGTCGAACTCGGCCGGCGCATGGCCCGGCGTCGCGGGCTGGAGCCGCAGTTCTTGTCCGGAGGTCCGACATGACGATAGCGTGCAGCCGGCTTTCGACATGCGGAAATCTGGAAATGGACCGGCTCGTTTCGCTCGAGGATGCGCTTCTGGTCGCGGATGCGACAGTCGTGCCGCTGGCTGCCGCCGAATGGATCGACCTTCTGGACGCCGTCGGTCGTGTATCCGCCCGGTCGATCAAGGCGCCCCTGCCGATGCCTGCCTTCAGGCAATCCGCGATGGACGGATTTGCGGTTCAAAGCGCCGACTTTGCCGGCGACGGTCCCTGGCATCTCGCCGTCACAGATACTGTCGCTGCCGGTGATCGCCCCGGCACGCGATCGCTGGCAAGAGGAGAAGCGACCCGCATCTATGCCGGCGCTCCGGTGCCTGACGCCGCGGATGCGGTGGTGATGGTCGAGCATTGCGAGGATGACGGGAATGCCGTCGTCGTCCGGTATCGCCCGACCATGGGCGACAACGTCCGGGACAGGGGGTCTGATATCGAGCGGGGAGCTGAACTCGTCGCCGCCGGGACCGTACTCGGGGCGCGTCATGTCGGTCTTCTCGCGGCCAACGGCTTCGTCGACGTGGAGGTCGTGCGGCGTCCGCGTGTCGGCGTGTTCTCGACGGGGAGCGAGCTGCTCGCGAAGCGCGCGCCGGAGGAGGGACGCGTCCATGACGCCAACCGGCCGATGCTGATCGCATTGGCCAGGCAGGCTGGCGCCGATGTCGTCGATCTCGGCATCGTTGATGACGATCTTCGCGGAACGGTCCGGTTCTTCAGGGACGTCGCGGGAACGGTCGATCTTTTGATCTCGTCCGGCGCCGTCTCCGTCGGCGCGCGCGACTTCATCCGCCCGGCTTTCGTCGAAGCCGGAGGCACGGTACGAGCCTGGAAAGTTGCCCTCAAGCCGGGCAAGCCGGTCCTGTTCGGCACGCATGAGGACACGGCCTATCTCGGACTGCCCGGCAATCCCCTCTCCGCCCTTGTCGGATTCCAGCTTTTCGGCCGCCGGCAGATATGCAGGCTTGGCGGCAGGCACCTTGAGGGGGGAGAGGCGCATGCCGCGATTGCACGCTTTTCACTGAGCCGGAAGACAGGACGCACGGAACTTGTTCCGGCACGTGTCGTCTCGCGATCCGGCGATGGTGTCCCGCTGGTCGAACTGATCGGAAATGGGAGTTCCGGGACGCTGCAGTTCCTCTGCCAGGCCGACGGGCTCGCCGTCATTGCTGCGGACCAAGACAGGATCTCGACTGGCGATCTGGTGCAGTTCATCCCCTTCTGCTCCGGCGCAACGGTTTGCTGAACGACGCGGGCAGCAGGTCACGTAACAGGTCACGAGGTCGGAAACCGTCAAAATTTTAGCAGAGGTAAAATCGGCTTGACTCAAAATTTTAGTATGGGTACAAATTTTACCGATACTAAAAAAGGGGAGTGGGGCTTTGGCGGAGCGAGCGGCAGTCGAGGAGACGGCATCGATCGGCGAAAGGCTCCGTGACCGGCGCAAGGAACTCGGTCTCACCCTCAAGGATGTCGCTGACGGGGCCGGACTTTCGGTCGGCTTCATCTCGCAGGTCGAAAGAGACCTCACCGTGCCGTCATTGTCGTCGCTCGCATCGATCTCGCGTGTCCTGCGTACGCCGATCACCAGCTTCCTGTCGCAACCCGACGGCGGTCAGCCGCATACCAGGCACGACCAGCGGCCGGTCTACGCGGTGCAGGCCAACGGGCTGCAGTACGAGCGGCTCTCCGCGCGGTTTCCAGGCAATGTCCTGAACAGCGTCATCGTCCACGAACCGCCGGGCATGCGCAGCGAGCCGATCCGTCACGAGGGCGAGGAGATGTTCTTCGTTCTGAAGGGCGAGATCACCGTCGAGGTCGATGACGAGGCGACCGTTCTGTCGGCCGGCGACAGCATTCATTTCGAATCCACGCGATGCCATTCGTCGTGGAACCACACCACCGAAACGGTGACCATTTTGCACGTGTGCACGATGGACGTCTTCGGAGACGACCTGGCCGACGACAATCGTCCAGGCAACCGGGCGCGGCACAAAGTCCGACAAGAACCCGGGAACGACAGCGGAACCGACAACTTAACTGCTTGAAAACAGGGCAGTAATGGGAGCAACTGACATGAAATCAATCCTCAATCCTCAAGCCTCTAGCGGCCGCGGCTCTGGCCACCAGTGTCCTCGGCGCACCTCTGTCCGCCAATGCCGGCGGTGTCCTACGGCTCGACGAAGTCGCGGTCGGCGAGATCGATCCGGGCAAGGCGTCGGACTATGCCGACTCGATCCTGATGTTCAACCTCTACGACACGCTGGTTCTGCCCAAGCAGGGCGGGCCGGGCAGCGTCCCGCATCTGGCGGAAAGCTGGGAGGGATCGGGAACCAGCTACACGTTCAAGCTGCGCGGTGACGTGAAGTTCATCTCCGGCAACCCGATGACGGCCGAAGACGTCGTGTTCTCGCTCGACCGCATGAAGGCGATGGGCAAGGGCCTGTCCTACCTCTTCGCGAATGTCGAGAAGGCCGAGGCGGTTGACGACACGACCGTCACTTTCACGCTGAAGACGCCTTACGCGCCGTTCATCGCGTCGCTCGTCAGGCTGCCGATCGTCGACAAGAAGACGATCATGGCCAGTCTCGGCGAAGGCGACGGCGAGATGAAGGATTGGGGCGAGGCCTATCTCGCCAGCCACACGGCCGGGACCGGCGCCTACAAGCTGGTCTCGCACAATCCGCAGGAAGAGACGGTGATGGAAAAGAACGCCGACTACTTCCTCGACGTTCCGGAGGCCGCACCGGACCAGGCGCGCCTGCGCTACGGCCTCGAGGCCGCGACCGTGCGCACTCTGATCTCTCAGGGCGAGCACGACATCGCATCGCAGTGGCTGCCGCCGGAGGTGATCAAGGCGCTGGCCTCGGAAGGCGCCCAGCTTCTGACCGAGGGCGGCAGCGCCGGTTTCTACGTCAAGATGAACACCACCAAGGCGCCGCTCGACGACGTGGAATGCCGCCTGGCGCTCGCCAACGCGTTCGACTACGGCGCCGCCGTCAAGATGATCGCGATCACCGACGAGGTCTCCCAGGGTTCGGCGCCGACCGGCGCCATCCCGGTCGGCATGTTCGGTGCCAATCCGGCCGACCAGGTCCTCAAGCGCGACATGGACGCGGCCAAGGCGCATCTCGCGAAGTGCCAGTACAAGCCCGAGGACATCAATCTCGAGCTGTCGTGGATCGCCGAAGTGCCGGTCGAGGAACGGTTCGCATTGCTGATGCAGGCGAACTTCGCCGAACTGGGCATCAAGTCCGAGATCAAGAAGCTGCCCTGGGCGTTGTTCGCCGACCAGGTGTCCAAGCCGGAGAACACGCCGAATATCTCGCAGCTCTTCGTCAATGCCGTGACCGGCGACCCCGACACGCTGCTCTACGGCATGTACCATTCGTCCGCCGCGGGAACCTGGCAGTCGCCGGAATATCTCAAGGACGAGATGGTGGACAAACTGCTCGACGACGGCCGGACCGGTGCCGACGATGCCGCGCGCGAGGCCGCCTATTCGGCGCTCAACAAGCGGCTGATGGAAATCGCCCCGACCATCTACGGCTATGACCGGCAGTCGGTGTTCGCGGCGAGCACGCGGGTCAAGGTCCCGGCTCTCAGTGATCCGGCCATGGCCTTCGGGCTCGACGGAATGGGTTTCACCTTCCGCCTGATGGAAGTCGCCGACTAGGCGCCAACCGAGTGCCGGGCGGACACGATTCGCCCGGCAGCATCGCCAGGGACCATCACGATGACGCCGATTGCCCGCCTCCTCGCGAAGCGGCTGGGAACCTCGTTGCTCGTTCTGTTCGGGGTTTCCATCCTGATCTTCGCCATTGCCCGGATCATACCGGGAGATCCCGCGCGTATCGCGCTGGGGCCGAACGCCACTGCGGAGCAGGTGGCCGCGCTGCGGGCCGCCCTTCACCTCGATGACCCCGTGTGGGTTCAGTACGGCTACTTCCTCGGCGATCTCCTGCGCGGCGATCTCGGCGTGTCGCTCTACACCAACCGTCCGGTGACCACAGACATCGCGCAGTTCCTGCCGGCGACGCTGGAGCTGGTTCTGGTCGCCGGCGTGATGATGGTGGCGATCGGCCTGCCGCTCGGCATCCTGTCGGCCCGCTATCGCGGCAGGCTCGCCGACAACGCGGTGCGCATCGTGTCGCTGCTCGGCGTCTCGGCCCCCAGCTTCGTGTGGGCCGTCATCCTGATGCTTCTGTTCGCGTTCTTCCTGCCGCTGTTTCCGATCGCCGGCCGCATCTCGACGGCCTATACGATCGAGCCGGTGACCGGCTTCCTTTTGCTCGACACCCTGCTTGCCGGCAATCTCGGCGCCTTCTTCGACGCCGCCTGGCACATCATCCTGCCGGCATTCGCGCTCGCCCTGTCGGGCATCGGCCAGGCAGCACGGCTGACGCGCGCCAACATGGTCGAGACCTACGACCGACCGTTCATCGAGATGGCGCGATCCTACGGCTTCCCGGAACGGCGTATCGCCAACCGCTACGCGTTCAAGCCGTCGCTCATCCCGTCGCTGACCATCATCGGCCTCGATTTCGCGGCGATGCTCGGCAACGCCTTCCTGGTCGAGGCGATCTTCGCCTGGCCCGGCCTATCGCGCTACGGCGTCGCGGTGATCCTGCGCAAGGATCTGAACGCGATCGTGGGAACCGTGCTGATCATTTCGGCGACTTTCCTGATCGTGAACATCATCGTCGATCTCCTGATCGCCTTCATCAATCCGCGCATCCGTCTGTCGCAGAGGCCGTCATGAAACGGACGCT
>JAMLJD010000101.1 GCA_023953775.1 Rhizobiaceae bacterium | reverse complement strand
GTCTATTCGCTCGGCGCGGGCGACGAGCCGTCTTCCTGCATGGAACTGATCGAGTTCGTTTCGGCGATGGGGCACACAATCGTCGCCGCGGGCAAGGGCAAGAACAATCCCCTCAACCACGACGCCACGCCGGACGAGTATCGGGCCGAAGCCGAGCGCCGCAACATGAACCCGCGCATGCTGGTCGAGTTCGTCGACGGGTCGAAGACCATGGTCGAGATGGCAGCCATCGCAAACGCCACCGGTCTCGTGCCGGACCGGCCGGGCATGCACGGTCCGGCCGCGACCCGCGAAGAGCTTTCGAAAGTGCTGTGTCCGACTTCGGATGGCGGCGTCCTGTCCAGAAAGGGCGTCGTCGATTTCACCGTCGGCAAGGGCGTCGCCCCGGGCGTGTTCGTGATCGCCGAGATGGCGCATCCACGGCTGCGCGAACGCATGAACGACCTCAAGCTCGGCGAAGGGCCCTATTACACCTTCTTCCGGCCTTATCACCTGACCAGCCTCGAAGTTCCGCTGACCTGCGCGCGCGCCGTGCTCCACGGCAAGGCTGACATGGTGCCGCTCGACACGCCGGTGGCCGAGGTCTGCGCCGTCGCCAAGCGCGAGCTCGAGCCCGGCGACACGCTCGATGCCATCGGCGAATACACCTATCGCTCGTGGATCATGACTGCGGGGGAAGCGCGAGATGCGCGGGCCATTCCGTGCGGCCTGCTCGAAGGCGGCACGGTCACCGCGAAGATCAGGAAGGGCGAATTGCTGACCTACGGCAATGCCGCGCCCGACGCCGGCTCACGGCTCGTCGCCCTGCGTAAGAGGCAGGACGAGATGGTCGGCGTCTGAGCCGCAGGCCGCTTCGGCGCCCATCGCCGAGCTTGGATACTATGTTCCCAGTTCGACGCTGCGCTTGCGTGCGGCCTCGACGGCTTCCGCGACGAGAAGCTTCAGCCGGTCGTCGTCCATCAGCACGTGAAGCGCGGCGGCAGTGGTGCCATTGGGACTTGTCACCTGCCGGCGCAAGGTCTCGGGTGTATCGGTGCTGTCGGCCGCGAGGCTTGCCGCGCCGTAGACCGTCTGCATGGCGAGAAGTGCTGCCGTGTCGCGGGGCAGACCGGCTTTCGCCCCGGCCGCGGTCAGGCATTCGATGAAGTGGAACACATACGCGGGTCCAGATCCGGACACCGCGGTAACGGCATCCATCAGCGCCTCGTCGTCGACGGACGTCACGGCACCTGAGGCCGAAAGCAGCCCGTTGACGAAATCGCCGACATCCTGCGCCACACGGGCGTTTGAAACCGTCACCATCATGCCGCGACCGATGGCGGCGGGCGTGTTCGGCATGCAGCGGATGATGGCAGCCCTACTGCCGAGCAGGTCCTCGAACGTGGCGATCGGCGTTCCCGCAGCGATGGAAACGAAGGCAGTGCCCTTTTCGGCGAACGGCCGGTATGGGGGCACGACGTCGCGCATGACCTGCGGCTTGACCGCGAATACCACCAGCTTCGGCGCTTCGCCCTGAGCGATCTCCGCAGCACTCTGCGATGCGGCGACGCCAAGCGCCTCGGCGCGGCCGCGAAGCTCGGCATTGGGCTCCACCACATGCGCATCCGACGGCTTCAGCCTGCCGGCAGACAGCCAGCCCGAAAGCATGGCGTAGCCCATATTGCCGCAACCCACGAGAATGACTGTCTTTGCCATAGCACACTCCCAGAAAATCGAGCGCAGCAATGCACAATCCGGATGGACGACGCAACGTGCGCATGCCGGCATCGTGGCCGCGGTTCCGGTTGGCAGCCTGCCGGGTATTGGCAAGGCGCCGCCGAAGAGTACCGAATGTGAACCGGATCAGGACCGGATTGTCGATGGAATGCGGAACCGTGCCACGAGGCGCAGGCCAAGCGCGGCCATGACGAACAGAAGCCAGACCGGATCGGCCCGCCGGAAGAAGAAGCTTTCGAGAAACGCGTTCAACGCGGCGAAGACCAGGATCATCAGGAAGAGATCGGCGAGCAGGACGTTCTCCTTGATCATCGGGATTCGCGCGAAATCCCTGACCGGCACCGCCACGAAGGTCACGATGGCGACCGCCAGCGCGGGAAGGCCCATCATGGCGGCGAGGTCGAGCCAGCCATTGTGGCCGTGGACGCTGCCTGTGACGTCCCAGTTCTGGTCGAACGTCGTCTCGGCCATCAGCATCCGTACGGTTCCCCATATGCTCTCGAAGCCCCAGCCGGTCCATGGCCGCGTGGCGATCATCTGGCCCAGGAATTCCCACAGCGTGGTCCGTCCCGTATAGGTCAGGTCGGGAAAGAATGTCGCCGCCAGGTCCTTGATCGGCGCGATGAACACGATGCCGATCGTGCCGAGCGCCGTTCCGAGGACCGTCACCCAGACCAGAAGCGGGGTGATGAAACCGAAGCCGATGGCGCGCGGCGCCATGACGAGCAGCATGACCAGCGGCACCAGGCCTGCGGTGGTCTTCGACCCCGTGTTGGACACGAAAAACATCGCCAGCAGGAACAGGGCGCCGCCCCGCCAGCGCCAGCCGTGGCGCCAGACATAGAGGCCGGCGAAGGCCATGCACGCCATGACCGGTCCGGCGATGTTCTTGTGTGCGAAGGAGCCGCGCCAGAACCCGGCATGCTGCGCCTCGATCGAATCCGCGCTGTGGATCGCGACCGAGGGCATCGCGACAACACCGAAATAGCCAAGGCCGACGACGACCAGCCCGGCCGTCAGGAACATCCAAGCATAACCGTCGCCGTCGCGCGGCAGCGACACGGCGGCCGCCATCGACACCATGCCGAACAGGGTGAACAGCGCGGCGCGCATAGCCGCGTTCGGATCGAGCGCGTTGAGGACCGAGAAAGCCAGGAAGCCGAGCATCGCCAGCCACCACGGGCTCGCAAGCGCCACCAGCCTGCGATGCGTCACCATCGTGGCAAGGCAGAACACGGACAATACGCCGAGCGTGCTGAAACCGAGCTGGTTGACGATGTCGCCGCTGGCGGCGGCGCCGGGCGGCGGCGCGGGCTGGAAGGGCCTGAAGGACAGAATAACGACCGTCAGGATAGCGGTCGCGAGAAGCAGAGCAACACGCGCGAGCGGGAAGGCCGCCTGGATGGCGTCGAGCTCAGTTCTTCTCTGGCTCGCGATATTGTTCATTGGTGTATCCGGTTTCCGCCAGGAGGCGGCCCAAAGCAACGTAGAGCGGGTAGGCAAAGGCCGACGGCAGCCGCAGGCGCCAGGCAGTCATCAGGCCGCGCGGCAGCGACGCCGCCAACAGGGCGAAGCTGCGCGCCAGGACGGTCAGCCGGCCAAGCGGCTCGTCCTCGCGCTTTTTCTTTTCCACCAGCGTCGAGATTACGCCGTTGCGCAGGCTGCGCTTGCGGATCCAGTCGGCCTCGAGACGACGCGCGGGAATGGCCTCGTGGACCTTCGCCTCGGTGCACCAGGCAAGCTTGAAGCCCCTGGCAGAGGAGCGGCTGAGAAAATCGGAATCGCCGCCGCCCATGAAGTTGAAGCGGGTGTCGAGGAAGGGCGGGCCCATGCGCGCCAGCACCCGACGCCCGATCAGCAGATTGCCGGAGGAGTAGAGTGCGCCGACCCGCGCCGTTCGGTCATAGGGCGGCGCGAACACCGGATGACGCGCCCAGCCGGCGTCCTCGGCCGTAGGAAAATGTGGAACCTGCGGCCCGCCGACGATGTCGGCGCCCAGCCGCTCGGCAGTCGCGCACATGGTCTCCAGCCATTGCGGCTCGGCCGCCTCGTCGTCGTCGATCACCAGCAGGTGGCGGAAGTTCGGGAAGCTGACCAGCGCCGTCTGCCAGCCGGCATTGTAGGCGCTGCAATTGCCCCGCTCGTGCGCCAGGATGACCAGGCCGGCAAGCTCGCCACCTTCGAATATGGCGCGCGCGGCATCCGCGCCGGCGCGGCCTTCCGCATCATTGTCCATGACGATGACCGCGAAGCGCCGTGACGTCTGCTGGCCGATCAGCGAGCGCAGCGTTTCCATCAGCAATTCGGGCCTGCGGAAGGTCGGCAGAGTGACCACGCATTCTATCGCTTCGATGTCGAGGCCGGGCGAGCGGGCGACGATGGAGACCGCGGCGACGGCCGGATGCGTGTTCATGCGCGAAGCACCTTTGGTCTTGCCTTCATCCGCTTATGTCCCGCAGCCGATTAAGGTTTCCTTAAGCACTGGCGGGAAGCACGATGGCGCATCAATCGAATGCAGCGCATCTCGGCAAGGTTCGGTTAACGCCGATGTCGAAAACCGCCATGCAAGGCCGCTCTTTCGGGGCGACAACCTCCGGGAGAGGCCGCGCTTAATCAACATTTCACCGCCAGTCGCTAATGCTTCGCGTACACGGGGAAGATGCATGCACCTGATTTTCGCAACCTCGATCGTGCCGGACGGCTCTCCGGCCACCGGCTACGAGATCGCCAACGACGCGATCATCGGGGCGCTGCGGCGTGCCGGCGCGAAGGTTACCGTCCTCGGCTTCATATGGCCGGGCAAGGCCCCCTCGGATCCGGACAACACGGTGGTGCTGGGCGAGGTCGACGTCAGCACCGACAACGCATCCGCGCTGCAGAAGGTGCAGTGGCTGGCCAGGGCGACCGCCTCGGGCTCGACCTTCTCCTCCGTCAAGCTCAAAGGCGTGCCTGCGGCGCAGGTCGCGCAGGCACTGGCCGATATCGGACCGGTCGACGGCTACGTGCTCAACGCGGTCCAGTTCGCGGGCGCCTTCGAGGAGATGTTCACCGACAAGCCTTTTATCTTCGTGGCGCACAATGTCGAATACCGCTCCGCGCAGGAAAACGCCGCCGCCGCGCGCAGCCCGCTGCAGCGCATGCTCTACCGCCGCGAGGCACGCCTGCTTAAGGCGCTCGAGGCGCGGCTTTGCGAGCGCGCCCGGTACGTATTCACGCTTGCGGAGGAGGACAGGGCAATGCTGGGCGTCGCCGGCGACGCGCGCTCGGCCGCGCTGCCGCTGGTAACCGGCGCGGCTCCGTCACGCCCGGTCGTTCGTGCGGTCGAGTGCGACGCTGCGCTCGTGGGAACCTGGACCTGGCAGCCAAACCGGATCGGTCTCGACTGGTTCCTCGAACAGGTCGTGCCGCGCCTCGCGCCATCGTTCCGCATCCGCATCGCCGGCCGCACGCCGGCCGACGTCGCATCGTCGCATCCCGGGGTCGAGTTTGTAGGTCGCGTGCCGGACGCGGTTGCCTTCGTGCGCTCGGCCGCGGTCGTTCCGCTGATCGCCCGCGCCGGCACCGGCGTCCAGCTCAAGACGATCGAGACCTTCGAACTGGGACTGCCCGCCGTCGCGACATCGAGCTCGCTGCGCGGCGTCGACTACTTCCCGCAGAACTGCACGGTCGCGGACGAACCCGAAGCCTTCGCACGCGCACTCCAGCACATGGCGGCAAACCGGCCCGCCGATCTCGACGGAACCGCGTTCCGCAATGCACAGCTCCTGGCGCTCGACACGCGGGTTCGCGCCGGACTGGACAGATTGCGCCCATCGGGCAGGAAACTCGCCGCATGACCCTTCACACCCTCCCCGAACAGGCCCTGTCGACCCGCGATATTCTGGGCACGGGCGTCGCCAACATGACGCGCAACGAGGCGTTGCGCATGCTTGCGGGCTTCGTCGAGCGACGCGAATTCACCAAGGTCGGATTTCTCAACGCGCACAATGCCAACGTCGCCAAGACGGACCCGGAATTCGCCGCCGCACTGGAGCATTTCCTGATCCTGCCCGACGGCATCGGCGTGGATATCGCTTCGCGCATGCTCTACGGCGAGTTCTTCCCGGCAAATCTCAATGGCACGGACTTCATTCCGGCCTTCCTCGCCGCCGTTGACAAGCCGATGACTGTCGGCCTGCTCGGTGCGAAACGGGAGAATGCCGACAGGGCCGCGCAGCGGCTCGGCGCACTTGCGCCCCAGCATCGTTTCGTCGTCGTGCATGATGGCTTCTTCGGACCCGAGGACGAGCCGGCGATCCTCGCGCGCATCGGCGAATTGCGGCCGGACGTGCTGCTCGTCGCCATGGGCGTGCCGCGCCAGGAACTGTGGATCGATCGCCATATCGACGCCGGCCACTGCACCCTGCCGATCGCCGTCGGCGCGCTGCTCGACTTCCTGAGCGGAGCGGTACCGCGCGCCCCGCAGTGGATGCGCCGGCTGCGCGTCGAATGGCTGTTCCGATTGTTCCTGGAACCGAAGCGCCTGTGGCGGCGCTATGTCGTTGGCAATCCGATCTTCCTCGCCCGTGTACTCGGCCAGAAGGTCTTTCGGGGCGGCGGACGCGGATGAACAGCCACTACCGCCCGATGGCCCCCTCGGTCCAGCCGGCAGGATCGGCGTCGGCGGCTATCGTTACTGCGAGCTACGCGCCGGACTTCGAGCGATGCCGGTTGCTGTGCGAGACGATCGACAGGAGGGTCACGGGCGCAGGAACCCATTATCTCCTCGTCGCCGGTCACGATGTGGCGCGGTTCAAGGTCCTGGAAGGGAGCAACCGCAAGGTCGTCGACGAGCGCGACATCCTGCCCTCGTGGCTTCACGCCGTGCGTGATCCGCTGAGCGGGTTCCGCCGTCGCGCCTGGCTGAGCCTGAGGGCGATGCCGCTGCGCGGCTGGCATGTCCAGCAACTTCGCAGGATCGCCATTGCGGGCTCGGTCAGCGACGACCTTCTGGTGTTCTGCGATTCCGACGTCGCCTTCGTCCGCCCGTTCGATTGTGGCCGGTTCACGCAGGCCGGGAAGACCGCGCTGTTCCGGCGCGACGGCGTTCTCGACACGCCGGGCCATGAGGAACAGCGGGTCTGGTCACTCAATGCGGGCCGCGCGCTCGGCCTCGCGGAGACGGACGTCTCGACGCATGACTATATCGGCACCCTGATCGCCTGGCGCCGCGAGACGGTGAACGCGATGACCCGGCATATCGAGGCCGAACACGGCCGCGGCTGGGTCGATGTCGTCGCCGCGCGGCGGCGCTTCTCCGAATGCATGCTCTACGGCCGTTATGTGGACGATGTCACCGGCGGTGCCGGCCACTTCCATCAGTCCGACCCGTTCTGTCACATCTACTGGAACGGACCGCGTCTCGACCGCGACGGCTTCGCGCGCTTCGTCGATGCGATGGCGCCGCAACAGGTGGCGGTCGGCGTCCAGTCCTTCACGGGAACCGACATAGCGGACCTGCGGCGCTGGATCGCCAGCGACTGACCCGGCTCACGCCAGCTTTGCCGGCATCCGCATTGCCGCGTAGGTGAGCAGCATCGAGGCGAGATACAGTACCGCGAACATGCCGTTGAGAAGCACGACCATAGTTTCGGTGGTCGAGGCTGCTCCCAATATGCCGGTCAGGACGACGGCTTTCAGCCCGGCGAGCAGCGACAGGTTGATGACGCGAACCAGCGTCTGGCCGCGCGCGAACAGCAGCTCGGCCTGATATTCTGTGAGGTTGCGCAGGCCCGGTACGAAGAGCGCGAAGATCACCAGCGGTGCCGCCTCGGCAACGTTGCGGCCGAGTATCGTCGGGACAAAATGCAGCAGCGTTCCGAGCGCCAGGATCGCCAGGGTCGATACGAAAAAAATGCCGCTCTCGACGCCGACCCGGTGCCAGGTGGATTTGAGCATGTGCGGCATCCGCATCATCCGCTGCACCAGAAGCATGGTGAAGGTCCGGACCGGGATCGCGGTCAGG
>JAMLJD010000100.1 GCA_023953775.1 Rhizobiaceae bacterium | reverse complement strand
GAGCGCGACGATGACTTCGGCATCCTCGATCCGCGACTGGCCGTAAAGGGCCGACAGGCGTTCGCCCGCCTCGCGCGCATCGGGCGTGTCGGCGGCGACAAAGGCGAGAGCGCCGGAGCGAAGGTTGGTCTGCGTCGTATGTTGCATGCCGGGGCGTCGTCCTCCACGAATTCCGGTTAGCACGGCGGTGCTCGGGTTCCTAGCGTTGCCGTATGACCGTTCCGTTGCCGGCCGCCGGGAAACCATCCCCGCACATTGCGCTTTACTGGCGTCTACAGTGTGGTAACTCGAAGTCCGTGCCCTTGTAGCTCAGTTGGTAGAGCACCTGATTTGTAATCAGGGGGTCGGCGGTTCGAGTCCGTCCGGGGGCACCAGCCTTTCCTCCAGCACGGCCCGACACGCATATCCCCGTGCAATTGCGCGGCATTTGACGGAACCAGTTCGGCGCGACGGCGTTTCCTCAGCGGAGGAAAGTCCGATGGATGACGAAAAATCCGGTTTCGGCGATGGCGGTACCTTCGTGGCGCTCTTCATCGTGTGCGCAGTGTTCGCAGCGGTCGTGCAGGCTGCGTCCGGTTACTGATTCCCTGGCGATGGCCGCGATAGGCCTTTGATGGTAGGATGGCGCGTGCCACCATATCTGGAGCGACCCATGCGATCCTTCGTTCTGCTTTCCGCCACGGCGCTGATCGTCGCCTTGTCGAGCGGTTCATTCGTCCCGACGGCCGCATCGGCCGCCGACGATACGCTCAGCCAGACCGGCCCGACGGACGGCGGCGACGGGCGCGACTGCGAATCCAAGAAAGAAACGCCGACGACCTAGTTTGTTCTGATGGACAGCGGATACCCGCATTCCTGAAGAGCGCGGTCCATCTCGTTGAAATACCGCAATTTTTGCCGCGCGGCGGGCCACGCCTGGTGCGCGATCCTGCGGCCGGCTGCTTCGAGCGTCCCTAAAAATGCCGGATAGCGGGACCTATATCGGGGCCTGCAATCGTCTGATGTCGATCGGGAGGCGCGCATGATCAGAATCCTGCTGGCAGGCATCATCCTGTTTCTCGCCGTCATCGTGGCCAACTGGGCCTACAGGCGCTTGCGCGACTCGAATCTCGACTGGACCGGAATCAGCCTTGCAGCCGGTTTCATCGTCATGGCGTTCTGGCTGCGGCACGTGACGGGCATCGGCTAGGGTCGACGGGACCGCTGGGTCCGCAGGGCGGACCTTCGGCTATTCCCCGCCATTTCCGGTTTCGTCGCGCATGTAGCGGACTAGATTGCGGATCAGCGACACGCCGAAAAACAGGATGAAGCCGCCAACCGCGGCGATCGCCATGTTGAGCCCGACATCGAGCTGGCAGGCGCCCGGCGCGCCGCCGCGGCAGGCGGGATCGATGTAGAGCGCGACGAGCATCAGGCAGTAAAACGTCGCCGGGCCGATCAGCACGCCGGCAATGCCCCAGCGAAGGGCGCGCGAGAGAATGGGTTTCATCTGCTGATGCCGAGCGTTGGAACGGGGTAGGGCGAGCCGGGCAAGACTGCGCCATGCATGGGCCGAATGCAATCGCCGCGACTTGTCCGACCGCAAAACGTTACGGGCGGGCGGTGAGCGGCGTGCCGCCGATCGACCGGGTTATTTCCGCCGCGGCGCCGGCAACCAGGGCTCCGAGTTCGTCGGCCCGCGCGCCGGTGACACGCACCGTCGGCCCGGAGACGGAAATGCCGCCGAGCGGCTCGCCATATTCGTTGAAGATCGCCGCCGCCACGCAGCGCATGCCGGGATAGCGCTCCTCGTCGTCGATCGCGAAACCGCGCGCGCGGATCGTCTCGAGGTCTGCGTTCAGATCGTCGATGCTGGCTTTCGTCGTCTCGGTGTAGCGTTCCAGCCCCTCGCGCCGGGCGATCGCGGCGACGCGCTCGGGTGTCAGGTGGGCGAGCACGGCCTTGCCGATGCCCGATGCGTGGAACGGGCTGCGCGTGCCCGGCCGGAAGAAGGCGCGGATCGCCTCGTGGGTTTCGACCTGGCTGACGAAGACTACGCAACCATCTTCCGCGACGCCGAGATTGGCGGTTTCACCGGACCGTTCCATCAGGTCCTGCATGACCGCGCGGGCGCGGTCCACGAGGCGCCTCCGGCGCAGGAAGGCGGACCCGGTGCGGAAGGCGCCGACGCCGACCGACCAGAGCTGATCGGACTTGTCGAACTCGACCATGCCGTGATTCTCGAGCGTGACCAGCATGCGATAGGCGGTCGGGGCGGGGACTTCGCTCGCCGCGGCAATCTCGCTCAGCGACAATCCGTTGGCGTCGGCCACGACGGCGAGGATGCGCAGCGCCCGGTCGAGCGACTGGACCGAACTCGCCTCGCTCGGGCCGTTGAACGCACGGGGCCGGCCGCGCTGGCGCTTTTCCTGCGGCTGCATGGGATGTTTCTCCAACATGGAAAATTATTTTACATATCGGAAAAAAGCGATGCAAGCCAGGTGCGCCAGGCGTCGCCGCCTCGGGCGCGGCCCGTCGCCCCGATGTTACGAGGTTTGCGTGTCGCCGGCGGATAGCCGCGCTGCCACGTACAGCGCCACAGCGGTCGCGTTGGAGACGTTGAGCGAGCGGATCGGGCCGGGCAGGTCGAGCCGGGCGAGGGCGGTGACCGTTTCGCGCGTCTTCTGCCGCAGTCCCTTGCCCTCGGCGCCGAGCACGAGGGCGACGCGGCCGCCCGAGATCGTGTCCTCGAGCTCGGCAGGCCCTTCCGAATCGAGGCCGACCGACTGGAATCCGGCAGCGTGAAGCTCGCCGATCGCCTCGGCCAGGTTGCGGACCTCGATATGGTCGATGTGCTCGAGCGCACCGGATGCGGCCTTGGCGAGCACGCCGCTCTCCGACGGGCTGTGCCGCGATGTCGTGATCAGTGCGCCGGCGCCGAAGGCGACCGCGGAGCGCATGATGGCGCCGACATTGTGCGGGTCGGTCACCTGGTCGAGGACGAGCACAAGCTTCGTCTCGCCGAGCTGGTCGAGCGGCTTCGGCCGCAGCGGTTCGGCCTCGATCATCGCACCCTGATGGACGGCATCGCCGCCGAGCAGCTTGTCGAGGAGCCGGGGCTCGACGATCTCCAGCGCGAAGGCAAGGGCGGCGTCCTGGTCGATCTCGAGCCGCGCCAGCGCGTTGCGCGTCGCGAGCAGCCTGTGGATCCTGCGGCGTGGATTGTCGATCGCGGCACGCACCGTATGCAGCCCGTAGAGCCGGACCAGACCGTCCGGCGGCGCTTCGGCCGGGCTCGAGGCCGTGCCGGGCCGCGGCCGCTCCACCACATAGGGGCGTTCGCCGGTCGCCGCGTTCCTGTCGCGGAACTCGCGACGCAGGCGCGCATAGTGACTGTCCTTGGGCGTGTGCGTCTTGCGGTCGTTGCTCATCGCCCGTCTATAGCGAAAGCCGCGCGGCAAGCATATGGCGGGCGCATCCGAAAATGCACGGCAACCGGCCAGTGCCGCGGTTGACACGCACTGGCCTTGCCGCCATAAGGCGCTTCGCAACGCGCCGGCCAGCAATCCGGCGCAATGCAGACTGCCTCGACATGGCTCCGGTACGGAGGGGTGTCCGAGTGGTTAAAGGAGACGGACTGTAAATCCGTTGGCTACGCCTACGCTGGTTCGAATCCAGCCCCCTCCACCACCGTCACCGGAAGCCGCGCAGGCGGGTATAGCTCAATGGTAGAGCAGCAGCCTTCCAAGCTGAATATGCGGGTTCGATTCCCGCTACCCGCTCCAAGAGGCGGCCTTGCCCGCATCTTCAGTCTCCGGAAATCAACCGTTCAGGCGAATTGACTGGCGGCGACGGCGCCTGCTGCAATAATCCGCTTTCATCCGCGCGGATCCTGAACCAGGCCGCGCACTGCCGACCGATCCGGACACATGTCACCGAACCATATCGCGCTCGCCGTCTTCGTCACCGCCATCTGGGGCTTCAACTTCGTCGTCATCAGGCTGGGGCTGAACGACCTGCCGCCCTTTCTTCTGGCCGCGCTGCGCTTCGCGATCGCCGGCGTGCCGGCATTGTTCATCGCGCGGCCCGATCTTTCCTGGACGAAGCTGCTGGCGATCGGCATGACACTGTTCTTCGGCCAGTTCGCGTTCCTGTTCCCCGCCATGACCTTCGGCATGCCGCCGGGGCTCGCCTCGGTGGTGCTCCAGTCGCAGGCGTTTCTCACCGTGCTGTTCGCCGCCGCGATGCTGGGCGAGAGGCCGCGCCGCATGCAGCTCGCCGGCTGCGTGGTCGCCGCGTGCGGGCTTGCCACGATCGCGATGACGACCGGGATCGGCTTCACCGCAGGCGGGCTTCTGCTGACGCTGGCGGCGGCTGCGAGCTGGGCCATGGGCAATGTTTTGACCCGCACGGCCGGCAAGGTCGACATGTTCCCGCTCATCATCTGGCTCTGCCTCGTCCCGCCGCTGCCGTTCCTGGCGATGTCGCTGGTTTTCGAAGGCTGGCCGGCGATCCACGGGGCACTCACGGCCATGACGCCGACCGGCATCGCGTCGATCCTCTATCTCGCGATTCCGACCACGATCGTCGGCTTCGGGATCTGGGGATTTCTGCTCAAGACCTATCCGGCGTCGACCGTCGCGCCATTCTCGCTGCTCGTGCCGCTGTTCGGAACGCTGTCGGCCTTCCTGGTGTTCGGCGAGAGCTTCTCGCCGCTGCGGCTTGCCGGCATGGTTCTGGTCGTGTGCGGGATTGTCTTCATCGTATGGCCCGGCGGCCGCCGCCCTGCCCCGGTGGCGCGGGCCTGAGCGTCCGTTCGGCGCCTCATTTGTACTTGCGCCACGGCGGTGAAAGCCTTATGTCGCCACGTTTGAGAGCGGGGGTATCCCCGCACGTCAGCAACCACAGGAACTAGGGCAAGATGGCCAAGGGTAAATTCGAGCGCAACAAGCCGCATGTGAACATTGGCACGATTGGTCACGTTGACCATGGCAAGACGTCGCTGACGGCTGCGATCACGAAGTATTTCGGCGAGTTCAAGGCGTATGACCAGATCGACGCCGCACCTGAGGAGAAGGCGCGCGGCATCACGATCTCGACGGCGCATGTCGAGTACGAGACGGAGAACCGCCACTACGCGCATGTCGACTGCCCGGGCCACGCGGACTATGTGAAGAACATGATCACGGGTGCCGCGCAGATGGACGGCGCGATCCTGGTCGTCTCGGCGGCCGACGGCCCGATGCCGCAGACGCGCGAGCACATCCTTCTGGCCCGCCAGGTGGGCGTTCCGGCGATCGTCGTGTTTTTGAACAAGGTCGACCAGGTCGACGACGCGGAGCTTCTGGAGCTGGTCGAGCTCGAGGTTCGCGAGCTTCTGTCGTCCTACGAGTTCCCGGGCGACGACATTCCGATCATCAAGGGTTCGGCGCTTGCGGCGCTCGAGGATTCCAACAAGGAGATCGGCGAGGACGCGGTCCGCGCGCTGATGGCCGAGGTCGACGCCTACATTCCGACGCCGGAGCGTCCGATCGACCAGCCGTTCCTGATGCCGATCGAGGACGTGTTCTCGATCTCGGGCCGCGGCACGGTCGTGACGGGCCGCGTCGAGCGCGGCATCGTGAAGGTTGGCGAGGAGGTCGAGATCGTCGGCATCCGCGACACCTCGAAGACGACGGTGACGGGCGTCGAGATGTTCCGCAAGCTGTTGGACCAGGGCCAGGCGGGCGACAATATCGGCGCGCTTCTGCGCGGCGTGGACCGCGAGGGTGTGGAGCGCGGGCAGGTTCTGTGCAAGCCGGGCTCGGTGAAGCCGCACCGCAAGTTCAAGGCGGAGGCCTACATCCTGACGAAGGAGGAGGGCGGTCGCCACACGCCGTTCTTCACCAACTACCGTCCGCAGTTCTACTTCCGCACGACGGACGTGACGGGCGTGGTGAGCCTTCCCGAGGGCACCGAGATGGTGATGCCGGGCGACAACATCACGGTCGATGTGGAGCTGATCGTGCCGATCGCCATGGAGGAGAAGCTGCGCTTCGCCATCCGCGAAGGCGGCCGCACCGTCGGCGCCGGCATCGTCGCTTCGATCACGGAATAACAATCAACAGCTCTGGCGCGGGTGCGGGAAACCCCCGCACCCCGGCAGAACAAGGAATTGACGAAACGGGCGGCCTTGGGCCGCCCGTTTGCGTTCAGACAACGAGCGGCGACTTTGCCGATATCTCCACGGTTTTCGCGCTGACCGTCGTGAGCCTGTCCTGGCTGCCCGTGGAAGCCGTTCCGGCCACGGAGCCGTTGCTGGTCGCCGGGTGCCCGGAGCGTCCGCCATGCCGCGGCTGCAGGGATGGGCCGGGCTATCGCGGGCCGGACGGGACGTGCGTCGGCTTCCGCAATCTGCCCAAGGTCTGCGGCAGTCCGCCCGAAACGCGCCGCGTGTTCGAGAATGCGCCCGGTACCGGCGCCAATCGCGAATGCGCACTTGCACCGCGCTAAAAGAAGAAATAGAGGAAAGCACGTCGTTAGGGGTATAGCTCAGTTGGTAGAGCGGCGGTCTCCAAAACCGCAGGTCGGGGGTTCGAGCCCCTCTGCCCCTGCCAGTTTCCATAGAAAACCAGCCACTTATCAATACGCCTGATCGGCTGGTCCCCGAAAACGCCGGCCCTCATCTCTTGCATTCACCGCACACGCAGGGCGCGTCTGGCGATGGCGGAAAAAGATACGATTATCGGTGGGGGAGCGTTCGCCGCTACAGGCGCAATTCGAGCCCGATCTGGCAGTGCTAGAGCTTCGTTGGCGGTAAGAACCACAGGGTCAGCAGTTTGTCGCGGCCGTGGCGAGCTGACTGACGACAAGACCTTCAAGCAGCGGCCGACCGGTTCATCGCCGCGTACGAGGTGCTCACCAACGGCGAGCGCAATCCGCATCGGGTTCAGGATCATTAGAGACGTGTCCGCAACTGACTGTTGCCGGAGGTCGCGCCGATGCGGCTGTCGGAGATCAACGCCGGCACAGTGGCGGATTGCCGGGTGTCGCGGATGACGCCGGAGGAGGGGGGCGCCTGCCTTCACGCTGCACGCTGCACCATGAGATCGTAGCCTTGCGGCTGGTTCTCAAGACTGCCGCTCGGCACCGGCGGCCGACGCATTGTCGGGGACGAGGCTACTCGTGAGAAGATCCCGGGGTCGAGGTTCGCGGCAAGCCCGGGGCAGGGCTCTGCAAGAGCATGGCGGGCGCAGTATGGTTTTTCCAGCGGATGGCGGCGCGCAGCGATCGCGACCCCGGGACCAAAGTTCGACCGCACCGTTCGCTGTCGGCCTGCCCGGCTTCCACCGGACCGACGACTACCGCCCAATGTCGGCCTGTCGGCAGACCCGGCCGACATTCATCTGTTCAATCCGGACGACGGTCAGCCGCCGCAGTGAATCCACAGACCCGAACGCGGGCGTCCATGACCGGCGCACAAACGTGCTGGATCACCGTCTTGGACGAGTGCCCAACGTCCGGGGGAGTCCTGAAGCGTCGAATGCCGCTCAGAGGTCCTTGAGCAATTCCGCAAGCGTCTTCTGCCGAGCCGCCCACATCTCCTTTACCTCTTCCCGCGACATGATGTGCACGGGCGATCCGCCCTCGCGCATCTTGTTCTCGACTTGAGGCGAAGCAAACATCCTCGGTGCGGCTTCAGCGAGCTTGCTGATGACCTCTTCCGGTGTTCCCTTCGGCACTGGTCTGCCCCCTGAAAAGTGGTCCTCCGTGAAGTAGGCTATTGAGCCTGAGAGAGG
>JAMLJD010000010.1 GCA_023953775.1 Rhizobiaceae bacterium | reverse complement strand
ACGCATTACGACTCTCCCATTGTTGTTTTGTCCCGTCTGAACGAGTACGGCGCCTCATGGTGGCGCGTCTCTGGCGGCGATACTGGTGATCGCGCGATTGTTTGTAAAGCGCCGCGAGGGGCCGGATGGCGCCCCGAATACCGGCTTTTCCATGCTTTTCGACCGTTTACCTTAAGGCAGGGCGTGTCGATCAAGCGGGTCCGGAGACCTCCGTGGCGGCCACGAGCCTGCCGCGAATTACGTTTTTGTAATGATATTGGCAGTGCAACATGACGGAAGAATTGCCATAAAGCGCAACTAGGGATCGAGTATCCGGGCCGGTTGGCGGACCCGGTTCGGGTGCATTGCCGCCAGTTCCGGACCTCGCGGTCGACATCGGCACCCGTTCTCGTCAATCCGGGGTGGCGAATGTCGATCTGGAAGCAACTCCTGTTCTCGATCATCCTGCTCGCGGCGGCGGCAGCCGTCTGGGTGCGGTTTTACCCCGGCGCACCGCAGATACTCGCCGGCTACGGGCTGGACTTCCTTGTCTCGGAGTCCGAACCGCAGGCGCAGGGACAGCCTGCGGGCGGACGGCGGCCCGGCAGCGGCACGTCGGCGGGCGTCGTCACCCAACCGATCATCAACGCCACGATCAACGACCGGCTGACCGCGATCGGCACCGGCCGGGCCTTCAACTCCGTGCTCGTCACGCCGTTCTCCGCGGGCCGCCTGACGGAGGTGCTCGCAAGTTCGGGATCGCGGATCGAAGCGGGCGCGGTCATCGCCAGGCTCGATTCCGAAGGCGAGCAGATCGCCGTCGACCGCGCGCGCATCGCCCTGGAGGATGCCGAGGCGCGCCTCGAGCGTCTGCGCGCGCTGCGCTCCTCCAATACCGTCACCACGGTGCAGGTGAACGATGCCGAGCTTGCCGCCAACAACGCCCGGCTTGCCCTGCGTGACGCCGAGCTTGCGCTGTCGCGCCGTTCGATCGTCGCGCCGATCTCGGGCTTCGTCGGCATCATCCAGGCATCTGAGGGCAACTACGTCACCGCGCAGACCGAGATCGTAACCATAGACGACCGCTCGCGGATCCTCATCGACTTCTGGGTTCCCGAGCGGTTTGCCGCGCAGGTCGACGTCGGCATGGCCGTCAAGGCCGTGTCGATAGCCCGGCCCGACCAGAATTTCGACGGCGTCATCAGTGCGGTCGACAACCGCATCGATCCCGACAGCAGGACGCTCCGGCTGCGCGCCGTCGTCACCAATCCAAGCGACCGGTTGCGTGCCGGCATGGCATTTGAAGTCGAGATGCAGTTTGCCGGCGACAGCTATCCGGCGGTCGATCCCCTGGCGATCCAGTGGGGCACCGACGGCGCCTTCGTCTGGGGCGTCCGCGGTGGCATAGCCAACAGGATACCGGTGCGGATCGTCCAGCGGAACACCGACAGCGTTCTGGTCGACGGCACGTTCGACAGCGGTGACAGCGTCGTGACCGAAGGCATCCACAACGTCCGCGAGGGCTCCGAAGTGTTCATCGCCGGCGGTGGCGCGCCCCGAAAACCGGCGCAAAGCGAGGCGGAGAACCGGCGTACGTCCAGCGGATCGTAACCGGCCCATGTCACGAGGAACCGCGCAGTGAGCGAACAGTCGCCAGCACGATCCGAAAACGGGATGACCGCGCTGTTCATCAGGCGCCCGGTCTTCGCCTTCGTCGTCAACACGCTGATAGCGGTCGCGGGTCTCGCGGCCCTGTTCGGGGTGGAGATCCGCGAACTGCCGAATGTCGACCGCCCGGTCATCACCATCTCCGCCGACTTCCCCGGCGCTTCCGCCGAGACGATCGACCGCGAACTGACGGCCTTGCTCGAAGGCGCGGTGTCGCGGGTGGCCGGCGTGAAGTCGATCTCGTCGAGCTCGTCCTTCGGCAGGAGCCGGCTCACAGTCGAATTCGGCGACGGCGTCGATCTCGACGTCGCGGCATCGGACATGCGCGACGCGGTCTCGCGTATCAGCAACGACCTTCCCGACGACGCGGAGGTGCCGCGGATCATCAAGGCCGACGCTGATTCCCAGGCGGTGCTGCGCCTTGCGGTGACGTCGGACACGATGAGCGTGCAGGACATGACGGTTCTGGTCGAGGACCAGATCGTCGATTCGTTCGCGGCCATTCCGGGTGTCGCCGACGTGCAGGTCTATGGCGACCGCGACAAGATCTTCCGCGTCGACATCGACCAGGCCAAACTTTCCGGACTGGGCCTGACCGTGGCCGACGTGGCGACGGCTCTCTCCTCCGTGGCCTTCGATACGCCGGCCGGGTCGCTGACGAGCAACAGCCAGGACCTGATCGTGCGCGCCACCGCGGCGGTCACCACGCCGGAGCAGTTCGAGGCGATCATCATCGACGGCCGTACGCGGCTCGGTGATGTCGCGACCGTCACCCTGGGCGGCGACATCGGCGAAAGCCAGCTTCGCGCCAACGGCAAGACGGGCATCGGACTCGGCATCATCCGGCAGGCGCAATCCAACACGCTGGAGATTTCCGAGGGCGTGAGAGATGCCGTCGAGCGGCTGCGCCCGAACCTGCCCGAGGGCGTCGGCATTCACGTGACGACCGACGACGCGGTGTTCATCAACGGGGCCATCCACGAGGTCGAGATCGCGCTTGCCCTCGCCGTCTCGGTCGTGCTGCTGATCATCTATCTCTTCCTGCGCGACTGGCGGGCGACACTCATTCCCGGCCTGGCGATGCCGGTCGCCCTCATCGGAACCATCGCCGCCATCTATCTCGCCGGTTTCTCGATCAACATCCTGACACTGCTCGCCTTCGTGCTTGCCACCGGCCTTGTCGTCGACGACGCCATCGTCGTGCTCGAGAACATCGTCCGCCGCCGCAACGAGGGAATCGGGCCCCGCGCCGCGGCCGTGCTCGGTGCGGAGGAGGTCTTCTTCGCAGTGGTCGCAACCACGGCGACGCTCGTCGCGGTGTTCGTGCCGATCTCGTTCCTGCCCGGCCAGGCCGGCGGTCTGTTCCGCGAGTTCGGCTTCGTGCTGGCGATCGCGGTGTTCCTGTCATCGGTCGTCGCGCTGTCGCTGTGCCCGATGCTGGCCTCGCGCATCATGAAGCGCGCCGACCACAGCGACGCGCCGCCGAGCCTCGTCGCCAGGCTGGGCGACGGGCTTTCCGCACTCTATCGCCGCCTCCTCCGCTGGGCGCTCGATGCGCCGCTGGTCGTCGTCCTGGCCGCCGTGCTGTTCGGCGTCTCGGCGCTCGGCATTTTCGGTACGGTCCGCTCCGAACTCACCCCGTCCGAGGACAGCTCGCTTGCATTCCTGCGGGTAAGCGCACCGCAGGGCGTCAGCCTCGACTATTTCGCGCGCCAGATGCGCGAACTCGAAGCGCTGGTCCAGCCGCTCAAGGACAGCGGCGAGATCGAGACGACCTTCTCGATCGCCGGCTCGGGCAATTCGCAGAACAACGGCTTCATGGTGATGGGCCTGGCGCCCTGGGAAAAGCGGGAACGCAGCCAGCAGCAGATCATGCAGGACGTTAACAGGCTGGTGTCGCAGGTGCCGGGTGTGCGGGCCTTCGCCTTCCAGCCGAACAGCCTCGGCATAAGAGGCGCCGGAAGCGGCCTCCAGTTTGCACTTCTGGGCAACAGCTATGTCGAACTCGGCGATGCCGCGGACAAGATCGTCGCGGAGATGGAGAAGGATCCGCGCTTCCAGCAGCCGCGGCTCTCCAATCCCACCACACAGCCGCAACTGTCGATCCGGATCGACCGTGAGCGGGCCGCCGACCTCGGCATTCCAATCGCCGGGCTGGACCGCGCCATCCAGGCGATGCTCGACGGCCGCGAGGTCGGCAAGGTGTTCATCGACGACCGCAGCTATGCCGTGAAGCTTGTGTCGACCACCAATCCGATCAACGATCCGACCGACCTCGAGAACATCTTCCTCAAGGCCCGCGACGGCCGCTTCGTGCCTATGTCGACCATCGCAACGCTGACCGAGCAGGCCGTTCCGCCCTCGCTGCAGCGCGAGCAGCAGATGCGGTCGGTTGCCATCACCTCCGCCTTGCGCCCCGACTTCGCGCTCGGCAGCGCCTATGCGGAAGCGCTACGCATCGCCGAACCGCATCTTCCGGCAGGAAGCTGGATCATTCCGCTCGCCGAGGCGGCCACCCTGGGCGAAACGTCGAATAGCATGCCGCTGATTTTCGGCTTCGCGATCGTCATCATCCTGCTTGTGCTGGCGGCGCAGTTCGAGAGTTTCGTCAGCGCGCTGATCATCATGGCGACAGTGCCGCTGGGGCTGGCCTGCGCCGCCTATGCGCTCGTTCTCACCGGAACGAGCCTCAACGTCTACAGCCAGATAGGCCTGGTGATGCTGGTCGGCATCATGGCCAAGAACGGCATCCTGATCGTCGAGTTCGCCAACCAGTTGCGCGATCGCGGGCTGGGCGTGCGCGAGGCGATAGAGCAGGCCTCCAACATCCGCCTGCGGCCGGTAATGATGACCATGATCTGCACCATCGTCGGCGGATTGCCGCTGGTGCTTGCGTCGGGCGCCGGCGCGGAGGCCCGCATCGCGCTCGGCTGGGTCATCGTCGGCGGGCTTGGTCTGTCGACCGTGTCGACGCTGTTCCTGACCCCTGTGGTCTACCTGCTGCTCGGCCGCTTCGTGACGCCGAAGGCGGAAGAGGACGCGCGGCTTCACCGCGAGCTCGACGAGGCGACAGGGCGCCCGGTGCCGGGCGAATAGAACCCGGAAGGCACTGCCACCCGCCGACAAGCTCGCGCGGTTGCCGTGTACCCGCCCTGAAACGCCCCCAAAAGAAAAGGGCCATGCGGTTTCCCGCATGGCCCGGTTCGTTCGAGATGTCAGCCCGTGATTACTGGCGGCCGATCTCGTGCCACATGCCGTCCTTGATCTGCGAGATGATCACCGCGTCGGACGCGATGTGATCTCCGGGGCCGTACTTGATGTCGGTATCGGCGATATCGTCGTGGTATTCGAGGCTTTCCATGCCCTTCTGGAACGAATCCGGCGTCAGATCCTTGCCGGCAGCCTCAAGCCCCTTGACCAGGCCGATCGCGGCGGACCGGCCGAGCTGCGCGGCGGTGGCCGGCGGCGCGTTGAAGGCGGCCTGGAAGCTCTCGGCCCACTTCTTCACGACCGGATTGTCCATGCGCGCCTCGAGGTCCGACCAGCTTGCCGCGGCGTGATAGCCTTCCATGATGCCGCCCGGCACCTTGGACAGGACCGTGTGCATGCCGGCCGAGCAGCCGACCCAGGCGACGTCGGTCCAGCCGAGCTGCTTCGCCGTGCCGATGACGCGCGGAATCTGGCCAGGCGTCAGGCCGATCGCGACGATCTCGCAGCCGGCATCCTTGAGCTTGCTCACCGAGCCGACGAATTCCTGTTCGTCCGTGCGGTGCTGCGTCTCGGTCACGAATTCGAGGCCCGCGTCGGCGGCACCGTCCTTCGCACCCTCGGCGACTTCCTTGCCATAGTCCTGCGGGAAGTACATGGCGCAGATCTTCTTGGCGCCGCGCTCCTTGGCGAGATAGGCGATCGCCGTCTTCAACTGGTCGTAATAGGACGAACCGCCGGTGTACTTGTAGGTGATGTCGCCTTCGACCATCTGGCGTCCGGCCGACAGCGGCGAGACGTTCGCGATCTTCTTCGGTCCCATGAGCTGGAAGCCCGCGATGTTGATCGGCGTGCCGAGGTTCAGCACCATCGCGAAGACCTTGTCCGAATTGATCAGCTTGTTGAAGTTCTGCTGCGCCTTCGGCACCTGGTACTGATGATCCTCGACGATGAACTTGATCGTGCGTCCGTGAACGCCGCCGGCGGCGTTGACCTCGTCGAAATATTGCTGCGCGGCCTGCACGGCCTGGACGTTGAACGCCGAGAAGACGCCCGACAGGTCGCCGTTCGACCCGATCAGGATCTCGGTATCCGAGACACCTTGCGTCTCCTGCGCGAGGGCACCGCCAGCGAGGCCGGCGGCGATGCCGACCCCCAAGACCGATTTCAGGAACGTACTCTTCATGCTGTTTCCTCCTGGTTGTTATCCGGTACGGGCTTTCAGCCGTACATTTCGTCGATCAGCTTCTTGTGTTTTTGCTCTACAAAGCTGCGTTTCAGCTTCATCGTGGCTGTCAGTTCCTCATCTTCGGCTGTCAACAGCACATCGATCAAGCGGAAATCCTTGATCTGCTCGACCCGCGCGAACTCGCGGTTCGTTTCTTCCACTATCCCCGCGATCAGCGCCTTGACCTCCGGCGCCGCGCACAGCGACTTGAAGTTGGAGAACGGAACGCGCTTGTCCTGCGCGAATTTCTCGACGTTTTCCTGGTCGATCATGATCAGGCAGGACAGGTATTTGCGCCTGTCGCCGATCACCACCGCGTCCGAGATGTAGGGCGAGAACTTCAGCCGGTTCTCGATCTCGGCCGGCGTGATGTTCTTTCCGCCGGCGGTGATGATGATGTCCTTGGCCCGGCCTGTGATGTAGAGGTAGCCCTGATTGTCGACCCGCCCGACATCGCCCGTCTTGAGCCACCCGTCGTCGGTGATCGTCTCGGCCGTCTTGTCGGGCTTGTTCCAGTAGCCCTTGAACACGTTGCCGCCGCGATAGAGAATCTCGCCGTCCGGCGCGATCTTGACTTCGCCGCCGGGAACCGGCTTGCCGATGCTGCCGGTCTTGTAGTCCTCCATGAGGTTGAGCGAGATCACGCCCGAACTCTCGGTCATGCCGTAGCCCTCGAGCACGGTGATGCCGACGGCGGCGTACCATTTGAGAAGATCCGGTGAGATCGGCGCGGCACCAGTCGTCCCGCGCCGCAGCCGGTCGAAGCCGATCAGCTGCCTGAGGTTCCTGAGCACGGTGAAGTCCCAGAACGCATGCGCGATCCGGGTGCCGAGCGGAACAGGCTTGCCGTCCTCGAGATATTCCGCGCGCCGCATGCCGCAGGTGACCGCGCGCCTGTAGGCGAAGCGGCCGAGAGGTGTCGCCTCGCCGGCCATGATCGAGATGCGCGAATAGACCTTCTCCCAGACGCGCGGCACGGCTGTGAACACGTGCGGGCTCACCTCGCGCACATTGTCGAACACGGTCTCCGGGCTCTCGGCGAAATTCACCGTCGAGCCGAGACCGATCGGAATGAAGACGCTGATCAGCCGTTCGAGGATGTGGCACAGCGGCAGGAAGCAGACCTGTTCGTCCTCCTCCGTCACCGGCAGCGTGATCGCCGAGCCGATGATCGACACGATGATGTTCTCGTGGCTGATCATCGCACCCTTGGGCGGACCCGTCGTACCGGAGGTGTAGACCAGGATCGCCGTGTCCTTGGGCGACGACTTGGCGATCTCCTCGTCGAACCGGTCGGGATGCTGCTTCAGGAACTCCCGGCCCATGCGGTAGAGATCGTCGAGGAAGATCACACTGTCGTCGGCGAAATCGTGCAGGCCCTCGCGGTCGAACACGATGGCCTTGGTCAGCCCCGGCATCGTCTCCTTGACCGAGAGGAACTTGTCGAGCTGCTCGTCATTTTCGAGAAACAGGAAGCGACTGTCGGAATCGTTGACGAGGTATTCGAGCTGCTTGGCCGAGTCCGTCGTGTAGACGCCCGACGATATCCCGCCGACCGACTGCACGCCGAGATCGGTGTAGATCCACTCCTTGTTGTCTTCCGACAGGATCGAGATGACCTCGCCGCGCTTCAGGCCGAGCGACAGGAGGCCGAGGCCGATGAGCCGCGCATGCTCGTAGAAATCGGTCCAGGAATAAGCGAGCCAGATGCCGTAATCCTTCTCGCGATGCGCGATCTTGGCGCCGTAGGCGTTGCAGCGCTCGCGGAACAGCTTGGCCAGCGTGTCGCAGCCATCGAAGAAATACGGTCCCTTCGACAAATCCTCGTTGAAGCTGTGCCCGAGATGCATACGCTGGGGCGGAATTTTTCCGGCAACGGTCATGCATAACCTCCCTTCGGCGCGTCAGCGCCACGTCTTCTTCTGCTTCCAGCGCTTCTGGCCGCGCTGCGTCTCTCCCTGCACGCCCAGATAGAATTCCTGAATGTCCTTCGATTCAAGCAGCAACGCGGATTCGTCCGCCATCACGATGCGGCCGAGTTCCATGACGTAGCCGTAATCGGACACTTCAAGGGCAACCTTGGCATTCTGCTCGACCAGCATCATCGTCACCTTCTGCTCGCGGTTGAGCCTGCGGATGATCGTGAAGATCTCGCGCACCAGAAGCGGTGAAAGCCCAAGGCTCGGTTCGTCGAGCAGCATCACCTTGGGCCGCGCCATCAGGCCGCGGCCGATCGCCAGCATCTGCTGCTGCCCGCCCGACAGCGTGCCCGCCGCCTGGCGCCGTCTCTCGCGCAGGATCGGGAAGTAGGAGTAGACCATCTCCTCGTCCTGGCGGATGCCGTCGAGATCGGAGCGCACATAGGCGCCCATGCGCAGGTTTTCCTCGACCGTGAGCAGCGGAAACACCTCGCGACCTTCGGGCACGTGGACGATGCCGCCGCGCACGATCCTGTCGGGCTCGGCGCCCGCGATGTCCGCGCCGTCGTAGAAGACCTGACCCTTCTCGGGATCCATCACCCCCGAGATGGTCTTGAGCAGCGTCGTCTTGCCGGCGCCGTTGGCGCCCAGAACGGTGACGATCTGGCCCTCGCGGACGTCGATGCTGACGCCGCGGATCGCCATGATCGGTCCGTAGTAGGATTCGAGGTTCTTGACCGACAATACGACGCGGGTGTCGCCCGATGCCGGTTTGACAGGCTGATCGAGCATCACGCCACCGCCTTTCCGTCGTCGTCCGAGGCGCCGATATAGGCCTCGATCACCCTTGGGTCGTTCTGCACTTCATGCGGCTTGCCGAGCGAGAGCATCTTGCCGTCGGCGAGCGCCAGAACCCGGTCCGAGACCGCCGAGACGAGATGCATGTCGTGCTCGACCATCAGCACGGTGATCCCCATCTGCTTCTTGATGTCCTCGACCCAGAAGGCAACGTCCTGTGTCTCCTCCGTCGACAGGCCCGAGGCCGGTTCGTCGAGCAGGAGCAGCTTCGGCTCGATCGCCAGCGCGCGGCCCATCTCGACGACTTTGCGCACGCCGTAAGGCAGGCCCGCGATGTATTTCTCGCGATAGGCCTGCAGGTCGAGGAACTCGATCACGCGTTCGACCGCTTCGCGATGGCGGTGCTCCTCGGCGCGGACCGACGGCAGGAACATAAGCTCCGACACCAGGTTGCTCTTGCGGTGGCGGTGGCGCCCGACGAGAAGGTTCTGCAGCACCGTCGCCTGGTCGAACAGCTCGATGTTCTGGAAGGTTCGCGCGATTCCCAGCGAGGCGATCTCGTGCGCCGGGCGCGACAGGATGCTCTTGCCCTCGAAGCGTATGTCGCCCTCGGCCGGGTCGTAGAACCGCGAGATCAGGTTGAAGATCGTCGACTTGCCGGCCCCGTTCGGCCCGACCAGGGCGAAGACCTCGCCCTCCTCGACGGAGAACGAAACCTGGTTGACCGCCACGACGCCGCCGAAGCGCAGGGTGACGTTGTCGATCTCGAGCAGGCTCATCGCATGCGCTCCGTCTTGAGATAGCTCTTCTGGCGGCGGAACATGTCCCTTCTGTAGAAGGGGAAAAGCTCGAAATAGGTCCTGATCTTGAGCCACCTTCCGTAGAGCCCGCGCGGCTCGAACAAGATGAATGCAACCAAGAGCACGCCGAATACCGCGGTATCCAGGCCGGGCACAGCCACCGAACTCGCCCCAGTGAAGGAACTGACCAGATCGCGAATCGACGAGATCACCTGCGGCAGGAACGTAATGACGATCGCACCGAAGAAAGCGCCGTGGATAGAACCGAGCCCACCGACCACGATCATGAGCAGGAGCTGGATCGAGATGATGAGATTGAATGTCTCGTTGTTGAAGATACCGGTGAAATGGCCGATCAACGCGCCGGCGATTCCCGTTATTCCCGCCGAGATGCCGAACGATATGGCCTTGGTGCGCGCCACGTTGACGCCCATTGCGCGGGCCGAAACCTCCGAATCCCGGACGGCGGCGAACGAGCGCCCGAGCGGTGAACGCAGGATGTTCTTGTAGAGCAGCACCACGAGCACCGTGATCGCCAGGATCAGCCAGTAGAAGCGGTCCGGGTTGCCGTAGCGGTCGATCGTCAGCCCGAAAATCTCGATCTGCGGCGCATAAAGGCCGTAGACGCCCTTGGTCAGGGGCTCCGCAATGATGATGATGTCGCCCGTCAGCATCGACACGGCGAGCGTGGCTATACCCAGGTAGATTCCATGAAGCCTTGATGTCGGCAGCGCGATCAGCACCCCCGCGATACCAGCGATCATGCCCGCCAGCGGCAGCGCGACGATGAAGGGTAGGCCGAGGTCGGTCTGGAGCAGTACGTGCGCGTAGCAGCCCACCGCCATGAACGCGGCATGGCCGAGGCTCGCCTGTCCGGTCTGGCCGACGAGGATCATCAGTCCCATTCCGGCGATCGCCCAGATCAGGAGATGCGCTACCTCGCCGAGCGTGAACTCGTCGATGACGAAGGGAATGAGGATCGCGACCGCCAGAAGCAGCATGTACCAGAAGGCGTGGATCCGATCCCTGAAAAGGTCGATGTCCGCGTCGTAGGAGGTCTTGAAGACTGTTCTCATGCCGGCTCAGACCTTCTTGCTGTGGACCTGGGCGAGAATGCCGTGCGGCCGGAATACGAGGATCAGGAAAAGCAGCAGATAGGGCATGATCGGCGCGTAGGTCGGCGCCATGTAGCGTGACGCGAACGGCTCCATGACCCCGACGATCAGCCCACCGAGCAGCGCGCCCGGCAGGCTGCCGAAGCCGCCGATGACGGCGGCCGCGAACGCCTTGATGCCGAGCAGGCCGATCGAGGGATCGATCGTTCCCTTGGAGGCGAACAGGACGCCGGCGATCGTGGCCACCGCGCCGGCCAGGGCCCAGATCAGCGAATTGATGCGCTTGACCGGTATGCCCATGTAGTAGGCGGCGAGCTGGTTCTGCGACGACGCCTGCATGGCGATGCCGAGGCGCGTCCGCCCGAAGAAGAAGTAGAGAGCGACGGTCAACAGCACCGTGACGGCGATGATCATGACGCCGTCGACGCCGAGCGTGATGCCGCCGAAGCTGAGATACTGGCCCGCGAACGGCGTCTCCAGCGCCAGCGGCTCGTGGCCCCAGATCAGCCCGGCGAAGAAGCGCAGCACGAAGCCGAGCGCAATGGTCAGGATCACCACGGCGATCTGCGGCTGGCCGAACATGCGGCGCAGCACGAACATGTCGAGCAGATATCCGAAAACGCCCATCAGCACGACGGCCATCGGAACCGACAGCCAGAACGGAAGGCCCATGAACTGGGCGTTGTGAAAACCGAGCGTGATGTATGCTCCGAGCATCATCATGTCGCCCTGGGCGAAATTGACCTGCTCGGTCGCCTTGTAGATGAGCACGAATCCGAGGGCTATCAGCCCGTAGACACAGCCATTGGCGAGGCCGCTGACCAGAAGCTGCAATACGTCCAAGACGTTCTCCTCCCGCTTCCCGGACGGTCTGCCGCCGTCTCGTGAACCCAACTATATGCCACCGGCCGTTTCCGGCAAGCAGCCCTCACGGCTTGATGAATATCTTCCCGTTCGGCCGCGCCAGTTCCTCCGCCGCGCGGTCTACCGCCTCGCCCAGCGGGATCACCGCCGTGACGTCCGTCTTCCACCGCCCGTCGGAGAAGCGTTTCTGTGCCTCCATGACGGCGGCGACCCGCCGTTCCGGGTTGCTCCGCATCCACTCCGTCAGCCAGAACCCCTCGACCTTCTTGTGGGCGAAGATGAACTGTCCGGGTTCGCGCAGCTCCGTCGGCGTATTGTCGAGCCGGCCGTAAATGATCCACCGCGCCCGCTTGGGCATCACATGGAAGATCGTCGACGCCAGTGGCCCGGTCACGGCATCGAGGAATATCCGCGGTTCCTCCGCGCGGCAGATCTCGGCAAGCCGCTTTTCGAAGTCCGGCTTCTCGTAATTCAGGACGTGGGCCGCGCCGGCCTTCTCGAGCAGCGGGATCTGGTCGTCGCGGCGCACGATCGATATGGCCCGGTAGCCCTCGTCGCGGGCGACGCCGGCGATCAGCTTGCAGAGCTGGCTCGCTCCGGCGGTGAGAATGAAGGATTTCTGCCCTTCGTCCTTGACGATGCCGAACATGGCGAGCGCGGTCAGCGGATTGACGATCATCGCCGCGCCGTCCTCGTCGCCGACGCTGTCGATCAGCGGAATGCACGCCGCGGCTTCCGCAACCGCATATTCGGCCCAGGCGCCCCAGTTGCTGAGGCCGGTCGCAAACGCGATTCGTTTCCCTGCGAGCCCCTTCGCCAGATCGCTGTCGCCCGTCGCGACGACCTCGCCGACCCCTTCGAACCCGGCCGGCTGGCCCTGCTTCCGCGGCTGTCCGTAGAGACCCTTCAGGAACATCACGTCCGACGGATTGACCGAAGCGAGGCTGACCTTGACCAGAACCTGGCTCGGCCCCGGCGACGGCACGTCGATGGTTCCGTATTCGACATAGGGATCTATCGCCTCGAGGACGGAACCGGACGGGGTCCGGGAATAGCCGTCATTCTTCAAAAGCAATGCACGCATCGTCTGGGTCATATGTCGCCCTTTCAAGGCTTCAGTATCAGCTTGCCGGTGGACTTGCGGCCGAGCACGCGGGCCAGCACCGACGCGGCGTCCGCAAGCGGATAGGTCCCCTCGATCACCGGCTTGACCTTGCCTGCAAGGTACCAGCCGATCAGCTCGCGCATGTTGTCGGCATAGACTGCCGGCTCCTTGCGGGTGAACGCGCCCCAGAACACGCCGACCACGCTGAACCCCTTCACCAGCGTGAGGTTCACCGCAAGCTTGGGTATCGCCCCGGACGCGAAGCCGATCACGAGCAGCCTGCCCTTCCATCCCATCGACCGCGCCAGAACCTCGAAGCTCTCGCCGCCGACCGGATCGAAGCCGACATCGATGCCCTCGCCACCGGTCAGCCTCTTGAGATCGTCTTTCAAATTGTCGTAGCCGATGGTCTCGTCGGCCCCCGCCTCCCGGGCGACCGCACGTTTTTCCTCGGTCGACGCAACGCCGATGACACGCGCGCCCATCGCCTTGCCGATCTGGATCGCGGCGATGCCGGTTGCCCCCGACGCGCCGAGCACGCACAGCGTCTCGCCCGGTTTCAGCTCCGCACGCTGCTTCAGCGCGTGATGCGAGGTGCCGTAGCCGCACATCAGCGCGCAGGCATGTTCGTCCGAAAGTCCCTCGGGCAGCTTCATCACCGTCGCTTCGGGCGCCGCCACCCGCTCGGCATAGGAGCCATGGCTCATCAGCGCGCCGGCCCGGTCGCCGACCTTCACCGACGTCACGCCCTCGCCGACCGCCACCACGGTTCCGGCCGCCTCCATGCCCGGCACGAAGGGCGTGTCCGGCCGCATCTGGTAGAGCCCCTGGACCAAGAGCCCGTCGGGATAGTTGACGCCGATGGCCCGCGCCTCGATCACCACCGTGCCCGGCGCCGCCTCGGGCTCCGGCCAGTCGGCGTAGGCGAGATTGTCGAGCGGGGCGAAATCGCGTGCGACGATGGCCTTCATCGGCTGCTACACCTTTTCCTGCGTGTATTTCTTCAGTTCGGTACGCGCCACCTGCCGGCGATGCACCGCATCGGGACCGTCGGCGAGCCGCAACGTCCTCAGATGCGTCCACGACCGGGCGAGACGGGTATCCTGGCTGACGCCCTGGCCGCCGAACATCTGCACCGCCTCGTCCGTCACCTTGAGCGCGACGCGCGGCGCGACCACCTTGATCTGGCTGATCCATGGCGCGGCCGCGCGGGCATCGCCCTGGTCCATCATCCAGGCCGCCTTGAGGCACAGAAGCCGCGCCTGCTCGATCTCCATCCGGCATTCGGCGATGATGTCGTAATTGGCGCCGAGCTGGGCGAGCGGCTTGCCGAAGGCTTCGCGGCGCATGGCGCGGCGGCACATCTGCTCGAGCGCCATCTCGGCCTGGCCGATCGCGCGCATGCAGTGATGGATGCGGCCCGGCCCGAGCCGCCCCTGCGCGATCTCGAAGCCCCGGCCCTCGCCCAGAAGCAGGTTCTCGGCCGGCACGCGCACATCCTCGAACCGGATGTGCAGGTGGCCATGCGGGGCGTCGTCGTCGCCGTAGACGGTCATCGCCCTCAGCTTGGTGATGCCCGGCGTGTCGGCGGGAACCAGGATCATCGAATGCTGGCTGTGCTTGGGCGCATCCGACGACGTCTTCACCATGGTGATGTAGATCGCGCAGCGTGGATCGCCGGCGCCCGAGGACCACCACTTCTCGCCGTTGAGCACATACTCGTCGCCGTCGCGGACGCAGCTCATGGCGATGTTGGTCGCGTCCGACGAGGCGACATCGGGTTCCGTCATCAGATAGGCCGAGCGGATCCTGCCCTCGAGCAGCGGCGCCAGCCATCTGTCCTTGTGCGCCTCGGACGCGTAGCGCTCGAGCACTTCCATGTTGCCGGTATCGGGCGCCGAGCAGTTGAACGTTTCGGCCCCGAGATGCGCCTTGCCCATCTCCTCGGCGAGATAGGCATATTCAACCGTCGTGAGTCCGTAGCCGCGTTCGGAATCCGTCAGCCAGAAATTCCACAGACCGCGCTCGCGTGCCTTTGCCTTCAGGCCTTCAAGGATTTCGGTCATGCGCGGCGTGTAGGACCACCGGTCGCCATTCTTGCCGATTTCGGAGTGGAACTCCTCATCGAGTGGCAGGATTTCGTCGCGCACCATCGCACGAACCTTTTCGTGGATGGGCTTGAGGCGTTCGGTCATGCCGAGATTCATGTCGGTCATCGTGTCGCTTCCTGGTTGCCGCCGAGCCCGCCGAGCGCGAAAGTCACGACTTGGCCGGCGAGATCCTCGATCTCTGCGCGTGTCTCGCCGATCCTCTGGCGGTACCAGAAGATCGGCGAATTCAACGTCATGAACATGAGCTGGTTGGCGATCGACAGATCGTCGAAACGCATCGACCCCTCGTCGCGCGCCGCCGCGATCGTCTCGCGGAAATAATTTCCGTACTGCGTCCTCAGCCCGATCAGATCCTCGAAGACGTCGCGCTGTTCGGGCGTGGTCGCGCCGCGCAGATGCATCTCCACGCCGATCCATACGGCGCGCTGGAACGCGCGCGTCGTGATCATCTGGATGACATGCGCCCGCGCCATCTCGCACCAGCGCGGCAGCGCCGGACCCTCGAGCCTGCGAAGCGGCTCGATCGCCTCGAAATTCATCTCCATGCCGACGCGGAACACATCGGCGAAGAGGTCGGATTTCGACGGATAGTGATGGTAGATACGGCCCTTGGTCGCGCCGAGGCTGCGCGCGACCTCGTCGATGGAGGCGGCGGCATAGCCGCGCTCCATGAAGCACTTGGCCGCGGCCTGGAGGATATCCAGGCGCGAATTGTCCAGCGCGTTTTCACGGACGCTGATCGCCATAGGCGGTTCTTCCTCCCTGTCCGCTTCGGCGTCGCCTTCGTTCGCGATCTGCGCCTTTGGCCTTTACGGACGTGCAAATGATGAACATACTACCGGGTATGTTGTCAACGCGCGATTGCGCCGACGACCGTCAGGAATACCGGCACAAAGCCTGGGGAGGAACGATGTCTTATCTGGAAGATCTGTTTGCCGTCACCGGCAAGACCGCGCTCGTCACCGGCGCCGCGTCGGGTATCGGGTTCATGGCCGCTACGGCGCTGGCGTCTGCCGGCGCGCGCGTGCTGATCGCCTCGCGCAAGGGCGAGCACTGCGAGAAGGCGGCCGAGGCGATCAACGGCGCCGGCGTTTCCGGCTCGGCCGAGGGCTTTGCCGGCGACGTCGGCACCGAGGAAGGCATTGCGACGCTCGTCGACGAGGTGAGGCGCAGGACGGATCGCCTCCACATACTCATAAACAACGCCGGAGCGACCTGGGGCGAGGATTTCGAATCCTTTCCCTACAAGGCATGGGACAAGGTGTTGCGGGTCAACGTGACCGGGCTGTTTCACCTGACTCGCGAACTGATGCCCCTGATCGACAAGGCGTCTGGCGACGACGACCCGGGCCGCATCATCAACATCGGTTCCGTCATGGGAACCCAGCCGCTCGCCGACGGCGCCTATTCATACACCGCCTCCAAGGCCGCGGTGCACCACCTGACCCGCACGCTTGCCGCCGAACTCGCCGAGAAGCGCGTGACCGTGAACGCGTTCGCGCCCGGGCCTTTCCAGAGCAGGATGACCGCATTCGCGACCGCGACCGACGAACAGGCGGAACAGGTCGGCAAACGCGTCCCGATCGGCCGGATCGGCAGGCCGGATGACATCGGCGGCGCGACGCTGTATCTGTGCAGCCGTGCGGGGAGCTACGTCACCGGAGCGATCCTGCCGATCGACGGCGGACAGTCCGTGCAACACGGCATGAGGCTGTTCAAATAGGCGAAGCTGTTCAGATAGACGAAAAGTTGCATGCGATGGTAGCTGGCCGACTGGCACCCGTACCCGTTGATGTCCTGTCAGCCTCCATCGGCTCCGAGATCACATCGCCCTGGCGTGTCGTGACACAGGAGATGGTGGACAAGTTCGCCGATGCGACCGACGACCACCAGTTCATCCACGTCGATCCGCAGCGGGCCGCCGCCGAAACGCCCTATGGCGGTACCATCGCACACGGCTTTCTGTCCCTGTCCCTTCTTTCGGCGATGGCTTTCGAGACCGTCCCGCCGATCGAAGGAACCACCCTCAGCATCAACCAGGGTCTCGACCAGGTGCGGTTCCAGGCGCCGGTCAGGACCGGCGCGCGGGTGCGCACGCGCTTCAAGCTGGCCAAGGTGCGGGTCCGGCCGTCCGGCTGGGTCGAAATCACCCACGACATCACGATAGACATCGAGGAAAGCCGCAAGCCGGCGCTGACGGCAATCTGGCTTACGCTCGCCAAGCTCGAACCCCGGGACGACACGCATGGATGATCCCAACGCCATCGACGAGGCGGCGCTCGCCGGCTACCTGGAAGCGCATGTGGACGGCTTCCGGGACCTGCGGTCCGTGACCAAGTTCAAGTCCGGCCAGTCCAACCCGACCTATATGATCGACGCCGCCAGCGGCCGCTACGTCCTGCGCGCGAAGCCGCCCGGAAAGCTCCTCAAATCCGCGCATCAGGTCGATCGGGAATTCCGCATCATCAAGGCGCTGCAGACGACGGATTTTCCGGTCCCGAAGGTCATGCACCTGTCCGACGAGGACTCGCCGATCGGGCGGATGTTCTACGTGATGGAGTTCGTCGAGGGCCGCATCCTGTGGGATCCGACCCTGCCGGAGGCGACGGGCAACGAGGAACGCAGCGGCATCTACGATGCCATGAACAAGACGCTGGCCGCGCTCCATGCGGTCGACCCGGCTGCGGTCGGCCTTGCCGATTTCGGCAAGCCGGGCTCCTATTTCGAACGGCAGCTGTCGCGCTGGACGGATCAGTACCGCAATTCCGAAACCGGCACGGTCGCCGACATGGACAATCTCATCGCCTGGCTGACCGACAACCTGCCGGCCGACGACGGCAAGGTGGCGCTGGTTCACGGCGACTACCGGCTCGACAACATGATCTTCCATAAGGACCGCGCGGAGGTCATCGCCGTCCTCGACTGGGAACTGTCGACGCTCGGCCATCCCTATGCCGACATCGCCTACCAGTGCATGCAGTGGCATCTGCCGCATTCGTCGGGCTTTCGCGGGCTGGGCGGGATCGATCGCAGGTCGCTCGGCATTCCGACGGAAGCCGAGTATGTCGAGGCCTATTGCCGCCGCCGCGGCATCACCCGCATCGACAACTGGACGTTTTACCTGGCTTTTTCGTTCTTCAGGCTGGCGGCTATCTGCCAGGGCGTCTACAAGCGCGCGCTTGACGGCAACGCATCAAACCCAGAACGCGCCCGCCAGTACGGCAATGCCGTGAAGCTGCTCTCCGGGCTGGCGATCGCCGAGCTCGAATCAAACCGACAGGACCCGTCATGACTGATACCGGCCGTTTCGATGGATTGACGGTTTTTCTTTCCGGCGCGACGGGAGGCTTCGGCGCCCGTACGGCCGAACGTCTGGCACAGGGGGGCGCCCGCCTCGTCCTTTCGGACATCGACCCCGAGCGCCTCGAGGAACTGGCTGGCAGGCTTGATGCCGAAACGGCCATCCTGGCCGGGGACGTCAGCCAGGAAGAGCACCTGGAAGCAGTGTCGGCCCTGGCCGTCGATCGGTTCGGCACTCTGGACATCGCCATCAACAATGCCGGCGTCGCACAGAGCTTCGTCAAGCTGCCGAGCCTTCCCTCGGACGAGGCGCGCCGCATCATCGACGTCGATCTGCTCGGCGTCTTCTATGCGATGAAGCACCAGCTTCCGATCATGGAGCGGCAGAACAAGGCGACGGGCAGGACGGCGGCGATCGTCAACATCGCGTCCGTTGCCGGCCTGGCGGGTGCGCAGCGCCTTTCGGTCTACGCCGCGGCCAAACACGGCGTGATCGGGCTGACCCGCTCCGCGGCCGCCGAATATGCGCAGCGCGGCATTCGCTGCAACGCCGTCTGCCCGTCCTTCGCGCGCACCAGCATGGTCGGCGACTTCGTCAAGCTGAGGGGCGGCAGCGAGGCTGATGCGCTCGCCGAACTGACGCGCGGCGTTCCCATGAAGCGGGTCGCCGAGATCGACGAGGTCGTCGAGGTTATCCTCTTCGCCGCCGATCCGAAGAACACGTTCATGACCGGGCACACGCTGTCAGTCGACGGCGGCATCGCCGCGATCTGACTGTGCGTTCGCCGTCGCGCGTATTTCCGTTGCGGATCAGCTTTCTTGAAGATCGACTTCGGCATTGATGGCCAGTATTGCCAGCAGTCCGACCGAAACCAGGCCAGGCAGTCCTGCAGCGATCGCAAGGACGAACGTCGTGGCCGGACCCAGGTGAAGCAGTCCTGTAACCGCCCATACGGCGGCGGCTAGGACGGAAACAATCTCCGTTCCGATCAGGGTGGTGACGGCGATTGCACCGAGAATCGCGCCAGCCGGAATGGCTCTAGACATAAGAGACTCCATTGGAACCGGCTTGGCGCGTCGACACTGTCACGTCAGTCTTGCGCGCCGCAGCCACGGTTCACCGCGTTGAATAAATTCGATTTTGGTGATTGTCAGGCGAGCAGTGGAGGTCCGCGGGCAAGGTAGTTCGAGAGTTCCGCCTGACACAGGCCCGGAATGACCAGACCCCACTGCCGGACGGGACCGGCAGGGCTCGCAAGCATGGCGGCGACCGGTAGAACCGCGACGGGCTCTCCGGACCAGCAGCCGTATGAAGGAAGTTTCCGTTCGCTTTTTGCGAGCGTGGCCGCGCCCTCCGGAAGGATGGACGGATGCAGCCGTTCGCCGGGCTGGATTGCGGGAGCGCCGGCCAGGTCGGCATAGCCCGGACGAACCAGGCCAGAAATTGAATCAAGGATCAGGACGACGGCGAGAAGGAGGACGGCGAGCCGAAAGAACCGATACCCCGGAAGAATGCCGAGAGGACGGATATCCATGAGGCGTTGTTGATCCGCAGCGGGATGCCAATGGCCTTGTCATACACGAGCCGATGTGTGGCGTCAGCCAGATTCTCGCGATCGATAAGGGTTCCCTGGCCCGCGATCGTCCGAAAGGCTGTCGCGCGAGCGCAGGACCAGCCCCTCTATCGCATCGGCAAGGTGGATTTCGGCGATGTTGTAGTCGCCGCGCGCGACCCGGATCTTGTGCGCCTCCATCAGCACGTCGGCATGCGTGAAGCCGGCCGGCGGCTCGAAGCGGTAGGAGGCAAGCTCGATCAGCAGTCCGAGCGGATCCTTGAAATAGATCGAGTCCATGAAGCCCCGGTCCTTGACGCCGCTGTGCTTGATGCCGCGTTCGTCGAGCCGTTCCACCGCCTGCAGGAATGTCACGCGCGACACCGAGAACGCGATATGGTGCACGGCGCCCGGGTCGGTCGAGGTTCGCGCCGGATCCGCCGCACGGCTGTCGTCGGTGAATATCGTGATCAGTCGGCCGTCACCGGGATCGAAATAGAGATGGCTTTCGGACGCACGATCGAGGTTCGGCTGCTCGAAGACGAACGGCATGCCAAGCACGCCTTCCCAGAAGTCGATGGAGGTCTGGCGGTCGGCGCCGACCAGTGTGATGTGGTGAACGCCCTGGCTCTGAAGCTTGCGCATGAACTGCTCCCTTACGATCCGGCGGTCGCGGTCGGATATCGGCCGGCCTGTACGCTCCGGTGCACTCGACCGTCGATCAGCGTGACGGCGTGCCGCCGGGCTGTCAACGCGAAGCGAAGGTCTCGCGCAATTCGCGACGAAGTACCTTGCCGTAGGCACTGGTCGGCAGCGCGTCGAGGAAGACCACGCGTTTCGGCTTCTTGAACGCGGCGAGGCTCTCCCGGCAGTGGTCGAGGATGTCGCCTTCGCCGAGGCCAGGATGGTCCGGCGCCCGAACCACCGCCACGGCGACGCTCTCGCCCCATTCGCGATCGGGAAGCCCGAAAGCGATCACCTCGCCGACGCCGGGATGCGATGCGATCGCGTCCTCGACCTCCTTGGGATAGATGTTGGTTCCACCGCTGATGATCGTGTCGTGTTTGCGGTCGAGAATATGCAGCCGGCCCTTCGCGTCGAAACGGCCCATGTCCCCCGTCGTCAGCCATCCGTTGCGGATCGTCTTCGCGGTCGCCTCGGGGTTGCGCCAGTAGCCTTTCATCACGACGTCGCCGCGCACCGCGATCTCGCCCTCCTCGCCGTCCGGTACCGCCTCGCCGTCCGGATCGACGATCCGGACCTCGACGCCGGCGCGGACATAGCCGGCCGAACGCAGCAACTCGTCATCGTCGCTCAGATGATCCGGTGCCGGCAGGCCGGAGATCGTCATCGGCGCCTCGCCCTGGCCGTAGAGCTGCGAGAAGATGGGGCCGAAACGCGCCACGGCAGCGCGGATATGTTCGAGATGGATGCTCGCGCCGCCGTATATGGCGCCGCGCAGCCCGGCGAGGTCGTCGCGGGGTTTTGCATCGAGGAGCCGCACGATCATCGTCGGGGCGAGAAAGGCGAAGACGGTGATGCCGCGTTCGGCCACCATGTCGAGGACCTCGTCCGGCTTGAAGCCTGCCCGGTCGGAAATGATGTTCTCGGCTCCGCGCACCAGCGACGGGATCAGATAGAGGCCGCTGCCATGCGACAGGGGCGCGACGTGAAGCGCGACGTCGCTGGCGCGGAAATCGAAGATGTCGCACAGGCAGTTGATCGTCGCCGCGATGAGGTTCCGATGCGACAGCACAGCGCCCTTCGGTCGCCCCGTCGTTCCGGACGTGTAGAACAGCCATGCCGGGGCGTCGGGATCGACATCGGCGGCCGGCCTGTGCCGGTTGGGCAGTGCGCCCAGATCAAGGTCCTCGACGGCGACGAACACGGGTTCCGGCCCGTCGGGGAGAGCGTCGCGGATCGCATCGATGTGCTCGCGCTCGGTAAACACCACCCGAGGCTCGCTGTTGGAACAGATATAGGCGACCTCGCGGGGATGCAGCTTGGCGTTGACCGGCACCGACACCAGACCCGCGCGCATCGGCGCCAGAAGCAGGACGGGATATTCGAAGCTGTTCTTCAGGAACAGCAGCACCCGGTCTCCAGGCTGACAGCCGAGCGCCGCAAGATGGTCGCCGAGCTTCGATGCATGTCGATCGAACTCCGAAAAGCTCATCGACCGGTCGCCATAGGCGATTGCCGTCCGGCCGCCGAAACGCCGGATCGCGTCGTCGAGCATCGAATAAAGGTTCATGTGCGGCTCACTCCCGATTCCGGCTGGAGAGATTAGCCGCACGGCGCGCGGTGTCCACTGGCCACGCGATCGAGCCGGAGCTAGCCCGTCCCCGATACCGCTCGGGGCTTGACGGCATTGTCCTTGGCGAGCCGGTCGAGATGCAGCCGGATATGCGCCGCCTCGGCCGGGCTGTTGGCCAGCGCGATTGCCCTGTTGAAGGCCTCCCGCGCCTCGTCCGGGCGTTCGAGCTGCATCAGCAGCGCGCCCCTCACGCCGTGGAAGTGGAAATAGCTGTCAAGCTTGTCGGCCAGCGGCAGGATCAGTTCGAGAGCTGCCTCGCTGCCCTTGAGCTTGGACACCGCAACAGCACGGTTGAGCGTGATCACCGGCGACGGGATGTGGATCTCGAGCGTCTGATAGAGCAGCTCGATCGCCGCCCAGTCCGTCTCGTCGGCATGCTTCGCGCGGGCATGCATCGCCGCGATCGCCGCCTGGATCTGGTAGGGTCCGGGCACGCGATGGCGCACCGCCTTGTCGATCAGCGCGAGGCCCTCGGCGATCATCTTGCGGTTCCAGCGGGCGCGGTCCTGGTCCTCCAGAAGCACGACGGAACCGTCGGCATCGAACCGCGCCGGGGAGCGCGAATGCTGCAAAAGCAGCAGCGCCACCAGACCCATGATCTCCGGTTCGGAGGGGAACATCCTGAGCAGCAGACGTCCGAGCCGGATTGCCTCATCCGCGAGCGGACCGCGCGCCGACGCCTCGTCGCCGCTGGCGGAATAGCCCTCGTTGAAGACCAGGTAGACCATCGCCATCACCACCGCGAGCCGCTCCGACCGGGCGATGGCGTCCGGCGTCTCGAACGAGACGCTTCCCTTGGCCACCCGCGCCTTGGCCCGCGTGATCCGCTGTTCCATGGCGCTTTCGGAGACGAGAAAGGCGCGCGCGATCTGCCGGACCGACAGGCCCGAGACGATTCTCAGCGCCAATGCGATCTGCTGCGTGTCGGGCAGGTCCGGATGGCAGCAGATGAACATCAGCCTGAGCACGTCGTCGCGGTAGTCGGCATTGTCGATGCCCTCCACCACGCGGGTTTCGGCGTCGTCGAGATCGGAAAGCTGGTCCTCGTCGGGCAGCGCCTGCTCGCGCGACTTCTTGCGCACGGCGTCGATGCCGCTGTTGCGCCCGACGAAGATCAGCCACGCGGCCGGATCGCGCGGCGGCCCGTTCTTGGGCCAGTTTTTCAGCGCCCTGAGACAGGCCTCCTGGAACGCCTCTTCCGCGAGGTCGAGATCGCGGAAATAGCGCAGCAGTGCGCCGACCGCCTGCGGGCGGGCGGAACTGAGTGCTGCGTCGATCCAGGCTGGGTCCGTCATATGTCCGTTTCCAGGGTTTCAGGCGTCGGACTTCTGCCCGGCTTCCTCGAGCTGCAGCGCGCCTTCGGTGAAATAGCCGACCGGCCTTATCTCGTAGCAGCCGGGCCCGGGGTTGGCCTCGGCCAGCTCGCGGGCGGTCTCGATCGCCGCGTCGAGATCGGGAAAGTCGATGAGGTAGAAACCGAGGAGTTGCTCCTTGGTCTCCGCGAAAGGTCCGTCGATGACCAGGGGATCGCTGCCGCCCTTGCGCAGCGTCGTCGCCGCGGTGGTCGGCAGAAGCCGCGCCACGGGACCGAGCTGGCCGTTGCGGGCGAGCTTGTCGTTGACCCGCATGAGCCGTTCCATGCAGGCGTCGTCCTCCTCCTTGGTCCAGGAGCCGACGAAATCCTCCTTGTTGTAGCAGAGTATCGCGTAGAGCATCGTTCGCGTCCTTCCGTGTGCAAAGGACGTATGGGTAGCGCAAACCCCGACACGACAGCGATCATTTATTGTTGCACCAGCAGCGCGGGAACGCGTGCCCTTCCCCGCGCGACGCGCTACCAAGGCCGTCATGGCAGACGATACCGCCACCGATCGCGAATGGGCGGACCTGCGCCGCAGCGGAAAGCTGTTCTCGTTCTGGGTCCTGTGCCTCGGCGTCTGGCTGCACGCCGCCGATTCCCTGCTCGTGGCGACCGCGATGCCGAAGGCCGTCGCCGAGATCGGCGGCGATACGCTGGTCAGCTGGACGCTGACGCTCTACCTGCTCGGCTCGATCCTGTCCGGTGCCGGCGCCGCGCTTGGCGCCACCGCGTTCGGCCTCAGGCGCGCATTCGTCTTCGCCGCGGCGATCTACGCGGCAGGATGCGCGGCAAGCGGACTGGCGCCCGACATGATCGTCATGCTTGCCGGACGGCTCGTGCAGGGCATCGGCGGCGGATGGCTCGTCGCGCTGACCTATGTCGCCATCCAGCGGCTCTATCCGGAGCGGCATTGGCCGCGGCTGATCGGCATCATGTCCGCCGTCTGGGGCGTGTCGGCCTTCTGCGGGCCGCTGATCGGCGGGTTCTTCGCCGATAACGGCCTGTGGCGCTGGAGCTTCTGGGCCTTCGCCATCCAGGCCGTCGCGCTGTGCGTTCTGGTCCCGGTCGCACTGCCGCGCGAACTGTCCGCGACACGGGACGCACCGCGCTTTCCGGGCCTGAGGCTGTCCATATTGTGCCTTGCCGTGCTGCTCGTCTCGATTGCCGGGCTCACCGGCTCTCCCTACCGGGCACTGGCGCTCTGCGCCCTTGCCGCCGTCGCCTTCGCGCTGTTCCTGGCATTCGACGCGACCAAGGGTGCGCAGAGGATGTTTCCGTCGCGGGTGGCCGACCCGCGCGGCGAACTCGGCGCGGGGTTCATCGTTAATCTGGCGCTGGGTTCGGCCGCCATGTCGATGACCGTCTACGGGCCTTTCCTGCTGGCGACCCTGTACGGGCTGAGCGCGCTCGGAGCCGGGTATGTGATCGCGCTGGAATCGGTTGCCTGGAGCATCGCCGCCGTCGCCGTCGCGGGCGTGCGCCCGGCGGGCGAGATACGGCTCATCCGGGCAGGCGCGCTGATGGTGGCGGGCGCGGTCGCAGGCCTCGCCTGGGTCATGCCGGGCGGCCCGCTATGGCTCATCGTCGTGCTGGCGGTCATCCAGGGCGCGGGGTTCGGCATGCTGTGGGGCTTCGTCGTGCGCCGTGCGGTCGCAGCCGCCCCGGCCGGTGAGCGCGACGCAACCTCCTCCGCCATGCCGACCACGCAACAGATCGCCTTTGCTCTCGGCGCGGCCTTGTGCGGCATCGTGGCCAACCTGTCCGGCTTCGACCGGGGGATCAGTACCGCCACCGCGCCCAACGTCGCATTCTGGATCTTCGCCGCCTTCGTTCCGGTCGCTCTGGCAGGCGTTGCCGCTGCGTTCCGCTTCCACGACGAGCCAACTGAACCGAACTGCGGATAACGGCTTCCGGTACCAAACGGCGGCAAATATGCTTCTATGTCCGGACTTCTACGACTTTTCCGGCTTGCTTGGCTTGCGGGTCGACGTCCGGTCCGAGGCGCCGGCCGTCGTCGTCCCGGTCACGGCAGGCGGATCGCTCGCCGGAAAGCTGTCTTCCAGCCCTTCTTCCAGTTCGTCGTCGAGCTCGTCCTTGGTCGGCTTGCGCTTGTGCGCGTCCGAACTGCCTGACGGACCCTTGGGATTTCCGCTCATGTCGCTTCTCCCTTTCGCCGAAGGAACTCAAGAAGCCGGGATCGGTTCCCCTATCCCATCGCGTCGCGCGCCGCGTCTGCCAGCAGCGTGAACGCGTAGTCGGAAAACGAGCGCCAGCATTCGATCCGGAATGTCTCTGCGCCCGTCCGCCAAAGCACGATCTCGACCTTGCCGTAGACCGTACGCGAGACAGCGCCGATCGGAAAGACGTCGTCGGACAGATCCTGCGGGCACCCCGCCGAAATCGCCGCTTCCCAGGCCGGTCCGGACACCACGATGCCGGTGTTGCGATGCGAGATGTCGACCGCCGAATGCAGCGCCTTCACCGCCGCGCAGTCTGCCACGGGATCGCGGTCGCCGGTATCGATGACCAGCCATTCGTCGGGACCGAGCCACAGCGCGGTGCGCGTTCCCTCGCTCGCCGACGTCTTCGGCTTCCTGGGCAGCGACACGCCGAGCGCCTTCGACAGGGCGGCGACCTGTGGCGGTTGGACCCGAAGCGACATGCGGAAACACGACGGAGCCGCCGCGACGGTCACCCCCGGGCCGGCGGCGAGCCTGCCTTCCAGCGGATCGCGGCGTTGAGCCATTGCCAGATCAGCCATTGAGGCGTTCTCCCCTCTCGTCGATGAACACCGTGCCGGTCACCTCGACCTCGATCGGTCCGTCCGGCATGGGCACGAAGAGCTTCTTGCCCATGCGGCTGCGCCCGTCCTTGACCAGCGCCAGCGCGATCGACCGGCCGCAATTCTGCGACCAGTAGGACGACGTCACGTGGCCGATCATGGTCATCGGCACCGCCTGCTCGGGGTCTTCGACGATCTGGGCGCCCTCGTCGAGAACGACGGCCGGGTCCACCGTCTTGAGGCCGACGAGCTGCTTGCGCCCATCGGCGACCAGATCGGGCCGCCTGAGGCCGCGAATACCCACGAAATCCGTCTTCTTCTTTCCGACGGCCCAGGCAAGGCCGGCATCGTCGGGCGTCACCGTGCCGTCGGTCTCCTGGCCGACGATGATGTAACCCTTTTCCGCGCGCAGAACGTGCATCGCTTCGGTGCCGTAGGCGCAGGCGCCGTTCTTGCGCCCTTCCTCGAACACCGCTTCCCACACCGCATGGCCGTAATCCGCCGGCACGTTGATCTCGAAGCCGCGCTCGCCCGTGAACGACATCCGGAACAGGCGCGTCGGCACGCCGCAGATCCTGCCTTCGCGAACCGACATGTGCGGCATCGCCGCGTCGGAAAGATCGATGCCCTCGACCAGCGGCTCGATGATCTCGCGGCTTTTCGGCCCCTGCACCGCGATCACCGCCCATTGCTCGGAAATCGAGGTCAGCCAGACCTTGAGCTCGGGGAACTCGGTCTGGAGATAGTCCTCCATGTGGTTCATCACCCGCGCCGCGCCGCCGGTGGTCGTCGTCACATGGAACCGGTCTTCGGCAAGGCGTCCGACGACGCCGTCGTCATAGATGAAGCCGTCCTCGCGCAGCATCACCCCGTAGCGGCAGCGCCCGACGTCGAGCTTCTGCCAGGGATTGGTGTAGAGCAGTTCCATGAACCGCGCGGCATCCGGCCCCACGACCTCGATCTTGCCGAGGGTCGAGGCATCGAAAATCCCGGCGGCGTTGCGCACGGTGACGCATTCGCGGTTGACCGCGGCATGCATGTCCTCACCGGCCTGGGGAAAATACCAGGCCCGCTTCCACTGCCCGACATCCTCGAACACCGCTCCCCGGCTTTCGGCCCAGGAATGCATCGCAGTCTTCCGCGTCGGGTCGAACAGCGCACCGCGCGCATGGCCGACGATCGCGCCGAATGTCACCGGCGTGTAGGGCGCGCGGAAGGTCGTCAGCCCGACCTCGGGTATCGGCTTGTCGAGCATGTCGGCGGCGATGGCGAGACCATGGAGATTGGACGTCTTGCCCTGGTCGGTCGCCATGCCGTTGGTCGTGAAGCGCTTCACATGCTCGATCGAGCGCATGCCCTCGCGCACGGCCTGCCGGATGTCCTTGGCCGTGACGTCGTTCTGGAAATCCACGAACGCCTTGACGCCCTTGCCGTTTTCCGCGCCCGGCGCGGTTCCCAGCTGCCCGCCGTCGATCGATTCCACCGATTTGGCGGCGATCTTCTGCGCCTTCGCCTTTCTGCCCGCGGACGAGGCCGCGCTTTCTCCGGCGGCCAGCCCCTGCTTGATCGCAGCGGTCAGATCGACCGTCCCGTTGCACGCGCCGGCGCTGACGCAGTCCTGCGCGTAGGTGCCGGGCAGGAAGCGCTGCGTCGCATCGTCGAACGCCACCTTGCCGCGCGACTGCGAGAACAGGTGAAGCGACGGTGTCCAGCCGCTTGAGACCAGAAGCGCGTCGACCGGCACGGACCGCGAGGGTCCGCCGTCGCGCGGCGCCACCGTCATCGCGCTGACCCGCAGCCGTCCCGCCGTGCCCGTAACCGCATGGCCCGCCAGGACTTCGATTCCCGCCGCCCGGGCTTTGTCGACCATCGGCCCAGCCGGCGAGTCCCGCAGGTCCACGATGGCCGCGACATCGACACCCGCCGCCGCGAGGTCGAGCGCCGCCGCGTAGGCGGAATCCGTTGCCGTGTAGATGCCGACCCGACGTCCGACCGCGACGCCGAAATGGTTGAGAAAGGTGCGTCCCGCCGAGGCAAGCATGATGCCCGGCCGGTCGTTGTCGGGAAACAGCAAGTGCCGCTCGATCGCGCCGGTCGCCACCACCACCTGCCTGGCCCGCACCTGCCACAGCCGCTCGCGCGGCAGATCGGGGTCGGGTTCCGCCATGTGTTCGGTCACCCGTTCGGCCAGCCCGACCATGTTCTGGGCGTAGTAGCCGAAGGCGGTGGTGCGCCCGAGAAGGCGCACATTGTCCATCGCGGCCAGCCTCGTCGCCGTGGCCTGGGCCCAGTTCCAGCCGTCGCGGCCGTCAACCTCCGCCCCGCTCTCATAGCGCAGGCTGCCGCCGAATTCAGGCTGCTCGTCGCAGACGATGACCTGCGCACCGCTTTCGGCCGCCGCCAGCGCCGAGGCAAGCCCGGCCGGCCCGCCACCGACGACGAGAACGTCGCAATGCGCGAAGCGCGATGCATAGCGGTCCGGATCCGGCTCGTCCGGCGCCACGCCGAGGCCGGCGGCGGCGCGGATGCGCGGCTCGTAGAGATGTTTCCATGCCGCCTTCGGCCACATGAAGGTCTTGTAGTAGAAGCCCGCGGAGAACAGCGGCGACGCGATATCGTTGACCGCGCCGACATCGCGCGCGAGCGACGGCCAGCGGTTTTGCGAAACTGCGGTCAGCCCGTCATAGAGTTCCTGCACCGTGGCGCGCACATTGGGCGTCTTGCGCGCCGCGTCGCGGTGAACGCCCACCAAGGCATTGGGCTCCTCGGCACCGGCCGAAAGGAAGCCGCGCGGCCGGTGATATTTGAACGAGCGGCCGACGAGATGGACGCCATTGGCCAGCAGCGCGGATGCGAGTGTATCGCCCTCCAAGCCGGTGAAGCCGGAGCCGTCGAAGCTGAAGCGGACCGTCTTCGCAGGCGTCAGCCGGCCTTGGCCGGCGAGTCGGAACGTGTCGGCCATCACCCCTGCCCCTTTCTGCCAGCGCCGCGTTTGGCCGCAGGCTTGCGCGCGGGAGACTTTGCGTTGCCCTTGCCGCCCGGTACGGCCTTCGCCGCCGGCGCTGTCTGCGCCCGCTTCGGGGTGGTGCCCGGGCCGCGCCGCCGCGTGTCGAGGTCGGGTTTCGGTTCGCCGGCCTTGTAGGTCGTCAGGAACTTGTCGCTGACGGTATCGCGCGCCGCATTGAAGAACCGCGCGCATCCGTGGATGTGCCGCCAGCGCTCGAAGACGATCCCCTTGGGATTCGAGCGGATGAAGAAGAACGCCTCGAACTCCTGGTCGTTCAGTTCGACGATATTGGTGGGACGCGCGATGTGCGCCTCGCCGGCATGCCGGAATTCCAGCTCCGGCCGGTCTTCACCGCAATAGGGACAATGGATGAGCAGCATGCGTCCTCAGTTCCTCAAAAATGTCTTCCGCGGCGCGGGATCGTCCGCTTCGCACAGGGCGAGGCCCATGATTTCGAAGGGTGCGAGACGCCTGGTAAGGATCTCGATGCTGTCGAAAGGCAGATAGAGATCCCGATTCTCGATCGAAACGAACAGGACGAGCGGATTGGTCGAGACAGCCACCATGCGCGGCAGCGTCATGTTGCCGAACTCCTGTGGAACGTCGTCGCGCCACGGCTCGGTAAAAAACACCGTCCGGGTCCCGTCATATGCGACGCAACTCAACGTTCCCCGATCGACCGAGAAAGGCCACTCGTGCTGCGAACCGGCCCTGCTGATCTCGATTTCCGGAAACGTTGCGTCCCTGTCCACCGATCCGGCGGCATCGTCCGCCAGGAGAAACGGCAGGGTTCCCAAGACCATGGAGACGGCGGCGATCATCAGTGCGCCACCGCGGCCGCCGCCGCCTCGTCGATCAGCCGGCCGGTGCGGAAGCGCTCCAGCGTGAACGGCGCGTTGATGGCATGGGGTTCGTCGCGCGCGATGGTGTGAGCGAAGACATGGCCCGAGCCGGGCGTCGCCTTGAAGCCGCCCGTCCCCCAGCCGCAATTGACGTAGAGCCCCTTCACCGGCGTCTTCGCCAGGATCGGCGAGCGGTCGGGCGTGACGTCGACGATGCCGCCCCAGGAACGCAGCATCTTCATGCGCGTGAAGATCGGAAACATCTCGCAGATCGCGTCGAGCGTGTGGTTGATGATGTGGAGCCCGCCGGTCTGCGAATAGGAGGTGTACTGGTCGGTACCGGCGCCGATCACCAGCTCGCCCTTGTCCGACTGCGAGATGTAGGCGTGGACCGTGTTCGACATCACCACGCACGGGAACACCGGCTTCACCGGCTCCGACACCAGCGCCTGCAGCGGATAGGATTCCAGCGGCATCCGCACGCCCGCCATCTGCATCAGCACCGAGGAATGACCGGCCGCCACGACACCGATCTTCTTCGCGCCGATGAAGCCCCTGGTCGTGTCGACGCCGGTGACCTCGCCCTCGAGCGAACGCCTGATGCCCGTGACCTCGCAATTCTGGATGATGTCCACGCCGCGCGCCGAGGCGCCGCGGGCATAGCCCCAGGCGACCGCGTCGTGACGCGCCGTGCCGCCGCGCCGTTGCAGCGCCGCGCCCATGACCGGATAGCGCGCCGACTTCGAGATGTTGAGCGGCGGGCAGAATTCCTTCGCCTGCTCAGGCGTCAGCCACTCATTGTCGACGCCGTTGAGCCGGTTGGCGTGGATGTGGCGCTTGAACACCTGCACGTCGTGTACGTTGTGGGCCAGCATCATCACCCCGCGCGGCGAGTACATGACGTTGTAGTTGAGCTCCTGGCTCAGCCCGTCCCACAGCTTCACCGCGTGATCGTAGATGCCGGCTGACTCGTCGTAGAGATAGTTCGACCGGATGATGGTCGTGTTGCGGCCGGTATTGCCGCCGCCGAGCCAGCCCTTCTCGAGCACCGCGACATTGGTGATGCCGTGCTGCGAGGCCAGATAGTAGGCGGTGGCGAGCCCGTGCCCGCCGGCGCCGACGATGATCACGTCATATGCGCTCTTGGGCTCCGGCGACCGCCATTGCTCGCCCCACCCCTTGTGACCGCGGAACGCTTCACGGGCGACGGCGAAAGCTGAGAATTTGCGCATGGACAATGGTCCCCGGCGACTGGATGACATTCGGCTCTTAAGGCGCGAGCCATACCACTAGCCAACGCGCGCCGCCATTCTTGCACTGATTGCGACGGCGGATGACGGAATGCGGGGATCGGCGGTTTCCCCGTTCGATACCGCGACGGAAACGGCGGAGTACGATCCGAAGCGGAGGCGAATTCAGCCGCGCGGCGCGACGTCGCCGAGCGTCCCCGCCATCACATCGTGGCCTGTGGACAAGTTGGCATGATTCTGTTATGAGCGCGCGCAATCCGCCAGTGTGTTCACGGCGGATGCGCTTTGATATGCGCAAACACCATTCATGACAACGGGCCCGACCCTCGGCAAGACAGGAACGCACGTGCAGGTACTCGTTCGCGACAACAACGTTGACCAGGCGCTCCGCGCGCTCAAGAAAAAGATGCAGCGCGAAGGCATTTTCCGCGAGATGAAGATGCGCGGACATTACGAAAAGCCTTCCGAGAAGCGCGCCCGCGAAAAGGCCGAGGCCGTTCGCCGTGCACGCAAGCTGGCGCGCAAGCGCGCCCAGCGCGAGGGTCTTGTTGCCGGACGTCCGGCGGCACGCTGAGCCGCCCCGTTTTCGTCCTTTTCGGGCTTTAGGCAGACAAGGTGGCGCGGTGCGAATCGCCGCCACCTTTTTCGTTGCGCGATCGGGACGACCGCAGTCGCGCCGGCAACAGGCGTCAGTCAGCGAGGGATTTGACATATGGGCGAAGTGAGAAGTGGCCGCGCGTACTTGATTGAACGCGGCGCGATCGCCCTGGTCGTCCTTGGCGCACTCGGCATGGCCGGATGCCAGACGGCGCAGGTCGACAACCTCGTCGTGATGGACGCGGCCCAGGGATCGGCCGAGAACATCGGCTCGCTCTCCGCCGTGATCGACAGGAACCCGCGCGACCCCGAAGCCTACAATGTGCGCGGATCCGCCTATGGCCGCGCGGGTCAGTACGACAGGGCGCTGGACGACTTCAACAAGGCGATCCAGCTTCGCCCGGGCTTCTACCAGGCCTATGCGAACAGGGCGCTGATCCATCGCTTCAAGGGCGACGACCAGAAGGCGGTCGCCGACTACAACAAGGCGCTGCAGATCAACCCGTCCTACGATGCCGCCTATATCGGCCGCGGCACCGTCTATCGCCTCGCCGGGCGCACGGACCAGGCCTTCCAGGATTTCAACCGCGCGATCCAGCTCGACACCACGGACCCGCGCGCCTACCACAATCGCGGCCTGCTCTATCAGTCGCGCGGCCAGCAGGATTTCGCCATCGAGGATTTCGCGACCGCGATATCGCTCGCGCCGGATTCGCCCGAGCCCTACAATGGCCGCGGTATTTCCTACCTGGCGCTGAACGACCAGGAGAACGCGCTGGCCGACTTCAACCGCGCCATCCAGCTCGACAAGCGCAACGCCGAAGGCTGGTTCAACCAGGGCCTTGTGATGGAACAGCGCGGCGACAAGGCACGCGCTGCGAAGTCCTATTCGGAGGCCGTCCGGCTCGATCCGAACTACAAGGCAGCCCGCGAGGGGCTCGACCGCACCCGCGGCGCCTAGGTCGTTTTGAGGCGGGGTGAGACAACCTCGCAGCAAAAAAGATGCGCGAAAACCGGTTATGCGGACCGTGTTTTCGCCGAAAACCGGCATCCACTTCTCAAAAATACGGTCTGACGACGGCCTAAACGATCGTTTCTTCGCTGTCTTGCCCCGTCATCGCGATGTCGTCGAGCGCCACCGCCTCGCGCAGCAGCCTGACGTGATCGCCGACCTCGTGCTGGTCCGGCTCCCGGCCGTCGACTGGTGGGAGCGGCGAGCACGCATGGCCGGCAGATTCGAGCGACCAGTAATGCGTATGCGTGAAGATGCGCGACCGCCGCGACGCCAGGAACGGCCGCCGGATCCGAACGCAATGGTCTTCGACGCCTTTTCCGAACACCGGTGACACGGGCCCGGAGATGATGTCGCCGGTCGCGAGATTGTGCGGATCGTAGATGTTGGTCCAGCGCGTCGCGGCGAAGATGGAATCGTGCCGCGCCACGGTTTCGGACGGCCGTCCGGCGAGCCGGCTCAGATACAGGAAGTCGTCGCCCGGATGTTCCCGCATCGGGGGCGAAACCGGAACCTGCCGCTCCCCGATCAGCCGGTCGAGCCTGTCGCGGTCGATGGCGATCAGGAACTCGGCATGGGCGAGCGGACTGCCCACCGTGACGAAATCGGTGATCTTCCAGCCGCCCTTTTCGGCGCCCAGCGCATCGGCCGCCATACGCTGCAGCCGTCGGAATTCGCCGATCTCGAACGTTTTGCGGTCGGCATGGTCCTCGGGCAGCGCGCAATCGTGCAGGTACTGGTCGACCGCCTGCAGCGCCATCAGGCCGGAGGGTCCCGCCGGGTTGGAGGTCGTCGGCCCGACCTCGGTCCAGAAATGGCTGAGAATGTCGTAGGCGATGATCGAACCGAGGCTGTGGGCCACGACGATGATGCGGTGATAGGGCTCCTCCTCGCCGAAATCATAGCGCTCGGTACCGGCCATGGAGACCGGCTTGCCGTTCAGCCGGCGCAAGAGCGCCAGTCCCCGTTCCCGGACCTCCGCCCGCTTGGCGATCGTATCGGGGGCCGAGCGGACATAGCGGGCCACGTCGCCGAAATAGGGAACCAGAAAGGCCTGTATGGCGTAGCCGAACAGCGCGGACGCCGCGAGCGACAGGATCGGAAACGTGAACACGTTCGGCCACGGCACGAAGAGCCAGGCGACGGCGGCGAAGGCGAGCGGCACGACGACGGTGAACGCCCATGAGACGGGAGGGCGACGCGGCGCGCGCGCCAGCCTGATCTGCAGGCCGACCATGGCCACGATCGCAACGGCCGCGACGATGCCGAACCCGATCAGCCGCGACAGCGCGATCCAGGCCTCGTCGGGCGGTGCCTGGTCCTCGCCGCTGGTCAGGCCGAAGATGCCCATCGCCGCCGTGCCGGCCGTCAGGATCACGAGCAGCCACAGGATGACCCAGGCGCGGCGCATGCCGTTCGGCACCTGGTGCGGCCAGCGCAGCAGGAGCCCCGAGACCCATGCCTTGACATGATCGAAGGTCGTTCCGGCCATGATGTCGGCCCAGTAGAACTCGAAGAAGTCGGTCCGCGCACCGAAATCGCCGGCGGGCGTGGCGATGCGCGACAATTCCAGCGAGCCGGTTCGCGTGTCGGGAACGATCCAGGCGCGGTTGACGGTCTCGCCGCCATCCGTCCGCCTGACCTTGTCCTTGTCCGGCGCCTTGCGCGTCAGCGACAGGTCGGTTTCCCATATCGCCCGCACGAAGCTCCGCAGCGTCGCCATCGGCGCCTGCTCGCCCATGCCGTGGATCACCACCACCGCCTGTTTCAACGGGTCGGGCTCGCGCGGAAGCCGCGCCCGCGGCGCCGGAAGTTCCTCCGTTCCGGCTGACGTTGCCCTGGACCTGCTCCGCCGTTTCGGGCGGGCGCCGCCTTCGGTCTTCGCTGCCATGGCCGGTATCCCTTCCACGAAAGCGCCCCACCTGACCCTAGACCCTTTCGGGCCAGGATGGAACGGTTCCGATTGCCGCCAACCAAAGGAACCTTGCCAGCCGACAGGAGTTTGTCGGGGGAGGGACAACCAGGAGATTTATGATGAGAAAGACCCTTTTCGCCGCTGGCGCGCTTCTCGCGGCCGCCGTATCGACCCCGGCACTCGCCGAGGAGCGAACCGAACTCGGCATGCTGGATTGCGTGATGGAAGGCGGCATCAACCTGTCGATCATTTCGAGCAAGGAGCTGGCCTGCACGTTCACGCCGGCCGATGCCTCCCGGCCGCCCGAAGCCTATGTCGGGATCGTGAGCAAGTTCGGGATCGACATCGGCGTGACAGGTGACAAGCTGGTGCGCTGGCTGGTGCTGGCCCCGACGACCGATCCCTATGCGCCTGGCGCGCTCCAGGGCGACTATGTCGGCGCGAGCGCCGAAGCCAGCGCCGTCGTCGGCGGCGGAGCCAACGTTCTTGTCGGCGGCTCGAACCAGACCCTGACGCTGCAGCCGGTCAGCGTCCAGGCGCAGACGGGCGTGAACATCGCCGTCGGCGTATCGCAGTTTTCGCTGACCGCGGTCGCCGACTGACCGTATCGGGAAGGCGCAACGAAAAACCGCCGGAGGACGCTCCGGCGGTTTTTTGTTTCGAGGGGTGACGCTGCCGCGCCTCCGGCATGGAGGATCAGTGATCCATCGCCTTGACGATGTTCTCGGTCATCTTCTTGGCATCGCCCAGAAGCATCATCGTGCCATCCTTGTAGAACAGCGTGTTGTCGATGCCGGCATAGCCCGAGCCGAGCGACCGCTTGACGAACAGGCAGGTGCGCGCCTTGTCCACGTCGAGGATCGGCATGCCGTAGATCGGCGAGGACTTGTCGTCGCGCGCCGCCGGGTTGGTCACGTCGTTGGCGCCGATGACATAGGCAACGTCGGCCTGTGCGAACTCCGAATTGATGTCCTCGAGCTCGAAGACCTCGTCATACGGAACCTGCGCTTCGGCCAGAAGCACGTTCATGTGTCCGGGCATGCGGCCGGCGACGGGATGGATCGCGTACTTCACTTCGACGCCGTTGGCTTTCAGCTTGTCGGCCATCTCGCGCAAAGCATGCTGCGCCTGCGCGACCGCCATGCCGTAGCCCGGCACGATGATGACCTTCTGCGCGTTCATCATCAGATAGGCCGCATCGTCAGCCGAGCCCTGCTTGACCGTGCGCTCGATGCCGTCGTCGGCCGCACCAGCGGTCTCGCCGCCGAAGCCGCCCAGGATGACGGAGATGAACGAGCGGTTCATGCCCTTGCACATGATGTAGGACAGGATCGCGCCCGACGAGCCCACCAGCGCGCCGGTGATGATCAGCGCCAGATTGCCGAGCGTGAAGCCGATGCCCGCGGCCGCCCAGCCCGAATAGGAGTTGAGCATGGAAACCACGACCGGCATGTCGGCGCCGCCGATCGGCACGATGATCAGCACACCGAGCACAAGCGACAGGATGACGATAAGCCAGAACACGGTGTAGCTCTGGGTCGTCACGAGCAGGATGACGAGCACGACCAGCGCGATCGCGATGCCCGCATTCACCATGTGCCGCATCGGCAGGAGGATCGGCTTTCCCGACATCCGCCCGTCGAGCTTGAGGAATGCGATGATGGAACCCGTGAAGGTGATCGCGCCGATTGCCACGCCGAGGCTCATCTCGACCAGCGCCTGCGCATGGATATCGTCGACCGTCCCGATACCGAAGCTCTCCGGCGAGTACATGGCCGCCGCAGCGACCATGACGGCCGCGAGGCCAACCAGGGAATGGAACGCCGCGACGAGCTGCGGCATCGACGTCATCGGAATGCGCCGCGCGATATAGGCGCCGGCGCCGCCGCCAATCGCCAGCCCGAGAACGATAAGCACGAATCCGCCGAAGCTGGGCGTCGCAAGCGCCAGCGTCGTGACGATCGCGATCGTCATGCCGACCATGCCGTAGAGATTGCCCTGCCGGCTGGTGGTCGGGTGCGACAGGCCCCTCAGGGCCATGATGAACAGGACGCCGGAAACGAGATAGAGGAAGGAAGCGAGGTTGACGCTCATGGGCTCACTTCTCTTTCTTCTTGTACATCGCCAGCATGCGCTGGGTGACGAGGAAGCCGCCGAAGATGTTGACCGAGGCGAGCACCAGCGCGACGAAGCCGAAGCCAGTTGCAAGCCCCGAAGCCGAGATGCCGACGGCAAGCAATGCGCCGACCACGATCACCGACGAGATGGCGTTGGTCACCGACATCAGCGGCGTATGCAGCGCCGGCGTTACCGACCAGACGACGTAATAGCCGACGAAGATCGCCAGCACGAAGATCGCGAGGCGGAAGATGAATGGGTCGATGGCTCCGCCGGTCGCGGCAGCCGCGGCCGCCCCGGCCGCGTCAGCGCCTTCGCCCGCCGGCATCTCGACGATCGCCGTGCGGACCGCGGCTACGGCCCTGTCGAGTTGGTCGAGCGCCTGTTCGAGCGCGGTCTGTTCCATCACGCATCTCCCTTCGGCTTGGCAGCCGATTTTCTGGCCGGGGCCTTTTTCGGAGCCGCCTTGGGCTTGTCTTCGGCCGAGCCCTTGCCCGCAGCCCCGGCGAAGTTCGGATGAACCACCTTGCCGCCATGCGTCAGCATGGTGGCGGCCACGAGTTCGTCCTCCTCATTGATCGCAAGCGCCTTGGCGTCCTTGTCGGTCATCGTCTCGAGGAAGGCGAGCAGGTTCTTCGCATAGAGCAGCGACGCGGAAGCGGCGATCCGCCCGGGGACATTGAGATGGCCGATGATCTTCACGTCGTTGGCCGTGGTGACGATCTTGCCGGCGACAGCGCCCTCGACATTGCCGCCGCGCTCGACCGCGAGGTCGACGATGACCGACCCCGGACGCATCGACTTCACCATGTCGGCCGAAACCAGCCGGGGCGCCGGCCGGCCCGGGATGAGCGCGGTCGTAATCACGATGTCCTGCTTGGCGATATGCTCCGCCACGAGCGCGGCCTGCGCCTTGCGCTCGTCCTCGGTCAGCTCGCGCGCATAGCCGCCCTGCCCCGAAGCATCCTTCAGGGCGTCGGTCATGATGAACTTGGCGCCGAGCGACTGGACCTGCTCGCCCGCGGCCGCGCGCACGTCGGTCGCCGTCACGACCGCGCCGAGGCGGCGCGCCGTCGCGATCGCCTGCAGGCCCGCCACGCCGGCGCCCATCACGAACACCTTCGCCGCCGGCACGGTACCGGCCGCCGTCATCATCATCGGCAGCGCGCGGTCATATTCGGCCGCGGCGTCGATCACCGCGCGGTAGCCGGCCAGATTCGCCTGCGAGGACAGGACGTCCATCACCTGCGCGCGCGTGATGCGCGGCATGAATTCCATCGCGAAGGCCGTCAGCCCGGCATCCGCCATGGCCTTCACGGCGCCCTCATTGCCGTAGGGGTCCATCGTCGCGATGACAACGGCGCCTTTCTTGTAGGACTTGGTCTCGGCGGCGGTCGGTCGCCTGACCTTGAGGACGATATCGGCCTTTGCACCGTCCGCGGCCTTGCCAGCCCTGGCACCGGCCTTCTGAAACTCGTCATCGGTCACACGGGAGGCTGAACCCGCGCCGGCCTCCACCACGACGTCATAGCCGAGGGAAGCGATCCGCTTGACGGTTTCGGGCGACGCGGCCACCCGCGTCTCGCCCTGATCGGTTTCCCGGGGGATGAATACGGTCTGTCCCACTTAGCGCTTCCTTTTGCGTGCACCCTGTTCGCCCGTCGCCGCGCGCCGGAGCGCGCCGCTGGTCTTCGACGCCGCGGAGCGCTTACCGGAGGATATAGATACCGACCGCCGAAATCAGCAGGAAGAGGATCAGCGCCGAAAAGAAGCCGGCGCTGGTGAAAAAGCCGAACGCCATCGCCACCAGCAGCGCCACGCAGTGCAGCGTGCCGTATTTGGCGAGAGTCAGGAACATCGAATAGGTCTTCTCGTGTTCCTGATAGTCCATCTCCGCGCCCATCTCGACCGGGCCCGTGGGCGTATGATCAGCCATCGCAATTTCCCCTCGGAAGTATTCAATGCGCTGATAGCGAAAAGGCGGCTCAAGGGCAATGGCGGGAATTGTCGCGGAAACGCGTCCGCGACGCCTCCGGGCGTGCCGGGCACCGCGTGCCCGGGATCAGGCGAGCCAGCGCTTGCGGCGCTTGTAGTGCTTGACGTCCTTGAACGAACGACGCCCGTCTCCCGCCACGCCGAGATAGAATTCCTTGACGTCCTCGTTCTCGCGCAGGGACGCGGCCTCGCCGTCAAGCACGATGCGGCCCGATTCCAGGATGTAGCCGTATTTCGCATAGCGCAGCGCGACATTGGTGTTCTGCTCGGCGAGCAGGAACGACACCTCCTGCTCCTCGTTGAGCTTCTTCACGATCTCGAAGATCTCCTCGACGAGCTGCGGCGCGAGCCCCATCGACGGTTCGTCGAGCAGGATCATCTTCGGTCGCGACATCAGCGCGCGGCCGATCGCGGTCATCTGCTGCTCGCCGCCGGACGTGTAGCCGGCCTGGCTGTTGCGCCGCACCTTGAGCCGCGGGAAATAGCTGTAGACGAGCTCGAGATCGTCGCGGATCGCGGAAGCGCCGTCGCGGCGCGTGAAGGCGCCGGACAGGAGATTGTCCTCCACGCTCAGATGGCTGAAGCAGTGGCGGCCCTCCATGACCTGGATGCAGCCGCGGCGCACGAGATCGTTCGGCGACAGCGATTGCACTTCCTCGCCGTCGAACTGGATGTTGCCCTTGGTGACTTCGCCGCGTTCGGCATGAAGCAGGTTCGAGATCGCCTTGAGCGTCGTCGTCTTGCCCGCCCCGTTGGCGCCCAGAAGGGCGGTGATACCGCCCCGCGGCACCGACAGCGACACACCTTTGAGCACCAGGATCACATGGTCGTAGATGACCTCGATATTGTTGACTTCGAGGATCGGGCTCGCCGTGTCGGCACTGGGTGCGGGTGCGGTCGTCATGGTGTCTCCGGCGGCGTTGTCGTCTCTCCCTGCGTGTAGCAGGGACGGCATGGGATGGCCTCGGCGGCCCGTCTAGGAAGCGGGCGGCGGTCGATGGAAGCTCGCCGCGCCGCCCGGTTCTGGAACAGGGACCGGCCCTCCCCGCAGGGGGAGGGCCGGAACCGGGGTGCTACATCTTGCACTCTTCGTTGACCGGCCAGGGCGCGTTCGCCTCGGCGTACTTCGCAGCGCCGTCCTTGGCCAGCGCGTCGATCGCCTCGCGGTCGGCGGTCAGCAGGTCGGATGCCTGCTCGAACTTGGAGCCGTTCCACTGCAGCATCCACGCACCGGAATGGCCGGTGTGGTCGGAGCACGAGGTCGAGAAGGGCGGGATCATGCCCGACATTCCCAGCGCCTCGAGCTTGGCCTCGTCGATGTTCAGGTTCTCCAGACCCCAGCGAAGCTGTTCGGCGTTGATCACCTTGGCGTCGAAATGCTCCTGCGCGGCCTTTACGCCTTCGACCAGCATCATCGAGATCATCACGCCGCGCTGGTAGAACACCCAGTCGAATTCGCCCTCGCCCTGGTTGATGAGCGACTTGCCCGCGTCGACGACGTGCTTCTTGATGTCCTGCATCACCGGCGCTTCGGAATTCGGCAGGCTCCACGAAATGGCGCGGTAGCCCTTGCCCTTGTCGCCGACCAGCTTCAGGTCACCGTCGAGCGACGACCACCAGATGCCGATGAACTGGTCCATCGGATAGTTGGTCTTGACGGCCTCGGTGATGGCGCCGGCATTCATGGCGCCCCAGCCCCACATGATCACGTAATCGGGACGCTCGCGGCGGATCTGCAGCCACTGCGCCGACTGGTTCTGCATCTCGGTCAGGCCGACCGGGATCGGCAGGAAGGTGAAGCCGTGCTTGGCGGCCATCTGCTCGAACAGCGGGATCGGCTCCTTGCCGTAGGGATGGTCGAGGTGCAGGAAGGCGATCTTCTTGCCCTTGAGGCCATCGAGATTGCCGTCGGAGATGTTCGACAGGATCATCGACGCGCCGTCCCAGTAGGAAGCCGGCGGGTTGAACGCCCACTGGAAGGTCTTGCCGTCCTGCATCGCCGAGAAGCCGTAGCCGGGGGCCAGGATCGGGATCTTGTCGACATTCGACTTCGGCAGGACCTGCAGCGTGATGCCGGTCGACCAGGGCTGCGTGACGATGCTCTCGCCCTTCGTCGCCTCGTAGCACTCGACGCCCTTCTCGGTGCTGTAGCCGGTCTCGCATTCCTCGTAGTTGAGCTTGACGCCGTTCACGCCGCCGTCGCGGTCGTTGAGCATCATGATGTAGTCGCGCTGGCCGTTCATCAGCGGGATGCCGGTGGCGGCAAACGGACCCGTCCGGTAGGACAGGTTCGACAGCGTGATCGAGTCCTCGGCCAGCGCCGCGGACGACGCAATGCCGGCGACCGCGACCGCGCTCGACAGGATTGCTGCTCTTATCAGTTTTCTCATTCTCGTCTCCTCCGGTTGTCCGTTTCTCCAGTCTGGATCGGGCGAACCAACCCCGTTTTTCGCGGCCCGGCCCGGGCCGATACTTTCAACTTAGTGCGGGAAAGGCCAGATGATCAGCTTTTCCCGGATTACCTGCCAGTAGCGCGCGAGCCCGTGCGGCTCCAGGATCAGGAAGGTGATGATCAGCGCGCCGATGATCATCACGTTGAGATGTTCCACCGCCGATGAGCTGATCGACAGCCCGAACAGATGCGGCACCGTGTTGAGCAGCACCGGCAGCGCGACGATCAGGATCGCCCCGAGGAAGTTGCCCATGATCGAGCCCAACCCGCCGATGATGGCGATGAACAGGACGCGGAACGACAGCGGGATGTCGAACAGGTTCGCCTCCGCCGCGCCGCGCCACAGGAACACGAACAGCGCGCCCGCCACGCCGACGATGTAGGACGACACGAAGAAGGCGAGCAGCTTGGCCTTCATCAGGTTGATGCCGACCAGCTCCGCAGCGATGTCCATGTCACGGATCGACTTCCAGATCCGGCCGATGCGCCCGCGTGTGATGTTGATCGCCAGATAGGTGACCACCGCGACGACGCACAGCACCACATAGTATTGCGTGATCGCCTTGGCATTCGGGCCGGCGATGGTGATGCCGAACATGTCGATGTTCGGCACCTGGATCGCGCCCGATGTCGAGTAGTTGTAGAGCCAGGCCCATTTCTGGAACAGCCACACCAGGAAGAACTGCGCCGCCAGCGTGGCGATGGCGAGATAGAAGCCCTTGATCCTGAGCGACGGCAGGCCGAAGGCCATGCCGACGGTCGCGGAGAAGAAGCCCGACAGCGCGATCGCGACGATGAGGTTTATCTCCGGAAAGATCGTGACCAGCTTGTAGCAGGCATAGGCGCCGACGCCCATGAAGGCGCCGGTCCCCAGCGAAAGCTGCCCGGCAAATCCGGTCAGGATGTTGAGGCCGAGCGCCGCGAGCGAATAGATCAGCACCGGGATGAGCAGGGCGCGGAAGGTGAACTCGTCGGCCGTCATCGGGAACACGACGAAGGCGAGCAGAAGGATGAAGGCCAGAAGCCACGCATCCTGGCGCACCGGGAACAGGGCGAAATCGGACTGATAGTCGGTCTTGAACTGACCGGCCGTGCGATAGAACATCTGATTACACCCGCTCGATGATCTTTTCGCCGAACAGGCCCTGCGGCCTGAACAGCAGCACCGTCAGCGCCAGCACGTAGGCGAACCAGGTCTCGGTATTGCCGCCGAGCAGCGGTTGGCCCCAGTAGATCTCGAACAGCTTTTCGAGAATGCCGATCGCCAGCCCGCCGATGATGGCGCCGGACACCGATTCCAGGCCGCCGAGCATCAGCACGGGAAGAGCCTTGTAGGCGATGACCTCGAGCGCGAAGGACACGCCGGCGCGGGCGCCCCAGGCGATGCCCGTCACCAGCGCGATGACGCCGGCGATGAACCAGACCAGAACCCAGATCGTCGACAGCGAGATGCCGACCGACAGCGCCGCCTGGTGGTCGTCGCCGAGCGCGCGGATGGCGCGGCCCATCTTCGACTTGTTGAGGAAGATGAGCAGGGCGACGACGAGGAGGATGGCGCCACCGACCGCGACGATGTCCTTCTGTTCCATCAGCACGAAGCCGCCGAACGGCTCGAACTCGAAGCTTCCGGTCGGGATCATCAGCTCTTCGGTGATCATCCGCTTGTTCTCGCCGCCGAAGATCAGCTCGCCGAAACCGATGAGGAACAGCGTGATGCCGATCGTCGCCATGAACAGGATGATGTCAGGCTGGTTGACCAGCGGCCTGAGCACGACGCGCTCGATGCCATAGGCCAGCACATACATCACGACCAGCGTCAGCGGCACGGCGAGCAGAGCCGGCACGCCGTTCTGGTGCAGCCCGACCAGGGTCAGCGCGGCGAAGACCACCATGATGCCCTGGGCGAAGTTGAAGATGCGCGACGATTTGAAGATCAGGACGAAGCCGAGTGCGATCAGCGCGTAGAGCACGCCGGACACGGTTCCTTCCCAAAGCACCTGCAGCAGGAAGTCCGGCGCAGCGATCATGTCGGCGAACGGCTTCACCAAGATTGAGTTCAACAGTTCCATCTTCCCGACTTCCCCCCGGTTCGTCCGCCGTGCGGCCCGCCTTTGCGGCGCGTGCCGTCAGCCAGCCAGGCCGGGAAACAACCCGACCAGGCCGATGATGATGAGATAGAGTGCGACGATGTAGTTCAACAGCCGCGGCGCCACGAGGATCAGCACGCCGGCGACCAGCGCGATAAGCGGCGAAAGCGGCAAAGTTGAAAGGTCCATGTCGACTTCCTTCAGTCGTTAGTGCGCAACACCCAGATAGGCGTCTATGACCGCCTGGTCCGACTTCACCACGTCAGGCGTCCCGTCAGCGATCTTCTTGCCATAGTCGAGGACGACGACGCGGTCCGACAGGTCCATGACCACGCCCATGTCGTGCTCGATCAGCGCGATGGTCGTGCCCCGCTGCTGGTTCACATCGATGATGAACCGGCTCATGTCTTCCTTTTCCTCGAGGTTCATGCCCGCCATCGGCTCGTCCAGCAGCAAGAGGCTCGGCTCCATCGCCAGCGCGCGGCCGAGCTCGACGCGCTTCTGCAGGCCGTACGGCAGCTTGCCCACGGGCGTCCGGCGGATGTGCTGGATCTCGAGGAAATCGATGATCTCCTCGACGACCTGGCGGTGTTCGATTTCCTCGCGGATGGCCGGGCCATGCCACAGCATCTGCCAGCCGATATTGCGCTTCATCTTGACCGAGCGCCCGGCCATGATGTTGTCCAGCGTCGACATGCCCTTGAACAGGGCGACGTTCTGGAATGTCCGCGCGATGCCTTGCCCGACCGCCTCATGAGGCCGCATCGACCGGCGCTCCTTGCCGCGGAACACGATCGTGCCCTCCTGCGGCGTGTAGAAGCCGTTGATGACGTTCAGCATCGACGTCTTGCCGGCGCCGTTGGGACCGATGATGGCGCGGATCTCCCCTTCGCGAACGTCGAAAGAGATGTCGGTGATGGCCTTCACGCCGCCGAAGGCGAGCGAAACGTTGCGGACGTCGAGCAGCAGGTCGCCCGGGGCGGGACTGGCGCCGTCGTCGTGGCGGAACTGGGTCGATTCGGGCCGCTGGTTCATTCCGCCGCCTCCTGCAGCATCTCGACGGGCGCTTCCTGCACCTCGGCGTCGACGATGCGGACCGTCGCCTTGATCCGGCCCTTGCGTCCATCCTCGTAGGTGACTTCCGTCTCGACATACTGCTCGGTGGCGCCATTGTAGAGCGCTTCGATCAGCTCGCCATAGCGTTCGGCGATGAACCCGCGGCGCACCTTCTGCGTGCGCGTGAGTTCGCCGTCGTCGGCGTCCAGTTCCTTGTGCAGCACCAGGAATCGCCGGATCTGCGATCCCGCCATCAGCGGCTCACGCGCCAGCCGCCGGTTCCCCTCGTTCACATGGTCGAGGATCGTCTTGTAAACCTCCGGATGGCCGGCGAGCTCCTGATAGGAGGCATAGGCGATATTGTTGCGCTCGGCCCAGTTGCCGACCGAGTCCAGATCGATATTGATGAAGGCGGCGCAGAATTCGCGACCGTGGCCGAACGCCACCGCTTCCTTGATGTCCGGGAAGAATTTGAGCGTGTTCTCGACATATTTGGGCGCGAAAAGCGCGCCATTGGCCAGCTTGCCGACATCCTTGGCACGGTCGATGATCTTGAGATGCCCGTCAGCGTTGAAGAAGCCCGCGTCCCCGGTATGGACCCACCCATCTGCCGTCTTGGTCTCGCGCGTAGCTTCCTCATTCTTGTAGTAGCCGAGGAATACGCCGTCCGACCGGTACAGCACCTCGCCATTGTCGGCGATCTTCACCTCGACGCCCGGCGACGGCACGCCGACCGTGTCGGCCTGGATCTTTCCGTCAGGTTGCGCGGTGATATAGACGCACGCTTCGGTCTGGCCGTAGAGCTGCTTCAGATTGAGGCCGAGGGAGCGGTAGAACCGGAACAGCTCGGGTCCGATCGCCTCGCCGGCCGTATATCCGACCCGCAGCTTGGACAGGCCGAGGCGGTTCTTCAGCGGTCCGTAGACCAGGAACTCGCCAACCCAGTATTTGAGCCGGTCGAAAAGCGGAACGCTTTCGCCTCCGAGAATCCGCTCGCCGACCTTTTCGGCGTGTTTGAGAAAATAGTGGAACATCCGCTGCTTGGTCGGGCCAGCGTCCTGCATGCGCACCATGATCTGGGTCAGCAGCGTCTCGAACACCCGCGGCGGCGCGAAGAAGTAGGTCGGCGCGATCTCGCGCCGATCCTCGTTGATCGTTTCCGCGCTCTCCGGACATGCGACGCAGAAGCCGGCGGTATATGATTGGGAGAACGAGAACACGTGGTCGCCGACCCAGGCCAGCGGCAGATAGGCGATGGTCGTCTCGTTCTCGGTCAGGTTGTCGAAGACATTGCCGTGAAGCGCCGATTTGACCAGATTGTCGTTCGATAGCATCACGCCCTTGGGACGCCCGGTCGTGCCCGACGTGTAGAGCATGATGCCAAGGTCGGACCCCGTGCCCGCATCTATTTCGCGGCGCCAGGCGCGATCGGTATCGGGGCCTTCGGACAGTTTCGCCTCGCCGATCGCCCGCAGCGCCGAATAGGCGTGCAGATGCGTGTGGTCGTAATCGCGCAGGCCGCGCGGCTCGTCATAGACGATCTGCTGCAATGACGGAACCGCGTCCGAAATCGACAGGACCTTGTCGACCTGCTCCTGGTCTTCGACGATCGCGAAGCGCACCTCCGCGTGGTCGAGCACGTAGGACATTTCCTCCGCCACAGAGTCCGAATAGACCGGGACGGGCACGCCGCCTATCGACTGGATCGCCGCGAAGCTCCAGTACAGGCGCGGCCGGTTCGACCCGATCACCGCGATACGGTCGCCGCGCGCCACGCCAATCGACTGGAGCCCGATCGCGAACGCGCGCACCTCTTCAAGCTGTTCCTTCCAGGTCCAGCTCTGCCAGATGCCGTAATCCTTGTGACGCATCGCCGGCCGATTGCCGAAGCGCTCCGCATTGAGCAGGAGATACTTCGGGAACGTATCGGCGGCAGCCAGTGCTTCTGCCAAACTCATTTCCTCCCACCGCTGCGCCACCACGCGCCGCGGAAAACCCGCGTCCCGGATTCGGGATCATTCTGGGTCGGGGGAAAGTTTCCACGAATCCGCACTAGAGGCAACAATGCGCTTGACAGACATGAGCCCCGGTTGCCATTAAGCTGGGCCTGTAGAGTAGCATGCGCGGCCGGCCACATCTCGTGGAACCGGCTTTTTTGTTGCCTCGGCGCGCCGCTCAGACCTCGTAATTGCTCAGCGCATTGGCGTCGATCACCCGGATCAGGCCGTGTTCGACGCTCAGGAGCCCCTCCTCCTCGAGTTCCCGCAGGCTCTTGCTCGTCACAGGCCGCGACAGGCCGGCGAGCAGCGCGAGCTCTTCCTGCGTGATCTCGATCTCCGTCCTGCGGACGGGATAGAGCATCGGGTTGAAGAACCAGGCCAGGCTGCGCGCAACCCGCGCCTTGGGATGCAGGATACGGTCATATTCGACGGTCGAGATGAACTGGGCGATCCGCTCGTTGAGCTGGCGCACCAGGAACCGGTTGAAACCGGTGCTGTTCTCGAACAGCCACATGAAGGTCGGGCGCGACAGCATGGCAAGACGGGTTTCGCGCAGCGTGACGAGATCGTATTTGCGCGGCTCGTCCTTGAGCACGGACCCCTCGCCGAACCAGCTTCCGGGGCCGACGCCCGCGAAGGTCATCGCCTTTCCCGAGCGCGAGATCGTGCTGACCTTGACGAGGCCGGTTATGACGCCCGTCCAGCAGTCGAGCCTGTCGCCGCGATGGCAGATATAGGCGCCTTTGGCGAACTGCCGCTCGCTGATCCCCCTGCGCGCCCGCTCGATTTCGTCGGGCGCCAGTTCCTCGGCCCAGATCGCGGTACGGACCAGATCTTCGCGTGCGTTCATTCCATTCCTTGACCTGCGCGGACGATATCGGTCCGCTTCAGCCGGTTATGGACACGGCACGGTGAAATGACAAGGCGATCTGCCGCCTACAAATGCCGCAGGTCAGGCGGCGGTGTCGAGCAGGTACTTGGCCGTCGGCAGCACGGTGAGCGGCGAAAGCTCGCCGCGCGGCGGCCGCGCGAACATCATGCGCTGTTCGAGCGGTGTCGACTTGAAGAAGGGGAACCGTTCGATCGTCCTGGCGAGGTTTGTCGCGCAGTCGGAATCGAACAGCATCAGCGGCACAGAGATAGGCTGATAGACGCGTGCCGCCCCGACCTGCTCCGAGCCGAAGATGCGCCGATAGAACGCCGTATGCTCGTCGCGAATCATGCAAACGCAGCTCGTCGACTTGAAATACTCGTTCGACATCACCGCGAGGCGCAACGTCACGTAAGGCAGCGTGCGATGGACGTTCGTCCATTCCGGATCGGCGGCGAACTGGCTGGGATTGACGAACGTCTCGCCCCTGTCGAGCCGCGGGCCGAGGATGTCGTCGAACACCGTCATCACGGGGCCGAACGGCTCCTGCGGCGTGATGTGGTGCAGCCGCAGCGTGCTGACCAGCCGGTTGTCGATGAAGACGCCGTAGCGGTAGCAGTTCACCGCATCGTCCAGCTCGTCCGAAACCATGCGGTTCGCCAGCCTCGGAACGAAGCCGTAGAGGCGATACGCCTTGTAGCGGAGCTGGTAGATCGCCTCGAGATCTTCGCCGGACTCGCAGCGGCGATACTCGATGGTCTCGAGCAGCCTGGAGACATTGCGCGCGAATCCGGAAATCGGCTCGACCGCGGCTGTCGCCGGCGGATGGGTCGCCGCACGCAGCGTCACTGGTTCGTCAGCCATGGAAACTCCCCGTACCTTAACTCTTACCGCCGCACGGAAAGCCTACCGGAACGCCGGTACGAGTAAAGGCGAAAATCGATTCGATCCGATTTACGTATCGTTAACCTTAACATCGCCGCCGGCATGAAAAGCCGGAGTAGAGGGCGAATACAGGCATCTTCGAAGTTGTATGAAGCTCAGTGTCCGGCGCGGGCGACCAGCGCGGCTGCCGGCGTCTGCCCCGTCTCCTCGGCTTCGGCCGCGAACGGCCAGACCGTGTTCGACATCGTCTGGATGCCGGAGGGGGTCAATGCCGAGCCGAACAGGAAGCCCTGGACGAGATCCGGCTTGACGATATGTTCAAGGATCTTGAGCTGGTCGAACGTTTCGACCCCCTCGATCGTCACGGCAAGGCCGAGCGGCCGCGACAGGTTGACGATGCCCTTGAGCAGTTCGAGCGAACGGTCGCTGCGCGTCACGTCCATCAGGAAGCTGCGGTCGATCTTCACCTTGTCGAGCGGCAGCGTGTGAAGATAGCTGAGGCTCGAATATCCGGTGCCGAAATCGTCGAGCGCGATGCCGACCCCGAGTGCCTTGAGTTCCTCGAGATACTGGCGCGTCGAAGACTTGTCGTCGAGCAGCGCTGTTTCGGTAACTTCGATTTCAAGGCGATGCGGAGCAAGCCCGGATTCAGCAAGCGCGGCGCGCACCTTGTCGACGATGTCACGGTCGCGGAAGTCCTTCGCCGAAAGGTTGACCGACACGCTGATCTGATCGGGCCAGTTCATGCATTCCCGGCAGGCCGCGCCGAGGACGAACTCGCTGATCTGCGCGATGATGCCCATTTCCTCGGCCAGCGGAATGAAGACAGCCGGCGAGATCGGTCCCATCTCCGGATGATCCCAGCGGCACAGCGCTTCGCAGCTTGCGATGCGCATCGTCTCCATCGCCACGATCGGCTGATAGACCACCCGAAGGGACTTCGTCTCGATCGCATTGCGCAGGTCGGCCTTCATCACCTGGCGGTTGCGGAACGCCGCGTCCATCACCTGCTCGAACAGGCACCAGCCGTTCTTGCCCTGCTCCTTCGCCTTGTAGAGCGCCAGGTCGGCCTTGACGATCATCTCGTCGACGTCGGTATCCTGGACGCGCTGGAACACGGCGCCGGCGCTCACCTGCACACGCAGTGAGTGGCCTGCCACGTCGACGTCGCCCAGCACCGAAGCGAAGATGTCGTCAAGCATCGTTCCGAACTCGGCGCGGTCGGCGACATGGTCGAAGTAGAGCATGAACTCGTCGCCGCCGAACCGGCTGACCTTGACGTCGTCGGAGGCGAACACAGCCAGCTTTTCGGCAACCGCGTAGATCAGGCCGTCTCCCACCGGATGGCCGAGCGTGTCGTTGACGCTCTTGAAATCGTCCAGATCGAAGACGGCGATGCCGCAATACCGATTGCGGTCGCCTGCCCCCATCGCCTCGCCTACCGACTCGTGGAAATAGGCGCGGTTCGGCAAGCCTGTCAGATTGTCGTAGCGCGCCATGAAGCGGATCTTCTCTTCCGCCGCCACCCGCTGCGTGACGTCTTCGAAGATGATCACGCCGAGGTCGTCGTGACCCTCGCGCGCGGAAAACTCGAAATGTCGGCCGTTGGAAAACCGCAGAAGCAGCTTGCGGTCGCGACCTTCGCGCAGAGCGCGGGTGAGCTGGCTCTCGGCGAAGCGGGCGTCCTTCTGGCTCAAAAGCCCGCCAGCCACGCCGCGCATGAGCACAGCCCTCAGCGAACGGCCGAGCAGCTTGTCGCCATTTTTCACGCGCATGAGCTGCGCGGCTTCCGAATTGGCGACCACCACGCGTCCCTCCGGGCTCAGCATGACCAGGCCGTGCGACATGGTGTTGAGGGCGCGATTGAACCGTTGCGCCAGCCGCGTCGCCTTCTTCTGCTCACTGATCGCGGTGAACAGGACGCTGCGAACCTGGCTGGCGACCTTGGTGATCACCACCATGAACGGGATGATGTAGAGCCCGAGCACGATGTGGTGGACGTCGCCCTTGAGCATCAGGCCGACCGCGATCGGCGCGACGACCGAGATCGTCAGGATCGTCACCATCGCGCGCGACCCGTAATTCCGGCCGGCGATCGTCACCGTCGAGCCCATCAGCACCGAAACGGCGGCGATCTCGCCGAATATGTCAGGCGACCAGTAGAGGCTTACGAACGCGAAGAGCCCCGCGACGAAGCCCTGAATCGTGCCTCCGATCAGATAGAGCCGCTCCCATTGGCGGGCGGTTTCGATGTCGTCGATCCTGGCGACCTTGCCGCGCTTGATGATCTGGTAGCGGTAAAGACCACCCACCAGCATCCCGAAGGCAAGCACGATGTATATCGTGTCCTGCGAATGGTGATAGACAAGCAGGCCGATCAGAAAATGTACGAAGGCACCTATGAGCAGGATGCCGGGTTCGTTAAACAACGACCGGACAAAGCCCACATAGATGTCGTCGGGATCTCTGCTTTTGTTGTTGACCACTAGTCGAACCCGGATTAGGCGACCATCCTTCGCATAACAGCATTAAAAAAAGCTTATATATCCGGGATATGTGTGGAGTGCGCCTGACCCGCACCGGTGCGGGACGTCGCGGCGGCGGTTATTCCGCCGCCTCGAGCTTGTCTTCGGAATAACCACCGGCGAGCCTGGCCAGAAGCCGTTCGCGTTCCGCGTTCGCCTTCGCGGCATTGGCCTCCTTGATATAGCCGTAGCCCCTGATGACCGACGGAACGGACGCGAGCGCCGCGGCGGCATCGACCGTCGCGGTCGCCAGCGATGAGCGGATGAGGTCGAGATCGCCCCGATAGGTGGCAAGCAGCGCGCGTTCCATCCGGCGCTCCGCCGAATAGCCGAATATGTCGAGGACTGTCCCGCGAAGCCCCTTCAACCCCGCAAGAACCCGGAACCCGGTCATCATCCACGGGCCGAAGCTCGACTTGCGGGGCACCCCGTCGGGACCCCGGCGTCCCATGATCGGCGGCGCCAGGTGGAATTCGAGCGTCTGGTAGTCCGAGAACTGGCGCTCCAGCTGGGCCTTGAAACTGCCGTCGGTGTAGAGCCGCGCGACCTCGTACTCGTCCTTGATGGCCATCAGCTTGAACAGGTTGCGCGCCACGGCCTCGCTCACGACGGTCGAACCCGGAACCGCTCGCGCCTCGGCCGCGCGAACCGCTTCCACGTCATCGCGATATCGCCGCGCGTAAGCCGCATTCTGATAGGCGGTGAGAAAGGCCGCGCGGCGGTCGACGATCTCGTCGAGCGTCTGCGCGAGCGGCATCGGCGCCGCACTGCGGCCGGCTTCCATCAGGGATCGAACGAATGCCGGGTCGTGGGCTGCCCTGCGCCCCCAGCGGAACGCCGAGACATTCATCTCCACCGCCTGGCCGTTGAGGTCGATCGCCTTCTCGACGGCTTCCGCCGAGACCGGCAGCCCGCCCTTCTGATAGGCGAAGCCGAGCATGAACATGTTGGCGCCGAGCGAGTTGCCGAACAGAATGGCCGCCGCGCGCGTGGCATCGAAGAAATGCGCATTGTCTTCACCGGCGGCGTCCCGGACGGCACGCTTGATCCGCTCGACCGGCAGCGAGAAGTCTGCCGACCGCGCGAAGTCGCCGGGCATGATCTCCGCCGTGTTGGCGACGAACAGCGTCTCGTTCTCGCGCACCGAGGCGAGCACCTTCTTGGTGCCCGACACGACGAGGTCGCAGCCGAGAACGAGGTCCGCCTTGCCCGCCGAGACGCGGATCGCATGGATGTCGTCCGGGGTGCGCGCGATGCGCAGATGCGTGAACACCGCCCCGCCCTTCTGGGCGAGCCCGGCCATGTCGATGATGCCGCAGCCCTTGCCCTCGAGATGGGCGGCCATGCCGAGCACGGCGCCGATGGTCACGACACCGGTGCCGCCGATGCCGTCGATGATCGACGACCAGCCCGCACCAGTAAGCTCGAAGGGCTTCGGCGCGGGTACGCCTTCCAGCGGATCGGCATTGCCCGCCCTGCCCTCGGCCTTGCGCAGCTTGGCTCCATGCACTGTGACGAAGGACGGGCAGAAGCCGTTGACGCAGGAGAAGTCCTTGTTGCAGCTCGACTGGTCGATGGTGCGCTTGCGGCCGAATTCGGTCTCCACTGGCTGGACCGACACGCAGTTCGACTTGACGCCGCAATCGCCGCAGCCCTCGCAGACCAGCTCGTTGATGATCACGCGCTTGTCCGGATCGGGAAACGTCCCGCGCTTGCGCCGCCGCCGTTTCTCGGCCGCGCAGGTCTGGTCGTAGAGCAGCACGGAAACACCCTCGACTGTCCGCAGCTCGCGCTGCACCGCGTCGAGATCGTCGCGATGGTGGATCGTCGCTCCTGCCGGGAAATCGGCCTTGCCGGCGTATTTGTCCGGTTCGTCGGTCACGATCGCGATCCGGTCGACACCTTCCGCGCGCACCTGGCGGGCAATCATGTCGACGGTCAGCCCGCCTTCATGCGGCTGGCCTCCCGTCATCGCCACCGCATCGTTGTAGAGGATCTTGTAGGTGATGTTAGCATTGCTCGCGAGCGCGAAGCGCAACGCCAGTGAGCCGGAATGGTTGTACGTCCCGTCGCCGAGGTTCTGGAACATATGCTCGCGCTTGGAGAACGGAGCCTGCCCGATCCACTGCGCGCCCTCGCCGCCCATCGCGGTGAACCCGACGGTGCTGCGGTCCATCCAGATCGCCATGAAGTGACAGCCGATGCCGCCGCCGGCGATCGAGCCCTCCGGAACCTTGGTCGACGAGTTGTGCGGGCAGCCGGAGCAGAAATAGGGCGTGCGCGTCGCGACGTCCTTCGTATCGGCCAGCATCGCCTGGAATTGCCGCAGCCGGCTGACCCGCGCCGCGATCTCGTCGGAATGGCCGACCGCCTTGAGCACGCGTTCACCGAGCGCGATGGCGATATCGTTGGGGTCGAGCGCCCCGCCGGCGGCGAACAGCTTCTCGCCGCGTTCGTCGCGCTTGCCGATGATCACGGGGCGCGACGGCGCGGCATAAAGATGCTCGCGAAGCTGCGTTTCGATCAGCGACCGCTTCTCCTCGACGACGATGATCGTCTCCAGGCCTTTGGCGAATTCGGCGATGTGTTCGTAGTCGAGCGGCCACGGACAGGCGATCTTGAATAGCCGCACGCCAAGCCGGTTCGCCGTCGCCTCGTCGATGCCGAGATCGTCGAGCGCCTGACGGACATCGAGATAGCTCTTGCCGATGGTCGCGATGCCGATCTTCGGAGCCTTGCCACCCTTGTAGACGATCCTGTTGAGACCGTTGGCCCGAATGAATGCAGCCGCCGCGGCCCGCTTGTAGTCGTGGAGCCGCTGTTCCTGGCCGAACTGGTCGAGTTCATGGCGAATGTTGAGCCCGCCGGGCGGCAGATCGATTTCCGGCAGGACGATGTTCAGGCGATCAAGCGACACGTCGACCGACGCGGTCGATTCGATGTTGTCCTTGACGCATTTGATCGCTGCCCAGGTTCCCGCGAAACGCGACAGCGCGAAGCCGTAGAGGCAGTAATCGATCAGTTCCTGGACGCCGGCCGGATTGAAGATCGGCACCATCGCGTCGACGAAGGCGAATTCGGTGGCATGGGCATTGGTGGAGGATTCGGCGGTGTGGTCGTCGCCCATCAGCGCCAGCACGCCGCCATGTTTCGATGAGCCGGCGAGATTGGCGTGGCGGAACACATCGCCCGACCGGTCGACGCCCGGACCCTTGCCGTACCAGACCGAGAAGACGCCGTCATACCTGCCTTCGCCGAGAAGCTCGGTCTGCTGCGAGCCCCAGCAGGCCGTGGCGGCAAGTTCCTCGTTGAGGCCGGGCTGGAACACGATGTCCGATTTCTCGAGCTGCCGCCGGGCACGCCACAGCTGCTGGTCGAGGCCGCCGAGCGGCGAGCCGCGATATCCCGACACGAAGCCGGCCGTACGCAGCCCCGCGAGGCGGTCGCGCTCGCGCTGCATCATCAGCATCCGGATGATCGCCTGCGCACCGGAGATGAAGAGGCGTTCCTTGCCGAGGTCGTATTTGTCGTCGAGCGTGACGTCGTGAAGCGTCATCCAGGCATTCTCCTCATCGACAGTCTGCGGCAACCGCACGTGCGACCGACGCCGTCGATAGTCCGGCGCGATTGGGTGGAGGTCAACGGGAAATCCCCGATTCGCAACAATTTAGAGCGGCCTCGGCACCCTTCGACCCCCGGCGCAGGCCCGACGCAGCGCCGCCAAACGAGGCGGAAGACCTTTCACCAAGCGCATGTGCAGGCGCCGACAATGCGACGCGCGGCAGCAACCCGAAACCCGAACCGGGCACGCTGACCGCGGCCGAAGGCAGCGGTCAGAAGTTCAGGGAAATATCGCGATGATCCGCGTTGCAGCTCGCGACGTAAAGCGCCTGTTCCCTCGGGAAGCGCGACAACTGCCTGAGCCCGATATTGGACCGGATCGTCTCCTCATAGGCGCCAAGCGTCGGCAGGAGCTTTTCGGCCGCCGGCTGGCGCCACTCGAGTTCCGCGTCAGCCACCGACACCGCTTCTGCGAGTGCGTCGGATGCCGCCTCCCGGTTCGGTGTCTCGCCTTCGAGTGCCCGCCTCGCATCGCCCAGCGCGGAACGCACGTCCGATGCGCCGGCAATCCCGTCCGTCTCACCTTGCAGGTCGCTCAGCTCGTCGGCGAGGTCATCCGGCTCGCCGTCGGCAACCCGACCGGCAACGTCGGCGATGCGGGCGCGCAGCGCGGCAAGGTCATTGGCGCCCTCGAGCAGCGCGACCACTTCGCCGACCGGCTTGTAAGCATTGTCGGCCGCCCTGCGATAGGCGTTGCCGGCGCGCGTTTCCGCCTGCGTCAGCTTGGCGAATTCCTTGTGCGCCGCGTCCCACTCTTCGGGGATCTGCGCCAGGAAGGCGTCCCTTTCGGCCGTCAGCTCCTCAATGCGCGCGGTCAGCCGGTCACGCCGGGCGACGATCTTCGGATCGTCGCCGCGCAGGCGCGACACGTCCGTCTGCAGCTCCCTGATCTCGGCATCGAGCCGGCGCGCGTCGCGCTCCAGGTCCCGCACGACGCGATGCAGAGGCTGGTATTCCGGCGTCGCGGCGGCGACCGCCGCTTCCGCGGTCCGCGTCTCGTCGATCAGACCGAAGACGTCGTTGGCGTTCTTGAGGCCTTCCTGCAGGCCGTTCTGATAGCGCTCCGACAGCACGCCGATGTCCAGCGCCTCCGCCTTGGCAAGCGCCGCGCGAATAGCGTCGCCTTGTGTTTCGACGGTCTCGAACACGTAGCGGTCGACGCAATACTGCAGGCCGGGATTGCGCGGCGGCGGCGCGGTTTCCGACAACAGCGCGACGCGGGTCGGCAGATAGTTCACCAGCGGCGGCGCATAGGCGACGATTGCCAGCGCGACAAGCTGCAGCAGGATGAACGCGATGACACCCTTGTAGATCTGGATCGTCCTGACCGCCGCCGGGGCGACTCCGCGCAGATAGAACAGCGCGAAACCGAAGGGCGGCGTCAGGAACGAGGTCTGGATGTTGAGCCCGATCATGACACCGAGCCACACGGCGGTCACGTTGGCCCCGGGATCGGCCAGAAGGATCGGCGAAACGATCGGTACCACCACCACCGCGATCTCGATGAAGTCGAGGAAGAAGCCGAGGACGAAGATAACGGCCATCACCACGAGGAACTGGAACCAGAAGCCGCCAGGCAGGCCGGTCAGGAACTCGCGCACCAGATCCTCGCCGCCGAACGAGCGGAACGCGGCCGTCAGCATCGCGGCGCCGAGCAGGATGATGAACACCAGCGACGTGGTCTTCGCCGTTTCGACCATCACGCCGTACATGGTGTTGTCGATGCGAATGGCGCGCCAGCCACTCCACACCAGCGAGAACATCAGAAGCGCCAGCGCCAGCGCCATCAGCACGACGCCGAGCATGTTGTTACTCGTGTTGATCGCCCTCACATTGACATGGAACTGGGAGCGGATCACCGCCATCAGCACGATCGCGACCACGGCGATGATCGCCGGATAATAGGCGCGTTTCTCGCCGTCCTTGAGTTTGTAGCCGGCCATCACCAGCGCGCCGGCCGCACCGATCGCACCGGCCTGATTGACGGTCGCCACGCCCGCGATGATCGAGCCGAGCACGATGAAGATGAGCGCCAGCGGCGGCACGAGCGCCAGCAGGACCTTGCCGAGGAAGCTGATGTCGTACTTGCCCTCGTAAGGCACCGCAGGGGCCACCTTCGGATTGATCAGGGCACGCACCAGGATGAACAGCATGTAGAGCACGACGAGGACGAGGCCCGGCACGAAGGCGCCGAGGAACATCTCGCCGGCGCTCGTGGGCGCGACCGCGAAGCTGCTGGGCATCGTGAGTTCGCCGGTCGCCTGCTTGTAGAGTGCTGTGCGCGCGGTACCGGCCTGGTCCGATGCGCTGGCGAGCTGGTCGGCGAGAATGATGAGCACGATCGACGGCGGGATGATCTGTCCCAGCGTCCCCGATGCCGCGATCGTGCCGGTCGCCAGCGGCGTCGAATAGTTGTTGCGCATCATCGCCGGCAGCGAGATCAGGCCCATAGCGACGACGGTGGCGCCGACGATGCCCGTGGTGGCGGCCAGGAGCGCGCCCACGAACACGACCGAGATGCCCAGGCCGCCCGGAATGGGGCCGAAAAGCTGGGCCATGGCGATGAGCAGGTCCTCGGCGATCCTCGACCGCTGCAGCATGATGCCCATGAACACGAACAGCGGGATGGCTATGAGCGTGTCGCGTTCAGGTTCCCAGTAGACCCCTCGCAGATTGGTGACGCCGGCCGAAAGCCATTGTCCCGGCCCGCCGACCGCGAAATAGGCGTCGACATTGCCGGCGAAGAGATAGCCGCAGATGGCGGCCAGAAGCACGGCGACGATGGCGGACCCCGGCAGCGCGAATGCGACCGGGTATCCGGACGCGAGCGCGCCGGCCATGAGAACGACGAGGACGAGGAGGAAGACCAGTTCCATATCCGCTTCTCAAGCCCGCCGGTCAGGCGACGCTCGCCCCTTCATGTTCGACGTGGCCGGGATCGCCGCGCCAGTCGGCGAGCGAACTGAACAGCGTGGAGACGAACTGGATCATCATCGACACGGCGAAGATGGCCAGGAAGGCGGCCATCAGATACTTCACGAACATCCCGAACGCCGCCGACTGCGTCACTTCGAAGTTGAAGACCGGCGCGTTGATGATGGAAGCCTTGCTCCCCATGCCGACGATCAGGATCGTCCAGCAGAACAGAATGCCCATCGTCACCGATCCGATGGTGTTGATGGCGCCCTTTCGGCGCGTGGAGAACGACGCGTAGAACACGTCGACCCGTACATGGCCCTCTTCGAGCAGCGTATAGGCGCTGGCGAACAGGAACAGCGCGCCGTACCAGAACCGCACCAGGTCCGACATGAACGGCTGCTCGTACGAGAACAGGAAGCGCGAGAAGACGATCAGCAGTTCAGCCGCCACGATCAGCAGCGCCAGCCAAACGAACCCGAGCGTCCGCGTAAACAGCGCGACCACGAAGCTGACGAGGATGAGCGGCACGTGAACGTAGAGCCCGCGGAAATGCGGCAGCCCGAGATCGCGGTTCAGATCGGCTCCGACGATGGCTTCCAGAAAACCCTCGACACGCAGGAACGACACCGTCACGTCGGCGAGCCCGACGATGAGGACCATCCAGAACGCCCAGCGTATGAGGAAGGTGTTGAGGCCGGTGACTGTATCGGCCTGGACGCGCAGCGGAATGTTCCGGCGCGACAGCGCGACATAGGCACCCAGCGCCGCGGCGGCGACGTAGAGGCCGAACTGCACCCAGGACAGCGGGCCGCTGGCCTGCGTGAACACGGCCGTACCGGGCCAGCCGAACGCGTTGATGAGAAAATTGTTGATGAGGAAAGCCGCGAGGACGGCCAGGTTCACCCAACCGAACACAAGCGTAAGGCTTGAAAACCCCGATGGCCGCGCCTCGATGGCTGCCGTCTCGACGGACATCCCCGAATTCCCCCGATAGCCGGAACGGGGCAATGCCCCGTTCCGTTCTTGTGAGATGCTACCGATGTCGGCGGTTAGATGCCGAGTGCCTTGTTGCGGCGCTGGACATAGGCCATGTCGGAGATGCCGGTCCAGTAGCCGATCTCGCGACGGGCCTGGTCGACCGAATCCATGATGCGGGCGGCAAGGTCGCTGTGCGCCTTGGATTCCTCGAGGACCTCCTGCGCCGCCTTGCCGAAGGCGGCATAGACGTCGTCGTTGAACTCCTTGAGTTCGACGCCATGCTCGTTGATCAGCTTGTTGAGATACTCGCCGTTGTTCGCGTTGGTCTCGGCGAGCGTCTTGCCGTTCTCCTCGTTACAGGCGGCCTTGATGATCTCCTGGTCGTTCTTCGACAGGCTGGTGAACCAGCTCTTGTTGGCGCCGAAGGTGAGCTGTGCGCCCGGCTCGTGCATGCCCGGCCAGTAGTAGTACTTCGCGGCCTCGTAGAGCTTGAGGAAGTAGTCGTTGAACGGGCCGACCCACTCCGTGGCGTCGATCGCGCCGGAGACGAGGTTTTCGTAGATCTGGCCACCGGGAAGCGAAACGGTCGACGCGCCCAGCTTGGTCAGGACCTGTCCGCCCTGGCCCGGGATACGCATCTTGAGGCCCTTGAGGTCCTCGGGAGAGTTGATCTCCTTGTTGAACCAGCCGCCCATCTGGACGCCGGTATTGCCGGCCGCCATCGGCTGGATGCCGAAGCCATCGCCGAGTTCGTCCCACAGCTCCTGGCCGCCGCCATACTTGCACCATGCGTCGATCTCGGTCGCCGTCAGGCCGAACGGAACAGCCGTGAAGGCGGCCCAGCCGGCGTGCTTGCCGATCCAGTAATAGTCGGCGCCGATATAGGCCTGGGCGTTGCCCGATGCGACTTCGTCGAAGGAGTCGAACGCACCGACGCGCTCGCCGGCGGCGAAGTACTGCACGTTGATGCGGCCGTCGGTCAGTTCGCCGATACGCGCCGCGAGGCGCTGTGCGGGAAGGCCGAGGCCCGGAAAGTCCCGCGGCCAGGTCGAGACGATTACCAGATCGGTCGTCGACTGCGCGACGGCCGGGGCGGCGAGCGTCGTGGCGGCGGCGGCGCCTGCGCCTGCCAGGCCGGCTTTCTTGATGAATGAACGACGGTCCATGAATTATCCTCCCAAATTTCAACAGTTGGAAACGCCCGGCGTCTGTTCCCGAAGCGCCGATGCGAGCCGGCCGGTATGAATACACGCTGATTTCGCCAAGTCCAGCGTCGAACCCGTATCGTCGCGCGATACCGTATTTTTACCTACACCCCTCCGGTGAGGCTGTTGACCCTGTGCTGGACAGCACGCCGGCCTCGCCGCCGAAAGCCTTGTCCGATTGGAATTTGCCTGCGAACGATCTAGATTCAGGCGAGCCAAGCCGGCACAAGCAGTCTGATCGAACCGGAACTTCGAAACATGCATCAGCCCCTCGTTGCCGTATCCAGCGACGTCCGCCATTTCGAGAATTACGACTGGCATGCCGCACCGAGCACCTACCTCGAAGCCGCGATCGAAGGGGCCGGCGTCCTGCCGCTGATCCTGCCGTCCTTCGGCGCCAGGATAGACTTCGACGGATTGCTCGCTTCGGTCGACGGCGTTCTCGTCACCGGCTCGAAATCCAACGTCCATCCCGATCTCTACGGCGGCGACGCTGGCGAAAAGAACGGGCCGTACGACCCGGCGCGCGACGCCACGACGCTGCCGCTGATTCGTACCGCGATCGCGCGCGGCGTACCGCTGCTCGCCATCTGCCGCGGCATCCAGGAACTCAACGTCGCCTTGGGCGGAACGCTGGCGACGGAGATCCAGGACACTGACGGAACGATGGACCATCGCGCACCCACCAGCGACAATCAGGACGAGCGTTTCGCCATCCGGCAGACCGCCAGGATCAACCCGGGAACCTGCATGGCAGACATCTTCGGCGCCGGCGAGATCGAGGTGAATTCGCTGCATCGCCAGGCGATCGGCCAGCCCGCGCCGCGTCTCGATGTCGAAGCGAAGGCCGATGACGGAACGGTCGAGGCGGTCTCGGTACGAGGTGCGACGGCCTTCGCCGTGGGCGTTCAGTGGCATCCCGAATACTGGTTCCGGACGGACGACAGCTCGGCACGTCTGTTCAGGGCGTTCGGCGATGCGGTGCGCGCCCACCGAACCTCGCGTCTCGGCCTCAGGGCAGCCGAATAGGCATCGCCCGCTTGCGCCGAACAGGCGTTAATCGCTCGAGATGAGCGATATCAGCGGCGTCTGCGGATCGTAGGATTCGTACGCCGCCCCGTCCGCCGCAGCGAAACTGTAGACGGCCTTGCCTTCGCGCTCGCCGAAGCTGATCGAACCGTCGTCGTTTTCCGCCCAGAAGCGCAGTCCTGCCATTTCCGGCGCGGTCTCGGCGCATGCGTCACCGAGACGCAGGCCGCCCGCCCGGTCCGAGCCGCGCTTTTCCACCACGACCGAACAGCCCGTGTCACGGCCACCGAGGATCACCATGAAGCTGTCCTGGGCCGCCGGCCGCAAGGTCGCGTCCGCGGTCACGGTGCCGTTTGGCTGCCACTCTCCGCCAATCAGGGCGAAGGCGGCGACGATACCGCCACCAACCAGTCCTGCCGTCAGCATCTTCATCGCGCGCTCCCGGGAACCGACCCGCCGGGAAGCAGAATGCGAAACTATGGTTAACCGAACCTTACGGCGCGGTTCGCGATGCATTCGCCGTCTCGGGCACCGGGGTCAGTGCACGCCCTTTTTCGAACCATGAAACCAGATTGTCCGCGACGAGGTCGGCCATCGCCTTGCGGGTGTGGACGGTCGCGGACCCGACATGCGGCAGGAGGCAGGCATTGGGGAGGTCGATCAGCGCCTGCGGCACATCCGGTTCGTCGGCGAAGACGTCGAGCCCCGCAGCGCCGATCGTACCCGAGCCGAGCGCCTCGATCAGGGCCGGCTGGTCGACGGTGCCGCCGCGTCCGATGTTGACGAAAACCCCGTCCGGCCCGAGCGCGGCGAGCACGCCCGCATTGACCGCCTTGTCGGTTGCCGCAGTCGAGGGTGCCACCGAGACGAGCGTGTCGACATTTGCCGCCAGCTCGGCGAGGCTCGCATGGTACGCATAGGAAACGCCTTCGACCTTGCTCCGGTTGTGATAGGCGATCGGCAACCCGAACGCCTCGAGGCGGCGGGCGATGGCCAGCCCGATGCGGCCCATGCCGAAGATGCCGACGCGACGACCGCGCAGGGTCATCGGCGTCAGCGGATAGGGTCCCTCGGCGGTCCACCGGCCCGCCCGCAGCCACGCCTCGGCCCGTGGCAGTTCCCGGATCGTGTTGATTAGGAGCCCCACCGCGGTGTCGGCGACCTCCTCCGTTAGAACGTCCGGCGTGTTGGTGACCATCACGTTCCTCGTGGCGGCATGGACGGCATCCACGGCATCGTAGCCGACGCCGAAATTGGCAATGATCTCGAGTGACGGGAGCGCGTCGATGAGCCTCGCGTCGATCGTCGTCATCGCGCCGATGCCCCGTATGGACGACGCCATCTCGCCCGTCAGCAGCGCCGGGTCGGCCTTGTCCAGCCTGACGAGCGTGAACGCGCTGCCGATGCGGTCGAGCACGTGCGGATGGATCCGCCCGGGGACGAGAATGTGAATGTTCGTCAAGTCGTTCAAGCCGACGTCTCCTTGTTTGCCGCAAAATGGTCGAGAGCACGGGGCCGCCAGGGCATCCGATACCCAGGGCGGGTCGCCCGCGCGCGCCCGCTTAGGGCGCCGATGACCAAGGTAAACCTTTGTACCATAACATTTTTCTTACCCTAGTGCCGGAACGGACTGCATCCGCGCACGTTGCCCCACCAGTTCCAATCTAACAACTCCAGAAAGGAATTCGCCATGAAAACGAAGCTTCTCACGACTGCCGCCCTGGCCGCCTTTATCGCCGCTGGCGGTGCATTTGCCCAGACGAGCGGCAACGACGCAAACGGCGCTCCGTTCGCTTCGCCGGAAGAAGAGGCGATGTACACCGAAAACGCCGATCTGATGGGCGGCTTCTTCACCGACGAGACGATGAAGGAGATGCGTTCGGAAGACGAGGTTCGCACCGCCTATGAGGGCATGAGCGCCGCAGACCAGGACAAGCTCAAGGCCGCATGCGATGCCGCGATGCAGAATCGCGGCAGCTACGGCACGGTGACCCTCGGCCTGTGCGAGCAGCTCGGCGCGATGTAAGTCGCCCGATACGAGACGGGACAGACGATGGCGGCGCGGCAATCGCGCCGCCATCTCTTTATGTTTCGAAGGCGTCTAAGGTCCGTGACCTAGCGATCCGTCGGGCGGCCGGTCGACTGCCTGACATGCAGTTCCGGCTTGATCAGTTGCTGCGTGGCCTCGACCTTGGCCCCGTTCAGCCTGTCGAGGAGCACCCGCGCGGCGCGCCGTCCGACTTCGCGCTGGCCGTTCCAGACCGTCGTCAGCGCGGGCGTGGCGATCGCCGCCTCTTCGAGGTCGTCATAGCCGGTCACCGAGATGTCGACGCCCGGCACAAGTCCCGCACGCTGGATGCCGTTCATCAAGCCGATCGCGACCAGGTCGTTCCAGCACACCGCCGCCGTTGGCTTTTCCTTGAGCGCAAGGAATTCGCCCGTCGCCTCGAAGCCGGCCTGCTTCGTTCTGGGTCCGGAAATGCGATATGTCGGCTTGACCTCGAGGCCGGCCTTTTCCATCGCCACGACATAGCCGCGATAGCGCTCCCTGCCGGTCGAGGTTTGGTCCGTGCCGCCGATCATGGCGATTCGTGTATGGCCGAGTGAGATCAGGTGGTTCGTCGCGAGACCGACGCCATAGGCATCGTCGCCGCGGAACACGGGCACCTGAGCGCCCTCGACCGAACGCGCGATCAACACCGCCGGCAGTCCGTTCTCCTCGACCATCGCGATGTCTTCGGGCGGCGTGCCGATCGCCGGCGACATGATCACCCCGTCGGCGCCGAGTTGCAGCAGCGTATCGATGAAGGTCCGCTGCTTCTCGAGCTGGTCGTAGTGGTTGGACAGGATGAAGGTCTGCCGCGACCGGTCGAGTTCCGTTTCGATCGACCGCAGGATCTCGGCGAAGAACGGATTCATGATGTCGTGGACGACGACGCCGACGATGCCGGACCGGGAGGTCCGCAGGCTGGCGGCGCGGCGGTTGTAGATGTAGCCGATCGTACGCGCGTGCTCCTTGATCCGGTCGCGCGTGCTGTCTGCAACCAGCGGGCTGTCCCGCAATGCAAGCGATACGGTGGCGGTCGAAACGCCGAGTGCGTCGGCGATGGTCGAAAGCTTTATCTTCTGCGCCAGCCTTCCCCTCCCGCACCCCGGTCAGCGGGCGCCCTCGCGGCTTTAAACAGTTTAAAATGCGGTTATGCCAAATCGATCCGGCGAATCAAAGCTTTTTCGACAGGGTGGCGGCTTCGGTATTGGGCGCCGTCCGGCTCTGGAGGCGGAGCCGATGCTCCCGGTGGACGATGTAGAGGCCGCTGGCGACGATGATCGATGCGCCGGCGACCGTCCAGCCGTCGGGAAGCTGGTCGAACACGAGATAGCCGAAGCCGACCATCCAGACCATCTGGAGATAGGGATAGGGAGCAAGGGCCGACGTCGTCGCCTGGCGATAGGCCCGGATCAACAGCCAGTGACCGACCGCGCCGAAGATGCCCGGCGCCATCAGCACGATCCACTGCAGCGGCTCTGTCGGCATGACCCCGTAGACCGGCACGGCCGGCAGCATCAGCACCACCGGCGCGAGCGCCGAATAGAAGATCAGGCTTTCCGTGGTCTCCGAAGCGCTGAGCTGCCGCGTCATGATCACGTAGAAGCAATAGCTGGACATCGCGCACAGCGCATAGACATGGCCGATGCCGAAGACGCCCACGCCCGGACGCGTGATCACCAGCACGCCGACGAAGCCGACCATCACGGCGAGCCAGCGCCGCCACCCGGCCCATTCGCCGAGCAGGGGTCCGGCGAGCGCGGTGATGACCATCGGCGAGAAGAACATGATCGACATGGTTTCGGCGAGCTGCAGCGTCTGCAACGCGAGAAAGTTGAAGAACGTCGATCCGAACAGGAAACCGCCGCGCAGGATCTGCAAGGGAAGGCTGCGCACCCGGAACATCGACCGGTTGGCCCACCCCCTGAAGAGCACGAGCACCAGAAGCGCGTGTATCGCGAACCGGACCCAGGCCACGAACGGCGCCGGCAAACCCGACAGCACGAGATATTTCGCGCTCGTGTCGAGGCAGGAGAACAGAACCCCGCCGCTCAGGATCAGAAGGATCGCCGACGACGGGGTCGCGGTCTCGGCCTTGTTTGTTTCGGAAGTCACGAAGTCGAAGCGCCCCGGCACACGGAATCAGTCTGCATAGGGGCGTAAGCCGGGGGATTCGGCAAGCGACAATACGGAATGGGAGCCTTGCGCTTTACGCGTCTTCGGCTTCGTCCTCTTCCTCGACCGCGGTCGCGTCGTCGGAAAGATTGGCCTCGATGCGCGCCAGAAGCTTGGCCAGCGCCTTCTGTTCCTTCTTGTCGAGACCTTTCAGCGCAAGCTTCTCCGTCTTGCGCACCGACTTCTCGATCTTGTCGATGGCTTCGCTGCCCTTCTCGGTCAGGAAGACGTGAGCCTGGCGCGCGTCGGATTCGGAGGAGCGCTTCTCGACAAAGCCCTGCACCTGAAGCCGGTTGATCGTCTTGGTGATCGTCGGCGGACGAACGCCCAGCCGGCCAGCGAGCTGCCCCGGCGTCTGGCCGTCGTCGCGCCCGAGCGCGATCATGATCTGCTCCTGCCCGGCATAGAAGCCGTGCTCGAGCAGCCTGACCGCGAGCGCGGTCCGCGCCAGCCGCGCCGCCGCGTGCAACCGCGTCATTGCCGCGCCTTTTGTAGCCTTGGCCATGAAAGCCTCCCCCATTCCGGCGTCCCGATGCGCCCACCATAGAGCCGGCAATGCCGTTGACAACATATGCACCGGGCCGGCGGTCCTTTGCCGGCAACCGGCATTGCCTGTCGGGCTCATGCCAGATTGGTTTATCAGAATGATGACAAATGCCCAGCGTGGCGCTAGGTCGTGGGTTCCCCGGTTTGGTTCCGACCCAGGCGGAAGAGATGACGATCACGATCCTCCCCCTCGGCGCGCACGAGCAGCACGGCCCGCATCTGCCGTTCGAAACCGACGCGATCATCGCCGAGGCGATCGCGCGCCGCGCCGTCGCCATGCTGCCGGACCGTCCTCGGTCACGCTGCTGCCGGTCGAGACGACGGGCTACTCGCCCGAGCATCTGGATTTCGAGGGCTCGCGCAGCCTCACCTTCGACGAGGCCGTCAACCGCTGGATCGGCATCGGCGAGAGGCCTGGGCGGCCGGCTCGCTCAAATTCGTGCTGTTCAATGCGCATGGCGGGAACTCGCCGCTGACCACCATCGTCGTCACCGAGCTGCGGCGGCGCCACCCCATGCTTGCGGTCGCGACGAGCTGGACCCGCTTCGGCTATCCGGAAGGGCTGATACCGGAGGACGAACGCGCGATCGGCATCCATGGCGGGCTGATCGAAACCTCGGTGATGCTCGCCTTGCGCCCGGACCTGGTCGGCATGGACAAGGCGCGCGACTTCGCTTCCGCGCAGTCGGACTTCGCGCGCGACTTCACCCATCTGCGCGCCTACGGCCCGCATGCCTTCGGCTGGCTGATGCAGGACCTGTCGCCGGCCGGCGTGACGGGCAATGCCGCGCTCGCCTCCGCTGAACTCGGCGAGAAGCTGATCGACCACGCCGCGCGCGGCTTCGCGGAGCTGCTCGTCGATATCGACCGCTTCGATCTCGGGCGGCTGAAGGAAACTATGCAGCGACCGCCACGACCAGATCGGCGGTGAACCTATCGCCGTCGCGCACGGCCTCCGCCAGCGCGGCCGGCCCTGCGCGCCGTGCAATCCCGTCGCTCCCGTTGAACGTCGCGCCGTCGAGCGGCCGTCGATTGTAGGGCTCGACATCCGCATAGATCGCCCGGCTCACCTCGTCGGGAAAGAACATCTGTCCCGTCAGCGTGGACGCATTGTCGGGATAGGCCCTGAAGTGGATGTGCGGCGTCCGCCCCGGATACCAGCCCGGATAGATCGTTTCGAACGTGACGATGCCGTCATCGCCGGCGAATTGCGTTCCGCGCAGGAAGGTCTCGCCGGTCGTGTCGAGGCCGCCGGGTTGACGGGGATACCCCGAATAGACGCCCTCTGCGTCGCAATGCCAGATATCCACGCGGGTCGCCGGAATGGGTGAGCAGGACGCGTCGACGATCTGCAGCCGGACCCGAAGCGGCAGTCCGGAGCGACCGTCGGCGATCCCGCTGCGTTCAACGATGGATCGAAATAGAACGGTCCCGCCGTCGTCTCCGGCATGATCGAGCAGACCCTGCGCCGGCAATCAGGTCGGTCGCCGCGGCTGCGCGCCCGCCAAGCAGGGCCGGGAGAAAGCTCCCGCCCCCGGCGGTGACGGCAAGCGCGCGAAGGACGGTGCGGCGGCTCACGGTGGGTCGGTTCGGATTTGTCATGGCGTTCACGTTCCGCTCTTGATCGGGGGCCGCCCATCCTAGTCGACCGGATCGCCGCGACCGAGTGAACTAATCGTAATCTTGATCGCGACATCTGATTCCACCCGTGCAAACGCAAACCGCTGCGCCTATATGGAGCGCTTCATAACGGAAATCTCGAGGCCACCATGAACCAGGCGCAAGAGCAGATCCCGGTCACCGTGCTCACCGGATATCTGGGGTCGGGCAAGACCACGCTTCTGAACCGCATCCTGTCCGAGGACCATGGCAAGCGCTATGCCGTGATCGTCAACGAGTTCGGCGAGATCGGCATCGACAACGACCTGATCGTGGAATCCGACGAGGAAATCTACGAGATGAACAATGGCTGCGTGTGCTGCACGGTGCGCGGCGACCTGATCCGTGTCGTCGAGGGCCTGATGCGCCGCCCCGGCCGCTTCGACGCCATCGTCGTCGAGACCACCGGGCTCGCCGATCCGGCCCCGGTCGCGCAGACCTTCTTCATGGATGAGGACGTGCGCTCGAAGACGAAGCTCGACGCCGTGGTCGCGCTGGTCGACGCCAAGCACCTGCCGCTGCGGCTGAAGGATTCCAGCGAAGCCGAGGACCAGATCGCCTTCGCCGACGTGGTCGTGCTCAACAAGACCGACCTCGTGACCGACGAGGAGCTGCGCGACGTCGAGGCGGCGGTCCGCGCCATCAATCCGTCGGCGCGCATTCACCGCACCCAGCGCTCGGGCGTGCCGCTGGCCGAAGTGCTCGACCGCGGCGCCTTCGATTTGAAGCGCGCCATCGACAACGATCCGCACTTTCTCGACCATCACGACCACGACCACGATCATGAGTGCGGGCCGGACTGCGATCACGACCACCATCACCACCATGACGGCCACCATCATCATCACGATCACGGCGTGTCGCCGATCCACGACGTCAGCGTGCAGTCGATATCGCTGCGCGGCGGCGAGATGGACCCGAAGAAATTCTTCCCATGGATCGAGAAGACCACCCAGATGGACGGGCCGAACATCCTGCGCCTCAAGGGCATCATCGCCTTCAAGGATGATCCCGAGCGCTACGTCGTCCAGGGCGTGCACATGATCCTCGAGGGCGACCACCAGCGCACCTGGAAGGACGGCGAGACGCATGAGAGCCGTCTGGTCTTCATCGGCCGCGACCTCGACACCGAGCGTCTGAAGCGCACCTTCGAGGCCTGCCAGGCCTGATGCCGCTTCTCGTCGAGCTGGAAGACCAACGGCTCTTTGCCGGCGACATCCTGCGCCTTTCGGACAATTACGACACCGGGCCCGCCACGGGTCCGGTCGATCTTCTCGTCTACGATCCGCGTGACGACGGCTACGGTCTCGGGCTCATCACGGCGTCCGGCTACAAGGCCGGACTGGTGTTCTGCATCTTTCCGAAGGAGAGTGACCATACCGGCGGCATCGGTCTGAGCGCAAAGTGGCTGATCGCCAACTGGGACATCTGGATCACCTACACCTATCATCCCGACAAGCGGATCCCGGTTGAAAAGGCGCTTGTTTTGCGCAAGGAGGGTCGCACCCTTCCCGAGGAGCGCTGACCGTTTTCTTCGCGGTTGCGCCAAGGAGCACCGCGCAGCGCGCGCGGCCCCTTGGCGGTCGGAATCAGCGGCAGTAGACCGCTCGCCAATAGCCCTCGTTGTAGAGGTTCCACGCACCTCCTGCGGCAGCCGCGTCATACGCACCGTGCAGGAACGTCCCGCCCCAGATATGGAGATTGAATGCGCTTGGCGTGATCTCGACAGTGACCGGATTGCCCGAATGAGACGGTACCCAACTCCACTGAACGGGGTAGACCGCTCCACTGGCGCCCGCGCCGGGGCTAAAATAGAGCGTGAACGACTTTAGGACGGTTCCAAATTCGTTGGGCAGACTTGTCACATGGGTCGTATTGCGGTTGTCCTTGGCCGACCACCCAGTATCCCGGCACCTGACAGTATCCGCTTCGGCCTTGTCCAGTTCGTCCGCCGCCGGCGGCGGCCCCGCCTCCAGATAATGCGCGTTGCCCTCTTGCGCATAGGTCGTTTGGCCCAGCCAGAGGAGCGTAGCGAGAACAACGATAATTCTATTCATGATGTGCCTCCCTGTTACCATAAGTAGTATTATCATAAACAATACACGTAAAAAGTGTTTTCGCAACAGATTGGAATTATTCTCGCTGTGCGTTAGGCACCGATCTGCGCCAATCGTGAACCTGCCACATGCCCACCGTCGCCCCGCTTGATCTTGCCGGACATTGCATCGCCGCCTTCTGGCTCGGCGACGTACCGCATTTCGCGCTGGCCGACGGTGCCGTTCACCGGCTGGACAACGGCCACAAGACCGTCGAGGCCAATGACGGCCTGCTGTCGCTCGCGCCGACACAGGACGGCAGATCGGCGATCCTCGGCGGCGAGGACGGAAAGGTGATCCGTCTCGGCGCCGACGGCGCGACCGAAACGCTGGCCGAACTCGGCCGCAAATGGATCTCGTCCGTCGCGGCGGGGCCGCAGGGCGCCGTCGCCTACGCCTCGGGACGCACCGCCCACGTCCGCTTCGCGGACGGCAAGACGCGTTCTTTCGACCATCCCCGCACCGTCGAGGGCATCGCCTTCGCGCCGAAGGGCATGCGCATCGCGATCGCGCGCTACAATGGCGCGACGCTGCATTTCCCGGCCACCGAAGGCAAGCCGGCCGAGTTCGAATGGGCCGGAGCGCATACCGGCGTCACCTTTTCGCCGGACGGCAATTTCCTCGTCACCACCATGCAGGAAAACGCGTTGCATGGCTGGAAGCTCGCCGACGGCAAGCACATGCGCATGAGCGGCTACCCGGCCAAGGTGAAGAGCCTGTCCTGGAGCGCGAAAGGCAAGTGGCTGGCAAGCTCCGGCGCGCCAGCCGCGATCGTCTGGCCGTTCCAGACCAAGGACGGGCCGATTGGCAAGGCCCCGCTGGAGCTGGGAACGCGCGGCGACGCCATGGTGACGGCGGTCGCCTGCCATCCGGCCGACGACATCGCCGCGATCGGCTATCAGGACGGCATGGTGATGGCGGTGCGCTTCGCCGATGCCAAGGAAGTGCTCCTGCGCCGGCCGGGCAAGGGCGCGGCCAGTTCCCTGGCATGGGACCGCGAGGGCCGGCGCATCGCCTTCGGCACAGAAGCCGGTGACTGCGGCGTCATCGACATATCGGCCTGACCGGCAGCGGCAATTTTTCGTCGCGTCATGTCTTTTTGAATAGCGGCAGTCGTATCCGGAACATATCATGAACGAATGGCCGTTCTTTCCACGCGCGAAAAGCTGGCGATCCTGTCGGACGCCGCCAAATACGACGCCTCCTGCGCTTCGTCGGGGTCGAAAGGCCGCGATTCATCGAAGAGCAAGGGCATCGGCTCGACCGAGGGCATGGGAATTTGCCATTCCTACGCGCCGGACGGGCGCTGCATCTCGCTGCTCAAAATCCTGCTGACCAATTTCTGCATCTATGACTGCGCCTACTGCATCAACCGGTCGTCGTCGAACGTGCAGCGTGCGCGCTTTTCGATCGACGAGGTCGTCCGGCTGACGATCGAATTCTACAAGCGCAACTACATCGAAGGCCTGTTTCTGTCGTCAGGCGTCATTCGCTCTCCCGACGAGACCATGGCCGCGATGGTCGAGGTTGCGAGGCGGCTACGCGAGGAAGAGCGCTACAACGGCTATATCCACCTCAAGACGATCCCCGAATGCGCGCAGGAACTGATCGAGCAGGCGGCCGGCTATGCTGACAGGCTGTCGATCAACATCGAGCTTCCGACCGACGACGGCGTGAAGCGTCTGGCGCCGGAAAAGAAGCCCGAGACCATCCGCCTGTCGATGGCGCGGTTTCGCGCGAAGGCGGAGGAAAAGGCCGAGCCGACGCTGCGATCGAGAAAGCGCCAGCGCTTCGCGCCGGGCGGGCAGTCGACCCAGATGATCGTCGGCGCCGACGACACGAACGATGCCGATATCCTCGCCACCAGTGCCCGGCTCTACGGCAGCTACCGTCTGAAGCGGGTCTACTATTCCGCCTTCAGCCCGATACCGGACGCATCCCGCGTCCTGCCTGCCATGAAGCCGCCGCTGATGCGCGAGCACCGGCTCTACCAGGCGGACTGGCTGATGCGCTTCTACGGATTCGGGCGCGACGAGATCGTTTCCGCCGCACCCGGCGGCATGCTCGACCTGTCGATCGACCCGAAGCTCGCATGGGCGCTGGCGAACCGCGGGCTGTTTCCGGTCGACGTCAATCGCGCGTCGCGCGAGATGCTGCTGCGCGTTCCGGGTCTCGGCACGAAAGTCGTCGGCCGCATCCTCGACATCCGCCGCATCCGCCGGCTGCGGATCGAGGATATGGGCAGGCTCTGCGCCTCCGTTGCCAAGGTTCGGCCCTTCATCGTCGCCGACGGCTGGACGCCGGGCGCCCTGCTCGACGGCGAACGGTTGCAGGCGCGGCTCACGCCAAAACCGGCCCAGTTGAGTCTCTTCTGATGCGGGCTGAACGAAAGCAATCGCCGGTGCGCTACGGCGTCGAACTCGACGGCGAGACCGACTTCGCCGGCTGGCGCAAGGCTGCACGGGCGCTGGTATTGAACGATGTCACCCCCGACGCCGTGGACTGGTCGGCCGGTGGCGATGGCGATCTGTTCGCAACGTCGACCGCGCTGCCGGATGTACCGGACGGCGCCGCGTTCACGGTTCCGCGGGAATTCGTCGACAGGGCGCAGGCCGTGATCTGCCATCGCGATCCGGCGCGCTTCGCCCTGCTCTACCGGCTTCTTTTCAGGCTGCGCCGACAGTCGCTGCTGCTGCGTGTCGCGTCTGACGCGGACGTGGCGCGGCTGCGCGAGCTGGAGAAGGCGGTGCGGCGCGACATTCACAAGATGCGGGCCTTCGTGCGGTTCGTGAAGGTCGGCGAGGACGAGCGCTACGTCGCGTGGTTCGAGCCGGACCATCATATCGTCGAGCGCAATGCCCCGTTCTTCGCGCGGCGGTTCGCCGGCATGCGCTGGGCGATCCTCACGCCACGGAAATCGGTCGAATGGAATGGCGGAGAGCTCGTCTTCGGACCCGGCGCCAAACGGTCGGACGCGCCGTCCGAAGACGCCACGAACGAGCTGTGGCGAACCTATTTCCGCAACATCTTCAACCCGGCCCGCCTCAAGGTGAAGGCGATGCAGGCCGAGATGCCGAAGAAATACTGGCGGAACCTGCCGGAGGCGTCGCTCATTCCCGATCTGATACGTGGAGCGGAAAAGGCCGCCGAGGAGATGATCGAGAAAATGCCCACCAACCCCGCGCCGCACCACGATGCGGTCCGGACACGCCACTGGAGCACACCCGAACCCGAACCCGACGCGTCCGAAGGCGCCGACGCGACCTCGATCGCGGAATTGCGCGACGCCGCCAGCCATTGCCGGCGCTGTCCGCTATGGAAGGATGCAACCCAGACGGTCTTCGGCGAAGGGCCCGCTGACGCGCGGGTGGTTTTCGTCGGTGAGCAGCCGGGCGATCAGGAGGACATTGCCGGCAAGCCTTTCGTCGGCCCGGCCGGACGCCTGTTCGACACGGTGCTGGCGGAAGCCGGCGTCGACCGGTCGGTGGCCTACGTCACCAACGCGGTGAAGCATTTCAAGTTCGAGCCGCGCGGCAAGCGGCGCATCCATGCGAAGCCGAACACCGGCGAGGTCCACGCCTGCCGGTGGTGGCTGGACCGTGAACTGGACCTGATCAAGCCGGATCTCGCCGTCGCGCTTGGCGCAACGGCAGCGCAATCGCTGCTCGGGAAAGCGGTGCCGGTGACGAAAATGCGCGGCAACATCGTCACCCGCGACGACGGCCTGCGCGTCTTCGTCACGGTCCATCCCTCCTATCTGCTGCGCATTCGCGACGAGAACGAGAAACAGGTTGAGCGCGAGCGCTTCACGCAAGACATGATCGCGGTCGGCCGGCTGATGAATGCCGGCTAGCGGACGAGGACGACGCGCAGGTCGTTGACATTGGTCCCGCTCGGGCCCGGCACAAAGAGGTCGCCGAGCGCGTGAAAGGCGGTCCAAGCGTCGTTGCAGTCGAGCATGGCGCGCGGATCCAGACCGGCGGCGCGCATCCTGGCAGCGGTCGAATGATCGGCGAAGGCGCCGGCATTGTCTTCGGATCCGTCGATGCCGTCGGTATCGGCTGCGAAGGCGCTGATGCCCTCGATGCCGTCAACGCCCAGCGCCAGCGCCAGCAGGAACTCGGAGTTCCGTCCGCCCTTGCCGCCCTTGCCGCGCAGCGTGACGGTCGTCTCGCCGCCCGACAGGATCGCGACGGGCTTCGAGAATGGACGGTTTTTGGCCGCCACCTCCCGCGCGATCGCGGCATGGACGCCCGCGACTTCTCGCGCCTCGCCCTCGATCGCATCCGACAGGATGACTGCCTCGATGCCCCGGCGCCGCGCTTCCTCCGCCGCCGCCTCCAGCGACACCGCAGCCGATGCGATGACATGGACGCTGTCACCGGCGAATGCCGGATCGTCCGGCATCGGGGCATCGGCGGCATCGCTGTTGAGATGGCGCCGCGCCGCATCGGGCAGGTCGAGCTTCCACGTTTCGGCGATGCGTAGCGCGTCCTGCCGGGTCGCCGCGTCCGGCACCGTCGGCCCCGACGCGACGAAGGCCGGGTTGTCGCCGGGGATGTCGGAGACCACGAGCGTCACCACCCGGGCCGGGCGCGCCGCCGCCGCGAGCCGGCCGCCCTTGATGGTCGACAAATGCTTGCGCACCGTGTTCATCGCCGAGATCGGCGCGCCGGAGGCGAGCAACGCGCGGTTCACCGCGATCTCGTCGTCCAGCGTCATGCCGTCCGGCGGCGAGGGAAGCAGCGCCGATCCCCCGCCCGAGATCAGCGCGACGACGAGGTCGTCCTGCGTGAGGCCCGACACGGCTTCGAACAGCCGTTTCGATGCGGCGAGCCCTGCCTCGTCGGGGACGGGATGCGCCGATTCCAGCACCGTGATGCGTTCGCATGGTGCGGCATAGCCGTAGCGCGTCACCACCACGCCTTCCAGCGGCCCGTCCCAGGCCCGTTCGAAGGCCTGCGCCATCTGCGCCGATCCCTTGCCGGCGCCGATGACGACAGTTCGCCCCTTCGGCGGTTCCGGCAGGAAGGCGCGGATCGTCAGCGCCGGGTCCGCGGCCTTCACCGCGGCGTCGTAAAGGGCAATGAAGAACGCCTTGTCATCCATGGACCGGCTATCTCACGCGGCGGGTTGCGAGGCAATCCGTCATGCCTGCTTGGCGCGGGCCGGTGGATACGGTCAGGCCGTCCGCAGCGCGGATTTCACCGGACGGCCGGCGACATAGGTCTCGGCGATCGCACGGTCGTCGCCCAGCGTCTGGAGCAGGAAGAGTTCCTCGGCAAGGCTTGAGACGGTTTCCATTCGAAGCGCCATGGCTGGCGTCGCACGCGCGTCGAGCACGACGAAATCGGCGTCCTTCCCCGCTTCCAGAGACCCGATCCGGCCGGCCAGCGACAGCGCCTCGGCATTGCCGAGCGTGATCTGCCAGAACGAGGCGAGCGGGTTGAGCTTCTCGCCGTTGAGCGCGATCACCTTGTAGCCCTCATCCATGGTCCGCAGCATCGAATAGCTGGTGCCGCCGCCGACATCGGTGGCGGCCGCGATCCTCACCGGCTTGTCGCGCTTGCGATAGCGCTGATAGTCGAACAGGCCGGAGCCGAGGAAGAAGTTGGAGGTCGGGCAGAACACCGCCACCGAGCCGCTGTCGGACAGTGCGTCGGCCTCCCGCTCCGAAAGATGGATGCAATGGCCGAACAGCGCCTTCGGGCCGGTCAGCCCGTAATGGGCGTAGATGTCGGTGTAGTCCTTCGACCAGGGATAGAGCTCCCGGGTGAAGGCGATCTCGGCATGGTTTTCCGACAGATGCGTCTGCATGTGCAGGTCGGGATGCTCGCGCATCAGCGCACCGGCCATCTCCATCTGCTCCGGCGTCGAGGTGATCGCGAAGCGCGGCGTCACCGCGTAGTGAAGCCGGCCCCTGCCGTGCCATTCGGCGATCAGCGCCTTGGTGTCGTCGTAGCCGGACTGCGGCGTGTCGGTGAGGCCCTCGGGCGCATTGCGGTCCATCATCACCTTGCCGCCGACGACGCACATGCCGCGCGACAGCGCCTCGGCGAAGAACGCGTCCGCGCTCTCGCGATGGACGGAACAATAGGCGGCGACCGTCGTCGTGCCGTGGCGGATCAACTCGTCCAGGAACAGGCGCGCGATCCGCCGGCCGTGCTGCGTGTCGCGGAACTTCGTCTCTTCGGGAAAGGTGTAGGTGTTCAGCCAGTCGAGCAGCTCGGCGCCGTAGCTGGCGATCACCTGCATCTGTGGAAAATGCGCATGCGCGTCGATGAAGCCGGGCACCACGAGATGCGGGCGGTGGTCGACCGTCTCGACGCCGTCGCCGGCACGCGCGGCGACCTCGGCGTAGTCGCCAGCATCCGCGATGCGGCCCTCACGCACGAACAGGCCGCCATCCTCCTCGTAGCGGTAGGACGAACTGTCGTCCCTGCTTTCCGGTTCGCGGAGAAACGACAGCAGCCGGGCGCGGATCAGGAGGGTGCTCATTCGCCGCGACTTATCTCTTCGAACCACGCCACCAGCAATGCCCGCTCCTCCTGCGTGATGCCGGAAACGTTGCCCGGCGGCATGGCGTGGCTGCGACCGGCCTGGAGATAGATCTCGCGCGCATGTTCGGCAATCTGGCCCTCGGTCTCGAAGGCGACGCCTTTCGGCGCCCGGTGCAACCCTTCCCAGCCGGGCTCGGCGGCGTGGCACATCGCGCAACGGCCCATCACCGTGTCGGTCACGGCGGGAAAATGCGACGAGGCCATGAACCGCTCGGCGGTTGCGGAAACCTTCTCCTCACCGGTCAGGGCGGCCGGAACGGTCGACAGCCACATGATGATGATGAAGATCACCGCGGCCGCGCCCCAGGTCCAGTGCGGGTTGCCCTTCCGTGCGTGCACCGTGTTGAAATAGTGCCGGATCAGCACGCCGATCAGGAAGATCAGCGACGCGATCACCCAGTTGAATTCGGTGCCGAACGCCAGCGGATAATGGTTGGACAGCATCAGGAAGATGACCGGCAGCGTCAGGTAGTTGTTGTGCAGCGAGCGGGTCTTTGCGATGCGGCCGTATTTCGGGTCGGGCTTACGGCCCGCGACGAGGTCCGCCACCACGATCTTCTGGTTCGGGATGATCACCAGGAAGACGTTGCACGACATGATCGTGGCGGTGAACGCGCCGATATGCAGGAACGCCGCGCGGCCGGTGAAGAGCTGCGTGTAGCCCCAGGCGACCACCACGAGAACCACGTAGAGTAGCAGCATCAGCGTGGTGTCGTTCTGGCCCAGCGGCGAGCGGCAGATCAGGTCGTAGGCGATCCACCCGACGACCAGCGAGCCGGCCGACAGGGCGATTGCCGCCCACACCGGGATGTCGAGCACGTTGCGGTCGATCAGGTAGAGTTCCGCGCCGGTGTAATAGACGATCGCCAGGAGCGCGAAGCCCGACATCCAGGTCGCATAGGATTCCCACTTGAACCAGGTCAGGTGCTCCGGCATCTGCGCCGGAGCGACGAGATATTTCTGGATATGGTAGAAGCCGCCGCCATGCACCTGCCATTCCTCGCCATAGGCGCCTTCCGGCAGGTCCGGACGCTGCCGCAACCCGAGGTCCAGCGCGATGAAGTAGAACGAGGAGCCGATCCACGCGATGGCGGTGATCACATGCAGCCAGCGTGCGGCGAATGCGAGCCAGTCCCAGGCGATTGCGAATTCGTTCATGCGGCGTTCCTCACCTTATGCGCCCGACTTTACGGCTTCGTCTTCGTCGTGGAAGTGGCGAGATGTCCGATGACTTTCAAAAAAAACTGGAAAATAATGGCGCACTTCGCCAGCCAGTGAGCAAGCCATGGCCTATCTCGACAATATCGCAGTGTTCGTCCGGGTCGTCGAACTCGGCAATTTGTCGGCCGCCGGCCGCGACATGCGCATATCGCCGGCCGTGGCGTCGAACCGCATCAAGGAACTGGAGAAGCATCTCGGCGTCCGGCTGTTCAATCGCACGACCCGTCAGCTCATGCCGACGGAGCAGGGCCGCGCCTTCTATGGCGGCGCCAAGCGCGTGCTCGACGCGGTCGACGAGGCGGAGGCCGCCGTCAGCGCATTGTCGGGCCAGCCTCGCGGCACGATCCGGGTGACGGCGCCGCTCGGCATGGGGCGCCGTCTCATCGCGTCCGGCATTCCGGAGTTCCGCGACAAATTCCCCGACATCGAGGTGCGCCTGCGTCTCTCCGACCACGAGGTCGACATCATGAAGGAGGGCATCGACGTCGCCTTCAAGCTGGGACTGCTCGAGGATTCGAGCCTGAGGATGCGCGGCATCATGGACTGCGAGCGCGTTCTGGCGGCAGCACCCGCCTATCTCCAGAAGCGCGGTGAACCACAGTCGCCGGAAGACCTTGTCGAGAAGGGCCACGACTGCCTGCTGCTGCGCTTTCCCGGCTCGCGGGAATATCACTGGACGTTGCAGACCCCGGAAGGCCCGAAGAAGTTCGAGGTCCGCGGCCCGTTCGATTCCGACGATGGCGACGTCATCACCGGCTGGGCGCTGGCCGGCCGGGGCATCCTCAACAAGCCGCGCTTCGACATCGAGCCGTTTCTGCGCGACGGAAGGCTCAAGGTCATCCTGCCCGCGAACCCGCCCGCGCCGGTCAAGTTCGCGGCGGTCTACCCGCACAAGAACTTCCAGGATCCGAAGGTCCGCCTGCTACTCGACTTCATGGCCGAGCGCTGCCAGCGGATGATCCGCGAGATCCTCAACCCCATACGATAGGAAAGGTCGACAGGATGGGTTGGCTGCTGTTTCGCTCGATCCTCGCCGGCATCGGCGGCGCGATCCTTGTTCCGATCCTGACATTCGTCGGCGTGCTGGTTCTCGCCCACACATTCGACCCGCGCTGCGGAACCCCGGGCGATTCGGGCGGCTGCGAGATGGGCGCGGCGTCGATCGCCATCGCTTCCGTCCTGCCGGGAGCCGCCATCGCCTTCGCGGTGGTTCTCGTTCTCGGGCTCAGGAAGCGGTCCCGTGCCGTGGAGCCGCCAGAGCAGCCATGATTTCGGCCGCGGCAAGGGCGGCGATGACCGCCGGCCGCTTGTCGCCGGTTTCTCCGCCGATCGGCGAGACCAGCCGTGCCTCGGCCTCCACGGACCCCGCGGCCTCGCGAAGGTACCAGCTCCTGAACGTCGCCCGCTTGGTCTTCGACCCGATCATGCCGACATAGGCCGCGTCGCCGCGCTTCAGCGCTTCGGCGACGATCAGGAAATCGAGCGCATGGTCGTGCGTGAGCACGACGAAGGCCGAGCCCGCCGGAGCGCCGCGCACGCTCTCTTCGGGAACCGGCGTCAGCCGCGCCTCTACGCCGGCCGGCATCCCGTCCAGCGCCTCGGTCCGGGTTTCCACGACGATCGGGCGAACCGGCAGCAGCGCCAGGGCGCGGGCGAGCGCATGGCCGACATGGCCGCCGCCGAACAGATAGACATGCGGCAACGCCTCGTCCTCGGCGGCGGCGCGCGCATGCAGCGTGGCGCGCGTGGCGGCGTCGACGAGCGAGATGCCGAGTTCGACGCGGCCGCCGCAGCACTGGCCGATCTCCGGACCGAGCGGGATGTCCATCACGCCCGAGGCGGTGTTCGCGGCGATCAGCTCGCGTGCCCTGGCAATCGCCAGGAATTCGAGCTGCCCGCCGCCGATCGTCCCGTGGATCGCCGCTGGCGACACCAGCATCCATGCGCCTTGCTCGCGCGGCGTCGACCCCCTGGCCGACGTCACCTCGACCAGGGCGGCAGCGGGTGCGCTTGCCAGAAAGTCCTCAAGCTCTTCCGCGAACCCCGTCATGGCGACAGCCTACAGCGACGCGGCTTCCCGCGTCACCCGCTCGACCGCCATCAGCACCCGCTCGGGCGTCGCCGGGGCATCGAGCCTCGGGCAGATGCGATGGTCGGCCACGCTCGCCACCGCGTCGGACAGCGCATGCAGCACCGACATGCCGAGCATGAAGGGCGGCTCGCCGACGGCTTTCGACCGGTGAATGGTCGGCTCGACATTTTCCGGCCAGTCGGCCAGCGCGACGTTGAAGACCTTCGGCCTGTCGGATGCGAGCGGGATCTTGTAGGTCGACGGCGCATGCGTCCTGAGCCGGCCCTTGCCGTCCCAGACCAGCTCCTCGGTCGTCAGCCAGCCGACGCCCTGGATGAAGCCGCCCTCGATCTGGCCGAGATCAATGGCGCGGTTCAGCGAGCGCCCCGTCTCGTGCAGGATATCGGACCGCTCGATCACATACTCGCCGGTCAGCGTGTCGATCGACACCTCCGAGCACGATGCGCCATAGGCGAAGTAATAGAACGGATGGCCCGACCCGCTGTCGCGGTCCCAGTGGATCTTGGGCGTCTTGTAGAAGCCGGCGGCGGAAAGCTGGATGCGCGCCATGTAGGCCTGCCGCACGAGATCGGTGAACGGGATCTCCTGGTTACCGATGCGCACGCGGTTCGGCAGGAACACGACCTGGTCGTGGGGCACGCCATGCGCCTCGGCCGCGAAGGCGATCAGCCTGTCCTTGATCTGGCGCGCCGCGTTCTGCGCCGCCATGCCGTTGAGGTCGGATCCCGACGAGGCAGCCGTCGCCGAGGTGTTCGGCACCTTCCCGGTCGTCGTCGCGGTGATCTTCACCTGGTCGATGTCGATCTGGAACTCTTCCGCGACGACCTGCGCCACCTTGACGTAGAGCCCCTGCCCCATCTCGGTGCCGCCATGGTTCAGATGCACCGAACCGTCGGTGTAGACATGGACCAGCGCGCCGGCCTGGTTGAAATGGGTCGCCGTGAACGAGATGCCGAACTTCACCGGCGTCAGCGCCAGCCCGCGCTTCACGATCGGCGAATTGGCGTTGAAGGCGGCGATTTCGCGCCGCCGGCGGCGATAGGCGCTGCTTTCCTCGAGTTCCTCGACGATGCGGTGGACGATGTTGTCCTCGACCGTCTGGTGATACGGCGTGACGTTGCGGTCGCTCGTTCCGTAGAAGTTGCGCTTGCGGATTTCCAGCGGGTCCTTGCCGAGCGCGAAGGCCACCTCGTCGATGATGCGCTCCGCGCCGACCATGCCCTGCGGGCCGCCGAAACCGCGAAACGCGGTGTTCGACACGGTGTTGGTGTAGAGCGGCGCCGACACCGCCTTCACCGCCGGATAGTAATAGGCGTTGTCGCAGTGAAACAGCGCGCGGTCGGTGACCGGGCCGGAGAGGTCGGAGGAGAAGCCGCAGCGCGCGGCATAGGTGAAGTCGGCGCCGAGGATGGTGCCCTCGTCGTCGAAGCCGGCCTCGTACTCGATCAGGAAATCGTGCCGCTTGCCGGTCGCCGACATGTCGTCGTCGCGGTCGGGCCTGATCTTCACAGCCCGGCCGAGCCGCTTCGCCGCGATCGCCGCGATCGCCGCGAACTGGTTCGACTGGGTTTCCTTGCCGCCGAAGCCGCCGCCCATGCGGCGGATCTCGACCGTGACGGCATGGGACGGCACGCCGAGCGCATGGGCGACCATGTGCTGGACCTCGCTTGGATGCTGCGTCGAGGAATAGACCGTGACGTCCTGGTCCTCGCCGGGTATCGCCAGCGCGATGTGTCCTTCGAGATAGAAATGGTCCTGGCCGCCGACGCGCATCGTCCCCTTGACGGTGCGCGGCGCGGCCTTGATCGCGGCCGAGGCATCGCCCCGCTTCAGGGTAAGCGGCGGCGTCACCATCTTCGGCTCGGCGGCATCCGCATCCGCCACGTCGACGATGAAGGGAAGCTCCTCATAGGTGATCTTCGCGAGCCTGCAGGCGCGGCGCGCCTCTTCGCGGGTCTCCGCGATCACGGCGAACACGGGCTGGCCGAAGAATTCGACCTTTTTCGTGGTCAGCACCGGCTCGTCGTGCCGTCCGGTCGGGCTGATGTCGTTCTCGCCCGGCACGTCGTCGCCGGTCATGACGTCGACCACGCCGGGAGCCGAGCGGACGGCCCTGAGGTCCATCTTGCGGATGATGCCGTGGGCCACCGTCGACAGGCCGAGACAGCCGTGCAGCGTGCCGGCGGGTTCCGGCATGTCGTCGATATAGATCGCGGTGCCCGTCACGTGCTTGTGCGCGGAATCGTGACGCTGGTCCGTGGCGACGCCACCCGTGATATGGGCCGCGGCGAGATCCGGGCCGGTGTGCTTGTTCATGGCGTCCTCCTCACGCGGGCTCGTGGCGGCGCACCGTCAGCGGCTTGCCCGTCCCGGTGGTCTCGAGATGGAACCGCCTGAGCAGGTTGCGCGCGGCAAGCATGCGGTATTCCGCCGATGCCCGCATGTCGCTGATCGGGCTGTAGTCGTCGTCATACCTCGCCAGGGCGGCATCGACGGTCTCCGCCGTCCACGGCTTTCCGGTCAGCGCCTTCTCCACGGCGCGTGCCCGCTTCGGCGTCGCGGCCATGCCGCCATAGGCGATCCGAACCGATGCGACCGTGCCGTTCTTGCCTGTCTCGACGAGGAAAGCGCCGAGCGCCGCGGTGATATCCTCGTCGCGGCGCTTGGTGATCTTGTAGACCGCGAAATGGGCCCGCCTGGTGGGTATCGGCACGGATACGCTCTCCACGAATTCGCCGGGCTTGCGGTCCTGCTTGCCGTAGTCGACGAAATAATCCTCAAGCGGCAGCGTGCGTGTCTTCTTGCCCTTGCGCAGCGTCAGCGTCGCCCCCAGCGCGATCAGCGGCGGCGGCGTGTCGCCGATGGGCGAGCCGTTGGCGATGTTGCCACCTATTGTGCCCATATTGCGCACCTGCTCGCCGCCGATCCGGTCGATCAGCGGCCCGAGCGCGGGAATATGCTTCGCGAGCACGGCCGCGGCATCGGTGTAGCTGACGCCCGCGCCGATGGTGATGACGCCGTCCTTCTTCGAGATCGTCTGCAATTCGGTGAGCCCGCCGATGAACACGACCGGGGCGATCTCGCGCATGAACTTGGTGACCCACAGCCCGACATCCGTCGAACCGGCGACGATCGTGGCATCCGGCTCTTTCGAGAGCACCTTGGCGAGATCGTCGACGGACGCCGGGATGATCATGCGCTCGTTGCCGGCGCCAATGTCGACGCGCTTGCCGTCGCTGAAC
>JAMLJD010000001.1 GCA_023953775.1 Rhizobiaceae bacterium | reverse complement strand
TCCATCAATACGTCAACGGCTCCTCGCTGATGATCGGCGATCCGTATCCGGATTACGGGCACCCGCACCAGCCGGCTGCGGGCTATACGCTGCAGCTGCACTACGACGCGAGGGAAGTCGACGCCGCCTGGCAGCGCGCGATCGATACCGGCTGCACGGTCGAGATGCCGCTGCAGGAGATGTTCTGGGGCGATCGCTGGGGGTCGCTGCGCGATCCGTTCGGTGTGCTGTGGGCCATGAACGCGCCGAAAGGCTGAAGCCGGTCTGTGGAAATTAACCATTGCGGAAGCGCACGAATTCGTGAGGCGCCGATACGGTTGGCCGACCGTCCCCGAAGCCGTAATAACCGGCTTCGAGGATATCATGCAGCCACCGTCCATCGCTCTCACACTGGTCGTTTCGTTTGCCCTGAGTGTCGCGGCACTGTCCTATGTGCAGGACATTGCCCGCGGCGCCCAGGACCCCGCCGCCGCGGCAGCCCGGCAATGCGAGGGCTATCGCGATCTCCATCTTCTGTTGGGGTCGGCGGATGATGCGGAACGGTTCCTGCGCGATATGGACTGCACCGGCCTCCTGTCGAAGGAGAGCGACCGAAAACCGGCTGCCCTGCGCCCCTGAAGCCCTTGAGGCGCGGTCTGGTACGAACGACACGCTCATCCTGGCCTGCATGAAATAGCGCTCGGCGCATGTGCCTGCATGCGGATTCTGATATATGCGCCTCGGCCATCGGCCCGTGCGCTCTTCCCACTGGCGATGAGTTCTGCCCGATAACTATGGGACAAAGACGATGAACGACCTGGCATTTCCGGCGGCCGAGCGGCCGCTTGCCGACTCCGAAAACCTGGCCATCTCGGCGCGCGGGCTGGTCAAGCATTTCGGCGAGGTCCGCGCCGTCAACGGGATCGATCTCGACGTGCCGCGCGGCATGATCTTCGCCATTCTTGGTCCCAACGGAGCCGGCAAGACGACGCTGATGCGCATGCTGGCAACGCTTGCCACGCCTGATGCCGGAACTGCGTCGGTGATGGGGTGCGATCTGGTTGGCGAACCGCATCGGGTGCGGGCGTCCATTGCAATGACCGGACAGTTCGCATCGCTTGACGAGGACCTGACCGGCCGGGAAAATCTCGTCCTGCTGTCGCGCCTGTGGGGCTTTCGCGGCCGTCAGGCCGGTGCGCGGGCCGACGATCTTCTCGCGGCTTTCGAATTGTCGGACGCGGCGCGCAAGCAGGTGAAGGACTATTCGGGCGGGATGCGACGCAGGCTCGACATCGCCGCGTCGTTGATTGTGACGCCGGGCGTCCTGTTCCTCGACGAGCCGACGACCGGGCTGGACCCCAAGGCGCGGCAGGGCGTGTGGCGTATGATCCGGCAGCTCGCCGGCGCCGGCGTGACGATCCTGTTGACGACACAATATCTCGAGGAAGCCGATCAACTCGCGGCGCGGATCGCGGTGATCGATCACGGGCGCAAGATCGCCGAAGGCAGCAGCCGTGAACTGAAGGCGGCGACCGGCTCTGGCTTTCTCAACCTGACCCTGTCCGATCCCGCGCGTCTCGATGACGCCGCGGAACTGCTCGAAGCCCGGCTCGGCACCGTCGCGCAGCGAAACGTGGAAGGCGGCGGCCTGTCGATTGCAGCCGGTGACGCTGCCGAGGCCAATGGTGCGCTCGCCGCTCTGGTCGCGGCGGGAATCGAGCTCACGGACTTCTCGATGGGCCAGCCCAGTCTCGACTCGGTCTTTTTCGCGCTGACCGGACATGCGGCGGAGGAACACGCCGAAAGGAAAGATCTGTCATGAACGAGACCCCCACCCTTGCCGACGCCCTGCGCCGGGTCGAGCGCCCGCGTCCGCCGTCGGCTTTCTCCAACGCGCTGGTGTTCGGCTGGCGGGCGGTGCTGAAATTCAAGCACGTTCCCGAGCAGCTTTTCGACCTGGTCATGACACCGATCATGTTCACGCTGCTGTTCACCTTCGTGTTCGGCGGCGCGCTTGCCGGGTCGACCCGCGACTATCTGCAGTTTTTTCTGCCCGGCATCCTCGTCCAGACCGTCGTCTTCAACGCGGTCTATTCCGGAATGGGGCTGTCGACCGACCTCGGAAAGGGATTGTTCGACCGTTTCCGCTCGCTGCCGATCTGGTCACTGTCGCCCTTCGCGGGCCTGATGGTGGGCGACGTGCTGCGCCATCTGATCGCCGCCTCGATCATCCTGACCATCGGGCTCATCCTTGGTTATCGGCCCGAGGCCGGCATCGCAGGTGTCGCCGCCGCCTTCCTGCTGCTTGTCGCCATTGGCTTCGGAATGGGCTGGATCTTCATCGTCCTTGGTCTGCTGATCCGAACGCCGACGACGGTGATGACGGTGGGGTTCACCTTTCTGTTTCCGCTCGTGTTCGCATCCAACATCATGGTCGATCCGGCCACCATGCCGGGCTGGCTCCGTGCTTTCGTCGACGTCAATCCGGTCTCGCTGATGACCACGGCCATGCGCGGCGTCCTGGGTGGTGGCGCAAGCATCGCCGAGATTGCGCTGGCGCTTCTGGCACCGGTCCTCCTGACGCTGGTCCTGGCGCCGACCACGCTCTGGCTTTACCTGCGGCGCTGACGCGAGTCCTCGGCTGCTTTGCGTGGCTCGTGTTCCGGCTGGTAAAGTCGTGAACACCGATTCTTGCCATGGAGACCGACGTCCGCCTCCGTCGATCAGATGCTGCGCCAGGCAAAGTCGCACGCGAAAGCGGGAAACCGGACCGAGGCCGAGCGGCTGTTCCGTGCCGTACTGGACAGGTTTCCCGGCAACAAGCGGGCGAGCGAGGGGCTCGCCGCCTTGTCAGCTTCGGCGTCCGCGGCATTGTCGCGCCGCGATGTCGAACTCGCTCTGTCGCATTTCCGGCAAGGAAACTTGCGTGCCGCACTTGCGGAAACCGAACGGCTCGCCGTTTCCCACCCGTCCGTCGCATTCCTTCACAATCTTCTTGGTGCGATCTGCAATGGGCTCGGCGACACCGAAACGGCCGTTGAGCACTATCGCAGGGCAATCTCTCTCGATCCGCGCGATGCCGATGCGCTGTCCAATCTCGGTGATGCACTGAATACGCTGGGCCGTCATGACGAAGCTCTTGCTGTTCTCGACCGGGCACTTGCCCTGCGCCCCGATCACCCGGCTGCCCTGAACAATCTCGGCTTGGCACATCATTATCTCGGCGATCAGGCGAAGGCCGTCGCGGCATTCGAGGCGGCTCTCGCGGCGCGCCCAGGCTATGCCGAATGTTGGCGCAATCTCAGTATCGCCGCGGAGTTCGTGCCAGGCGACAGGCGCATCGAACGCATGACGGCCGCGCTTGGCGGCGCGACGTCCGATTCCGACCGGACGCAACTCCGTTTCGCGCTTGGTAAGGCGCTCGATGATATCGGCGAGACGAAAGAAGCATTCGATCATTTCGTCGCCGGCAACAGGCTCCGCAAGGCGGGGCTCGGCTACCGGTTCGAGGAAGACCGGCGCCTCTTCGGCGGCATCAAGGCCGCATTTGCCGATACCTTGATCTCCGCGCTTCCGACGGACCTGCCGGTACAGGGGCCGCGCCCGGTATTCGTGCTTGGAATGCCGCGTTCGGGTACCACGCTGGTCGAGCAGATCCTTGCCGGGCACCATACCGTCCACGGGGCGGGCGAACTGGATTTTCTGCGTCGGGCAGTTCTGCCTGCCGCGCAGCGGATAAGGGCCGGCGATGCGAGCGTCACCTCCGGTGATTTCGTTCATGTCGCCGAGGCCTACAGCCGCGCGCTTGCCGGCGTCGACACAGCTCGGCCGGTCATCGTCGACAAGATGCCGGGCAATTTCCGCTGGATCGGCTTCATACTGGCCGCCATTCCCGGCGCACGCATCGTTCATTTATCGCGCGATCCCATGGCGGTGCGCTGGTCGATCTTTCGAACGTTCTTCCCCGCGCGCGGGCTGGGGTTCGCCTGGGATCTCGGCGACATCGCCGCCTATCAGCGTCTGCACGACGATTTGATGGCCTTCTGGGACGAGCGGTTTCCCGGCCGCGTCTATCGCCAGAGCTACGAGGCCCTGACTGAGAATCCCGATGCCGAGGCCCGTCGCCTTCTTGCGGCCTGCGGTCTTGAATTCGAGGCGGCCTGCCTCGACTTCCACAAACAGCGGCGCGCGGTTCGGACGGCAAGTGCGCTTCAGGCGCGAAAGCCGATCTACAGGGGCAGTTCTCAAGATTGGCGGCGATACGAGACGTTACTGCACGCATTGGCGGCAGACGCTCGATAACCGAAGCGTCTGCCGCCAGCGTGGTTTTGAACCAGATCGATCGTCGGCGATCGGTGTCTACTGAAGGTTCTGAACCAGCCAGTTGTAGTGAAGCTCGGTGAACCGTGTGCCGATGTTTGCCTGCTCGTTCGGGAACAGCTCAAGCCCCCGAATGAAACGCGAGTCATTGTTCGAGTCGTAGACGTACAGAGGCCCGCCATTGGAGCCTTGGCTCGACGGACAATGGTGCGTGATCGCGTAGTCATAGATCTGGTTTGCGGCGATCTCGCAGGCCGATTGCCACATCGTGCCGGCCGGCTTCTTGTCCAGCGGAAACCCGACATGATTGACGATGTAAGGTCTGGCCTGCGGGTCGTATTCAAAGCCGAACCATCCAAGATCGGTGCCGATATCGCGATCGAGGATGATCACGCCGAGATCGTAGGGCATGACCGAGCGGTAGTCGCCATTCCACTGGCTGGCGTAGCCCTCCATGATGTAGACGTGGGCCCATTCGAACGCACCGAACGGCAGGTTGTCGTAACCGTCCGCACCGGGCGCGAAGAGGTAGTTGTCGTACCAGACACCTTCCTGGACATTATACAGGCAATGTGCGGTGGTCACGACCGTCTTCGGCGAGATCAGGGTGCCCGTGCACATGAAGTTGTTGCCCGCGGAGTCCGACATCTGGATGATGCCGATGGTCCGGAACGGATAGTTCTGGGTGTTTTTCACGCGCTCCCGCGTGTCCTTTCCGAAGACCGCCCGGTCGGCTTCCGGCGCGTCAGGTGCCGACATCGTCTCGGCGGCTTCGCCGTCTTTTGAGGCGGCCGGCGCAGCGGGCGCCTTTCGGGTTTCCTCGCCATCGCGGCTCTTGCCCATCACGCCGGATCGTTCCGTTGCGGTGCCGATGTCGAGGCCGATATCCCGCGCCAGTTCCTGCGGGTCGACGTCCTCAGGCCCGAGTTGCTTGGCGTCGACAGACAGCGTCTTGTCGCCCATGATCGCGGAAGGCGTGTCGCCTTTGCCCGCGTTCGGCTCGGTCGCCTGGGCGACGCTGGCCACGAACAGAAGAGATCCTGCAAAGACAGTAGCTATGTGATGCTGGATACGAAGCATTGCATGCCCACCCTTCATTTGTTTCACCAGTCCCCATCTGCGGATCATATGACCCGTGGCGTCGGACGGTCAAATGGCAAGAAAGGCGCTGCTGGGATGACCGCAAAGGCTGGCTGCAGTTCGCATCGTCGGAGCGGAATCGCCGCCGCGTTATCGCTTGCCGCCGGTCGAGCGTTTGCGGGGCTTCGGCTGCGCCGTCGGTTCAGCGGCGGCGGCTTCCGCTTCCATTGCCAGACGTGCTTCGCGCAGCCTGGCAGTCTTGGCGTCTTGTCTGACGCGCTCCGCTTCGATGATCGCGCGTGCGGCGCTGTCGGTGATGTCGGCCTTGGTCTCGGCTTTCGAGCGTGACGGCGCGAACAGATTGTCCTTGGTAACGGTCTTCGGCATGTCATGCCTCCTGACGTTTGCGAATAGCAAAAAGGCCGGGCGTTAGCCCGACCTCTCCATCACCTCAAGGATCCCGTGCCAGTACATCCGTGGTCACGGGCCGGAGATGAATTCTTACGCCGCCTGCAGATTATCCGCAGCGCTCTTGCCCGAACGGCGGTCCTGGACGATGTCGAAGCTGAGCTTCTGGCCTTCGACGATCGTGTTCATGCCGGCGCGTTCGACGGCCGAGATGTGCACGAAGACGTCCGAAGCGCCGTCGTCCGGCTGAATGAATCCATAGCCCTTGGCGGTGTTGAAGAACTTTACGGTACCTGTGGTCATGACGACATCCTTTTCATCGGTCACGGTTGTGCGCAGTCCGGTTGCGAACGGGCGCGCTGGTAGATCGATTTTGAAAGGGAAGATCGTCAGAGGCGCCGTTGCCGTGCGCCAACAAAGTTCAACAAGCAAGATCGATGCTTGGACAAATAGGTGTTCAATGTGTCGGTTTCAAGACGGCCTGGTGCGGCGTGCCCCTTTTGCCGGCATCTCGAACAAAAAATCTCAGAACCCGCTGAACCTTTTTGCCGCCCGCTGCGACCTATCGATGTACGGCCGATCGCGGTCGACATGGTGAAACAGGATCAAAGGAGCCCGAGCGAGCAATCCCCCACGGTGACCGCGCCGTCCCCCGGTCAACTCCCCCGCACCGCGGTCACCGCTTTCGCGGCCGGCGTATCTCCAGGCGCCGGCCGCGCTTCCGTCTGACGGTTTTCACGACGCGTTGCGATCGCTAGACTCGCAGACTTTCCGGGGGCAGGGCACATGGACGCATCGAAATTCATGCCGGACGAGGCAATGGTGGCGTCCATCGCCGTGGACCTCGAGCGGTACAATGGCGAGCGTGCGGTCGCACAGGCCGACGTGCGCCGCCGCCGCATCCTCTATTTCGGCGGTTATACACTGGCCATGGCTCTTGTCGCCGCGGTCATGGCCTGGTTGCTCGTGGAAACGGATGCCGATGCGTTCGGGTTCGTCATTCCGGTCGCTGCTTTCTGCATCTTCGGATACTGGATTGTCGCGGGCATCGCATCGGCACCGGCAAGGCGGCTGCAGCAATCCTTCCGCGATACATTGCTGCCGCGTATCTTCGGATTTGTCGGAGATGTCAGCTATGCGCACGGACGCCAGCCGCCGTCCTTTTCGCGGCTGCCGCGGGTGGCGACCGGTCACTTCAACCGCACGAAGTTCCAGGATGTGATTGCCGGTCGGTATGAGGGTTTCGAGTTCGAGCTGTACGAAACCACGCTGACCTACAAAGGCAACAAGTCGAGCAACACCGTCTTCGATGGCGTCGTCCTCGCGTTCAGGCTGACCCGTCGCTTTCCCGGCACACTCGTCGCGGTGAAGTCCGAGCCGGGTATAGTGCGCTTCTTCCGCGATCTCTTCGACCGTTCCGGTCTGGAGACGATCGAGGCCGCGGATCCGGCGCTTGCCGGACTCTACGAATTTCGCTCTGACAATCCGGAGGCGGCGCGACCGCTGGTATCGGGACGGTTCACCCAGGCATTGGACTGGCTGAAGGACGCATGGCCGGGCTCGCTGGCGCGCGTCGCTCTTCAGGGCGAGGACGGCTTCCTGCTGATACCGACGACGAAGGATTTCTTCGAGCTGCCGCACATCTCTGTCGAGACCGACTACCAGGCGCATGTCGAGCCGATCGTCGCGGAAATGGTGACGCTGCTGGCGACGGCCGCGCTGGTCAGGCAGGTCACTGGCGAAGCCGACGCCGCGCGGTAACGGATTTTCGTGAACCGGGCGGTGCGGCAAATACGGCGCGGGAATGACGCCTGCGATCCCGATCTGCCCCAAAAGACTGCTGGATTGACGGGATTTTTTTCTGCCGGTTCCGGAAATATGGCACGCACTGGCTCTCGATAGCTCAATTGTGGCGGAATTAAGCCATTGAAATCATAGCGTATTTTTACACAGTGTGATTTGCGCACGTTGGTCGATGGCGCTTATGTCTCGGTCGGTCTGGCGGGCCCGCTGCCCACCCCCGCAAGCCCCCCAAACGCCCAAGGCGGGCCCTGCCGGATCTTCAAAAACGGGAGAACGATCATGAGAAAAGTACTCGCCACCATCGCCGCCACGACGTTTCTGGCGGTTGCGGCCTATGCCGGCGAGGTGCAGGGCGTGGTCCAGTCGGTCGATACTGAGAACCGCATCATCACGCTCGAGGACGGCACCCAGATCACCGCGGATGCGGCGGTCGACCTTGAGGCGCTTGCGTCCGGCGACAAGGTCACGATCACGATCGACGACACGACCACCAGCGCTGTCAACGTCCAGCCGCAGATGTAGAACTGGCACGGTCCATCCAGGGCCAGACCATCGAGCCGGCCTGTTTTAGGGCCGGCTTTTTTGTGCGCCCGGCTTGGCGATCATCAAGTTTCCTGCTGAATATGCGATCGTCTGGAATCGGGGGACCTGCGATGCGGATGTCACGACGGCTTATGCTCGGCGGCGCGGCACTGGCGGCCGCCGGAGCATGGGCGGGCACGACAATGGCGCGGCTTGCCCGCGATCCGTCCGGTCCCAAGGACGCAGGGCGAATGGCTGATTTCGACGGTCGCGCGCTGGGTCTGCCGGCTCCCTCCGACCTCCCGGACCATGATCCGTCGCTTCCCTGGTCGATGAAGGGCGGTACGCTGAACGATGCGAGCGGGCTTTCGCGCACGCCGGTCTACGGCTTCGTGGAAGTGCGCAACCGGGAGCATGTCGCTGCGGCGCTTGCTTTCGCCCGTGACAACGGACTCAAGGTTTCGATGGCCGCCATCCGGCATTCCATGGGCGGCCATGCCTTTGACGACCACGCCGTGGTTCTCGACATGCGCAAATTCAACCGCATCGAGGTCGACGAGCAGGCGAAAACGATCACCGTGGAACCGGGCGCCACCTGGCACGACATCCAGAACCGGCTCCATCCGCGTTTCGCGGTCAAGGTGATGCAGTCGACCGATATCTTTTCGGTCGGCGGTTCGGTGTCGGTCAACGCGCACGGGATGGATCACCAGGCTGGATCGGTCGCAGGCACGGTTCGCGGCATGGACGTCATGCTCGCGGACGGAACAGTGATGCGCTGCTCGCGCACGCAGAATCGCGACCTGTTCGACCATGTTGTCGGCGGCTACGGTCTGTTCGGCGTCGTGCTGTCCGTCGAACTCGATATCGTCGATAATGCTGTCTACCAGACGTCGCGCCAAATCATCCCGGCGGGGGAGTTTCCGGCGTTTTTTGCCGACGAGCTTGAACCCGACAAGGGGCTCGGACTGTTCTACGGTCACCTGTCGACCGCGCCGGGAAACCTGCTCGAGGAAATGATCGTCTATCGCTACGATACCGTGGCGGACACGCCGCCATCCGACCTTGCAGATCTGGAGGCGCCGGGCGCGGTCGGCGCCAAGCGCCTGATCTTCAACCTCGCCAAGTATGGTGGCCTGTTCCAGCGGCTCAAATGGTATGCCGAAAAGAACCTCGAGCCGGAGTTCGAAGCCTGCACCGTGCCACGGACCGCCGCCATGGGCGAGGGGGAGGCGTGCCTGGTCTCGCGCAACAATCCGATGCACGATTCCGTGCCCTATCTGTTCAACGATTTGCAGGACGACACCGACATCCTGCACGAATATTTCATCCCGCGCTCCGAGTATGAAGGTTTCGTCGCCGGGGCACGGGAGATCTTCCGGGACAGCCCGCTCGCGCTGCTCAATGCGTCAGTGCGGATCGTCCATGCGGAGGACGTTGCGCTGAGCTATGCGCGCGAGCCTGCCTTCTCGCTCGTCTTCTACATCAACCAGAGTACGGACGACCGCGGCGACGCCGCGATGCGTTCGCTGACGCGGGCGCTCATCGACCTGACGCTCAAGCATCGCGGCCGGTTCTTTCTGCCCTACCAGCTTCACTATACGGGCGCGCAACTACTTGCGAGCTACCCGGAATTGCCCGAGGTGCTCGCCGCCAAGCGCCGCTACGATCCCGGCGGGCTGTTCACCTCGACCTTTCACCGCGCCATCAGCGGAGTGGTCGCGGGCGCCTGAGCGGTCAGTAATCATAGATGTGCTCCAGGCGGGCGCCTGCAGCGTCCAGCGCCTGCAGCGCCTCGTGCAGCCTGCGAACCGATATGGCGAAGCCGGTCCTGCGCTGTGCCGGGTCGACCGGCAGCGCATAGGAAAACAGCAGCCGGCTGTGACCGGGCGCGTTCAACGGCCGCGTCGAGGTGACGGTGACGAGGATCTCGTCATTGCCGCCAATCTCGACGAAGGTGATGCCTCGGCGGATCAGTCGCGGCACCATGTCGGTGAAGACCTGGTAGCGCCGGGTGATGAAGACCGCGCCCTGTGGTCCCAGGTCCCGTTCGATGCGCGTATCCGGCTCGCCGGCGATCGCCTGCGCCACCGGTCCTTTTGCCCAGACGTGGATGTCGAGCGCGGCCGGGTCCGAGGTTGCGGCGAGACCGGACTTGATCAGGTCCGCATAGGCCTGCTTGATCTTGAGCGCTGCGCTGAAGCCCAGCCTTCGTTCCCATGAGCGGATTGCCGCCTGTCCCCCGGCAACCGGAATATCCCACAGCGCGTCCTGCCTGGTCTCATACGGATAGGCGTACCAGGGTACCTGGTCCAGAAAGTCGGCATACTCGGCTGCATTTTCGGCAAGGAAGCCGTCCTGCTCGACCGTTCCGCCGGCGACCGCGTAGGTGATGCGCCCGGCGGTGTTTTCATAGAGCCACTGGATCGCGTGCTCGACCGTGTGGCTGATGCCGATGACGACCAGCATCAGGTGGTTCTGGACGTTGAGTCTGTAGCGCGAGCTGGCGCGGATCATCGCCGCATAGTCCGCCCAGTACCGCCCAATATACGCCCAGTAGGGAAAGGCATGCGGCGGCTGTTCGCGTACCAGCCCGGCATATTCTCGTGCCGCATAGACGATCGCCCATTCCGGATAGGTCAGGTAGGTAGACTCCTCCGGCCGGCGATAGCCGTCGATCTCTTTGTCGAGAGACGTGGAAATAGCTTTCTGCTCGTCGGTCAACGCAACTGGCTGGAGAGGACCCCCAACCGGTGCGCCGCTCGCCACGTAGCCGTAGGCAAGCCCGAGCACAGGGATGAGGATGATCGTCGCGACGATCAGTGCGACCGCGCGGACGAGCCAGCGCAAGAGCTTCCGCATCGAACCCTCAGGCTGTCGCCAGATTGCGTGGTGGCCGGTTCGCCAGCCAGAAACCGATCAGCACCGCGATGCCGCCGATCGCCAGGTGCGGCGCGTTGGCGAAGAAGCGCACCGGAAACTCGACGTCGGCGAACGACCGGAAGCCGTCGATGAAGATGCCGCCGTCGAGGCAACCTGAACCGGTGACGAGGCCAAGCACGCCGTCGAACAGGTAGATGGTGCCGAACAGCCTGAAATAGAGCACGGATTGCGATGTCGAGATCAGCGCGGCGATCAGAGCCCAGACGCCTGAGAAAGCGTGCAGCAGATCGTCGTACCATTGCAGCGAGAACAGCCCGAACAGATAGCCGTTCGCGTCGTTGAATGCCGGCACGTAGCCGATGCCCACGACGGCGAAGAACATGATCGCATAGGCAATGGCGAGTTTCTGGATCAGTGACATGGCGTGACGTTCCCCGATTCACCCGGCTTCATGCTACCCGATTCACACCTCGTTAAGAAATTGAATCAGGTTGCTCGCACATCGATTCAAGTGGTTGCGGACTTGATTCCGTGCTGCAGCCTAACCTTTTGAAACTATTGACTTTAGGGGGAAAGCGGATCCGGCGCCATCTGCAGGTGAAGCGTCTTTGCGGAGTAGGGATGCGCTTCGGCGACCGCCTCGTCGAGCTCGACGCCGAGACCCGGTTCCTTCGACGGAATCACCCAGCCGTCCTGCCATTCGATCTTCTTCCTAAGCAGCTTTTCGTGGAACCCGTCCCACTGTTTGATCGATTCCAGGATCAGGAAGTTCGGCAGCGTCGTTGCGAGCTGGATGTTGGCGGCAGCGACGATCGGGCCGCAGTAGCAATGCGGCGCGACCTGGATGTTGAACGCCTCGGCCATGGCGGCGATCTTCTTGGTTTCGAGGATGCCGCCGGATCGTCCTAGATCGGGCTGCAGGATTGATGCCGCGCGGTTTTCGATCACCCGCGCGAACTCCCATTTGGTCGCCAGGCGTTCGCCGGTCGCGACGGGGATCGACGTTCCGCGCGCGACCTGCGCCATGACTTCCGGCATGTCCGGCGGCACCGGCTCCTCGAACCAGAGCGGGTCGTAGGGCTCGATCGCCCGGGCCATCCTCAGCGCGCCCGATGCGGTGAACTGGCCATGCGTGCCGAACAGGATGTCGCATCGCGTTCCCACCGCCTCGCGGATCGCTTTCAGCATGCGCGCCGAGAGGTCGATGTCGATCAGTCGCGGCTGGTGTCCGTCGAATGCGGTGTAGGGGCCGGCCGGGTCGAGCTTTACGGCGTTGAAGCCCTGCTCGACATAGGCGAGGGCGCATTCGGCCGCCAGGTCGGGGTCGTTGTAGACGTTGCTGTCGCGGTCGTCCGCCTCGTCGGGATAGACGCTGCCGGTCTGTGGATAGAGATAGGTGTAGGAGCGCAGCCGCTCGTGCACCTGCCCGCCGATGAGTTTGTAGACCGGCTTGTCAGCCTCCTTGCCGATAATGTCCCAGCACGCCATCTCGAGGGCGGAAACACAGCCGGCCATCGAGACGTCGGGGCGCTGCGTGAAGCCGGAAGAATAGGCGCGGCGGAAGAAGCTCTCGATATCGTGCGGATCGCGCCCGACGAGGTAGCGTTCGGCCACGTCCTCGATCATCCTGACGGTGACGTCCGGGCCGAAGCTGGCATTGTACGCCTCGCCATAGCCGACGACACCGCCGTCGGTGGTCAGCCGCACGAAGATGAAATAGCGCCCACCCGCCTGCGGCGGCGGGTTGCCGACGACCCATGTCTTCACATCGGTGATCTTCATGTGCGCTTCTCCCTGTTGCGGGGACGACTAGTCGAAGACGATGACGTTGCGCAACGCCTTGCCGGAATTAACCGCCGCAATCGCTTCGTTGATCTCGCCCAGCGGGTAGCGGGCGGTGATCAGCTCGTCGAGCTTCAAACGGCCCTGGCGATAAAGCTCGACCAGCATGGGAATGTCGTCGGCTATCGTCGCTTCGCCCATCTTGGAGCCGAGGATGCGCTGGTTCCACGCCGCAACGGTGCCGGGGTCGTATTCGGCGTAGACACCTGTCGGCGGCATGCCAACGACGACGACCGCGCCATTCTTGGTAATGTAGTCGAAGGCGCGGTCGAAGGCGGCCTTGGCGCCGACCGTCACGAAGACGACGTCGACGCCCCGCCCTCCCGTCAGCGTCTTGACCGTCGCCGCAGCGTCGGTCCTCTTCGGATTGACCGCATCGGTCGCGCCGAAGGTTCTTGCCGCCTCAAGCTTGCCGTCGTCGAGGTCGATCGCGATGATCGTCGCAGCGCCGGCAATCGCGGCACCCTGGATGCTGTTCAGACCGACACCGCCGCATCCGACGACCGCGACGGCGTCGCCGGGCCGGACTTTTGCGGTGTTCGAAACCGCGCCGAAACCGGTGATCACGCCACAGGCAAGCAGGGATGCGCTGTCGAAGGGGATGTCGGCAGCTACGGCAACGAGCTGGCTTTCGTGCACCACCACCTTTTCGGCGAATGCGCCGGTACGCATCGATTGCACATATTGGGCGCCGTCGGGACCTGTCAGCGGCGAGTTCCGGTCAAGCGGGAAGACCTCTTCGCACATGACGCGGCTTTGCCTTCGGCAGTAATGGCACTCGCCGCAGGATCGGATCAGCGTGACAACGACGTGATCGCCCGCCTTCACGCCCTCGACGCCCGGACCGACGCTCTCGACGATGCCGGCGGCTTCGTGGCCGTAGATTGCGGGCAGGGTGCCGCCCCAGGCGCCTTCTGCGTAGGAGATGTCGGAATGACAGATCGCGCAGGCCTTCAGGTCGACGAGGACCTCGCCCTGACCGGGGTCGGCGAGCGTGACGTCCTCGATGACGAGTGGCTTGCCGAATGCCCGGCACACGGCGGCTTTTATGGTCTGCACGTGCAACTCCCCGACTGCGTCCGGCCCGATGCGTCGGAGACTAGAAGAGGGACTTTCGCGGACGCAAGGAAAAGGCGACACCGCAGGTCGTGAATATCATATCGGTATCGTTGACCGGCCCGTTCCGGGGCGTTAGCGAAAAGGCTTCGGGAAAGAAGGGGTGCGCGGCGTGACGGACAACAGCCATCCGACGGGAGAACTGACCCTGCGTACGCTGGCCATGCCGGCCGACGCCAATGCTGCTGGCGACATCTTCGGCGGCTGGGTGATGGCTCAGATGGACCTCGCCTGCGGCATCCGTGCGGCGGAACGCGCCAAGGGCCGCGTCGTCACGGCGGCGGTCAAGGAGATGTCGTTCGCGAAGCCGATGAAGGTCGGCGACACGCTTTGCATCTACACCGATGTCAGCCGGGTGGGCCGCACGTCCATGGTGCTCAAGGTGGAGGCATGGGCGCAGCGCTACCTCTCCGATCTGATCGAGAAGGTGACCGCGGCCGATTTCGTGATGGTGGCCCTCGACGAGGACGGCAGGCCGAAGGCGGTTCCCGCCGAGTGATCGCTGGCCTTCGTCCATGCGTGAACAGTTTGTCAATCAACCGGCGCCTTTCCGGCAGCTACGGGCGCGCCTAACTCCTTTTGCGTTGGAACAGCCTCCCAAGGCAAACCGAAAGGAACAGGACAATGGCGAAGCCGAAAATCGGCGTTATCGTCGGAAGTACGCGAGCAAACCGCTTTGCCGACCATCCGGCCAACTGGATCAAGGATCTTGCCGCGGCGCGCGGCGACATGGATGTGGAGATCGTCGACCTGCGCGATTATCCGTTGCCCTTCTTCGACGAGATGGCATCGCCCGCATGGGTGCCGTCGAAGGACGAGACCGCCCGCAAGTGGCAGGAGAAGATCGCCAGCCTCGACGGCTTCATCTTCACTGCCGCAGAGTACAATCGCGGGCCGACCGGCGTACTCAAGAACGCGCTCGACTACGCTTACAACGAATGGAACAACAAGCCGGCGGCGTTTGTTGGCTATGGTGGGGTCGGCGGTGCGCGTGCGATCGAACAGCTTCGCTTGCAAGCGATCGAGCTGCAGATGGCGCCGATCCGTACCGGCGTCCATATCCTCTGGCAGATCTACGCGGCCGTAAAGGATGAGGGAAAGAAGCTCTCCGACTTCGACTTCCTGAACAAGGGCGCAAACGACATGCTCGACCAGTTCGCGTGGTGGGTCAACGCCCTGAAAGCCGCGCGGGATGGCGATGCGAGCCAGTCCAAAGCGGCCTGACGGATCGTCTTGCAGCGATGAGAAAAGGCGGCGTTCGCGCCGCCTTTTTCCGTTCAAACTTAAGTCGACTTGCCCTGCTAGCCGATGCCGGTCGCGGATATCTGAGGCTGGAAGCGGGCAATGAACAACAGGCGTAGTATTCTTGCGATGGGGGCTCTGGCGGCGTTCGCCGGCGTCGGGCATTCATCCGTATCGGCCGAAAGCCGGGAGGCTGGCGACGCGGAGGCCGGTGTTCGCGAGCTTCTCGCGCAGTGGTATTCGGAACTTCGCAAACCGCGCGGCGGCGCCCCCTGGCGGCTGTTGGCACCCATGGCGATCCACGAGGGCTGCCGTCGGGCGCCCGACGACATGAGCGCCGCGCTTCCGGTCGAGTCGTATGTGGCGTGCGAGATGGCGGCGCATGCCGGGGACTTCCGCTACCGGATCGACGGGCTCATCGTCGCCGATCCTCTTGCCCGCGCCGATGTCTGGGAGTTCGGGGCCTATCCACTTTCGGGTGGACGTATCAATGTGATGGCGAAGCGCGCAATATTCCTGCTCGGAAAGCACGACGGAGCTTGGCGGATTGCCGCGCACGCGGCTCGGAGCATTGCACTGCCGGAAGGGCCGACGCCTTTCGACGGCGGCCGCTGACGACGCGTCACGCGGGGGCGGACTGGCCTGCCTTGACACCCTCGCCGGGCGCGCGATGCGCGATCAGCTTGTCAATCCGCCGGCCGTCAAGGTCGATTACCTCGAACCGCCATCCGGGAACGTCCACCTTTTCCCCCGTCACCGGCAGATGTCCGAGATGCGAAAGGATGAAGCCGGCAGCGGTCGCGTAGTCGCGCTTTTCCGGCAGTTCAATGCCGAGCCTGTCGGCCATCTCGTCGGCGGGGATCGATCCCGAGACGAGCCATGAGCCGTCTTCCCGCTGCACCAGCCGACCATCATCCTCGCTCATGTCGGAGCGGAATTCGCCGGCGATCGCCTCGAGAATGTCGGCCGGCGTCACGATGCCTTCGAAATGGCCGTACTCGTCGTGGATGAGCGCCATCGGAACCTCTGCGGCCTTGAGGCTGGCGAGGACGTCGAGCGCGGATGCGCGGTCGTGGACGACGGGCGCCTTGAGCAGGTGCTTGTCGAGCCTGATCGGCTTCTTCTCGAATGCGGGGCGCAGGAGGTCGCGCGTGCGCACCACGCCGGCCATCTCGTCGAGTTCCTTGCCGGCAACCGGAAGATAGGAATGCTCGGCCGCGAGCAGGGCTTCCCGAAGGGCGTCCTCGTCGGCATCCTTCTCCAGCCATTCGACCTGTCGGCGCGGGGTCATCAGCGCGCGTACGGTGCGGTCGGCGAGCCGCATCACGCCTTCCATCATGTCGCCTTCGCCCGGTTCGATCACGCCGGCGCCCTCGGCCTCGGCGATGATCATCCTGATCTCCTCGTCGCTGACCCCGGACGATCCCTCGGACCGCTGGCCGAGAACGAAGAGTACAGCGCGACCTGAAATGTCCAGAAACCAGACCAGCGGCATGGCGACGGTGGCCAGAAGCGTCATTGCCGGTGCCATGCGCGCAGCAATTCCCTCCGGATCGCGGAGCGCGATCTGCTTGGGCACGAGTTCGCCGATGATCAGCGACGCATATGTGATCAAAGCGACGACGATGCCGACCCCGGCGGCATCGGCCATGCCCTCGCTTACGCCGGCTTCGGCCAGGAAACCCGCAAGCCGTGTACCGAGGGTGGCGCCGGAAAAGGCGCCGGAAAGAACGCCGACGAGCGTGATGCCGATCTGGACCGTAGACAGGAAACGGCCGGGGTCGGCCGCGAGCTTGAGGGCACGCGCGGCGCCCCTGACACCCTTGTCCCGCATGGTCTTGAGCCGTGCCGGCCGCGCCGACACGATGGCGAGTTCCGACATCGCGAGCAGACCGTTGGTGACGATCAGTGCGGCGACGATGATGATTTCGACCGAGAGCATGGGTCCCGTTTAGCAGCCTGTTTCCGTTCGCGCGACAGTCAAACGCGCGAAGCGGACAAAGGTGTCAATTGCAGCTCACGCGGCCGTTGCGCCTTGGCTTGATGTCGAAATGAAAATGGTTGCGGTGATCGTAATTGTAGCCGGGTCCGAGAACCGTCGAAAAATACTCGCAGCCGCCGGCGCGGACGTTGTTCAACAGGCTCTTCTCGCGGAAGGAGAAGAAGCCCGGCTTGCGGACATCGATGTCGCGACCGTTCTTGAGTTCGATGCGCATGATGTCGATCGCATTGCCCGTCGAATGTTCGGACATGGTGCGCGAGCCGGCAATGTTGCGGCACGAATAGCCGGATCCCCGATGGATCGTCCTGATGCCGGAGAGGTATCGCAGCCGCGCTGCGGGCGCGAGTTCCTTCTTCGTCCATCTGGCGAAGGTCGCCGCCATGCGACAGTTCAGCGTCACGTCGGGGCGGATGTCGACGCCACCGGAAAGGGCACTTACCTCCACCGGATAGTCGATGCCGCACGATCCTTCGCGAATTGCCGGCAGGTCGGTGAACCTTACGCCAAGCCGCTTGAGCTCGCGGCGGCATGCAATCTCGTCGGCCGGCATCGGGCCCGGCCCGTCATCGTAGGATGGAACGAAACGCGGATATCCGGCGCCGCTGAACGACGGCGCCGGGGCCATCGCGCCGGATATCGGCCGCATGACGGCTGCGGTCCGGACGCCGACGTCTATGTCCGGCTGGCTCGACGCCGACCTGCCGCCGCAGGCTGGCAGCGCGGCCAGTCCGGCGAGGCACATGAAGCCCAGCGCGACGCGCAGCGGCACGGGCCGGCGCGCCGGCGCCGGCGAGGCGGATGTTCCTGACGGCATGCTCTGCCCCTGTCCCAGAATGCAACGAGGCTAGGCCGGAAACGTAAAGGAAGATTGTCTGCCGCCGTTTACCATACCGGGGGGCGGTTTACTGGCAGAATGTCGAACCGTTCCTGCGCGTGGCCTGATCGAAATGCAGGTGCGCCGCATGGTCGGCGTCGGCACCGGGACCGAGCACGGTCTTGAACGGGCCACAGGCCCGCTCGCGCACCGTGTCCAGGAACCGGTCGCTTTCGGGCGCGTCCTCGCCATGGTCGCGAACCTCGATGACGGTCCCGTCGGCCAGTGTGAAGGCGCCGATGTCGAGCGCATTGCCGAATGCGTGCTCGGAGAGCTTGTCGGATCCGTTTCGCGGTCGGCAGACATAGGCCGACACCTGGGAAATGCCGATGATCGGCTGACCGAGAATTTCCTCGGCCGCTGGCGATGCGACACGGGTGATGAATTCGGCCGCCGCCAGCGCGGTCGCGCAGTTGAGCACTGCATCGGGCTCAAGGTCGATTTCGGCGGAAAGCGACATCAACGTCAGAGGATGATCGATCGAGCATCCGAGAGGATCGGTGATACGCCGCCCGGCGAGGAAACGCGCCTTCAACTCCGTCAGTCTCTTGCGGCAGAAGCGCTCGTCGAGAGGAACGAGTGGCGGGCGCGAAAGCCCTTCCACCACCACGGTCGGCATCGCCTCTTCGGGTTCGCTTGGAGGTGGCGGGCGCGATTCGGGCACCGGTACGTTCGCACCGGCCTCGGGTGAAACGCCCTGGGCCGGCGCGGCGGGACGGGCCTGCGGCGAGGCCATTTCCTCGGGCAGCGTGTCTTCGGCGTTCGCGCCAGCGATCGCGAAGAGGAGGCCGGAGAGGGCGAATACAAGCATGCCGCGGAGCCCGGCGCGCATGGTGCCTGACCATGAGACGCCGAAATCACTCCGGTTGCCGTGGTTCGATCGACACGTCATGCCGGATCGCCTCCTTCGTCTCTCCACGACCTAGGCACCGATCGCCTCAAGGCCTTCCTCCAGCCAGTCGCCGAGCATCGGCATCCCGAGCAGGTACTCGGCGGTCTTGCGCGCGTTGCGCTGGCGCGCCTCCGAAACCGCTTCCGACCATTCGGTAGCGTCGTAGTCGCCGCGCCCGAGCCAGGCCAGTGCGATCAATTCGGCGGCTTCGTCGACATTGAGGTCGGCGATCAGCTCGCGCAATTCCTCGCGCGTGAGATCTTCTTCTTCCTCTTCCGCGAGGCCGTCATGCTGGTGGTTGTCGCGCGTGTCGCCGTCGAATTCGACCTCGTGCTCGTGTCCGCTCGCATAGTCGTCGGAAACATCGGCGCTGATCGCTCGCGCCTTCAGCGCGAAAAGTCGTACGGTCTCCGGACCGATCGCCAGCTCCCATTCCCGTTCGAGCGGCTTTTGCACGGTTTTCTCCTCGCGTCGCAGATATCCGCCCCGCAAGCGGCATTATGGACGGGCTTTGCCCGCGGGCAAACGAAATTTGCGGGCAATACCTGCACCGGGCCGGGTATCACGAGGCGATGCGACGGCGTTTGGCGAGCGCGGGAACGACCTCGACGGAGAGGATGGCGGCGAGGATCAGCGCGCAGCCCGCCAGTCCGATGGCTGCCATGCGTTCCCCCAGCAGAAGTGCGCCGAAAAGCGCGGCGAATACCGTCTCCGACGACAGGAATATCGCCGCCTGGGGTGCCGTGGTGTAGCGTTGACCGACAGCCTGAAGGGTAAAGGCGATGCCGCCCGAGACGATGCCGGCATAGAGGATTTCCGGCATCGCACGCCAGATCGCCGCCGGCTCGAAAGGCTCCAGGACGAGCCCGACCACAAGCCCAAGTGCGCCGCAGACCGCGAACTGCGTCACGGCAAGCGTGACGGGCCGCCCGGTCGCGACCGCATGGCGTCCGGTGAAGATCACCTGCAGCGCCCACAGCCATGCGCACAGAACGGTCAGCCAGTCGCCGGTGGTGAGCCGCGATACCGATCCTCCGGACAACAACCATATGCCGGCGAGGGCGCAGAAGGCGGCAGGCCAGACGACCGGATGCGGCCATTGCCGAAACAGCAGCACAGCGAGAAACGGGACCATCACCACGTAGAGGCCCGTCAGGAATCCCGAATTGGTCACCGTGGTGGTGAGCAGGCCGACCTGCTGCGCCGCCATGGCGCCGAACAGAAGCAGGCCGATCGACGCGAACCATATCCACGATTCGCTCGCGAGGGCGTCGGGCGCTTTGCTCGCCTCACGTAACGCAAAAGGCAGCATCGCAAGCGTGGCGAAGAGGAATCGCAGGCCGACGAACAGAAATGGCCCGATCGCGTCCATGGCGGTCGACTGGGCAATGAACCCCATGCCCCACAACGCGCCGGCCAGAAGCAGGACGAGATTGGCCTGAACTCGCGTCACGAGGTTGCGCCTTTGTAATTGTTGCGACCGGAGAGCATCGCCCGCTCCTAGCGTGCATCCGCGTCTTTCGCGATGATCCAGAAGGCAAATTCCGTCACGGCAACGTGATCGCCGGCAGCCGCGATCGGGATTATCCTGACCGCGGGACGAGAGACGACACGAAAACCGTTCATTTGTGGTGATGATCACAGGAGGATTCTATGCGCATGAAACTGACCCTGGCCGGCGCGGCCTTGCTTCTGGCGCTGCCGCTCGCCGCGACACCGGCAATGACGGCCGGCGGAGGCGGCGGCGGAGGTGGCGGCGAGCAGTGCACCGGCGGCAAGATCTGGGACAAGGACAAGAAGAAGTGCGTCGATCCGCAGAAGAGCAATCTCGAGGACATCTACGGCACTGGCCGCGACCTCGCGCTTGCCGGGCGTTATGACGAGGCGATCCTCGTGCTCGCGAATGTCGCGGACAGCGGCGACCCGCGGGTGCTCAACTATCTCGGCTATTCGCACCGCATGTCCGGACGCGTGACGGTCGGCCTCGGCTACTATCAGGAAGCGTTGCGGATCGATCCCGGCCATACGCTGGTGCGGGAGTATATGGGCGAGGCATATCTCCAGCTCGGGCTGGTCGACAAGGCGCGCGAGCAGCTTGCCGAGATCGAGAAGCGTTGCGGGTCGGGCTGCGCGGAGTATGCCGAACTTTCGGCGCGTATTGCAGACCACGTGAAGGGCGGCTGACGACGGATTTCCGGTTGAGCCGGCGGGCACGGTGCGTGCCCGCCGGAGCCCGGCAGGGCTCCGTAGACCCGGCCCGGAGGCGTCCGCGACGAAAATTCCGCGTGAAAAGCGCGTAAAGCGTTGCTATATTCTGCGGATATCAGGTGAAACGGTCCCGTTAGCCGAGGCTTTCGGACCGTTTTCTTTTTTGGCTATGCGACTGTCGCAGGGCGCAATCCGCGCCCCGCGGCGAATGAGGTGTGCAGACATGAACAAGGTTCCGATGACTTCTCGCGGTTTCGAGACGCTCAAGGAGGAACTGCGCTGGCGTCAACAGGACGAGCGCCCGCGTATCATCGAGGCGATCTCTGAAGCGCGCGGCCATGGCGATCTGTCCGAGAACGCCGAATACCATGCCGCCAAGGAAGCGCAGAGCCTGAACGAGGGTCGGGTCAACGAGCTCGAGGATCTGATCGCGCGCGCCGAGGTCATCGACGTGTCGAAGCTGAGCGGCGAGAAGGTCAAGTTCGGGGCCACTGTCGTCCTGGTCGACGAGGATACCGAAGAAGAAAAGACCTATCAGATCGTTGGCGATCAGGAAGCGGACGTGAAGTCCGGGCTGGTCTCCATCTCCTCTCCGATTGCGCGCGCGCTGATCGGGAAAGAGGTCGGCGATGCCATCGAGGTCAACGCACCCGGCGGCGCGCGGGCCTACGAGATCGTCAAGGTCAACTACGTCTGATCGGACGCCCGGTCGGCGGCCGGAGAAAGGGTTCGGCCGCCGCCATTACGTCATCCGGCGTGATCGTCGTTCTGCATGGCGGTTCCTCGATGCCGCGGACGCGGGCGCAGCCGCGCTGTCCGCACTCCCCGCAGTCTATTGTTGCTTCCAGGATCCGGGACCGGCTCCCAACCGGGCCGGTCAGGCCGGGGGTAGTCGAGAAAAACAACGCGATCGTCGGGATGCCAAACGCGTTCGCCAGATGCGTGAGGCCACTGTCGGCGCCGATCGCGATGTGGGAACGGCCGATCACGGCAGCCATCTCCGCAAGTCGCGACTTCGGAACGAGGATGGTCGTCGGTTCGGCGGCACAGATTGCATCGGCAACTTTCCGCTCCGCCTCGCTCCCATAGGTGACGAGCGGGGCGATTCCACGCCGCGCAAGGCGTCGGGCGAGGTCCGACCACCCTTGCACCGACCATTTCTTTGTCTCCCAACTGGCGCCGTGAAGCAGTACGGCAACATCCTCGTTGCCGGGCAGATAGCGGGTGGGGCGGGGCGTCGTCAGGCCGAAATCGGGCTCGCGCGCGGGCATGTCGTAGCCGAGCGCGGCGGCAAAGAGCTGTCGTGTACGGGTGACCGCGTGCTGGTCGCGCGCTATTTCGAACCGCCGCGAGTAGAACGACGATGCAAAGCTCTCACGCGCCGACTTTCTATCCATGCCGTAAACCTGCGCACCGGCCAGACGTGCCACGAGCGCGCTCTTGAGCAAGCCCTGTGCGTCGATGACCAAGTCGTAGCTTTCGATTCGCAGCTTGCGTCGGACTTCGCCGACCTCGGCGCGCGTATCGGCCGCCAGGAGCGACTTGCGCCAACGCCGGGCGGCGACCACGTGAACGGAGCGTATGGCGGGATGCAATTTCGGAAGATCGGCAAAGTCGGCTTCCACGCACCAGTCCATCACCACACCGGGGATCGCGGCGGCGGCGTCGGTGACAGCCGGGAAGGTGTGGATGACGTCACCCATCGACGACGTCTTGACGACGAGCACCTTCATCGCGCGAACGGGCTCAGGAGGCGCCGCCGACGTCAATCGCAACCAGCCCTTCGTCCTTGACCTGTCTGATCGTCAGGGCTGTGCGAACGGTATCGACGTTTGGTGTTGAGGTCAGCACTTCGATGACGAAGGACTGGAATGTCGGGAGATCGTCTGCAACGCAGTGCAGCAGGAAGTCGGAATCGCCCGACAGCATCCATGCGCGCCTGACGATCGGCCAATTTCGGGTGCGGTCGGCGAAGGCCTTGAGTTCCGCTTCCGACTGGTGGTGCAGTCCGATCAGGCAGAATGCGATGACGTCCTTTCCCAGCATCGCGTTTTCGAGCAAGGCGCGGTAGCCACGGATAATGCCCTGATCCTCCAGCCGCTTTACGCGACGCAGGCAGGGCGGAGCGGAAATGCCCACCCTGCGGGACAGCTCGACATTCGTCATGCGCCCATCCTTCTGGAGTTCGCGCAGAATCTTCCAGTCTATGGCGTCGAGATCGGCCTTGAGGGGCATGGGCGTCGGACTCCGAAACGCGCAAGAATCTTTCACATGATCTATCGGAATCGAAACGTCCGGCCAAGACGCTTCGCCTTGCGCGCGAAGAAAGTCCTCCGGCTTCTGGGGAAGCCGGAAAGCGTGCCTTGCAAGCCATGGCTGCGACAACCTATTTTAGGCGTAAGAGAAATCGCGAACGCCGAGGCGTTTGCGCAGCCAATCACGAAAAGGCGACACGATGACCGCGAAACACGCGCCCGTCATGATCATTGGTTCGGGTCCGGCGGGCTACACTGCGGCGATCTATGCCGCGCGCGCGATGCTCGAGCCGGTGCTGATCGCAGGCATGCAGCAGGGTGGCCAGCTCACCATCACCACCGAGGTCGAGAACTATCCTGGTTTTGCCGATCCGATCCAGGGCCCCTGGCTGATGGAGCAGATGCTGGCGCAGGCCAAGCATGTCGGCACCGAGATCGTCAACGACATCGTCACCGAGGTCGACATCGAAAGCCGTCCGTTCAGGCTCAAGACCGATTCCGGCCAAGACTATACCTGCGATGCGCTGATCGTCGCGACGGGCGCCCAGGCGAAGTGGCTCGGCATTCCCAGCGAGCAGACGTTCATGGGCTTCGGCGTCTCGGCATGCGCCACCTGCGACGGGTTCTTCTACCGCGGCAAGGACGTGGTGGTCGTCGGCGGCGGCAATACCGCGGTCGAGGAGGCGCTCTATCTTGCGAACCTCGCCAAGTCGGTGACGGTTATCCATCGCCGCGACGAGTTTCGTGCCGAGCGCATCCTTCAAGACCGACTGGCCAAGAAGGACAACGTCACAGTGATGTGGGACCATGTGGTCGAAGAGGTCACCGGCGAGCCGGGCAAGGCTCCGATGCCTCCTTCGGTTACTGGTGTGAAGATCAGGAACGTCAAGACGGGTGCCGAGAGCGAGCTTTCGGTCGACGGCGTGTTCGTGGCGATCGGACACGCGCCGGCGGTGGAGCTGTTCGTCGGCAAGCTGCGGCAGAAGCCCAACGGCTATTTGTGGACCGCGCCGGATTCGACGCTGACCAACGTTCCGGGAGTTTTCGCGGCGGGCGACGTGACGGACGACGTCTATCGCCAGGCCGTCACGGCGGCCGGCCTCGGATGCATGGCGGCGCTGGAGGCCGAGAAATACCTCGCGGATATGGAGGTACACCGCGAAGCCGCTGAATAGGAGCTGCCGGGAAAGGCGGCCCAAAGGTTCGAGAGGGGGCCTTCATGTCATTGGACTGGGACAAGCTTCGTGTGTTTCACGCGGCGGCGGAGGCCGGCTCGTTCACGCATGCCGCCGATACGCTGCATCTGTCGCAGTCGGCCATCTCGCGGCAGGTGAGCGCGCTCGAGCAGGAAGTCGGCGTGCCGCTGTTCAACCGGCATGCTCGCGGCCTTGTGCTGACGGAACAGGGCGAGATGCTCTACCGAACCGCGCACGACGTGCTGATGAAGCTCGAAAGCGTCAAGATGCGGCTCACCGAGGCCAAGGACCGACCGTCCGGCCTGTTGCGCATCACCACCACCGTCGGGCTCGGCACGGGGTGGCTGACGGAGCGCATACCCGAATTCCTCGAACTCTATCCGGAGATCAACCTCCAGCTCATCCTGGCCAATGAGGAGCTGGACCTGACCATGCGCCAGGCCGATTGCGCGATCCGGCTGCGCCAGCCGCTGCAGCCGGATCTGATCCAGCGCAAGCTTTTCACGGTGCATTTCCACGTCTATGCGGCGCCGTCCTATGTCAACAAATACGGCAAGCCGACGACGATCGGCGAGTTGAACAAGCATCGCCTCGTCACCTTCGGAGAACCGGTGCCGCCTCATCTCAACGACATGAACTGGCTCGAGACGGCGGGTCTGACCGAGGGCGCGAAGCGCAGCGCGACTTTGCAGATCAACAACATTCTGTCGATCAAGCTGGCCGTGCAGCGCGGCTCCGGTATCGCGATGCTGCCCGACTACATGGTCGACAAGGATGACGGCTTGGTTCAATTGCTGCCCGAGACCGAGGTGCCGTCATTCGACACCTATTTCTGCTATCCCGACGCGATGAAAGGACAAGTCAAGCTGCACGTCTTCCGTGACTTCCTGATCGCCAAAGCACGTAGCTGGGCATTCTGATTCGCACACTGCGTGAGACAGCCGCGCCAGCTCGCAACAATCGCGTTCCAACTGTCGTTTTTTTGAGATGAGACGGCTCGTGCCCGGCGCGCCGAAGGCTTCAAAACGAGCAAATGCCTATGTTTTCAACCGCATAGTGCCGCAATATGAGTCATGCACAAGCTGCATGGGTGCATTGCAAAAGAGTATGCTTGTTATTTAGGCAACATGCGCCCATATCGGGGGTGTCTCCCGGGTGCGTTCCTCCTCCCATTAGCACCCGGCGAGTGTTCCCCTCTGGAGGTTTTGCCTTTATGGCGCTTCCAATAGACTAGCCGGGTCTTTTCAGATCCGGCTTTTTTTTGTCTGGGGTTCGGCTATCGGCTCGACCGTCTCAATACTGGCCGATGGCCGGCCTGTGAAACGAGTGCCGAAAGCATCTCCGGCTTGACGCCGGCTATCCGGCGAGCCCGTGTTACGGTGACATGTAACCATGGGTAACCTTCCGGTGAGCGTCGGCATTCGATAGTCAAGGCGTTCAAGATGCGGCATGCGTGTCTGACGGATAGAACGATGGGGGCATCCTTCCATCCGAGGGGCAGCTATCGCATCGAATATCCCCCCGGTTCCGGCGATGCCGGCACCAGCCCGGTTTCGCCACGCGGCGGACCTGAGGCGGCCTACTCCACGGCTGCCAATGCGGAAAGGCGTCCGGTCCCCATCCGGGCGCCTTTCTCGTCACGCTCACATATAGAGCGCTTCGCCGTCCATTCCGGCATAGAGGGAGGCGACTTCGGCGCCGTAGCCATTGAAAAGCTGCGTCGGCACGACCTCGCCCGTATGCAGGACCCGTTCCTTGGCCTGGCTCCAGCGCGGATGCGGCACCTCGGGATTGACGTTGGCCCAGAAGCCGTACTCGCTCGCGGCGATCTTTTCCCAGAAGCTCTGTGGGCGCTCGTCGGTGAAAGTTATGCGGGTGATCGACTTGATCGACTTGAACCCGTACTTCCATGGCAGCGCGAGGCGGATGGGCGCACCGAACTGCTTGGCGAGCGGCTTGCCGTAGACACCGGTCACCATGAAGGCGAGGTCGTTGGTGGCTTCCGCCATTGTCACGCCTTCGACATAGGGCCAGGGATACCAGACCTGGCGCTGACCGGACGCGGCCTCGGGATCCATGAAGGTTTCGAACCGGACATATTTCGCCGACGCCTGCGGCTCCGCAAGCGCAACCAGCCTGGACAGCGGAAAGCCGGTCCACGGCACGGTCATCGACCAGGCCTCGACGCAGCGGTGCCGATAGAGCCGTTCCTCGAGCGGAATCCTGCGCACGAGATCGTCGAAGGCGATCTTCATCGGCTTGCCGGCCATCCCGTCGATTTCGATGTCCCACGGCCGGATCGGCAGACTCTGGGCAGCGGCCGCGATCTGCTTGTGCGAGCCGAACTCGTAGAAGTTGTTGTACTGCGAGGACACCTCCTCGGGCGTCAGCTCGCGGTCGACCTTGTAGGCGTCGTTCCGGGCGGCCGGATAGAGATCGGCCGTCGGGTCGGCGTCCTCGGCATGAAGGCTGCGCGGTGCAATCGAGAATGCGGCGGCTGAAACAGCGCCGAAGCCCATTGCCTTCAGGATCGCGCGTCGGTCTTTGAAAGCCGTTTCCGGCGTGGCGGCGCTGTCTGGCAACCACCAGCGCGGCTTGTCGTGAAGTGCAACCATCGAATCTCTCCCGCGCCGAACTACGACTTCCGGGACGGTATTCGGAAGCCTGCCCGGTGCAAGTCACATGGGTTCACATTCACGTGGCCGTCAGGCTGCCTTTCCCGCTGCGTTCATCACGTCGTCGGCCATCCGGCCGGTCAGTTCCGCCATGTGGTCGAACCGCGCGGTGAAGCCGGCCACGCCCGCCGTCGCGGACCTGAGTTCGATGATCAGGCTACCGATCTCGGCCTGCGGCAGCATCGCCTCGACAATGTCCCAGCCCGGCCATCCGGGCCGGCCGTCGAAGCCGAGGATCTGGCCGCGGCGCTGCGATACGATGGCCGTTGCGCGCGCGGTCGCGTCGGAGGGCGTGTGTATCTCCACTTTCAGAACCGGTTCGAGCAGGACCGGCGCGCAGGCCGCCATGCCTTCTTTCATGGCGAGCTTGGCGGCCATCTGGAACGCCATGTCGGAGGAGTCCACCGAGTGATAGGAGCCGTCGGCGAGATTGACCGCGATGTCGACCACCGGAAAGCCGAGCGGGCCGCATTTGAGGTAGTCGCGAACGCCGAACTCGACCGACGGGATATATTGCTTGGGCACGACGCCGCCGGTGATCGTGTCGGTGAACTCGAAGCCGGTGCCGCGCGGCAGCGGCTTGATATCGATCACCACGTCCCCGAACTGGCCGTGGCCGCCGGACTGCTTCTTGTGCCGGCCGCGCTGCTGGGTGCCTTTCCTGATCGTCTCCCGGTAGGGCACGGCGGGAGGATGGGAATCGACCTGGATCTGGTATTTGCCCAGCAGCCTTTCTGTGGTGACCCGGAGATGCATTTCGCCATGGCCGGACAGCACCGTCTCGGCGGTTTCCTGATTGTGCTCGATCGAGAGCGAAGGGTCTTCCTGCGCAAGGCGCTGCAGGGCAGACGACATCTTGACCTCGTCCTTGCGTTCGCGCGGGCGCATCGCGATGGCATAGACCGGCTGCGGCGGCTCGATCGCGGCCAGGCTGTCGATCTGTCCCTTGCCGGCGCCTATCGTCTCACCGGTGGCGAAGTCGTCGAGCTTTCCGAGCGCGACCGTCTCTCCTGCGCCGGCTGATGCGATCTTGGACTGGTCCTTGCCGAGAAGCGTATAAAGGCCCGATAGCTTCCCCGAAGCGCCGCTTGAGCCGCGCAATTCGACGCCATCGGCAATCTTGCCGCGCAGCACCCGCGCCACGGACAGCTTGCCGCCATGTGAGGTGTGGATTGTCTTCATGACTTGAAGCAGGGCGTCTGCTCCGTCGGCGACGCCAAGCCTGTCGCGGGTCGCGGCGACGTCCGGCGCATCATGTCGTATCGCCTTCAGCAGGCGCAGGATGCCATTGCCTTTTTCCGCCGAGCCGATCAGCACGGGGATAACGCTGCCGTCGCGCAGATCGGCCGACAGGTCGTCGAACACCGTGTCCTTGGCCGGCTCGATCTCTTCGAGGAGGCTCTCCATCAGCGCGTCGTCATGGTCGGCCAAGGTTTCGAGCATCGAGAAGCGTGCCTCGATCTCGCGCGCCTTTTCGTCGTCCGGGATCGGTGCGATCTCGCTTTCGGCGTGCTCCCGGTAGATGTAGGCCCGTTCCAGGGCCAGATCGATCGACCCGACCACGATGCCGTCACTGCGCAGCGGAATCTGGCGCAACAGCAGCGGCACCTGGCTTGCCGGCTGCAGCATCTTCAGCGTGTCGCGTACGCCGGCCTCGGACTTGTCGACCTTGTTGAGGAAAACCATCCGCGGAATGCCGAGCGTTTCGAGCTGATGCATGATCAGTTGCAGCGCCGGGACCTTCTTCTCGTCGGCCTCGGTCACCACGACCGCTGCGTCGCATGCCGCGAGCACCGGTTCCGCCTCGAAGGCGAACTCGATCGAGCCGGGGCAGTCAACGAAGGTGATGTTTTCACCCATGAAACTGGTAGTTGCGAAGGTTGCCTCGACGCTCATCGCATGCGCGCGCGCTTCCGGAGAGTGGTCGCCGACGGTGTTTCCCGACGAGACGCTGCTCTGCTTCGCGATCGCGCCGGTGCGCGCAAGGATGGCTTCGAGGAGAGTCGTCTTACCGCTTGCGAAGGGACCGATGATGGCAATGCACTTCGGCCCCGTGCGTCTTTCCCCGGCTCGTTTTCCCATGGCGAACTGACCTCCTCTCACGCGTTTCCTCATGAGCGGCGGCCGGTCCTGCGACCGTCGCACTGGCGAGTGTTGTTTTTTCTTCCCGCCTGAAACTTATCGTTTCACGGCTTGGATTTTTCGGCAAGAGCGGAGCGGTGCTGGACCGGCAAGGCCTCAGGCGATATGCGGGTCCGATGGACAAGGCATCCAAGACACCACGGACGCAGGCTGGAACCATACAGAGGGTCCGCGCCACGCTGCGTCGCCTCTATCACGGAAAGACCAAGGCCGCGCTGCGGTTCCAGCTCGCGGTCATCGTCGTCGATGTGGCGATCATCGCGTTTTTCATCGTGTCGCCCTTTCTGGAGAAGGGCAGAGCGTTCCTGTGGCTCGACTATTCGATCGCGGCCTTGCTGGCGGCCGATCTCGTGGCCCGGGCGCTCGCGGCCGAGCGGCTGTCGGAATGGGTGAGGCGCATATATGTCTGGGTCGACGTCTTCATTCTCGCGACGCTTCTCCTGCCCAACAGCCTGGCAAATCTCGGTTTTCTGCGGATCCTGCGGCTGTGGTCCCTGTCGCGCAGCGGCACGCTGTGGCGCCCGCTCGAGCGCAGCGGCTTCGGCGAATGGCGCGAGCCGGTCCATGCGGTGATGAACCTCGTGACGTTCCTGTTCGTCGCGACCGGCTTCATCTACACGTGGTTCTTCCGCTCGGCCGGCGGCATCGAAGGCTATATCGACGCCCTCTATTTCACCGTCGCGGCGATCACCACCACCGGTTTCGGCGACATCGTGCTGCCGGGTGGATGGGGCAAGTTCACGTCGATCGTCATCATGATCATCGGCATTTCGCTGTTCGTTCGGCTTGCCCAGGCGATCTTTCGACCGAACAAGGTCTTTTTTCCCTGTCCCGAATGCGCCCTGCAGCGGCACGACCCGGATGCCGTCCACTGCAAGGCGTGCGGACACAAGCTCAAGATCCCCGACGAGGGCATCTGAACGCGGCGTGCGGGACGAGCGCGCACGCCGCACCATCGCTTCAGTCGCGTCCGGCTTCCATGACCTTCTCGGCCAGAAGGTCCGGATTCGTGAAGCAGACCTCGTGTCCGCCGGGGGCTTCCACGAGCCGGAACAGGCCGAGCTTCTCGGACAGGCGCGGATGCCAGCCGAGCGACTGAGGCAGGGCGGTGTCCCCGGTGAAATTGATGTAGGATTTAGCGACCTGCATCTCGGCGGGATTGGCCGAGAGCGTGATCGGGTCCGTGAACGTCGCGTAGGGATGCGCGTTGAGCTTCTCGTAGGTGGCCTGGGCCAGCGCACCGGCGGCATCGTTCATGAATGCTTCCCGCCAGATCGGCGGCGGCAGCATGACGGAGTTGTCGGGGCTGGCTGCGCTCACCGCGTCGAACAAGGCGACGTAATGCGGTGGCACCATGTCGTTGAGGCATTCACCATTGTTGGGGACGAACGCGTTCCAGTAGACCAGTCGACGAATGCGGTCGGGTACCCGGTCGGCAACGCCGGTGATTACCATTCCGCCGTAGGAATGGCCGACAAGGACGATGTCGGTCAGCGCAGTGTCCTTGATGAAGTCGACGACGGAGCCGATTGCCGCCTCAAGCCCAGTCCGGCGGTCATCGCCCGGCCGGTTGCCGGCAATGGTCGGCGTGTGCACGACATGGCCCTTCCTGCGGATCGGCTCCGCCACGTCGTGCAGCAGTTCGCCTGTGTGCCAGGCGCCGTGAACGAGCACGTAATTCGTCATATTTCCCTCCCCTCGCTTTGTTGCGTCGGGTTCCGATCCTGTCGGCGTGAGCAGCCGTCCGCTTGACTTGGAGCGTACTTATGCTGGACTGGCGCGAACCATCGGGTGGAGGAGATGCCCATGGAGGAAATGGGAACGCGTGCGCTGCCACCGTTGCGCTGGGGCAGCGTGTGGGACACGCGCGACGTCGATCCGCACGAAGCCTTCGACTTTTATCGTGAAGGCATTTGCCAGGCGTTCATGGAATTGCTTCCCGACCTCGAACCCGAGCGCCGACGCAGGTTCAGTGCCACGGTGCAATCGCTGCCGCTGGGAGAGGGTGCGGTCAACCGCGTCGACGCCACGGCGCATCTTGTCGTGCGCACGCGGCGCGAAATTGCGCGGTCGCCGCGTGAGTGCTTCTATCTCAACCTTCAACGGGACGGCGAATGCCGTATCGATCAGTCGGGGCGCGAGATCACGCTGCGGGCTGGCGACGTCGGCATATTCGATTCCGGTCGGCCGTTTTCCCTTGAGCATCGAACCCGTACCTCGCTGTCGGTTTCGTCGTTCTGGGTGCCGAAGGAAGCGCTTGCGGAGCGGCTTGGTGGGCGCCTGCCGGAGCATCCGGAGCTCCTGTCGATCCAGCCGGGGCTTGGCCGCCTGATCTCGGAGACCACGCGAACGATCGATGAGACGGCAGGGCATCTCGCGTCTGAAGAGACCGCCCGGCTTTTTTCGATGCTTCTCGACCTGACGGCGATGGCGGTGTCGGGTCGTGGCGGAACGGAGACGTCCGCCGCTTCGCGGGCCGATGCTCAATTCCTGGCTCTACGGCGGTTCGTGGAACGCAATTTCCGCGACCCCCGGCTCGACGCGGACAGGTGCGCGCGTGTACTCGACGTCTCGCCCCGCTACATCCAGAAGCTGTTCGCGCGCGCAGGCACGACGCTTGGTATTGCCGTCATGGATCTCAGGCTACGCGAAGCGGCGGCCGCATTGCGCGCGCCGGCCTATGCTGAGGTGCCGGTCACGTCGATCGCTTACGCGTGCGGTTTTTCCGACCTGTCGCATTTTCACCGGGCGTTTCGCCGACGATACGGTATGCCGCCCGGCGCCTGGCGTCGGCAGGCGCATTGAGGGGCCCCAAACGAAGGGACCAGGCCCGGCCTGTGGGCCTGGCCTGGTACATGCGTCAGGACAGCGAACCGGTGAAACGCTGGATGCGGTTGCAAGCCTCCTCGAGCACGTCCTCGGAGGTCGCATAGGAAATGCGGAAGTTCGGTCCGAGACCGAAGGCCGAACCGTGCACGACGGCGACCCCTTCCTGCTCGAGCAGTTCGGAAACAAAATCCTCGTCTGTCTCGATCACCTTGCCCGACTGGGCTTTCTTGCCGATCAGGTCCTTGCAGGAGGGGTAGACGTAGAACGCACCTTCAGGAACCGGACACTGGATGCCGCGTGCCTGGTTGAGCATCGACACGACCAGATCGCGGCGGCCCTGGAAGATCGCCTTGTTCCTGTGGACGAAATCCTGCGGTCCGTTCAACGCCTCGACGGCCGCCCACTGCGCGATCGAGCAGGCGCCGGATGTCTGCTGGCCCTGGATCATGTCCATCGCCTTGATGAGCGCCTGCGGACCGGCTGCGTAGCCGATGCGCCAGCCGGTCATGGCATAAGCCTTCGACACGCCGTTCATGGTCAGCGTGCGCTCGTAGAGCCGGGGCTCGACCTCGGCAATCGTGGTGAAGGCGAAGTCGCCATAGGTCAGGTGCTCGTACATGTCGTCGGTCAGCACCCAGACGTCCGGGTGCTTCATCAGCACGTCGGCGACCGCCTTTAGTTCGTCGCGCGTGTAGGCCGCTCCCGACGGGTTGGACGGCGAGTTCATCACTAGCCATTTCGTCTTCGGCGTGATCGCCTTTTCCAGTGCGGCCGCCGTCAGCTTGAAGCCGTTGTCGATCGAGGTTTCGGCGAAAGTGGCGGTCCCGCCGCAGATTGCGACCATCTCTGGATAGCTGACCCAGTAGGGGCGCGGGATGACGACCTCGTCGCCGGGATTGAGCGTCGCCATAAAGGCGTTGAACAGGATCTGCTTGCCGCCGGTGCCGACGATGGTCTGTTCCGGCTTGTAGTCGAGATTGTTCTCACGCTTGAACTTGGCCGCGATCGCCTCGCGCAGCGGCGCGATACCGGAAACCGGCGGATATTTCGTCTCGCCGCGGCGAATCGCTTCGATCGCCGCGTTCTTGACGTTGTCGGGTGTATCGAAATCGGGTTCGCCCGCGCCCAGGCCGATCACGTCGCGCCCCTTGGCCTTCAGCTCGCGCGCCTTCTGCGTGACCGCGATGGTCGCGGAAGGCTTAACGCGTGAAAGGGCGTCGGCGAGGAAGGCCATGATCTCAGATCTCCAGTGATTTTCCGTTGGGTGATGCTGCGCCATTTTGGCGCGCCTCTAATGTCCGATCGCGCGTCGATGCGCAAGAGCCAGACGCCACTGCACCGGATGGATCAGCGTTAACGAATGGTAAAAACTTCCGTGACAGTGTGACGACGATTGCAATCAAATCGCGGATCGTTGCCTTGTCGCGCAGTGTTGGCCTGGCTCATATCGTCCGGCAGGACGACGGAACGTCGGTGGGAATCTGGGGAACATACCAGCTTCGCTCGGCCTTCCAGCCGATCTTCGCGTTCGGTTCGGGAAAACTGGCCGTCGCCGCGTTCGAGGGGCTCGTCCGGCCATTCCGCGATGGCGAGTCGGTTTCGCCTGGCCAGTTCTTCAACGGCGTGCCGGCCGCCGACCGGTTTCACGTCGAGACGCTGACCCGCACCCTGCATCTTCTGAACGCCGGCGCCTGCCTCGATCCCCAGGTGATGGTGTTCGTCAATTTCGATCCGTCGCTGTTCAGCGAAAACGAGATCATCGACAAGGCGCTGCGCGACATGCGGCTCGTGTTGCACGAGGCCGATATCGATCCGGCGCGCATCGTGTGCGAGGTGACGGAACAGCGCTCGCATTCCAATGCCGCGCTCCATGCCTTCGTGCGAGCGCTGCGCGCGCATGGCTTCAAGATCGCCGTCGACGATTATGGCGCCGAGGATTCCGACATCCGGCGGATCGAGGAACTGCAACCCGACATCGTCAAGTTTGACGCGCAGTGGATCACGCACCTGATGGAGTCCGGCCCGGGCTTCGCGCTTTTGTCGACCATGGTTTCGCAGTTCGCCGGGCGCGGCATCAGCACCGTGTTCGAGGGGATCGAGGAAGGCTGGCAGCTTGATCTCGCCGAGCGGTCTGGCGCCTCGATGGTTCAGGGATACGTCCTGGCGCGCCCCGAGCTGGCGCCCACCAGCTTCGCGGTCTTCCGCAGCGGCCGGTCCGAGGGCGCTGCGATCCTGGCCAGTGAACCATCCGCCCATGTCGGTGAAGCGTCCGACGGCCATGGTCCGTCAACCGCCCGTCCGAAGCCGCAACCTCCCAGGACATTCGGCCGCCGGCGAAGCTTCGAAGCCTGACGTTCGCAATCACGTCCAACCGGCCGGCGTCATTCACCTCCTGAAAAGAAATCTGCGGCTAGATAGGCCGTGATGAGTGCAGCCACCCCGCCCCAGATCAGCGTCAGCCCGGCCGGCGGCCCGTTCGTGGTCGACGAGGTTGGCATCGAAAGCGGGTTGTTCGGTCCGTTCGTGCTGAAGAGCGCGTACCAGCCCATCTACCGGCTCGAAGCAGACAGGCTGGTTCCGTTCGCTGCCGAAGGGCTTGCACGGCCTTTCCGCGACGGTAAGCCAGTCCGTCCAATCGAGTTCTTCGGCGCGGTTCCGGCCGGGGAACGTCTGCGTGCCGAGCGCATCTGCCGGGCACTTCACCTGCGCAACTATCACAACAACGGCGTTGCCGGCCTGGAGCTGTTCTTCAATTTCGGGTCGCATGCCCATGGCGCGCTCGACACCGCGCTCGCCCATATCGATCACATGGAAAAGCGGCTGCACGAGATCGAACTCGATACCCGCTACCTCGTCTGCGAGATAACCGAGCTCGAAGCGCTTGACCGGAGTGCTCTGGTGACGCTCGCGGCGCGGATCCGGGCGTGCGGTATCCGCCTCGCTATCGACGATTTCGGTGCCGGCTATTCGACGCTCGAACGTGTCGCGTTGGTCGATCCCGAATTCGTCAAGATAGACGGCACACTTTTCCGGCGCATCGCGTCTGCGCCAGCCGCGCTGCGACTTTTGACGACGCTGGTCGCGCGGCTCGTCGAGCAGGGTTGCCAGGTGGTCGTCGAGGGCATCGAAACGGCTGCCCAGCTTCGCGCGGCCATCGATGTCGGCGCGTCGATCTTCCAGGGCTATCTGTTCGCCCAGCCGAAACTCGTCGGCTCGATCTTCCCCGAAACGCCGCTGATGCTCGACGACCTTGTCGGCCGGAAAGCGGTCGTCGTCTCGCTTTTTCGCTAAGTTCGCGCGCGCCCTTGAGCCGGGTAACCATGAACGGCGGTGAACGGTTCCTCAAAACAAATCGTTGGTCGTGGCGCGCCTCCGACACGATACTGCCGCCGATTCGGGGAAGGCGCGACCATGAAGCTTTACGGAATGACCGACAGCGGCAATTGCTACAAGCCGCGTCTCCTGCTCGCCAAGCTCGGGCTGGCGTTCGAGCATGTCGAGACGAGTTCGCTCGACGGGTCGACGAGATCGGCCGGCTATCTCGCCAAGAATCCGAACGGCAAGGTGCCGCTGCTGGAGCTCGATGACGGGCGGCTGCTCGCCGAATCGAACGCGATCCTGATCTATCTTGCCGACGGCACCCGGTTCTTCGGTTCGGACCGCTATCATCGCGCGTTGATATGCCAGTGGCTGTTCTTCGAGCAGTACAGCCACGAGCCTTACGTGGCCGTCAGACGGTCCATCCTGCGCTATCCAGGGCGTGCGTCGGAGGCCTCGCCAGAGCGTATGCAGGCGCTGCTCGACAGCGGCGACCGGGCGTTCGCGATCATGGAAACGCGGCTTCACGAGACGCCGTTCCTGGCCGGCGACATGCTGACGATCGCCGACATCGCGCTCTATGCCTACACGCATGTCGCGCCCGAAGGCGGCTACGATCTCGCGCGCTATCCGGCGATCTCGGCATGGCTGTCGCGCGTGGCCGACGATCCCGGCCACGTTCCGCTGGAGTGGACGGGAGCCTCCGCGTCCTGATCCTCGCCGGTCCTTAGCCGGTGTTCTTTTTTGCTGCGGTGCATCCATCAAGGGGGATAGACATGCCCGCCGTCGGGTGTTGTCATCCGGCGGTAACAAAAGCCCACCAATAACGGCCGGTGTTCAACCGGTGGATAAACGGGAGAGAAGCATGAAACTCCGCACCATTCTCAAACTCGCAACGGCAGTTGCGATCGCGCTTCCGGCATTTGCCGGCGCGGCAGACGCCAAGACGCAGGTTCAGTGGTGGCACGCCATGGGCGGGCGCCTCGGCGAGCTGCTGGACGAGCAGGTCGCCAAGTTCAATTCGTCGCAGGACGAATATGAGGTGGTCGCGACGAACAAGGGCAACTACTCCGAGACGCTGAATGCCGGCATTGCGGCGTTCCGTGCCGGCGAGCAGCCGCACATCCTCCAGGTGTTCGAAGTCGGAACGGCGACGATGATGGCCGCCAAGGGCGCGATCAAGCCGGTCTACGAGGTCTTCGGCGAAGCCGGCGAAACATTCGATCCGAGCGTCTACCTGGCGGCCGTCGCCGGCTACTACACCGACCCGGAGGGCAACATGCTGTCGCTGCCCTACAATTCGTCGACGCCGGTGCTCTACATCAACAAGGACGCTCTCAAGACGGCGGGCATCGATCCCGAAACCAAGCCCAGGACCTGGAGCGAGATGAAGGAGCTGATCGCCAAGATCAAGGCATCTGGCTCGACCTGTCCGATCACGACGGCCTGGCAGTCCTGGGTCCATCTCGAATCGATGAGCGCCTATCACAACGTGCCGTTCGCCACCCAGGCTAACGGCTTCGGTGGCTTCAACACCGAACTGGCCTTCAATTCCGATCTTCAGGTCAAGCATGTCGGCATGCTTGCCGAATGGGCCAAGGACGGCAGCTTCCAGTATGCCGGACGGCGCAATGAGGGCGGGGCCCGCTTCCGCGCCGGCGAATGCGCTTTCTATACCGAGTCCTCGGCCGGCTATGCCGGTGTGAAGAAGGAAGCCGAGTTTCCGTTCGCGATTTCGAACCTGCCTTATTGGGACGATGTCGAGGGCGCGCCTTTCAACACCATCATCGGCGGTGCGTCGCTGTGGGTGATGGCCGGCCACGAGTCGGAGGAATACAAGGGCGTCGCCAAGTTCCTGTCCTTCCTCTCCAGCCCCGAAATCCAGGCCAAGTGGCATCAGGACACCGGCTATCTGCCGATCACCAATGCCGCCTATGAGCTGACCAAGGAGCAGGGCTTCTACGACGAGAACCCGGGCACCGACATCGCCATCATCCAGATGACCGGCAAGGAGCCGACGGAAAACTCGAAGGGTGTGCGGCTCGGCAATTACGACCAGATACGCACGATCATCGACGAAGAACTCGAGGCCGTCTGGCAGGGCCAGAAGGAACCGAAGGCGGCTCTCGACACGGCCGTGGAACGCGGCAACGAGTTGCTGCGTCGCTTCGAGCAGTCGGTTCGATAAACCCATTCGCGTGACGCGGCCGACCCGTTCGGCCGCGTCCGTCCCGACCGGATAATCTCATGGAAAAACGCGTCACCTTCGACAACAAGGTGCTGCCCTATGTGCTTCTGCTGCCGCAGATCGCAGTGACGGTCGTCTTTTTCTTCTGGCCGGCAATCCAGGCGTTGTACCAGTCGCTGCTGCTGCCCGATCCGTTCGGCCTGAGCTCACGGTTCGTCTGGTTCGACAATTTCAAGCATCTTCTGTCCGACCCGTATTACCTGCAGTCTTTTCAGACGACTGCCGTCTTCACGATCGCCGTCACCGCCATATCGATGTCGTTCTCGCTGCTTCTGGCGGTCATGGCCGACCAGGTGATCAAGGGGTCGAGCACCTACAAGATGCTGCTGATCTGGCCGTATGCCGTGGCCCCGGCGATTGCCGGCGTGCTCTGGCTGTTCATGTTCCAGCCGTCCTTCGGCGTGCTCGCCTATTACATGAAGGCGTCGGGCTACAACTGGAACCCTGTGCTCGACGGTGGCCAGGCGATGACGCTGGTGGTGATCGCGGCCGCCTGGAAACAGGTGAGCTACAATTTCCTGTTCTTTCTCGCCGGCCTGCAGGCAATCCCGAAAAGCCTGATCGAGGCCGCCGCGATCGACGGCGCCGGCAAGTGGCGGCGTTTCTGGACGATCGTGTTTCCGCTGCTTTCGCCGACGACCTTCTTCCTGCTGGTCGTGAACCTCACCTACGCGTTCTTCGACACGTTCGGCATCATCCATACCATGACCTCCGGGGGACCGGGCCGGTCGACCACGGTGCTCGTCTACAAGGTCTATGCCGACGGCTTCGTCGGCCAGGATCTCGGCTCCTCGGCGGCGCAGTCGGTCATTCTGATGATCGTCGTCGCCGTGCTTACCGTCATCCAGTTCCGCTTCATTGAGCGGCGTGTCCACTATTGAGGAGCAGGGCATGGTCGAAAAACGCGGCATAGGAACAATCATCTCGCATGTGGTGCTGATCGCCGGCATCGCGGTGATGTGCTTTCCGATCTATCTCGCCTTCGTGGCGGCGAGCGTCAGCCATCGCGAGATCATCCGTCCACCGATGCCGCTCGTGCCCGGGCCTCATCTCGTCGATAATTTCGTGACCGCCATAACCGAAGGCACGAATGTCGGCGCGGCGACGATGATGTTCAATTCCCTGGTGATGGCGATGGGCATCGCGATCGGCAAGATCGCCATCTCGATCATCTCCGCCTATGCGATCGTGTATTTCCGGTTTCCTTTCAGGATGCTCGCCTTCTGGGCGATCTTCATGACGCTGATGCTGCCCGTCGAAGTGCGCATCGTGCCGACCTACGAGGTCGTCGCGTCGTTGAAGATGCTCAACAGCTATACCGGGCTGATCCTGCCGCTGATCGCATCGGCGACCGCGACCTTCCTGTTCCGGCAGTTCTTCATGACAATCCCCGACGAGCTCGTGGAGGCTGCGCGGGTGGACGGAGCAGGACCGCTGCGGTTCTTCAAGGATATCCTGCTGCCGCTGTCGGTGACCAACATCGCGGCGCTGTTCGTCATCCTCTTCATCTATGGCTGGAACCAGTATCTGTGGCCGCTGCTCATCACGACGCGGCCGGAGATGAACACGATCGTCATGGGGCTCAACCAGATGATCCCGACGGCGGACGACTACGGCAACTGGCCGATCACGATGGCGTCGGCGCTGATGGCTATCCTGCCGCCGATCGCGGTGGTCGTGTTCATGCAGAGGCTCTTCGTCAAGGGCCTCGTCGAGACGGAAAAATAAGGGGCGGAAATCCGCATGGCGGCCATTTCAATTCGCGACGTCCGCAAGACGTACGGCAATACAGAGGTGATCCACGGCGTCAGCATCGACATTGCCGATGGCGAGTTCATCGTCATCGTCGGTCCGTCGGGCTGCGGCAAGTCGACCCTGCTCCGGATGGTGGCGGGGCTGGAAAGGATCACCTCAGGCACCGTCGAAATCGGCGGTCGGGTGGTCAACGATCTGGAGCCGCGCGAGCGCGACATCGCGATGGTGTTCCAGAACTATGCGCTCTACCCGCATATGAGCGTGTTCGACAACATGGCCTACGGGCTGAAGATCATGGGCAAGTCGAAAGCCGAGATCCGCGAGCGCGTCGACAAGGCAGCGGCAATGCTGCAACTCGAGCCCTATCTCGAGCGCAAGCCGCGTGCCCTGTCGGGCGGCCAGCGGCAGCGCGTGGCGATGGGCAGGGCTCTGGTGCGCGACCCCGCCGCGTTCCTGTTCGACGAGCCGCTGTCAAACCTCGACGCGAAACTGCGCGTGCAGATGCGGCTCGAGATCAAGCAGATGCAGCAGTCTGTCGGCACGACGTCGCTTTACGTGACGCACGACCAGGTCGAGGCGATGACGCTGGCCGACCGGCTGGTCGTGATGCATGACGGGGTGGCGGAGCAGGTCGCGACGCCGATGGAGGTCTATTCGGAACCGGCGACGACGTTCGTCGCGGGGTTCATCGGTTCGCCGGCGATGAACATCCTGCCCGCGAAAGTCGGACAGTCGGGCGGTGAGTTCCAGCTTGCAGCCGGGCCGGCGATCAGACCGCGGGATATCGCTTTATCCGATGCAGGCCGCGATGTACTCGTCGGCGTACGTCCCGAGCATCTGGCTGTTGCGGATGCCGGCGATGCCGATGTCGAATTGCAGGTCCTGGCAATAGAGACGCTCGGCGCCGATACGCTTGCCCATGGGCGGCTGGCCGGCGCCACCAATGGCGGCGAATTCATCGCACGATTGCCGGGTGGCGCCAGTCTCAAGGTCGGTGATGTGCTGCCGCTCGCGATCGAGCCCGGGCGCGTTCATCTCTTCGATGCGGCAAGCAACCAGCGGATCGCCGCGGCTGCCGGCTGAAGCGGCCGGCAGGGTTGGACGATCACGCGCGACTTCAGGCTGCCTTCGGCGGCTCGTTCGGATTGGCGCGATGGATCGAGGCGGTTTCGCCATAGGCCGAGACCGCCGCTTCGTAGCCCGTGCCGCTTGATGCCTTTTCCGGACGCATCAGCGTCAGCGTTTCCGAAACATCGGACCGTTTGATCTTGGCGATCCAGGCCATCGTGCGTTCGCGGTCGACATTGGCCTGCGCGGCGCGCCGTGCCCAGTCTTCATCGCCCGCTGGTTCGTCGAGATCGCCGGCGGGTCTCGTTGCCGTTGCTGCGACGTAGTCGATCTTTCGGTTGGGCGCAGAGCCGGCGTTCGGCTGCTGGGCAGTGGGCGCTCCCGTCGTCGGCGTCCCTGAGCCCGGCGATGTGGTCTGCTCTTCGGGAGACGTGTTCGCCGGTTCCTGTGTCGACTGGCCTGTATCCGCCGGTTCGGCGGGCGGGTTCGTCGTCGAACCGCTTGGCGGGTAGGATGAACCTCCGAGAAGTCCCAACAGCATCTTCTTGCCCCCATAAAGCAATGTTTGTGAGGGGCTTCTTACGTGTGAGACCTGTAGACGGCGTTCAGTGGGGGCCGTCAAATTGAATCGAATTGTCGCGAAACCGCCTGGTGGTCAGGCGACCGCCGCGAACGGTACCGGGTTCGAAACGGGAATGCCTGCCAGCACGTCGTTCAGCTCGTCCATGTCGACATAGTAACAGCGGGCCAGTTCCTCCGCGATGTCGTCGCGCGAAATGCCGCGTTCGATCAGGAAGGCTACGGCGATGATGATGTGGGAGCGCTCGGTCAGACGGCGTTTGACCGTGTCGTCGGGAGGCTTGAGCATGGATGCGCGGTCCACTTTGTCTTTTCGTCTTACGCTGTGGCGTACGCGGACCGAAAACGAATCAGGTGCATTGAGTATGGCGGCGCTCGAATCGCTGCGCAACCGGCCGCAGCCTGACGTTGAGTCAGAAGCCGAAGGAAGCCTGGGCGGACGGGGGCGGGCCGAGGCGCACGCCTTCCAGCGCGAGCATGCGCTCCTTGGTCGTGCTGCCGCCGGGCGCGGAGAACCCGCCTATCTTGTTGCCGGCGGCGAGGATGCGGTGGCACGGCACGATGAGCGGAACCGGATTGCGCCCGAGGGCGGCGCCGGTCTCGCGCGCCTTGCCGGGATGTCCGGCACGCGCGGAGAGTTCGCCGTAGGTGGTCGTCTCGCCATGGGCGAGACGCCGCGCGGCCTCCAGAATGTCGCGGTCGAAGGCGTCGAGCGCCGACAGGTCGACGGCAACGTCATCGAACTCGGCCGCCTCGCCGTCATAGTAGCGGCGAACGGCTGCAACCCAGAGCGCGGCATCCCCACGAGGAGCGTCGATGGGCTCTGTATCGCCGCCCTTGGACGCCAGCCTGTTTTCGACCGCTGTAGGGTCGCGCATCGGCAGGACGAAGCCGGTGACGCCGGCAGGCCCCCAGGCGATGCCGCACCAGCCGGCGGCTGTTTCGAAGATGTGGCGGAAACGATCGCTCATCACGGGATGCCTTTCACCGTCGTTTCTAGCATGTCTGGCATGTCGGCACAAAGCGCGAACACCCGTTTCCTGACAAGTCCTGAACCCGGATTGCGCATGTGACGGCAACGCGATATGGAGGGGCGGGCAGGGGGCAGACCATTCAATGGGCAGGTTGACCTTGGCTCATCTCATTCCGACTTCGGCGCTGGGCGCCATGCTGGCGGCAAGCGTGCTCGCAGGCTGCAGCGCGACCGGCGGCGATCTCCTGACCGGCGTAGCGCCTTCCGACGGGCTGGCCGCGCGCAGCATGGCCGCCGAAACGGCGCCGCCGGATGCCGAGCTTCCCGATACGGTCGCTTTCACGCCGGCATCGTTCGCCGGGCGAACGCCAGACGGGCGCGGCGCGGCTCAGTTCGCGGAAACCGACTTTGCCGCCACCGCCGGCCTGGTCCGCCCGGTGGCGCCGCGCAGCGCCGAACTCGACGCGCTGATCGCGCGCTATGCGACGCATTACGACGTGCCGGTGGAACTGGTCCGCCGCGTGGTGAAGCGCGAGAGCACCTTCGATCCGGGGGCGCGCAACGGACCCTATTGGGGGCTGATGCAGATCCGCCACGATACCGCGCGCGGCATGGGCTATGCCGGCCCGGCCCACGGGCTGCTCGATGCCGAGACCAACCTGCGCTACGCCGTGAAATATCTGCGCGGGGCCTATCTGACCGCCGACGGCAACCAGGACCTCGCGGTGCGGTATTATTCGCGCGGCTACTATTACGACGCCAAGCGCAAGGGCCTGCTCGAGGAAACCGGCCTCGGCAAGGACCGCAAGCGCCGCCGCGGCTGAGCGCAGACCGGCTCAGCCGAACCAGCGCGCCAGGCCGCGTTTCGGTTCGGGCTCCGAGGCATAAGCCGCCACGGCGCCGGCGGCGAGCCCCAGAGCAAGAACCGCCAATGCTCCGGTTGCGGTGCGCTCCGGCAGCGGGCTGTCCTTCGACGGCGTGAACTGCGCGGGGCGATAAATGTGGTCGGCAACGGCCGCCAGTCCCGCAACGATGGCACCGCCAGCCAGCATTGCCGGCAGCATGCCGGGCATGCGCGACGGCATCCAGTCGCCGACATCGAGCGCGGGCAACCGGTCGGAAGCACGCTGCCAGGCATCCGCGCCGGCATCGCGCGCCGAGCGCCATGCGCCGCGCGGGCGCCGCGACAGGGCGCGCCAGTCAGCACCGCGCCAGTCCGAGCCCCACCAGCTTTCGCGTCCGCCCCACGAGGGCGTGTCGGGCAGATAGCGCGCGATGCCGCCATAGCTGTCGCCGCCCCGGCGCGCGGTGAGGGCCGCGACCGCGCCGGTGGCGGCGAGGCTGACGATTGTTCCGGCCAGCGCGGTCATCATGTCCGGCTTGGCGATGGTCGTGATGTCGGGCTTCTTCACGGGCACAACTCCCCATTCCTGTTTGCGGAAATCTGCCGGCAGAACGCGCGGGAGGGCGCGGGTGTTCCTCTCTTTTCTTTCGGCTCACGGCCCGTACGCTCGCTCTGCTCGCTGGCCTGCGCGGGCGCGCCGGACGACCGGCGGGCGGCAAGTCGCCGCCTCGGCCTTGGGCCGCAGTCTCGCTCACGCGCCGTACCGCCGCTGGCGCGGCTGGCGCTCCGCGGGGGCGGGCGATGACGCCCGGCATGCGGTCGCATGCTCGGCCTTCGGCCGTATTTTCGCTCACAGCCCGTACGCTCGCTCTGCTCGCTGGCCTGCGCGAGCGCGCCGGACGACCGGCGGGCGGCAAGTCGCCGCCTCCGCCTTGGGCCGGAATGCCGCTCATAGCCACACGCGGCGGCGCGATTACCGGAATTTAAGCAATCGCCGGTAGGATCGCCGCCATGAGCAAGAAACCCGCCAAAGCCGCCGCCGACGACAGCACCAATGACGGCGAGGCCGCGCCCAAGAAGCGCTCGAAGCTGAAGCTGGCGCTTTTCGCGCTGATGCCGCTGGTGCTTGCGGGGGGTGGCTATGCCGGCTGGACCTTCTATTTCGCGCCGGCGGGCGACGCCCATGCCGCCGCCGAAAAGGACGGCGACGAGGCCGACGGGCATGCGGCGGACGGCGCGGAAGCGGCCGACCCGGTGCAGGTCGCGGCCATTCCGCTCGACATCGCGGCGGAGACCTCGTTCACCCATTCCTACGCGCTGGGCGTGATCATCGCCCATGCCTGCGGCGCGGCGCAGGTGCCGTCGCTGAAGGCGGCCAGCGAGGCGGAGGCCAAGGCCGACGGGCTGCTCGCCACCCTGTCGTGGGAGGCGGCCGCGCGCCGCACCAGCATCCTCGACGACAAGAACTGCCGCTATCTCAAGGCCGAGGTCTACAATGCCGACGGCAAGGCGGCGCGGCTCGCCGCCGAACGCGCGGCGCCGAAGAAGCACGAGGCCAAGCCCGCGCATCATTGAGGGGCTTCCCGCGCCTCACTGCTTCTGCTGATCAAGCACCGTCGCCGAAACGAAATCATCCTTCAGCGCATAGAGCCGGAGGGTCGTATCGGGCCGGAAGGGGCGGGTTACCAGCCACTCCCTGCCCGACACCGTCACGATGCCATCGAAGCGGAGGCCCTGCGTGTATTTGAGGCAGATCGCGCCGACCGCCTTCTCGTCGGGCAGGATGCGGATTTCGACATTGTCGCGCACGGCATAATAGGCATCGGGAGCCGGGACCTCGGACGGTATGCCGGCCCGCACGAGGCCTGAGAGACGGTCGTCCCGTCCATGCCGGCGCATCGATCCGGAAAGCCGTTCGAGCGCCTGAAGGTTGGGCGTGCCCTCGATGACGACGATCTTGCCGTCGAGGAGCGCGATCGATGTCGGACTTGCCATTTTCGGCTGGGAGAACCGGTCGCGATAGCGCTCGTCGATGACGATGCTCAGGATTTCCTGGACTTCGTTGGCGAGGCTTCGCTGCGCATCGGAAATCCCGTCGCGCGAGAACTTTCGCTGGAGATATATCCGGGCCAGCGCCGAGTTGGTGCCGTTCAGCGCCACATCGGCGATCTGGTTCCGGTGAACGTCGCCGGTGGGCCAGATCTCGAAGTATCGGATATCGAAGCTGTAGCGGTCCGACTGGAACGTCTTGAAGAGCTGGGTGCAGTAAGGACACCACGGCGCGGCCATCGTGTAGATGTAGGGGCGTTCGCCGCTCGGCGGGCTTCCTGCCCAAAGCATCGATCCAAGATCGTCGAAGAGGGCCTCGTCGGACTTGCCGCACCACTGGGCATGGGACGGCGCGGCCTGAAGGAGCACGAGGAAAAAGGCGGCCGTGAGGGTGAGGAATTGAGGAGACGTCCGGTTGGCGGAGAAAGGGGTTGGGGGATCGAGGCGTCGATGTTTTGTCCCCGTTTTGGCGGGGTTGGAGGCTTCGGGCGGTCGAAGGCACTGCTGACGTCTTTCACCCCCTCTGTCCTACCGGACGGGCCTTCACTTTGGCTCCGGTCGTTCGAACCGTTCGACAGGCTCATCCTTCGACAAGCTCAGGATGAGGGCGGGCGGCATGGCACGACGCCCCACCTCCCCCTTGTGGGGAGGTCGGCGCGTGAAACGTGCCGGGTAGGGGTAAATTCCACTGCTCGATGTACAATCAGCCCGTCGAGCTCTTTCTCATCAACCTCACCCCGCCCTTCGGATTGCCCCAAAGAGGGCGGCTTGCGCGGCGCAGAATGTACAGCGCTTAGGCGTGCCGGCGGCGCGGCAGGGTTCTTGGCGGCCCGCCTACGGCATTAAGGGCAACCCACGGGTCTTGCCCGTCCTACGGACCCTCAGGATGAGGTCCATCGGCAAGCCCGGCCAGTGCGGGTAGTCGCCATTTGGTAGTCAGTAGGGACAAGGGGGTGGCGGGTAAGAGAGCCTTTTCGGAGGTGATTTTGTCCCCCTGTCTGGAGATTGGCGAGGCGGGTGATGGCGGCGCTATCTCTCCCCTGGCGGGAGAGATAGCGATTTCGGTGCCTTGGCCGAGCGTTGCGAAGGCCAAGCGCCAGAAATTGCAAGAGTGGGGATTGTGTGCTCGCTGACCCCCTCTCTTGTCTTTTCCAAGCACTTGCTCGCTCCGCTTCGCAAATGCAGGAAAAGGCTTTCTCCCCCCGCCAGGAGGGAGATAGGAGCGCGACCTTTCGCTGGTCGAGATGCCGTCAGAAGATGCGACGCCTCAAAGAGGGCGGGTCCGGCCCGTGCGGTGATCGGCAAGCGCTTCATCGGCAAGCCTGTCGGGCTTGCCGGCTTCGACGTCCCGTTCAAGTTGCCGATCCCAACGCTCCCATTGAAAGTCGGCGAACCAGGCGGCAAAGCGCTTGAGTTCGGCTTCCGACAATTCGGCAACGGACCGTTCGATCTTTTCGAGCTTGGTCATCATCGGCCCGCTGCATGGCATTCACGACATAGTGGCCGAACGGTGAAAAGTGGGGGCGATGACGAAACTAACACTAACAGCCGCCGTTCCGGAATTTGCTGCGATTCTGGCGGACACGGTCCCGCTAGGCCCAAATGAGTTTGCGATTTCACAAACGCCATCACGCAGCACGGTTAACCAACCCACTACTACACAACAATCTTCTCATTTGCATTTTCGTACTTGCGGCATCCAGGCAAATGAACTTCGATATCGTCAAACATTGCCATCATGCGCGGAGGAGAGACAACAATGTCTAGGCAGCAATTGTCCTTGAGCGATCTGGAATCAGCTGTGGGACAGGGTCGGCGCAGTTTAGGATACGCGGTCCTTCATTCCCTCTTCGAATCAACACAAAAGACCAATAACCCAGTTCGTGACATTGTTGACCATTGTCCGGATTGGTTAAAACGCTCACTTGGCGATCAATCCGGATTTCAAATTGGATCTTGTGATCTCAAAATGTGTTGATGGATTAGGAATAGATATACCAATATACACGCTTGAATACATGATGCCAATACTACAAAGTGAAGGCATCGTTGAGTACGATAGTATTATTCGTATATATAAGGTAAACAAGTCTAAAGAGACAGAAGGTCAATTATTCTACATTGATAATAAAATAATAGAGATTGAAAAAACTCTTAACGAATACGTCAATACTAACGATCTAAGTGGAGCTCTTTTTTCCAAAAGCTGGTCGGACGCCCTCATTTCGTTTCTCAAACCGTCATCGGAGCCAGCTAACAAACCAAAGAAGATTAAATCAGTAATAGTTTCAGATTCGCTTGAGGTTGAGAGATATGTAATCGCCGATTTTATCAGATTTTGTCATGAAAATGATTCTGATTCGTATTCAGCTATATTAGACATATTTGTTGGTGTTTTGATTGAAGATTTCATATATTCTTTGACGAGTTTTGGTAATGCTGATAGCTTTCCAAAAATGACAGCGTACTATGATACCGCCATTCTTCTAAGAATACTCGGAACATCTGGAGATTTGCTATACAAAGCAACTGCTGAGCTGCACCGGTACATCGGTGATTTGGAAATAAAGACTGAATTTTTTCAGGTAAATGAGGATGAAACGGCAAATATTCTCTCTGCTATTGTAGCGCAGGGAAATGTCGGGTCGAACATATTTGGTGAAACGGGTGATGCGATTACGAGAGGAGAAGTTAGTCTAGGCCAAATCCGTACACTGGAGCACATCTTCGTTGAACGCCTCGCGGCGAATAATATCTTTCCTGCAGGTTATGAACGATCTGGGTTCCAGAAAAATGTCCGCAACCAAATTGATGAGCGGAAGTTCGCTGAAGGGCTAGTCGCGCAAGCTAAACTAAAGGACCGTACCTATTCCCACGAGAACGCCGAGCACGATGCAATATCACTGGGCCACGTATTTAGAATGCGCCTTGGTAGACCTGTCAGGGATTTGGCAGAATGTCCTAGTATTTTTGTTACTTCCAATCGGTTGTTGGCGAGCTTCGCGCGCCGATTTCTGATTAATGAGAGGCAGATGGGGCACAATGAAATTCCGCCCGTTTTCCATGTTTCTCAGGCCTGCACCATATTCTGGTTGGCAAAGGATCGGGAGATAGACGAAGCACGAGCTAGTCAGCAACTGCTCGCCAATTGCTACGATGCATTACGTCCGGACAATGATTTCTATCAAGAATTGTTCAGCAAGCTGAATAGCTACGACGGGTACGACGACAACGACGCAGCCGTAATCACTACGGTCAGGCGGATTGCAAAACGCGAGGCGTTTGGGCGCACGGCCATTTTGCACGTCCTAAGTCCTGCCGAGATACTAGCGCGTGCGAACGAAGAGGTCGCTAGGAAGGCTACTGAGCACGAGACGGAGAAGGAGCGGATTCGCGAAGACGCTAAGGCTTCTGGAATAGAATCTGGTATTCAAGACTATCGAGAAAAGGGTCTTAACAGGTCAAATGAAATATCGGACGCGATTGTTACTACTATAGAGGTATTAATGTTTTTAACTGTTTCTGTTTTTGCCGTAGATGGAATTGTCAGGAACGGGTATGGTGGCGCATATGGTATTGTTCTGGTAGGTGTTGCGGTCCTCGTAATGATTCTTACATTGATGGACTATTTTCGATTCTGGCATTTCCGTGCGTTGACAGACCCTGTGCGTAGGTGGCTTAAACAGAAGATATTCAACACCTTCTACCGATAGAGAACTCTGCTAGTTGAGATTTCCATTCCTCAAAAATACCCCTGCAGCGGCCTGACCTCCAAACTCCCCGCCCTCAAGGCCGCGATGGCCTCGGCGACGGCCTCGGCGCCGGCCATGGTGGTGTAGTAGGGCACCTTCTGCATCAGGGTGGCGAGCCGCAGGGACTTGGAGTCCGACATCGCCTTCTGGCCGTCGGTTGTGTTGAAGACGAGCTGGACCTGGCGGTTGCGGATCGCGTCCTCGATATGCGGGCGGCCTTCCAGAACCTTGTTGATCTTCTCCGCCTCGATGCCGTTTTCACGCAGGAAGCGCGTCGTGCCCGAGGTCGACAGCACCTTGAAGCCGAGATCGGCTAGGCGCTTGACCGCCGGCAGCACGCGCGCCTTGTCCTCGTCGCGCACCGACACGAACAGCGTGCCCGAGCGCGGCAGGTCGACATTGGCGCCGAGCTGCGCCTTGGCGAAGGCGAGCGCGAAGTCGCGGTCGAGGCCCATCACCTCGCCGGTCGACTTCATCTCCGGGCCGAGCAACGTGTCGACGCCGGGGAAGCGGGCGAAGGGGAACACCGCCTCCTTGACCGCGATGTGGCCGGGCGTGCGGATGTCGGGCTTGTCGCCGTAATGGGCGAAGGCCTCGTCGAGGCTCTCGCCAGCCATGATGCGCGCGGCGATCTTGGCGATCGGGCGGCCGATGGTCTTGGCGACGAAGGGCACGGTGCGCGAGGCGCGCGGGTTGACCTCCAGCACGAAGACCTCGCCGCCCTTGATGGCGTATTGCACGTTCATCAGGCCGCCGACATGCAGCGCCCTAGCAAGGGCGGCCGTCTGGCGCTCGAGCTCGGCGACCATGTCGTCCGACAGCGAGTGGACCGGCAGCGAGCAGGCGCTGTCGCCCGAATGGATGCCGGCCTCCTCGATATGCTCCATGATGCCGGAGACGAAGCTCGCGCGGCCGTCGCAGAGCGCGTCGACGTCGACCTCGATCGCCTCGGTGAGATAGGTGTCGAAGAGCAGCGGGTTCTTGGAGAGCAGCGTGTTGATCTGGCCGGTCTTGTCGGCCGGGTATTTCTGCTTGATGTCCTCCGGCACGAGGCCGGGGACGGTGTCGAGCAGGTAGGACTGCAGCATCGTCTCGTCGTGGATGATCTGCATGGCGCGGCCGCCGAGCACGTAGGAGGGGCGCACGACCAGCGGGAAGCCGAGCTCGGAGGCGACGAGGCGGGCCTGCTCGACCGAATAGGCGATGCCGTTCTTCGGCTGGCGCAAGCCGAGCTTCATCAGCAGCTTCTGGAAGCGGTCGCGGTCCTCGGCGAGGTCGATCATGTCGGGCTGGGTGCCGAGGATCGGGATACCGGCCTTTTCGAGGCTGTCGGCAAGCTTGAGCGGGGTCTGGCCGCCGAACTGGACGATGACGCCGTGCAGCGTGCCGGCGGCCTGCTCGGCGTGCATGATCTCCAGCACGTCCTCCGGGGTCAGCGGCTCGAAATAGAGCCGGTCGGAGGTGTCGTAGTCGGTCGAGACGGTCTCGGGGTTGCAGTTGACCATGATCGATTCGTAGCCGGCATCGGCCAGCGCAAAGGCGGCGTGGCAGCAGCAATAGTCGAACTCGATGCCCTGGCCGATGCGGTTCGGCCCGCCGCCGAGGATGACGACCTTCTTCCGGTCCGAGACGCGGGCCTCGTCGGCGAGCGTACCCGCGAAGGGCGTCTCGTAGGTCGAGTACATGTAGGCGGTCGGCGAGGCGAACTCGGCCGCGCAGGTGTCGATGCGCTTGTAGACCGGGCGCACGCCGAGCGAATGGCGAGCCTTTTGAATCGCTTCGGCGTCTTTCTTGACCAGCGAGCCGAGGCGGGCGTCGGAGAAGCCGGCGGCCTTGAGCATGCGCATGTTGTCGGCGTCGGCGGGCAGGCCGTGCTCGCGCACCCGGGCCTCGAGCGCGACGATCGAGCCGATCTGTTCTAGGAACCACGGGTCGATGCGGCACATCTGGTGGACCTCGTCCAGCGGCGTGCCGATGCGGATCGCCTGGGCGACCATGCGCAGCCGGTCGGGCGTCGGCGTGCCGAGGGCGGCGCGGATGGCGTTCTTGTTCTCCGAGGCGTCGCCGCCGTCGACCCAGCCGGGGATCTCGATCTCGTCGAGGCCGGTCAGCCCGGTCTCGAGCCCGCGCAGGGCCTTCTGCAGGCTCTCGGCAAAGGTGCGGCCGATCGCCATCACCTCGCCCACCGACTTCATGGCGGTGGTGAGCACCGGCGAGGCGCCGGGGAACTTCTCGAAGGCGAAGCGCGGGATCTTGGTGACCACGTAGTCGATCGACGGCTCGAAGGAGGCCGGCGTCGCGCCGCCGGTGATGTCGTTCTCGAGCTCGTCCAGCGTGTAGCCGACGGCGAGGCGCGCGGCGACCTTGGCGATCGGGAAGCCGGTCGCCTTGGAGGCGAGCGCGGAGGAGCGCGACACGCGCGGGTTCATCTCGATGACGACGAGGCGGCCGTCGGCGGGGTTGACGGCGAACTGGACGTTGGAGCCGCCGGTCTCGACCCCGATCTCGCGCAGGACGCGGATCGAGGCGTTGCGCATCATCTGATATTCCTTGTCGGTGAGCGTCGAAACCCCGGCAGGCCGATTGTCGCCTGTCGCGGCGGTCGTATAACGCGGCAATCGGGATCGACGTTCTCGATGGACCGGATAGATGGAGATGCAGTTGTCCGCCTTGTCGCGGACGACCTCCATCTCGAACTCCTTCCAGCCGAGCACGCTTTGCTGTCGATCAGCACTTCGGTGGTGGGCGAGGCGTCGAGGCCGTTGCGGACGATGTCGAAGAACTCGGCCTGGTTGTAGGCGATGCCGCCGCCGGTGCCGCCGAGCGTGAAGGAGGGCGGATGATCGCCGGCAGGCCGGTGCGTCGACGCGGTGGCAGCGACACCCTTGGCGTAGCCGCTGGCGCTGCCCGGTCGCCCTCGCCGAGGTTCACTGGTTCTCCAGCTCGTCGAGCGCGGCATCCAGTGCGTCGACGGAGCGGCGTCGCCGGCGCAGGCGGGCGCGTTCGACCTCGTGGCGGCAGCGGTCCTCGTCCTTGACCTGGGTGGCGTTGGCGAGCATGGAGCGTGGCGTCTCGAGCCCGATCTTCGCCATCGCCTCGCGGAACGGAGGCGGTTCATCGAGCGACGTCGCGTGGCTTCGGCATTGGCGCCGATCATCTCGACGCCGTAGCGCTCGAGCACGCCCATGCGGCGCAGCGACAGGGCAGTGTTGAGCGCGGTCTGGCCGCCTTGGTCGGCAAAAGCGACGTCCGGTAGCTCCCTGGCGATGATCTTGGCGACGACCTCAGGCGTGACCGGCTCGATATGAGTCGCGTCGGCCAGCTCCGGAGTCCGGTCACTGATGGTGGCCGGGTTGGAGTTGACCAGGATGATGCGGTAGCCCTCGGCGCGCAGCGCCTTGCAGGCCTGGGTGCCGGAATAGTCGAACTCAGGCCTGGCCGATGACAATGGGGTGGCCCCGATGATCAGAATGGTTTGATGTCGGTGCGTTTGGGCATGAATGGTCCGTCCGGGCGTCGTCGAGCGCAGGGCGCTGGGCTGGTCCGCTGTCGGCGCGCTCACGCGTTGCGGCCCAGTGAGCTGCGCAGAAATGGAATCTGTCAGGCTAAGGCGGGCCTTATAGGGGAGAAGGCGGGAGTGTGGGAAGCCCTTGAAGACTGCTTCATTCAGGCGTTTCGGGGGCGGCGTTCGTCTGTTGCAGATGCCTGGCCGTCATTTGGCGAGCTGGTCCTTGCCGGCTGCTGCGCTCAGACCAGCGGCGGCGCTTTCGCAGACAGCCTTCGCTTCCAGAAGCATTGCGCGGTCGCGCTTGCGCTCACCGAAGCCGAGAAGCGCGCGGCTGAGCTGTCCGCGGTGAAGGGGACGGACGTTGATTGGAGCGCCTGCTGTATCTCAAGAATTGCCGTAGGATAGGGACAGCCTCCTCGAAGCGAGGTAGCGCGTCCGTCTGCTCGCCGAGCAGAACGAGATCGTAGCCGATGAGGTTTTGCAGCGTGGCCCAGCGAAGCGGCTTGTCCGCCCGCGTGAAGATGCGTTGCGCGGCGCGCGCCGAGACGATCGCCTGTGCGAGATGCCTGCCGGCGCGGGCAGGGTCGTCAACGGCTCGGCTGCCCAATCTGGAGAACAACTGGGCCCGGGTTAAAGTGGGCGAGGATAACCCAGCCGGACAGGTCGGCCTCGCGTGTGCGCTCCTTCAGCGACGCGCGGTAGGCGGCGACGTTGCGAAGATGGACATCTTCACCTGAGCGATTGGCTAAAGGCGCAGAGCGTTGGCCAGCGAGGTTGGTCTGAACGGTCCTCCATTGCAAGGGTCCTATTTCGCTCGAGTAGCCCTCCAGCGCGGTGCGGAAGGCCACGACGGCCTGGTTAAGCCAATCGCCGGTCGCCATCGTGGCGCCAAGCGTTTCGGGTGAGACAGGATTGTTTGCGTGGCAGCCCATAGCAACGGATTTTCTTGACGGGTGAATACCTGCAATGCAGCGTTGTAGGCGACAAGCGCCGTCGCGTGTCGTTTGCTGCCTCTCGTTCCCCGAGCGCCCGAAGCGCGTTTCCTAGATTGTTCTGCACCGTTGCCCACTGGAACGGGGCACTGGCTTTGCGGCATATATTCTTGCAGCGCGGCGCGGAGGCGGATGTAGCCTGTTCCAGCCTGCGATGGCGGGTTCTCGCCGTCCCAGTTCCATGAGGCAGGCCAAGATTGTTCTGCGTCATTGCCCAGTCCAGTGGGCTGCGCTGGCAGCCACGCTCGGAAGGGCTGCTCGGTAGGCCGCTACAGCCTGTTCCAGACGAGCGGAGCCCGCCTCGCGCTCACCCTAGCGTTTCTGGCCTGGTACCTTTCGCAGTTCTGCGTTTGCCCACTGGAGTCAGGTCGCGGTCCAGGTCCGTTCTTCCAGCGCCGCATGACCGCGCGGCAGAGCCTGCTCCAGCATCGTCGAATCCGTCTGGCGCTTGCCGAGGGCATGGAGCACGAGCCCCAGGCGGCGTGGTGGGCCCGAGCCCATTCGAGGAAGGAGAGGGCGTGCGTTCGCGATGGAGCGCCTCCAGGGCAGCTCTATTAGCAGCCAGCGCCTCTTGTGACGCTTACCGTCGGTCTTGTAACAACTAGGCGTCCAAAGAACGGTCGCAGATTGCGCTGCGTCAGCGCCCAGTCGAGCAGTGCGCTTTCGCGTGTTCGTACCTCATGCGGCACGGTAGCGATCACCGCTTGTTCAAGCCATGCCGCGTTGTCCGGGCGTTCACAAGCCTCCACCAACACTAGAGCCCAGGTTCACAACATATTAGAAGCCCGTCGGCCGGCACGCGGACGGTGCGTTCCAGCAGTGCGGTATGATAGGCAGCGATGGCCTCAAGCAGCCTTTCGTTTTCCGCGCCCGCTCACCAAGCCGGGCAAGGCGTTGCCGAGATTGTCCTGCGTCAGCGCCCGTCGGCGGCTGGCGCTCTCGACCGGACCACTGTCACGGAGAGCCGCGCGGAAGACGTTGACGGCTTCCTCAAGCCGCCCTGTACCACGCTCACGCGCGCCGAGAATGCTGAGCGCGGTGCCAAGATGGTCTTGAGCCGCTACCCGCTTTTTCGCGATCGGGAAAAGCCTCGGCGATGCGCACGACCTCGGGCCGTTGCTATTGCCTTCTCAGGACTGCGTTGTCCCCTTTGAATTTCGCCGAAATCCCGCAGGGCATCCGCTTCCCTGAACTTGTACTCGGTGGCAAGTTTGTCATCCCATTTCGCCACCTGCTCGTAGGCCTTGGCGTATTCGGCGGCGGCGGTGCGGTAATCGAAAGCCAGCACGGCAGTTTCGGCATGCTCTGCATAGGTCGCGGCAATCTGCAGCCTGTCGGCCTTGAGGTCGGCCTCCCGCCGGTCGAGCGTTTCTGCAAGCTCGTCGGCGCGCGCGCTCGCCTTCGCGCGGTATTGCGCAGCCAGCCCGATGGCGCCCTCTGCCTGCGCCCTCTCGGCAAGGCCGGCGAGCCTGATCAGCTCCGGGTCGGTGCGCACGGGCGCGACCTTCTCCGCGATGAACTTCTTCAGGTTCTCGGCACCCGTCCTGAGTTGCTCGTCGAGCTCGTCGGGCCCCGCCGAGATGTCGACATCGAGCTGCTCCAGCATGCCGTAGAGCTGGTCGAGCGGCAGCTTGTCCCGCGCGGCCAGCGTTTCGAGGAAGTTCCTGGTGGGTTGCGGGGTCGCCGCGATGGTCATGAGCAGACTGCGCCGCGCGTCGCGGATCAGGGCGTCGTCGCCGTCGTCGTCCTCGGGCACCCCGCCGAAATAGAGCAGCCTCCTGAGGCTCGCATTGGTCCATGGCCGCTGTTGGGTGCCGGTCGCCAGGTAGACCTCCTCGGTCACCATCGTCATCAGGTCCGAGAAGGAGACGCCGCCGGCCGAAAGATGTTTGAGCAGCGCCGCCGCATAGGGGCTGTGTTCGCCACCCGGTCCGTCCAGCGCCGGCTTGCCCGGCTCGGCGGCGAAGCCGATCACCGTGCCCAGGCTGTCCGTCGCGGGCGTGGCCGGAACGAGCCGCGCTGCGCCGCGCGTGTCGGCCATGGCAAGGCCGGTCGACGCGATGGGAACGGGCGGCGCATCGGCCGAGACCTTGAGCGTGGCGCCCGACGGGAAGGGGTTGTCGCGGCAGGCATCCAGCAGGACGACCGTGATGGCGACCGTTTTCCCGAGTTCCTCGATGACGCCGGAAACAGGCACCAGCCTGCCGCCGGCGGCATCAAGCGCGGAAATATCGGCATCAACCGGCACGAGCCAGTTTTCGCCGCCGGCCTCGATGCCGTGGCCGGCATAATAGATGACGGCGACATCGGCGCCCTCGGCATCCTCGACGAAGTTGTCGAGCGCCCTGAGCAACTGCCGGGCATCGCGATCGGAAACGACGGTGGTTTCAAAACCGAGCCTGGCCAGAAGGTCCTCGATGGCGCGGGCATCGCCGGCGGGATTGGCGAGCGGCGCGAGATGCTCGTACGCAGATTGGCCGATGACCAGCGCGACGCCGCGCAGCTCCTTCGCCGGTTCGCCGCGTACGGGGGAGCCTGCCGTGAACGCGACAAGCAGCACGGCGCAAAAGAGCCGCGCGAAAGCGTGCACCCCGATGATGGCGTAACGGTTCAACCCAAGCCCCGTATCGATGCCCGGGGGAGATACTGCCACATAAGGCGGCAAGAGTAAGGCTGGTCGGCGGGGAAATCGCCTGTGCCGGGTGCCGCCGGGGCGGCGTTGCGGCGCGGTGCGGTTAAGCCGGGATTCACCATGCGGCGAGACGGGGCGGGCGCGGGCGGAACGGATTGCGCGGCGGGCGGATTTTGCCTCCGACGCGGCACCGACGCCGCAGCACCGAAGGAGGCCGCCATGACGCCTAGCCCCGCACGCCATCTCGCCATCGCCGCGCTCGCCGTGGCGTTCGGCTCCGCAGCCGCGCCGGCCGCTGCCGGCCATCGTATCGAGGCGCCGGGTCCCTATGTCGCGAAATGCGCCATCGCGGCCGCCCATCTGGAACTGATCAGCGTCAGCGAGGTGCTGCCCGGCCCGGCCTATCCCGCGCCGCGCGGCTATCTGATCGCGGTGCTGGCCGGCGGTACGCCCTACCTGTGCCACATCACCAACGGCTTCCAGGTGCTGAGCGTGCGCTACGACATGGCCGGATAGGCGGGGAGACGGTGCCGGCGGCCATGCGCGGACCGCGCCGAAGACGATCAGTTGCGGGTGATGATCAGCTCGATGCCGCGTTCGGGGTCGATCCAGCCCAGCGTCCTGAAGGCGCAGGGCTCGGCGCGCCAGCATGGCGCGGCCCAGTCGCCCAGCATGCCGTAGCGTTTTGCCAGCGTGAAGCTGTGCTCGGGGCGCGAGACGCGCGTGGCGCGCAGGTAGTACGACACCCAGACGTTGAACTGGACGCCCATGGCAAGCACGATCTCGTCGACCGGGTCGGGGTAGTCCCAGGCGCGGTTCCAGACGACCCGGCACTCGCCGCCCGGTGACGCGCCGTCGGGCAGCGACAGGTGGACGATCAGGTGGCCGCCGGCGAAGTCCTGTTCCTCAGACCCGGTCTTAGACAGGACGACGTGGCCCTTGGGTGGGTCTTCCTGCTTCGTGCCGAACAGGTGTTCGGTGAAGGGCACTATCCCGTAGCCCTCCGGCAGCAGGCGCTGCGGCAGATCCTCGCTCACCGGCTGGTCGAGGCAGGCGCGGCGGAAGGCGAGGAAGGCGTTGAGCAGGCCGCGCAGGTCGGAATAGTTCTTGTAGGGGAAGGTGATCGGCCCGTCGGCGGGGAGGCTAGGCGGCCCCTTCGGCGGCGGCTGCGGCGCGTCGAGCGGCGCCGCGCGCACGGGCAGGGCGGCGACGGCGAGCGCGGCCAAGGCGGGGAGAAGTGTCCGGAATGGGCGGAAGCGGCGGGCGGCATGCATCGTCGTGATCCCCATACTGGTCGATCAGTTCACCCGCGCCCCGAGTGCTTCGAGGCTAACATGGGGAGGGGCGAGAGGCAAAAAGGGTTAGAAGAGGGGAAAGGCCAGCCCCGGGCCAGACATTCCGATGCCGATCGCAGGATGTCCGCATCGTGCTCCAAGCGGACCTTCGGCACTTCACGAACCTCAAACACGGCGCGAGATCGGAAACCGCAGACGACCGGAAGCGCGCGTCTTGCTCGCTCTTCTCCCGCGATCGGCGACGCACTGCTTTCAGTCTTTCTCGAAAACTGTCTCGCCCTTGAGACAGTTGCGTCAGCTATCCGTCTCAGACCAAAGGCTCCTTTTGATGTGCTGGAAACCAGTGATACTCTCCGAGACCTGTTGGGTCGGGAGGAGGTCCCAGTGGCACAGCCAAATCATACCGACATGGTCATCGAGACCGTGCTGTCGTCGTCCGCCGCGGCTGTGTCGCGGCTGGCAGCGTCCTGGCGGCGCTCGCTCGTCAAGCACGGGCTCGATCCTTCCAACCAGCGCGCGCCCGACCGGGTCGATGCGAGCGGCTTGAGGCTGCGCCGCTCGGCACTCGACAGGCTGATGACGATCGCTGCGCCGCGGCTCGACCAGCTTTTCGGCCTGGTCGGCAATTCCGGCTGCTGCGTACTCCTGACGGATTCCGACGGTGTCGTCCTCGATCAGCGCGCCGGCTCCGGAGATGCCGACATTTTCGAGGGCTGGGGCCTTTGCACCGGCGCGGTATGGAGTGAGGCGGCTGAAGGCACCAACGGCATTGGTACCTGCCTTGCCGAACGCAGACAGGTGGCGATCCACCGCGCCGAGCATTTCTTCGCCCGCAACACCGCGATGAGTTGCATGGACGCGCCGATCTACGGCGCTGACGGCAAGCTGATCGGTGCGCTCGATGTCTCGTCCTGTCGGGCCGACCAGACCGAGAGCATTTCGCGCCTCATCGCCGCGCAGGTCGCGCACACGGCACGGCAGATCGAGCAGGACAATTTCCGCGCCGCCTTTCCCGGCGCGCGCATTCTCGTCGCCTCGGCGGGCGAGGCGGCCGATGCGCTGCTGCTGGCCGTCGACGAGGACGATATCGTCGTTGGAGCAACCCATGCCGCGCGGCGCGCCTTCGACCTCGGCGCCGAGGAGACGATCAGGCCGCAGCCGGCTTCCGACCTGCTCGGACGGTCGGGCGCGGCGACCGGTTTGGAACGGGCGGAACGGTCCGCCCTAAAGCGTGCCCTGGCGCGCGCAGGCGGCAACCACTCCAAGGCCGCCAAGGCGCTCGGCATCAGCCGCGCGACGCTCTATCGCCGCCTCAATCGCCTCGATCTCCACTGACCGGCGCCGACTGTCTCAGCGTTGAGGCAGTCTTTGTCTTCTTCCTTTCCCGCGGGGCTGACGCCCCCGCCTCTTCCGCCTTATCGCATCGGCATGCCGGTACGGTCCGGTTTCAGGAGGAGACGATCAATGAATGTCATGTCCATGCCCGAAGCGGGCCAGTTCGCTTCACCCTTCAACAAGCGTTACGACAATTTTATAGGCGGCAAGTTCGTCGCGCCTGTCAATGGCCGCTATTTCGAGAACACGACGCCGGTGACCGGCAAGGTGATCTGCGAGGTCGCGCGCTCCGACGCCGCCGACATAGAGCTGGCGCTCGACGCCGCGCATGCGGCCAAGGACGGCTGGGGCCGCGCCTCGCCGGCCGAGCGCGCCCAGGCGCTTCTCAAGATCGCCGACGTGATGGAAGAAAACGCCGAGCTTCTCGCCACATGCGAGACATGGGACAACGGCAAGCCGATCCGCGAGACCATGGCCGCCGACATCCCGCTGGCGATCGACCATTTCCGGTACTTTGCATCCGCCGTGCGCGTACAGGAAGGCACGATGGGCGAGATCGATAACGACACCGTCGCCTATCATTTCCACGAGCCGCTCGGCGTTGTCGGCCAGATCATCCCATGGAACTTTCCGGTCCTGATGGCCGCCTGGAAGCTGGCGCCGGCGATCGCAGCCGGCAACTGCGTCGTCATCAAACCGGCCGAGCAAACACCTGCCACCATCATGGTGCTGGCCGAGCTGATCGCCGACGTCCTGCCAGCGGGCGTCCTCAACATCGTCAACGGTTTCGGCATCGAGGCCGGCAAGCCGCTGGCGTCGTCGCCGCGCATCGCCAAAATCGCCTTTACGGGCGAGACCTCGACGGGTCGATTGATCATGCAATACGCCACCGAGAACATCATTCCGGTGACCCTGGAGCTAGGCGGCAAGTCGCCGAACATTTTCTTCAAGGACGTGATGGCGGAGGACGACGCCTTCCTCGACAAGGCGATCGAGGGCTTCGTTCTGTTCGCGCTCAACCAGGGCGAGGTCTGCACCTGCCCGTCGCGCGCGTTGATCCACGAGGACATCTATGACGCCTTCATGGAGCGCGCCGTCGCCCGCACCGCCGCGATAATCCAGGGCGATCCGCGCGTCGCGGACACGATGATAGGAGCGCAGGCGAGTTCCGAGCAGAAGGAAAAGATCCTTTCCTATTTCGATATCGGCCGCCAGGAAGGCGCCGAGGTTTTGATCGGCGGCGAGGCCGCCGACCTCGGTGGCGACCTGTCGGGCGGCTACTACATCAGGCCGACGATCCTTCGCGGCCACAACAGGATGCGCGTCTTCCAGGAAGAGATCTTTGGACCAGTGGTTTCAGTCACGACGTTCAAGGATGAAAACGAGGCGCTGGAAATCGCCAACGACACGCTGTACGGCCTCGGCGCCGGAGTCTGGTCGCGTGACCAGAACACCTGTTATCGCTTCGGCCGGCACATCCAGGCGGGCCGCGTGTGGGTCAACAACTACCACGCCTATCCGGCCCACGCGGCCTTTGGCGGCTACAAGCAGTCGGGCATCGGGCGCGAGACCCACAAGATGATGCTCGATCACTACCAGCAGACCAAGAACATGCTGGTCAGCTACAACCCGAACAAGCTCGGTTTCTTCTGATTGCATCCCCCAAGAAGCCTCGGGGCCCCCGCGGGGGCCCCATTTTTCTCAGCAGGAGGAGACGGTCATGACGACACATCCCAGCAGGGTGGAAGCCACGGACGCCGCCCGGCGGCTGATCGCGGAAATCCGGCAGGACCATCCCGAGATCATATTCCACCAATCCGGCGGCTGCTGCGACGGTTCCTCGCCGATGTGCTATCCAGCCGCCGACTTCCGCGTCGGCGCGAACGACGTCAAGCTCGGTGAGATCGACGGTGTCGCGGTCTATATTTCCGGTCCGCAGTTCGCCGCGTGGAAGCACACGCAGTTGATCATTGACGTCGTGGCCGGACGCGGCGGCATGTTCTCGCTCGACAACGGGCGCGAGAAGCGCTTCCTCGCACGCGCCCGAGTGTTCAATGATCGTGAAATGGCGGCGCTTGAGGACATCCAGGGTCAGGACGCGGGAGCGACGAGGCGGACATAGAGGAGGATGAGGCTGGATTGAAACCCGGTTGGTTTGCCTTCGGCAAAACCAACCAGCGACGACCTGTGGGCCAGGGCCATTCGGGCCAAATCCTTCGGCGTTTTTCTCCACCGACGCACCGGCATCGCTCGTCGGCAAAGTCCCCGATCTCGCCCCGGGTGGCCTCCGGCGGAACGAATCCATCTCACCCTGAATGGGTCCGTGACCTAGCTGACGGTTCCGGCGACCAGAGCGTGCTCGACACCGCCCTCAATATGCCGCGCCAGCACGTCGCGGGCCGCGGCAGCGTCCCTTTCGAGAGCGAGGTCACGAAGCGCGCGATGCTCCCGTGCCGCGATGTCGCCCCGAAACGAGAGCGCGATCAGCTGGTAGCGGATATACTGATCGAAGATCGCGGCATGGGTTTCCATGAGCACCGCCGAGCCGCAGGCCGAAATCAGCGCCTGGTGAAATTCCCAGTCGTAACGTTTCCACAGGGCGATATCGGCATCGTCGCCGTCACCGAGCCGCCGCTCCAGCTCCGCCAGCCGATGGTGCGCGGCGACCACGCGTGCTTCCCACTCGACACCGCCGGCGGCGAACGATTCCTCCATCGCATGGCCTTCGAGCAGCAGCCTGAGCTCGGCGATCTCGCGCAGGTTTTCCGCCGAGACGGGCGCAACCTCGAAGCCGCGCTGCCCCTCGGCGACAACGAGGGATTCGGAGGACAGGCGGTTCAGAATCTCGCGCAAGGTGCTGACGCTGGCGCCGTATCGCCGTCGCAGTTCGTCGAGGCGCAGTTTCTGTCGTGGAACGAGCCGTCCGAACACGATGTCCGCGCGGATGCGGGCATAGAGATCGTCGCCGGAGGCCGGTGCCGCCTGCTTCCGGGCAATCCGGTTGGTCGCGCCTTCGTCCGTCATCCGACCTATTGCCCGATCAAGCCGGCATCGAGCGTGTGCTCCACGCAGGCCCGGATATGGCGGGAGAGGATTTCGCAGGCCGAAGCCGCGTCGCGCCGCAGCGCGCATTCCAGAAGCAGCCGGTGTTCGGTGGCCGCGGCGTCTCCACGGTAGATCACCGCGATGATCTGGTAGCGGAGATAGTGGTCGAATATCCGCCGATAGGTCTCCATCAGGGTCTTCGAGCCGCACGGAGCGATCAGAGCGGAATGAAACTCGCGATCGTAACGCTTCCAGGTCTCGGTGTGGCCCACCTCGCCGTTCGCCAACAGCGCTTCCATCTTCGCGAGCTTGTAATGGGCCGCGACGACCTGACTTTCCCATTCGAGATCGCCGCGCTCGAAAGCCCGTCGCAGCGCGTGGCATTCAAGGAGCTCACGCATGCCCGCAATCTCGCGGAAATGGTTCTGGGACACCGGCGTGACGCGGAATCCCCTCTGGTCCTCAGCGACAACAAAGCGCTCGGATGCGAGGCGGTTGAACACCTCCCGCAAGGTGCTGACGCTGGCGAGATAGGGGGTCTTGAGGCTTTCGAGCCGCAGGCGCGTGCCCGGCCCAAGCGTGCCAAACACGATGTCGCGCCGGATCTGGCGATATGCCAGCTCGCCGGCGGTCTCGCCAGTCATCCGGTCAAGCTCGATGTTCGGAGCGTCCATCGCCGCAATCTCGCATTTCCGTTGTGAGCCGACAAGCGACGGGATATCAGGCATATCAGAAAATATCCGATATTATTGAAAACATCTATTGATTCACAAAACGTCGAATGGCAGTTTTGCGACCTTGCCGCGGCAAACCTGCCGCAGGGCGCCAATCGGGAGGAGCCAACGATGAGACTGACGAGACGATTCATGCTTGCCGCCGCGATGTCCGTCGCGCTGGCGGGAGGCGCAAACCATGCATCCGCCCAGGACAAGATCGAGCTGAACTTTTCCGCGGTGTTTTCCCAGCAGGATATCCGCGCCGAAATGATGAAGAAGTTCGCCGAGGCCATAGGCGACGACTTCGCCTTCAACGGCTACTACGGGGGAACGCTGTTCAAGCAGGGCACCGAGCTGGTCGCCCTGCAGCGCGGCAATCTCGAGATGGGCAACATCGCGCCGCAGGACATCGCCAACCAGGTTCCAGCCTGGTCGGTCCTTACATCGGCCTATCTCTTCCGCGACGCGGATCACCTGCGCGCCTTCTTCAACAGCGATGTCGGCCGGGGCATGACCCAGATGGTCGAGGACCAGCTTAAGGTGAAGATACTCGGGCCGACCTTCTTCGGAACGCGCCAGGTCGGGCTCAATCTCGACAAGGAGATCAAGACGCCCGCCGACATGGGCGGCGTGAAGCTTCGGATGCCCGGCGGCGAGGCGTGGCAGTTTCTCGGTTCCGCACTCGGCGCCAACCCGGTTCCTGTCGCATACGCGGAAGTCTACACATCGCTTCAGACCGGGGCGATCGACGGCCAGGACAACCCCTTGCCGAACGTCCAGAACATGAAGTTCTACGAGGTGATGAAGCAGATCGTGCTGACATCGCACCTGATCGGCTTCGACCTCCTGACCATGTCGCTCGACACCTGGAACAAGTTGTCGCCGGAGCAGCAACAGACGGTGCAGGCCGCCGCCGACGAAGCGATCGCCTGGAGCACCGAGCAACACCTGAACCGGGAAGCGGAGCTTGCGGCATTTTTCAAGGAGCAGGGGCTGAAGCTCTATGAGCCGGATGTCGGCGCGTTCCGCGAATACGCCCAGGACAAGTACCTCAAGTCCGACCTCGCGAAGGACTGGCCGGAGGGGATCGTCGACCGGATCAACGCGATCGAATAATAAAGGGCGGGCGGCACGGATCGCGCGGCAAATGTCAGCCGCGCGATCCGGTCTCGACAAGCGATAGAGTTTCGCGCGCCCCGTCGCGATGCCGGCCGGCGCGCGCCTTCACCCCGGACACCAGCGATGACGAATCCAATCTATGTTTTGAACGGTCCGAACCTGAACAGGCTCGGTACGCGCGAACCCGAAATCTACGGGCGTGTCACCCTCGCCGAAATCGAAAAGACGTGCGTCGAGGCGGCCGGGGACAGGCCGCTTGTCTTCCGACAATCGAATCGTGAATACGAGATTGTCGACTGGGTTCACGAGGCGATCGACGCAGCCGCCGCGGGGATCGTCATCAATCCGGCCGCATTCACCTTTACCTCGATCGCAGTGCTCGACGCGCTGAAGATGTTTCCCGGCCCGATCGTCGAGCTGCACATCTCCAACATCCATCGGCGCGAGGAGATCTATCACCGTTCGCTGGTATCCAGGACAGCGACGGCGGTGATCGCTGGCCTGGGTCCGGCGGGCTATCCGGTCGCGGTCGGCGCGCTTATCCAGATGCTTCGGTAGCCCGCGCGGTCACGCCACCTTTGCGCCCGCCGGTATGGTCGGCGCGGCGGCGTTGAGCTTTTCGATGGCAAAGCCGGCGGCTGCCTTGTAGCCGGCCATGAAGGCGGTGCGCTCGGCGGCCGGAATCACCGCGTCGATGTCGTCGAACTCGCCGCCGCAGCGCTCGTCGACCATGTTCAGCAGGCCGAAGGGGCCGGCGCCGCGGTTGCGCAGCACGACTTCCGACACCGGGCCGCAGAGCCTGTCGTCATAGGCCTTCAGGGCTGCCGGCGTGACGCCGTGTTCCAGCATGGCGGCGCCGAGCACGCGGGCGTCGACGATCGCCTGGCTCGCGCCGTTGGAGCCGGTCGGGTACATGGCGTGGGCGGCGTCGCCGAGAAGCGCGACCGGGCCGTCGACCCATGTCGGCACGGGATCGCGATCGATCATCGGGTTTTCGTACGCGATTTCGGCGCCGCGCAGGAGCGCCGGCACGTCGAGCCAGTCGTAGGTCCAGCCGTCGAAATGGTGGATGAAGTCGCCCACAGCGACTTCGCGGAACCAGCCGCTCACGTTCCAGCCGGCCGAGCCGTCGACGGTCACCTCGGCGATCCAGTTGATCTCGGCGAGCCCGGTTTCGGGATCGGGCGCGGAGATCGGGTAGAAGACGAGGCGGTGACGGCTGGTGCCGAGCCCGACGAAGGAGGCGCCGGTGCGGATCGGCACGGCCCGCGAAGTGCCGCGCCACATGATCGCGCCGCCCCAGTGGATCGGCGGCTGGGCGGGATGCATCTGCGCGCGTACGGCCGAATGGATGCCTTCCGCGCCGATCAGCAGCGCGCCGGTCTCGGCGTGCTCGCCGCCGTCGGAGTCGCGGACGAGCAGGGTGACGGTTCCGTCGTCGTTCCGGCGGTAGCCGGTGGCGCGGCGCCCGAGCCTGACGGCGTCCGGCCCGAGCCGCTCGCGCACCAGATCGTAGAGCATCATGTGCAGGCGGCCGCGATGGACGGAATATTGCGGCCAGCGGTAGCCGGCGAGGATACCGCGCGGCTCGGCATAGATGTCGTTGCCGTTGAGGCCGACCAGCGCCCATTCGCGCGCCGGCACGCCTAAGCGGTCGAGGTCTTCGGCGGAGATGCCGAGGTCGAACAACTCGCGCACTGCATTAGGCTGTATGTTGATGCCGACGCCGAGCGGGCGCAGCGCGCGCACGCTCTCGAAGACGATGCAGGGCACGCCGATCTGGTGCAGCGTGAGGGCTGCGGCGAGGCCGCCAATGCCGCCGCCGGCGATCAGCACGGGAAGCGTGGTCATGCGTGTCGAACCCCCTCCGGAACCGCCGTGGTCATAGAGCAAGAGGGGGCGGGAGGGAACCGGGGAATCCAGCCGGCTATTTGCCGCCGGCGGGCGAGTCGGCGCCTTCGGCGGCCTCGAAGCCCGCGAGCATGCGGTCGATGCGCTCGAAGGCGATGCGCAGCGCAACGTCCATGCCGCGAACGTCGCTCTTCGCAAGCACGTCGCGGGCCTTTTCGACCTCGGCGCGGCCGGCAAGAACCAGCGTTTTGTCGCGGCGGAAGTCGCCGAGCGTGGCCCGGGCGATGCCGCGGCCGATTGCGGTCTGTGCCCAGTCGATCGGAACCTTGTCGAAGCGCCGAACGGTCAGCGCGCGGTCGAAAGCCTCGATCGCCTTTTCGAGCGCGGTGGCATCGCTTTCGAGGAAACCGAGCATGACGTAGGCGACGGCGAGGTTCTGCTGCATGGTGGCCCAGTGCGTGGGAACGACGTCGTGGCTGTTGCCGCCCGATGCATACTCCAGCGTGTCGATGGCCTCGTGAAGAAGCGTCGTGTCGAAGCTCTGGACTGCGAGCTGGAAGAGCGCATTGCCGAGATTGTTGGTGGTCATCGCCCATTCGATGGCGTTGGCCTCGAGCGTCTGCACCTGAAGCGCCTGGCGGAAGTCCTCGATCCCGGCTCGGATCAGATCGCTGTCGTTTTCCCGCCCGCCGATCTTGACCTGGATGGCGCCGCGGTTGCCCATCAGCGTCGCCCAGGTGGTCGGGCTGTTGTCGCGCGTCAGCACGTCCAGCGCCAGCCGGTATTCTACCAGCGCCTCGCGCAGCTTGACGGTATCTTCGTCGAATTCGCCCATCTCCCACAGGATGGTGCCCAGATTGTTGTGGGCGACCGCCCAGTCGAACGGGTTCTTGTCACGATCCTCGTATTCGAGCGAGGCGCGGATCGCCATCGCCGCGTCCTCGAGCACGGCGCGCTTGCCGTCATGCTCGCCGATCCGCATGAGGACGGTGCCGAGCTGGAACTGCGTTTCGCCCCAGCTCTCGGGATATCGCTCGCGCAGAGCATCGGTCAGGACATCCCGGTAGATCGCGGCGGCGCGTTCGAAATAGGTCGAGTCGGTGCCGCGTTCGCCGAGCCGGAAATGGGCGAAGGCAAGGTTGCGGCTGGTGTTTGCCCATCTTGCAAGGTCGTTTTCAGGGGAGACCAGCTCAAGCGAAGCCGTGAAGGATGCTATTGCCTCCTCCAGGAGTTCCGAGGAGGTTTCGCGTGCGCCGAGGACCATCTGGGCAAAGCCGAGATCGTTGAGCGCCTGCGCGCGCCGCAGCCGGTCTCCGGGTGCGCTTCCGGCCGCAACGAGGCCGCGCGCGATGCCTATCGCCTCATCGAGCGCGGAGCGTGTGCCCTTGAACTGGCCATGGTCGGTCAGCCGGTCGACCTGTTTCAACCGATAGTCGAATGCGAGGCCGGGGTCCCAGAGGTCAACTTGTGCCGCGGCCTTTCCAAAGGCCTCGGCGGCCTCGGCATAGTGGAAGCCGAGCGCCTCGACCTCGGCGGTCCGCGCGTGCTCGGCAGCGAGCTCCGTCCGGCGCGCCTTGACGTTTTCCTCGGTTGCCGCGAGCGCTCTATCGAGCTCCGCGATACGCAGATCGGCCTCGGCGCGAAGCCTGCGTGCAGCTTCGATGGCGCCTTCCGATACGGCGCGATCGGTCAATGCCGACAATCGCGCCAGCTCCGGATCGGGGTTTTCCATGGCTTGCCTGGCGGCGAAGAAGGTTTTGATATCGTTTGTTTTCTCGCGAAGCACCTCCTCCAGTTCGGCCGCGTCGCGCGGCACCGATGCGCCGAGCGCTTCAAGGACAGCATAGACGGCATCCATCGGAACGCCGCCGTTGGCGGCGACGCGCTCGACGGTGCGCCGCTCCCCGAGCGGCAGGTCGGCAATCGTGAGCAACAGCCCCCGGCGCTCGGCGAGGATATCGCCCTCGGGGCCGGAGACGGGGTCCGGCGCCTTGCCGAAATACAGAAGCCGCCTGAGGCTCTCGTTGACCCATGGGCGCTGGCGCCCGCCGGTCTTCAGATAGACCTCCTCGGCCACCATCCGCATCACCGTGCCGAACTCCTCGCCTGCCATCGCCGCCAGATGGCGCAGCAGCGCGGCCGCATAGGGGCTGTGCCCGCCGTCGCCGTCGAGGGCCGGACGCCCCGGCTCGGCCGCGAAGCCGATCACCATGCCGAGATTGTCCTCGGGTGCAGCCTCGACCGTCACCCTCGCCGCGCCCCGCGTCTCGGCCAGACCGCCGGCGGCAACCGGCACCGGTTCGGCATCCGGGGTCTTCTTCAGGCTGACGCCCGGCGGGAACGGATTGTCGCGGCAGGCATCGAGCAACAGGATCGTCACCGGCACGACCTCGCGCAGCCGCCGCAGCACGTCCGACAGCGGCACCAGCCGCCCGGCGGCATCATCGAGGGCGGAAAGATCGGCATCGGTCGGCACCAGCCAGTTCTCGCCGCCGGCCTCGATGCCGTGGCCGGCATAGTAGAGCACGGCGACGTCGGCATCGGCGGCGTCCTCGACGAAGCGCTCGAGATCGCGCTTCAACTGACCGGCATCACGGTCGGTGCGCGACACCGAATCGAAGCCGAGATCGGAGAGCAGCTCCTCGATGGCGTCGGCGTCATTCTCCGGATTGGCGAGCTCGGGCAGCGCCTCATAGGCGCCATTGCCGACGATCAGCGCCACGCCGCGCAAATCCGCAGCGGGGGCCGGTGAGACGGCAAAGAAGACTACGATCAGGGCCAGGAGGGCCGAAAGGGCATGGCCCGCACGACCACGCTCGGCTCCCGATGGCGAGATCACGTCCCCACTCTCCTCCATGGCGCATGATTCCACAGCTTGCCGATGCAAGACAATGGCGTCCCGGCCGCTGCCGGATTTGTTGAATGGGGCGAGGGCCAGTGGTACTTACACGGCCGTCGCGTCGAGCTTGATCGGGGACCAGTCGCGCGACGTCTCAAGCATTCGGGCACCATAGTCCTCCGGGGGAATTCTCATGGTAAAGTCGGCATTTTTCGTATCGGTCGTGGCATTGGTGGCGGCAGGTTCGCCCGCAGCCGCGCAGGATCTCGGCGCGCCCGGGTGTCCCGGATACGGGTTCAAGTCGGTTGCGACCGACCAGCAGGTGACCATGACCGTGCGCAACCAGTCGCCGGAACCGGTCGATGTCTACTGGGCGGATTTCAACGGCAGCCTGCAGTTCTACCAGACGGTCATTCCGGGCGGATCCTACGACCAGCAGACCTATGCGGCGCATTCATGGGTGTTCTGGCAGGACAACCGGTGCGAGTTCTACCTGACCATGCCGACGGTCAGCCAGACCGTCGATATCCGGTAGGCGCGCGGCTTTTCGGGGGCTTTGGCCGATCGCACAGCCTATCCCCCCAACTCGCCTACGAGCGCCTCGGCGCGGCGGACGGCGGCTTGCGAGGTCGGGATCGCGTCCTGGCGGTCGAACTCCTTCAGCTTTTCGAGCGCGGCGCGGCACTGGTCTAGCGCCTCGCGGGCGAGGTCGGCGTCGCGCGCATTGCGGGCGCGCTCGGTCTTCAGTTCGCAGGCGGTGTTCTCGAAATAGCCGGCCAGCACCGGCATGCGGTCGACGGCCGCGAGCGCCAGCCCGGCCATCTCCTCGCCGACGGCCAGAAGATCGGCGTCGAAGTCGAGCCGGACGGTCTGGGCAATGAGGAAGGCCACGGTGTTCGCGGTGATCGCGGCGACGTCGTGCTGGCCGATATCGACGAGGCGGTCGTAGATCTCGCGGTTGGCCGCGACGGCGCGCTTCAGGTCGGCGAGTTCGCCCGTGATCAGGGCGAGATTGGCTTCTGCGTCGGCGTAATATTTTACGAGTTCGGTGAAGGGCGCGACGTTGGCGGTGTCGGCGCCGGCACGCCTGAAGAAGGCGACCGCTTCGGCGAGCAGGCCGGCGCTGCCGCGGAAGCCTTCCGCGTTGCCGCCGGCCATCTGGGTCTGCCAGAACACCGCCTTGCCGAGTTCGGCCTGAAGCTGGGCGCGGAAGGCCGGTTCGGCCGTGTCCTCGAGACCGTCGAGCATTTTCCGGAGCGTGGCGACGGGCGCCTCGATGCGCGCCGCGTCGCCGGTGAAGGCGGCGAGACCGGCGCCGACGCGGGCGCCCTGGAAGGCAACTCCACGAACCCTCGCAGGGTCGTTCCTCACCAGATCGCTGGCCGCCAGCGTGGCAAGCGCGGCCTCGGCCTGTTCCAGATAGTCGGTGCGCTGCATGCGGAAGCCGAGCGCGGCGAGCGTCAGGGCGGCGTTCCACTCCGCCTCAAGCGCGGCGTTGACCGAACCGGCCTCCTGGAATGTTGCGAGGGCAGCGCGCTGGGCCTCGAGCGCGTTTTCGAGCTGCGAGGGATCGCCGAAGCGGTCCGACCATTCGAGGCCGATGCGGCCTTCGACCACCTGCAGGCTTGCCCAGATGAGCGGGAACTTCTCGGCGTCGAACATGCCGGCGACGAGGCCGTTGATCTCGCTGGCGGTGCGCAGCGCATCGGTGGTGTTGCGCCGCAGCGCCAGATCGAGCGCGATGCCGGTGGTCTGGGCGATGTAGCGCAGCGACAGCGCGTCGACGTCGGCCTCATTGCCGATCATCGCCACGAAGGCGGTCATCTCGGCATAAAAGGCGGCCCAGAGCTCCTGGTCTGGTTCGAGCGACCAGGCGTAATAGAGCGCCTGGACGAGGCGGAAGCGGGCCTCCGCCTCGAGTGCCGCGTCGCCGACGCCGGCGGCACGGGTCGCGGCGGCGCGGAAATGATCGCCCGCCGACAGAAGCCCGTCGCGATCGTTGCGCAGGACGGCGAGCGAGCCGACGGCGCGGCCAGCCTCGATCCCGAGCCGCGCATGGTCGCGCGGCGGCAGGATTGCCGCCTGTTCGAGCGCGGTCTCGAGCAGGTCCCGTGCCTCCTCGATCGCGGCCGTGTCGTTGGCGCGGGCGCCGCGCAGCATCAGCGCGACGGCAAGGTCGCGCCTGAGCCTTGCCGTCGCGGCGTCGCCGGGTGCGGCGGCTGAGAGCGCGTCGCGCGCCAGACGCTCGGCGGCGTCGAGCGATGCCATCGCGCCGTTCAGCTCGCCGTCGACGAGATAGGCGCCGACCTGCGCGAGGCGGTAGCGCGCGGCCTTTTCGCGGTCCCACTCGGCAATGATGTCGTGGGCCTCGCCGAAATCGGCGGCGGCCTCGCGATGCTGGAACAGCAGGGTCTTGGTCTCGGCGCTGCGGGCATAGATGTCGGCATCCTCGGCGATGCGCTCGCGCAGCGCGGCGATCTGCTCCTCGCGGGTGGAGCGCAAAGCGGCGACGCGCGCCTTGGCCTCGTCGCGGAGCCCGTTGGCGGCGCGCAGCGCGCCTTCCAGCTCGGCCTCGTCGGCCAGCGCGGTGAGGCGCTGCAGCTCTTCGTCCGGGCTGGTCAGCGCGCTCTGGTCCTTCTTCGACGCGGCGAAGCGGTCGATCTCGGCGCGCAGGCGCTTCTCCACGGTTGCGGGATCCTCGTCGCGGTCGATGCCGGCGGCCTTCATCATGGCAAAGACGACGCTCATCGGCACGTCGCTCGAGCGCGCGATCTGCTCGGCATTGGCACGGCGCGGCACCGGCAGGTCGGCAATGGTCAACAGCAGCCCCCTGCGCTCGGCGAGGATATCGCCCTCGGGGCCGGAGACGGGGTCCGGCGCCTCGCCGAAATACAGAAGCCGCCTGAGGCTCTCGTTGACCCATGGGCGCTGGCGCCCGCCGGTCTTCAGATAGACCTCCTCGGCCACCATCCGCATCACCGTGCCGAACTCCTCGCCCGCCATCGCCGCCAGATGGCGCAGAAGAGCGGCCGCATAGGGGCTGTGCCCGCCGTCGCCGTCGAGGGCCGGACGCCCCGGCTCGGCCGCGAAGCCGATCACCATGCCGAGATTGTCTTCCGGTGCGGCCTCGACCGTCACCCTCGCCGCGCCGCGCGTCTCGGCCAGACCGCCGGCGGCGACCGGAACCGGCTCGGCATCCGGGGTCTTCTTCAGGCTGACGCCCGGCGGGAACGGGTTGTCGCGGCAGGCATCGAGCAACAGGATCGTCACCGGCACGACCTCGCGCAGCCGCCGAAGCACGTCCGACAGCGGCACCAGCCGCCCGGCGGCGTCGTCGAGGGCGGAGAGATCGGCATCGGTCGGCACCAGCCAGTTCTCGCCGCCGGCCTCGATGCCGTGGCCGGCATAGTAGAGCACGGCGACATCGGCATCGGCGGCATCCTCGACGAAGCGTTCGAGATCGCGCTTCAACTGGTCGGCATCGCGGTCGGTGCGCGACACCGAATCGAAGCCGAGATCGGACAGAAGCTCCTCGATGGCGTCGGCATCGTTCTCCGGATTGGCGAGCTCGGGCAGCGCCTCGTATTCACCATTGCCGATGATCAGCGCCACGCCGCGCAAATCCGCAGCGGGGGCCGGTGAGACGGCAACGAAGACGAGGACCAGCGCCAGGAGGGCCGAAAGGGCAGGCGCATATAGCCCGCCCGTCATGCCGCCGCGTCCTGTCTTCACCAACCCAAGCTCCATCACCCGCCCGACGGTTCCGCACCTTTATGGCAGTTTGTGGGTGGCGCGACAAAGCGCGCGGCCGGGTTGCGGCATCATGGCGAATGTGGCTATGCGTGAGATCACGGGGCGCGACCATCGGGGCACGGCATGGACGCAGACGACCAGCGCGGGACCTATCCGCCGCTCAACACGCTGAAACAGGCGGACGAGAACGTGTGGATCGTCGACGGGCCGCTGATCCGTTTCGGGCCGCCGCTGCTCAAGATGCCGTTTCCGACCCGCATGACGGTGATCCGGCTGCGCGACGGCTCGCTGTTCATCCATTCGCCGACGCCGCTCGCCGACGGGCTGAAGGCGGAGATCGACGCGCTCGGACCGGTGGCGCACCTCGTCGGTCCGAACAGGATCCACTACTGGTGGATCCCGGAATGGACCGCCGCCTATCCGGGCGCGCAGTTGTGGCTCGCCCCGCGCGTCCGCGAACAGGCCGGGAGCGGATCGTCGTGCCGGCGCAGGAGCTGGCGCACGAGATCGGCTATCCGTGGGACGGCGAGCTGATGACGCTTCCCGTCCATGGCGGCTACATGACCGAGGTGGTGTTCTTCCATGCGCGGTCGCGGACGCTGGTGCTGACCGACTTCATCGAGAATTTCGAGCCCGACAAGCTCGGCTTCGCGATGCGGCTGCTGGCGAAGCTCGGCGGGGTGCTGGACCCGGACGGACAGATGCCGCGCGACATGCGGCTGACCTATCGCGGCCGCCAGGACGAACTCAGGCTGGCCGTCGAGCGGATGATCGCATGGCAGCCGGAACGCATCATCCTGGCGCATGGCCGCTGGTACGACGCTCAGGGAACCGAAGAACTCAGGCGCGCGTTTCGCTGGCTGCTGCCGCAGGCGACGGGCGAGGGGCTGGCGCCGGCGTCTTGATCGTGATCAATATTCATCGTGCGCAAGCCGTTATTGGTGGGTGCATCAACAGGATGTGACGCAATGCCGAAGTTCGACAAACGCAAGAAGCAACTTGAAGCCCGGCTGGCGGAGCTGGACGAGCGCCTGACGGATATCGAGGACCATCTCGACGAGACGCCCGATCCGGACTGGGAAGAGAACGCCGTCGAGCATGGCGGCGACGAGGTGCTGGAATCGCTCGGCAAGAGCGGCGTGATCGAACGCCGCGCGATCGAGGCTGCGCTAGACCGCATCGAGAACGGGACCTACGGCGTCTGCGTCAAGTGCGGCGAGGACATCTCGGAGGAGCGCCTCGACCTCATCCCGCACACGCCGCTGTGCAAGGATTGCGCGCGTAAGGCGTAAGGGTCCGTGACCTAGACCACGTTCCCGGCTTTCGCGCGCGAACATGGTCTATCTTCTTTATTTTGCAGCGTTTTTGCCAATTCCCGGCGAACCAGCCGGGCGCAGAAATGCCAGTGGGGCGCTGGCAACAGCCCGCGCCCTTCGAGGTTTTTCCAGACCTGAAAGGGTCTAGCGGCTGCAGACCGAGCGAACCGTCCTGCAGGACGACGTCCGCTGACGGCACGCAGCCATGGCGATGTTTTTCGCGGTACCGCGACCGGGAGCCCACCCGAAACCATAGCCATTGCGCCTGCCCACCGCGAGCGCTCCGCACGCATTGTAGAAGTAGACGACGACCCGGCAGCCTCCGCCATAGGCGCGGCAGGCGCGCAGCGCGACCCTCTCGGCCTGCACCCGGCTCTTGAAGTTGTGCGAATAGCCATGCGCGCCCGTGCTTGTGGAGAAGGCAATTGCGCCGAACTCCGCCGCGGATGCCGTTGCCGGCATGGAAGCCACCGACAGTGCAACCGAAAGGAGAAAAAGTATCGATCGTGCCATGCTGTTCATTGAAACCACCCCGTCTTATTGCCCGAGATGGATATTAGACGCGTTCCTGCCGGTATGAAAAGCCGTCGGGGAACGACCGTGGGCACACGCACCGGCCCGGCGGCCGGTTCCGCATTGGATCGGGGAGGGATGGTAGCGTGGAGGGCGGGCGAGCGGTGTCGCCGCCGCTCCTATCCCCTGGCCTTGCGGTAGTCGGCGGGCCGCTTCTGCAGGAATGCGGCGACGCCTTCCTTGTAGTCGTCGGACATGCCGGCCTGGCGCTGCATCCGGCGCTCGAGGTCGAGCTGCTCGTCGAGCGAATTGGTCGAGGCGGCGTGGATGACTTCCTTGGTCAACGCATAGGCCGCGGTCGGTCCGGCGGCGAAGCCGGCCGCGAGCTTCTCGGCTTCCGCCATCAGTTCCTCGTCGGGCACCGCGCGCCAGATCAGGCCCCATTGGGCGGCGTCTTCGGCCGACAGGGGATGGGCGGTGAGCGCAAGCGCCTTGGCGCGGGCCTCGCCGACGAGGCGGGTCAGCCAGTAGGTGCCGCCCGCATCGGGGATCAGCGCGATTTTGGAGAAGGCCTGGATGAATTTGGCGGACTTTGCAGCGATGACGATATCGCAGGCAAGGGCGATATTCGCGCCGGCACCCGCCGCGACACCGTTGACGGCGCAGATGACCGGCTTCTTCATGCCACGGATCATCCGGACCAGCGGATTGTAGAAGGTTTCGAGCGTCAGGCCGAGATCGGGGCGCTCGCCGGAGATCGTCGGATCGCGGTCGGACAGGTCCTGGCCGGCGCAGAAGCCACGGCCGGCACCGGTCAGGATGACGGCGCCGCAATCATCGTCCGCCGCGCAGGCTTCGAGGATCGCACGCAATTCGCGATGCTGGGCCTCGTTGAATGCGTTGAGACGGTCGGGACGGTTGAGAGTAACGATCGAATAGCCGTCGCGCCTGTCGTGAAGCACCATTTCGCCACTCATCATCGTCCCTCCCTCGCAGGGCTGCAAGTCTGACACGCGCCCCGCCTTTGTTCAAACCTGAATTATCACGCCATGCGCCTATTCGAACAGGATCGACGGCGCTTCCGCATGCTGGTCGGCCATGGCGGCGAGCACCTTGCCGGCGATATCGCGATAGACCCGTGCCTGGGGGCCGTCGGGCGCCGTCGCGACGACCGGCGTGCCGGCATCCGAGGTCTCGCGCACTTCCATCGTCAGCGGAACGGCGCCGAGGAAGGGAACGCCGAGCCGCTCCGCCTCGCGCTCGGCACCGCCATTGCCGAAAATGTCGTAGCGCTTGCCGGTGTCCGGAGCGACGAAATAGCTCATGTTCTCGACGATGCCGAGGACCGGCACGTCCACGCGCCTGAACATGTTGAGCCCCTTGCGGGCGTCGATCAGCGCGAGGTCCTGCGGCGTCGAGACGATGACCGCTCCGGCGAGCGGCACCTGCTGCGCCATGGTGAGCTGTGCGTCGCCGGTGCCGGGCGGCATGTCGACGACCAGAATGTCGAGTTCGCCCCATGCGACCTCGCGCAGGAGCTGCGTCAGGGCCGACATGACCATCGGACCGCGCCAGATCATCGGCGTGTCTTCTTCCACGAGGAAGCCCATCGACATCGCCTTGACGCCGTAGCGCTCCATCGGCTTCAGCACCTTGCCGTCGACCGTTTCCGGTTTGCCGGAAAGGCCGAGCAGGCGGGGCAGGGAGGGGCCGTAGATGTCCGCGTCGAGGATGCCGACGCGCTTGCCGGCCGCGTGAAGCGCGAGCGCGAGATTGACCGCCGTGGTCGACTTGCCGACCCCGCCCTTGCCGGACGCGACGGCAATGATCGATTCGATGCCGGGCACGCCGCGCTTGCCGGCGCGGGGACCTGCAGGCGCCTGCGGCGCCGCGGGCCGTGGCGCGGCCTGCTTCGGGGCGGGCCGAGGCGGGGCCGCTTCCATGCCGCCGCCCTTCTTCTCGGCGGTGAGCGCCACCACCGCGCCGGCGACGCCGGGAATATCCTTCACCGCCCGCTCTGCCGCGGCGCGCAGCGGCTCGAGCTGCTGGGCGCGGTCTGCGGGGACGGTGATCGAGAAGAAGACTTTTGCGTCGGCGATGAAAATGTCCGACACCAGCCCGAGCGAGACGACGTCGCCTTCGAAATCGGGGCCCTTCACGGTTCTCAGCTTGTCGAGAACGGCATCCTTCGTAACGGTCATGGGGGAAGACTTTCAGCTTGGGACGAGCCTCAAATAGTGCAAATCGCACGGCGAACCAAGACGAGGGGGCCGCCTGCGGCGCAATGCGCAGGCGGATTGCGTGCCGATGCGCTGGAAAGCGGACGTCGCAGCGTCTAGCGTCCCGGGATGATCGACAAGCTCGAGTTTTTCATCGCGCTGGCGCGCGCCCGACATTTCGGCCGGGCGGCGGAGGAACTCGGCATCACCCAGCCGACGCTTTCGGCCGCGATCAAACAGCTCGAGGACCAGCTCGGGGTGATGCTGGTGCAGCGCGGCTCGCGCTTCCAGGGGCTGACACCGGAAGGAGAGCGCGTGCTCGAATGGGCGCGCCGGATCGCCGGAGACGCGCGTACCATGCGCGAGGAGATGAAGGCGGCGCGGTACGGCCTGTCGGGCCATGTCCGGATCGCGGCTATACCAACAGCACTCGCCATGACGCCGCGCCTGACGACGCCGTTTCGCGAGAAGCATCCGGGCGTCACCTTCTCGATCCTGTCGCGGACGTCGATCGAAGTGTTGTCGCTGCTGGGCAATTTCGAGATCGATGCCGGCATCACCTATCTCGACAACGAACCGCTCGGCCAGGTGACGAGCGTGCCTCTCTACTCGGAGCGCTACCAGCTCATCACAGCTGCCGGCAACGAGTTCGCCGACAGGCCGACGGTAAGCTGGGCCGAGGTCGCGACGATACCGCTTTGCCTGCTGACGCCCGACATGCAGAACCGGCGGATCATCAACCAGCATCTGGAGGAGGCGGGCACGGCCGCGCGACCGACGCTGGAATCAAACTCGATGATCGTGCTGTTCAGCCACATCCGGACCGGCAAGTGGTCGTCGATCATGCCGTTGAACCTTGCCGAGACCTTCGGCTTCTCCGAGCCGATCCGGGCGATCCCGATCGTCGAGCCGGACGCGCGTCATCTCGTCGGGCTTGTCGCAGCAAGGCGCGAGCCGCACACGCCGCTCGTCGCGGCGCTTCTGGACGAAGCGATGGCGCTGGCAGACGATTTGGGCGGCAGCTCGGGGCGTATTCATCGCTGAGGACGCGCTTGATAGAAGTTATCTATCAAACGACGAAACTGCTTTATTGAATCGGGCTGTTTCGTCTGTTTTCATAAGCGCTTAGCGCGTGAAGCGCAGAAGTTGATTCAGGGAGGGCGCTGCACCGATGCAGGCGCAAAGTACCCAAGTCGCTGAAAGAACCGCGGCGATCGTCGACGGATTGAAGGGTCTCGAGGGACCACTGCTTCCGATTCTTTACGGCGTGCAGGAAGAGTTCGGGCATGTGCCCGTCGAGGCGTTGCCGGTGATCGCCGACGCGCTCAACATGTCGAACGCCGAAGTGCATGGCGTCGTCAGCTTCTATCACGACTACCGGCGCGAGCCCGCCGGCCGGCACGTGCTCAAGATCTGCCAGGCCGAGGCCTGCCAGTCGATGGGCTCGGACGAGGTGGCGGCGCGGCTGAGCGACCTGCTCGGCGCCGGCCTTCACGAGACGGCGAAGGACGGCTCGGTGACGATCGAGCCGGTCTATTGCCTCGGCCTGTGCGCCTGCGCGCCCGCCGTGATGCTGGACGGGCAGGTGATCGGACGCGTCGACGACGAAGCGATCGAGGAGATCGTGGCGGAGGTGCGGAGATGACAACGATCGTCTTCATCCCCGGGGATTCCGGCGCGGTGGCGCTGGGCGCCGACAAGGTGGCGAAGGCGATCCGGAGCGCGATCGACGCGCGCGGCATCGATGCGAAGATCGTGCGCAACGGTTCGCGCGGCATGTACTGGCTGGAGCCGATGGTCGAGGTCGCGACCGCGAACGGCCGGATCGCCTATGGGCCGGTGAAGCCCGCCGACGTCGCATCGCTGCTCGACGGCGGCATGCTGGACGGCGGCGACCATGCGAAGCGGATCGGCGATCCCGAGCAGGTGCCGTTTTTCGCGAAGCAGACCCGGCTGACCTTCGCGCGTTGCGGCGTCATCGATCCGCTGTCGATCGAAGACTATGAAGCCCATGGCGGCCTCGCCGGCCTGAGGAAGGCCGTGGCGATGACGCCGGCCGAGATCGTCGGGCAAGTGACGGATTCGGGCCTGCGCGGACGCGGCGGGGCAGGCTTTCCGACCGGCATCAAGTGGAAGACAGTGCTCGATACGCCGGGTGCGCGCAAATACATCGTCTGCAACGCCGATGAAGGCGACAGCGGTACCTTCGCCGACAGGATGATCATGGAAGGCGATCCGCTCGTGCTGATCGAAGGCATGGCGATCGCCGGCATCGCGACAGGGGCGACGAAGGGCTACGTCTACATCCGCTCCGAATATCCGCATGCGATCGCGGTGATGAACAAGGCCATCGCCGCCGCGCGCGACCATGGAATGCTCGGCGCGACGGTGCTCGGTTCGCCCAACGCCTTCGACATCGAGGTGCGGGTCGGCGCGGGTGCCTATGTCTGCGGCGAGGAGACGTCGCTGCTCAATTCGCTCGAAGGCAAGCGCGGCGTCGTGCGCGCCAAGCCGCCGCTGCCGGCCATCGAGGGCCTGTTCGGCAAGCCGACCGTGGTCAACAACGTGATTTCGCTCGCCTCCGTGCCGGTGATCATGGACAAGGGCGCGGCCTTCTACCGCGATTTCGGCATGGGCCGCTCGCGCGGCACGATCCCGATCCAGATCGCCGGCAACGTCAAGCATGGCGGGCTGTTCGAGGCCGCCTTCGGCATGACGCTGGGCGAGATCGTCGAGGATATCGGCGGCGGCACGGCGAGCGGGCGGCCGGTCAAGGCGGTGCAGGTCGGCGGGCCGCTCGGCGCCTATTTCCCGCGCGCGCTGTTCGACACGCCGTTCGACTACGAGGCGTTCGCGGCGAAGGACGGGCTGATCGGCCATGCCGGCATCGTGGTGTTCGACGATACGGCCGACATGCTGAAACAGGCCCGCTTCGCGATGGAATTCTGCGCCATCGAAAGCTGCGGCAAGTGCACGCCGTGCAGGATCGGCTCAACGCGCGGCGTCGAGACGCTCGACAAGGTGGGCGCCGGCATCGAGCCGGAGAAGAACCTCGCGCTCGTCACCGACCTCTGCAACACGATGAAGTTCGGCTCGCTCTGCGCGCTGGGCGGGTTCACGCCCTATCCGGTGATGAGCGCGATCAACCATTTCCCGCAGGATTTTGCACCGAAGCCGGTGCGGGAGGCGGCGGAATGACGGAAAAGGTGAAAGGCCCGGCCTCGTATTTCCCATCGATCGAGAAGACCTATGGGCAGCCGATCGACCATTGGAAGTCCCTTATTCGCGACAAGGCCAGTTTGAAACACATGGAAATCGTCAACTGGCTCAAGGCCGAGCACGGCCTTGGCCATGGGCACGCAAACGCACTCGTCGCGCACACGCTGGCGGAGGAGGGACGCTGATGCTCTACGGCGCGCCACTTTGCAAACATTTCAAGGGAGCCTTCTGATGGGTCTCATCACCGAAATCGACTACGGCACGCCGGCTTCGAAAGCCGAGAAGCAGGTCACGCTGACGATCGACGGCTTCGAGGTCTCGGTGCCCGAGGGGACCTCGATCATGCGCGCCTCGATGGAGGCGGGCATCAAGGTGCCGAAGCTCTGCGCAACCGACATGGTCGACGCCTTCGGCTCGTGCCGGCTCTGCCTGGTCGAGATCGAGGGACGCGCGGGAACGCCGGCGTCGTGCACGACGCCGGTCGCGCCGGGCATGGTGGTGAAGACCCAGACCGGCCGCCTGAAGGACATTCGCCGCGGCGTGATGGAGCTCTACATCTCCGACCACCCGCTCGACTGCCTGACCTGCGCGGCCAATGGCGACTGCGAATTGCAGGACATGGCCGGCGTGGTTGGCCTGCGGGACGTGCGCTACGGCTATGACGGCGAGAACCACGTCTTCGCCAAGGACCGCACCGACGGCGCGGAGAATTTCCGCTGGATGCCGAAGGACGAGTCGAACCCGTACTTCACCTACGACGCCTCGAAATGCATCGTGTGCTCGCGCTGCGTGCGCGCCTGCGAGGAGGTGCAGGGCACCTTCGCGCTGACGATCGAGGGCCGCGGCTTCGAAAGCCGGGTGTCGGCCGGCATGCACCAGCCCTTCATCGAGTCCGAATGCGTCTCCTGCGGCGCCTGCGTGCAGGCCTGCCCGACAGCGACGCTGCGCGAGAAATCGGTGATCGAGATCGGCCAGCCGGAGCATTCGGTTGTGACGACCTGCGCCTATTGCGGCGTCGGCTGCTCGTTCAAGGCCGAGATGCGCGGCGACGAGCTGGTGCGCATGATGCCTTACAAGGACGGCAAGGCCAATCGCGGCCATTCCTGCGTCAAGGGCCGCTTCGCCTACGGCTATGCCACCCACAAGGACCGCATCCTCAACCCGATGGTGCGCGAGAAGGTCACCGATCCGTGGCGCGAGGTAAGCTGGGACGAGGCGTTCGCGCATATTGCGAGCGAGTTCCGGCGCATCCAGTACCAGTACGGCAAGGGTGCGGTCGGCGGCATCACCTCGTCGCGCTGCACCAATGAGGAGACCTATCTCGTCCAGAAGCTGGTGCGGCAGGGCTTCGGCAACAACAATGTCGACACCTGCGCGCGCGTCTGCCATTCGCCGACCGGCTACGGGCTCGGCCAGACCTACGGCACCTCGGCGGGAACGCAGGACTTCGATTCGGTCGAGGAGAGCGACGTCATCATGGTGATCGGCGCCAACCCGTCCGCGGCGCATCCGGTGTTCGCCTCGCGGATGAAGAAGCGCATCCGCCAGGGTGCGAAGTTGATCGTGCTCGATCCGCGCGAGACCGAGACGGTGGATTCCGTCCATGCCAGGGCAACCCATCACCTGCCGCTGAAGCCCGGCACGAACGTCGCGGTGGTGACGTCGCTCGCGCATGTGATCGTGACCGAGGGCCTGTTCGACGAGGCCTTCATCCGCGAGCGCTGCGACTGGTCCGAGTTCGAGGACTGGGCGGCGTTCGTCGCCGAGGAGCGCAACAGCCCCGAAGAGGTCGAGAAGCTCTCCGGCGTGCCGGCCGAGACGATCCGGCAGGCGGCAAGGCTCTACGCGACCGGCGGCAACGGCGCGATCTATTACGGGCTCGGGGTGACCGAGCACAGCCAGGGCTCGACCACCGTCATCGCGATCGCCAACCTGGCGATGGCGACCGGCAATATCGGCCGGCGCGGCGTCGGCGTGAACCCGCTGCGCGGCCAGAACAACGTGCAGGGCTCGTGCGACATGGGCTCGTTCCCGCACGAGCTTCCCGGCTACCGCCACATCTCTGGCGACGCGGTGCGCGAGATCTACGAGAGCCTGTGGAACACCAAGCTCGACAACGAGCCGGGGCTGCGCATCCCGAACATGCTCGACGCTGCGGTGGAAGGGTCGTTCAAGGGCATCTACATCCAGGGCGAGGACATCCTGCAGTCGGATCCCGACACCAAGCACGTGTCGGCCGGCCTCGCCGCGATGGAATGCGTCGTGGTGCACGACCTGTTCCTCAACGAGACCGCCAACTACGCGCATGTCTTCCTGCCGGGCTCGACCTTCCTCGAGAAGGACGGGACGTTCACCAATGCCGAGCGCCGCATCAACCGCGTGCGCAAGGTGATGGCGCCGAAGAACGGCTATGCCGACTGGGAGGTGACGCAGCTTCTGGCCAATGCGCTCGGGCTTTCTTGGAACTACACGCATCCTTCCCAGATCATGGACGAAATCGCGAAGACGACGCCGTCGTTCCAGCTCGTCTCCTACGACCTTCTCGAGCGCGAAGGCTCGGTGCAGTGGCCCTGCAACGACAAAGCTCCGCACGGCACGCCGATCATGCATGTCGATGGCTTCGTGCGCGGTAAGGGCAAGTTCATCCGCACCGAATATGTCGCGACCGACGAGAAGACGGGGCCGCGCTTCCCGCTGCTTCTGACCACCGGGCGCATCCTGTCGCAGTACAATGTCGGCGCGCAGACGCGGCGCACGGAGAACGTGGTGTGGCATGCCGAGGACCGGCTGGAAATCCACCCGCACGACGCCGAGCAGCGCGGTATCCGCGACGGCGACTGGGTGCGGCTGGCAAGCCGCGCCGGCGAGACGACGCTGCGCGCGCTGATCACCGATCGCGTGGCGCCAGGCGTGGTCTACACGACCTTCCACCACCCCGACACGCAGGCCAACGTGATCACCACTGACTTCTCCGACTGGGCCACCAACTGCCCCGAATACAAGGTGACGGCGGTGCAGGTCGCGCCGTCGAACGGACCGAGCGAATGGCAGGTCGAGTATGAGGAGCAGGCACGCCTGAGCCGCCGCATCGCCCCGCTGGAGGCGGCGGAGTAGGTTCCTCATGAGCCGTCCGCCCGTCACCTCCGTCAAGCGCCTTGCCCGCCGGTCCGGCGGAATGAATTCGGCCGCGCGCGCGGTGCCGGAGGAGGTGCCGGTCGCGCTGTCCTATGGCGGCACCACGCATGCGGTGATGATGGCGACACCGGCCGACCTCGAGGATTTCGCGCTCGGCTTCTCGCTGACCGAGGGCATCGTCGGTTCCGCCGGGGAGATTGCCGGAATCGATATCGAAGAGGCGGGCGCGGGGGTCGATATCCAGATCCGGCTGAAGGACGCTGCGGACGATCGCTTCCAGGCGCGCCGTCGCCACCTGGCGGGGCCGGTGGGCTGCGGGCTGTGCGGCATCGAATCGATTGACGAGGCGATGCGCGCGGTGGCGCCGGTCGCCGAAACCGGTCTCGCGCTCGACGAGGCCGATGTGGGGCGGTCGGTGGAGCTTCTGGCGCGACACCAGACCCTGCATGCGGAAACCGGGGCGGTGCACGCCGCCGGCTTCTACATGCCCGGCACCGGCATTGTCGCGGCACGCGAGGATGTCGGCCGCCACAATGCGCTCGACAAGCTCGCCGGCGCGCTGGCGCGAGCAGGCGTCGGCGGCGGCACGGGCGCGGTGGTGATGACGTCGCGCGTGTCGGTGGAACTGATCCAGAAGACGGCGGCGATCGGCTCGCCGGTCATCATCGCCGTGTCGGCCCCGACCGCGCTTGCCATCCGGCAGGCCGACGAGGCGGGGATGACGCTTATCGCGCTGGTGCGCGGCGAGGAATTCGACATCTTCACGCGGCCCGACCGCATCACCCGGGAGGCGAAAACCCATGTCGCATGACGAACCCTTCGACCCCTACGCCAAGCTTACCCGTATGGCGAACCAGATCGGAACCTTCTTCCAGTCCAAGCCGCATGACGAAGGCGTTGCAGGCGTGGCCGAGCACATCAACAAGTTCTGGGAACCGCGGATGCGGCGGCAGTTCTTCGAGATCGTCGATGGCGGCGGCGAGGGGTTGATGCCGCTGGTCATGGAAGCAGCACCTGACATCCGCCGGCCGAGCGCGCACGATGATGTCGGCCCCGGGGCGGGCGACAAGGCCAATGCCGGCGGTCCCGGCGGCAAGGGACCGGCGGCAGGCGAATCCGTCGGCGAAATCGCTGCCTCGCAGGAGTAAGCCCGGGCGACCGCAGGGCCGGGATCGGCGAGCGCCGATCTGTGCATTTCCCCGCAGCCGTTGACGGACACAAATAGCATCGAGACAATAAAAAGCCCGGCCGTTGGCCGGGCTTTCGCGTTTCTGGAGTCTGATCAACCGGACAAGCCGGCGTCGCGCCTAGCTGTCGAGGAACGAGCGCAGCTTGCGCGAGCGGCTCGGGTGCTTGAGCTTCCTGAGCGCCTTGGCCTCGATCTGGCGGATGCGCTCGCGGGTGACCGAGAACTGCTGGCCGACTTCCTCGAGTGTGTGATCGGTGTTCATGCCGATGCCGAAGCGCATGCGCAGAACGCGCTCCTCACGCGGGGTCAGCGAGGCCAGCACGCGGGTCGTCGTCTCGCGCAGATTGGCCTGGATGGCCGCGTCGATCGGCAGGATGGCGTTCTTGTCCTCGATGAAATCGCCGAGATGCGAATCCTCCTCGTCGCCGACCGGCGTCTCGAGGCTGATCGGCTCCTTGGCGATCTTGAGGACCTTGCGGACCTTCTCCAGCGGCATGGCCAGCTTCTCGGCCAGTTCCTCCGGCGTCGGCTCGCGGCCGATCTCGTGCAGCATCTGGCGCGAGGTGCGGACGATCTTGTTGATCGTCTCGATCATGTGGACCGGGATGCGGATCGTGCGCGCCTGGTCGGCGATCGAGCGGGTGATCGCCTGGCGGATCCACCATGTCGCGTAGGTCGAGAACTTGTAGCCGCGACGGTACTCGAACTTGTCGACCGCCTTCATCAGGCCGATATTGCCTTCCTGAATCAAATCAAGGAATTGCAGGCCGCGGTTCGTGTACTTCTTGGCGATCGAGATGACGAGGCGCAGATTGGCCTCAACCATCTCCTTCTTGGCGATGGCCGCCTCGCGCTCGCCCTTCTGCACCTGATTGACGATGCGGCGGAACTCGAGGATCGAGATCGCCGTCTCGGTGGCGAGGTTCTGGATCTCGGAGCGGATCGAGCGGATGTTGTCCTTCTCGTTCTTGGTGAACTCCTTCCAGCCGCGGCTGGTCAGGTTGGCGATGCGCTTGACCCAGTTGGGGTCGAGCTCCGACCCCTGGTATTCCTTGAGGAACTCCTCGCGGCGCACGCCGTAGCTCTCGGCGAGGCGGAGCAGGCGGCCCTCGTTCTGCACCAGGCGCTTGTTGATGTCGTAAAGCTGCTCGACCAGGGCCTCGATGCGGGCATTGTTGAGCGACAGCGACTTCACCGCCGTGATGAGCTGTTCCTTCAGCTCCTTGTAGCGGCGCTCCTGGGACGGCGACAGCGTGCCGGACGCCGCGAGGCGGTTCTCGACCTGCTGGTCCTGCAGCTTGCGCAGCTTCTTGTAGGTGTCGGCGATGACGTCGAGCGTCTCCATCACCTGCGGACGAAGCTCGGCCTCCATCGCGGCGAGCGACAGGTTGGCCTCGTCGTCCTCGTCGTCCTCTTCCTCCTGCTGGCTCTCGCCGCCGACATTGGTGATGTCATCCTCGTCGCGGGAGCGGCGGGACTTGTCATCGGAGGATTGCTTCTCTTCCTCGTCCGGGCGCGCGACGGCCGGAGCCTGCTTGGCCTCGGGACCGGCATAGGTGCTTTCGAGGTCGATGATCTCGCGCAGCAGGATCTTTGCCTCGTTGAGCTCGTCGCGCCAGATGATGATGGCCTGGAAGGTCAGCGGGCTCTCGCACAGGCCGGCGATCATGGTCTCGCGGCCGGCCTCGATGCGCTTGGCGATGGCGATTTCGCCCTCGCGCGACAGGAGCTCGACCGAACCCATCTCGCGCAGATACATGCGGACCGGATCGTCGGTGCGGTCGGTCGGTTCCTTCTTGGCGACGGCGGCGACGGCGGTGCCGGTCTGCTCGGCGAGCTCGTTGGCTTCCTCTTCCGCATCGTTGCTGGTGTCGTTGTCCTCGCCCTGCTCGTCATCCTCGACGACGTTGATGCCCATGTCGGACAGCATCGCCATCGTATCCTCGATCTGCTCGGAGGTGACTTCCTCGGAAGGCAGGACGGCGTTGAGCTCGTCCATGGTCACGAAGCCGCGCTTCTTGGCGGCCTTGATCATCTTCTTGACCGCGTCGTCGGAAAGGTCGAGCAGGGGGCCGTCGGTGGTCGCCTCGCGCTCGGTCTCGACCTCTTCCTTTTCTTTCGTCGCCATGCTTTTCTTATCTCCACGAGGACGCGGCTTTGCGAAAGCCCGTTGCGGCCCAAGGCCATGAAGCGGTTGTACGCATCAAGCGAGTAACCGTTCCGGCGTTAAAGGCCGATTAACCCTGACATATAAGGCGGCATGCCCACCCGTCCAACGCCAGTGCTGTGTTCCGTCCCAATACGGCGCGGGGCAGGGCCCGCACGTCTCAGCCTGCTTCCTGTTCGAATCGAACCTGATTCCGTCCTTTTCACGGAAGGTCAAGCGCCTCTCATACGATTCGCGTCAAAAAAGCGAATCATTTGAAGGCCGAACGCCCTTCCGCCGACCCGATCCTATTCCCGTCCGGCCCGCCCGGACTGGACACCGAAGCCTTCGATCAGCGCCTCGGTTGCCTGTACATCGCGAAACTGGGCCTGAATTTCGACGAGGTGCAGGTAGTTCTCTTCGGTTGGGTCGGTCGCGAGCGCCGCCTCGGCCGCCCGGAGCTCCTTATGTAGAGCGTGGGCGGAGCGGTGCAAGTGGAGCGCCTGGAGGAATGCGTCGCGCGCATCGTCGAGGGCGGCATCCTCGAACGCGGTCCACAGCCGCGCCCGGCGCAACAGCAGGGCCGCGCGGTCATAGCTCTCGGCAAGCCCCGCGGCGGCGATGCGCGTGCGCAGGGCGTCGCGGTCGCCCGCCTCGTGGTGCGCGAAGGCATCGACCAGCAGCGCATGCAGCCGCGCCAGCTCGGGATGCTGCAGGTCGAGACGCTCGACCGTGTCGAAATATTCGTCGAGCAGCATCGGGTGGTTGAGCAGGGTCATCACGAGCGCCGTCTCGCGCAGCGGCATGACGCCGCCGCTCGACCTGACGAGGGCGGAGCGGGCGAGGCTTTCCGAGACGGCGAGGCGTCCGGCGGCGATGCCGGTGCGGGGCGCGCCCGGGCGATTGGTATCGCGGGGCCGGCCGTTGCCGCGCGCGGCGCCGAAAAACGCGTTGGCGCGCTCGCGCATCTCCTGCTGGTAGTGGCGGCGGACATTCTCGTCGCGGATGCGCGATACGAGCTCGCGCAGCCTGCCTTCCAGCTCGGCGCGGCGTTCCGGCGTGTCGAGCACGGCGCCGGAGGTCTCGCGCGACCACAGGAGATCGGCCAGCGGACGGGCATCGGCCAGTACCTCGTTGAAGGCGACGGCGCCGGACGAGCGCACGATGTCGTCCGGGTCCTGGCCCTCGGGCAGGATCGCGAAGCGCAGCGTGCGGCCGGCCCCGATGAGCGGCAGTGCGAGGTCGGCGGCGCGCCAGGCAGCACGCAGGCCGGCCTGGTCGCCGTCGAAGCACAGCACCGGCTCGCCGGCCATGCGCCACAGTAGCTCGAGCTGGTTTTCCGTGAGCGCGGTGCCGAGCGGGGCTACGGCGTTTTCGATGCCGGCCTGGGCGAGCGCGATGACGTCCATGTAGCCTTCGACGGCGATGACCGTGCCGTCCTTGCCGCGGGCCTTGCGGGCGCGGGCGAGATTGTAGAGCACGTTGCCCTTGTGGAAGAGCTCGGTGTCGGACGAGTTGATGTATTTGGCCGGCACCTCGGGCGAGAGCGCGCGCCCGCCGAAGGCGATGACGCGGCCGCGCGAATCCTCGATCGGGAAGATGACCCGGTCGCGGAAGCGGTCGTAGGAGACGGCGATGTCGGGGCCGAAGACGACCAGACCGCAGGCCTCGATCTGCGCCTTGTCGACGCCCTTGTCGGACAAATGCTGTTTGAGCGCGTTGCGGCTGTCAGGCGCGAAACCGAGGCGGAACGCCTGCTGGGTTGCCGAGGTGATGCCGCGCTCGCGCAGATAGGAGCGAGCCTTCGCGCCACCGGACGACTGGAGCGCGTCCTGGAAGAATCGGGTGGCGAGTTCCATGACGTCGTGGAGGCTGGCGCGTTCCTTCTCGCGCTTCTCGCTCTCGGGATCGCGCGCGGGCATGGGCACGCCGGCCATGTCGGCAATGCGCTCGACGGCCTCTGGGAAGCCGAGCCCGTCGAGCTCCATCAGGAAGCGGAAATGGTCGCCCGACACGCCGCAGCCGAAGCAGTGGTAGCGGCCCTTGCGGTCCTCGCAGTGAAAGCTCGGCGTGTTCTCGCCATGGAAGGGGCAGCAGGCCCACCAGTCGCCGCGCGAGGCGTTGGTCTTGCGCCGGTCCCACGTCACGCGGCCGCCGATGAGCGACGATATCGGCACGCGGTCGCGTATCTCGGTGAGGAAGGAATCGGAAAAGCGCATGGTCCGGCCGGGCTGGGAGTTCGGACCTTCATATAAGCATGAATGGCAACGGGGGCGATATGCGACGTCGGGCGCAACGAGGCGATTGCAATTCAACCAATACAGGTGTATATACAGATGTGTGAAATTCAAGATTGCGGTGAGCGGATCGCCATCATCAGTTGAAGATGGATTGAGAGAATGCGCTCAGCGACCGAAGTCATGTTTGCTGAATTCGAGTGGGATGATGCCAAACGCTTAAGCAATATCGAGAAACACGGTATCGACTTTGCCGACGCAGCCGAAGCATTGCTTCGACCGCACCTTGAGCAACAATCAGACAGAAACGGAGAAGCTCGGATTCTGGCGATATGTGAGGCAACCCGACGTATCATCGCAGTTGCTTATACGCTGCGGGATTCCCGCTGCCGCATAATATCGGCGAGACCGGCACGCAGTTATGAGCAGAAAAAATTTCGCCAAGTATTCGGCGAGCGAGATTCGTGAGCGTGTGGCGCGCGGCGAGACCAAGACGGATTGGGATCGTCTCGACACAGTTTCTGATGCGGAGATCGAAACGCAGATGCGTAGCGATCCCGACTGGTCCGATTTGCTCGACATTGACTGGTCGAACGCGGAGATCGTGCAGCCGTCGGAGAAGCAGGCAATCTCAATCCGTCTCGACAAGGACGTGGTCGATTTCTTCAAGGCGCAAGGCAAGGGCTATCAGACTCGTATCAACGCGGTTCTGAAGCATTACATGCGCGAGAGGTCGAGATAGAGGCCGCCCTAGGGTATCCGCCAAAAGCATCGCACATTCTGCGCAGGGGCCTTGAATTTCATTACCCGGCTAATACGAAATCCTTTGGAAATCCGCGGGTTTCCAGCTATCTATCGATCATGTTGCATTCGAGAATCACCATATCGGGAACGGGCCGGCCATGACCGGTACGCTGGTCCTGCTTCATCTTGCCGGTGCCGTGGCCCTGCTCCTGTGGGCGACGCGGATGGTGCGAACCGGCGTGGAACGGGCTTTCGGCGACACGCTGGGCGACGGGCTGCGCAAGACGCTCGGCAATCCGGTCGGGGCGCTGCTGGCCGGCCTCGGCCTTGCCGTCGCGTTGCAGAGTGCCACGGCGGTGAGCCTGCTGGTCGGCTCGTTCGCCGGTTCCGGCTTCGTCGGCGGTGCGTCTGCCCTGGTGGCGGTGCTCGGCGCGGATGTCGGCTCGGCGCTGGTCGTGCGGCTGTTGAGCTTCGATCTCGAGATTCTCGTGCCGATCAGCCTTTTCGCCGGCACCGCGATCTTCCTGTCCACCGAACGGCGCGGCTGGCGGCAGGCCGGGCGGATCATCGTCGGCATCGGGCTTTTGCTTTTGTCGCTGCGGCTGATCGGCGAGGCGTCGGAGCCGCTGCGGGGCAGCGAATTGCTGCCGGTCATCGTCAACTACCTGTCGGGCGATCCGGTGACGGCCTTCCTGATCGCGGCGGTGACGACGTGGCTGTTCCACTCGAGCGTCGCGGCGATCCTGCTGATCGCCGCGCTGGCCAGCCGCGGTCTGATGCCGGCCGAACTCGGCATCGTGATGATGCTTGGCGCCAATCTCGGCGGCGCGCTGATCGCGGCGATGCTTTCGCGCTCGATGCGGCCAGCCGGGCGGGCCGTCCCGCTCGGCAATCTGGCGATACGCGGGGCTGGTGCGGTCGTGGCGCTTGGCTGTTTCATGCTGGCCTCGCCACCGGTGGCCGTGCTGGGACACGACGCGCCGACGCAGATCATCCACGGGCATCTCGCCTTCAACATCGCGCTGGCGCTTGTCGGGCTTTTCCTTGCCGGGCCGGTGTACAGGGCAATTCGCTCGGTATTGCCCGCCGACGAACCGACCGCAGAGCAGGCCATTGCGCTTTCGGAAGTCAGCGCACTCGACCACAGCGTGCTCGACACGCCGTCGCTGGCGCTCGCCAATGCGACCCGCGAAACGGTGGCGATCTGCGAGATCATCGAACGCATGCTGACCGACGTGATCGGCCTCTACGAAAAGGCCGAGAAGACCGAGATATCGGCGCTGGCCGCCCTCGATGACCGTGTCGACCGGCGGCACGCGGCGATCAAGCTCTATCTCGCGAAGATCACGACGCGCGGCATGACGGAGGCGGAGGCCCTGCGCTGCCAGGAACTGCTCGGCGCCTGCGTCAAGCTCGAACAGGTCGGCGACATCGTGGTGCGCAACCTTCTGGTACAGGTGCAGAAGAAGCGCGACCGGCGGCTGGCGTTCACCAATGAGGGATGGACGGAGCTGCGCGATTTCCACGGCTGTGTCCTGTCCAACGCGCGGCTGGCCTTCAACGTGCTGGTAAGCCGGAACCGCGACACCGCCTTCCGGCTGATGCAGGAGAAGGAGCGGCTGCGCGAACTCGAGAAGGTGATGAGCGAGCGCCATTTCGGGCGACTGCGGGTCGGCACGGAACAGAGCGTCGAGACCAGCTCGATCCATCTCGACACGATACGCGACCTCAAGCAGATCAACTCGCTGCTCGCCTCGATCGCCTACCCGGTGCTCGAGGAAAACGGCATGCTGCGCGGCTCGCGGCTGACGTCGCTCGGCTGAGGGCAGCCGCCGGGTTGACTGACCCATAGCTGAATGGTTATAGGATTTCCATAACCAACAGGCTATGGGTAAGCATGGATCAGCCGCCAGACATTCTGTTCAGGGCGCTCGGGGATCCGACCCGGCTGGCGCTGTTCGAGCGGCTGTGCCGCGACGGCGATCAGACCGTCGGCGCGTTGACGTCGGGGTCGGGGGTTTCGCAACCGGCGGTGTCGAAGCACCTCGCGGTGCTGAAGCGCGCGGGCCTGATCCACGGACGCCAGGACGGCCGGAACATCCATTACGGCGCGCGTGTCGAGGCGCTGTCGCCGCTTGCGGACTGGACACAGGAGATGGCCGGCTTCTGGCAGCGCCGCTTCGACGCGCTCGAAAACCTGCTCGACCGGATGGACCAATGACGGCGGCCGACAACGCAACGCGCTCGGTGATCGTAGAGCGGGAACTGACGCATCCGCCGGACCGGATCTGGCGCGCGCTGACGCTGCCGCATCTGATCGGCGAGTGGCTGATGACCACGACCTTCGAGGCGGAGCCGGGCCGGCGGTTCACGATGAGCGCGGACTGGGGCCGTGTCGACTGCGAGGTCCGGGAGATCGAGCCGAACCGCTCGCTATCCTACAGCTGGGACACGAAAGACCTGAGAAGCGTGGTCACCTGGACGCTGACGCCGACGGCGAGGGGAACCCGCCTGCGTATGGAACAGGCCGGCTTCCGCACCGACCAGGAACCCTATTTCCGCGGCGCCAGCGTCGGCTGGCCGCGATACCTCGATGCGATGGAGCGCATGCTGGACGGACCCAACCAGGATCCGGGCCGAAGCGGACCGTCCGACACGGAGAAACAAGCATGAACCTGAGCAACTCGATACGCCAGTCGCACCGCTGGCTCTCGGTCGCCTTCACGGCCGGGTTCGTCGTCAATGCGATCGTCGCGGCGATGGCCATCGAGCCGCCGTTCTGGGTCTACCTGCTGGCGCTGGGCCCACTGTTCCTGCTGCTGCCGACCGGGCTCTACATGTTCGCGCTGCCCTATTTGCGGCGGCCGCCTGAGCCAAGGTGAGCGGCAGATGGCGAAGACCTCCAAGCCGAAGCTTCTGTCGGGCGGCAATCCGCAAATCCCGAAGGGCGACGGCGACAAGCCGGTGCAGGACTACATCGCCGCGATGCCGGGCTGGAAGCGCGACGTCGGGCGGCGTCTGGACACGCTGATCGGCACGACCGTTCCCGAAGTACAGAAGGCCGTGCGCTGGAACTCGCCCTTCTACGGGATGGAAATCGGCGCATGGTTCCTCAGCTTTCATTGCTTTACGCGATACGTGAAGGTGGGGTTCTTTCGCGGTGCCGCGCTCGATCCGGTGCCGCCGGTTGCCTCCAAGCACGACGAGGTCCGCTATCTCCACATCCACGAGGACGAAGACTTCGACGACGCGCGTTTCGCGGACTGGGTACGGCAGGCGAGCGAACTTCCCGGCATGCGGATGTGACCGGGTGCCGGTGCAGGAGCAAGGGCTAGACATGAACAAGAATGCCGAAAACGGGCAGACCCCATCGGACCACATCGACGCGCGGATCGCCGAGCTGGGCGACTGGCGCGGCGAGACGCTGGCTTGGGTCCGCGACATCATCCGCGGGAGCGATCCGGAAATCGTGGAGGAGTGGAAATGGCGCGGCGTCCCGGTGTGGGAGCGCGACGGCATCATCTGTACCGGCGAAACCTACAAGGACAAGGTCAAGCTGACCTTCGCCAAGGGCGCGGCACTCGACGATCCGGCCGGGCTGTTCAATTCAAGCCTGGACGGCAACGTGCGACGTGCCATCGACATCTTTGAAGGCGAGCGCCCCGACAAGACGGCGCTGGCGGCGCTGGTGCGCGCCGCCATCGATCTGAACCTGTCGAAGAAAAAGCGTCCGAAGACGCGCAAAGCATAGCCGCAGGCTACCCTAACGCAGCATGCCCTTGACGATGCCGCTCGCCTTGCCGAAGTCCATGCGGCCAGGGAATTTCTGCTTGAGCGCGTTCATGCAGCGGCCCATGTCGCGCAGGCCCTCGGCGCCGACCTCGTCGACCACCTGGGCGCATGCCTGGCGAACGTCGTCCTCGGCAAGCTGGCGCGGCAAGAAATCGGAGATCACACAAATCTCCTCGCGCTCCTGGTCGGCGAGCTCAAGCCGGTTGCCTTCCTCGAACGCTTTCGCCGATTCCTCGCGCTGCTTGATCATCTTGACGAGGATCAACATGATCTCCTCGGGAGTCACGGGATCCTTGCCGGCGCCGCGATGCGCGATGTCGCGGTCCGCGATGGCCGCCTGGATCAGACGCAGCGTCGCGGTGCGGCGCTTGTCCTGGTTCCTGAGCGACTCTTTCAAGGCCTGAGCGATCTTCTCGCGCATTGAGGCATCTCCCGTCCCGGAACGCACAATAGCGCCGGTCGGTTCCCGGCGCAAACCGTTTCTTTTCCGGTAAGCGATTGTTATTGCTGGATTTTGGATATGCTGGCGACCAGGCCGAGGGTCATTGACCCGGCGCGGCCATTCGCCTATTTTCCGCGTCCTGCAAGGGCATCAAACGTGGCTTCGGCGGGTGGGTTCCAGACCCGCGCCGTGCCGTTCGGCGCGATATGTGGTGTGTCGCGGAGCCTTTCAAGACAGCGCCCGATCACAAGGAAGAGACCTGAACATGACCACCGGAACCGCGCCATGGGGCGCCGCGAAGGCGACCGCGATCCTCGTTCTGGCCGACGGGACCGTCATGGAAGGCCGCGGGCTGGGCGCGACCGGCAAGGCGGTCGGCGAAGTGTGCTTCAACACCGCGCTGACGGGCTATCAGGAGATCCTCACCGACCCGTCCTATGCCGGCCAGATCGTCACCTTCACCTTTCCGCATATCGGCAATGTCGGGGCAAATGACGAGGACATCGAGGACCTGACGCCGGCCGCGCGCGCCGGCGCAGTGGGTGCGGTGTTCCGCGCCGACATCACCGATCCGTCCAACTACCGCTCCGGCGGCCATCTCGACGCGTGGCTGAAGCGGCGCGGCGTGGTCGCGCTGTCGGGCATCGATACGCGGGCGCTGACGGCACTGATCCGCGAGAAGGGCGCGCCGAACGCGGTGATCGCGCATGCACCGGACGGCGTGTTCGATGTCGAGGCGCTGAAGGCCGAAGCCAAGGCATGGAGCGGCCTGGTCGGGCTCGACCTCGCCAAGGAGGTCACGACCGGCCAGACGGCGAACTGGACCGAGACGCCGTGGGTCTGGAACGAAGGCTACGGCGCCGGCGACGGCGCGGCGATGAACATCGTCGTGGTCGACTATGGCATCAAGCGGAACATCCTCAGGCTGCTCGCAGGGCTGGGCGCCAAGATCACCATCGTGCCCGCCACCGCCTCGGCAGACGAGATCCTCGCGCACGAGCCGGACGGCATCTTCCTGTCGAACGGTCCAGGCGACCCGGCGGCGACGGGCGACTATGCGGTTCCCGTTATCCAGGCGCTGCTTGCGACCGGCATCCCGATCTTCGGCATCTGCCTGGGACACCAGATGCTGGCGCTGGCACTCGGTGGCCGCACCGTGAAAATGCACCAGGGCCATCACGGCGCGAACCATCCGGTCAAGGATCACACCACCGGCAAGGTCGAGATCGTATCGATGAACCACGGCTTCGCCGTCGACGGGAGCGTCGTTGCCCGACGGCGTGACCGAGACCCATGTGTCGCTGTTCGACGGGTCGAATTGCGGCATCGCGCTCGCCGGCAAGCCGGTCTTCTCGGTCCAGCATCACCCCGAAGCGTCGCCGGGGCCGCAGGATTCGCACTATCTGTTCCGGCGCTTCGCCAACATGGTGCGCGCGCGCAAGGGCGAGCCGGCGCTCGCAGAACGGTAAGGGTTCACTCCGCCGGGCGTGGGCGGCGCGTGGATCGGTGCGCCATGGCCAGCGACACCAGAGCCAATGCCGGGAAGATCATCGAGGCGAGGGGCAGTGCGCCCGGTTCCGCGATCTCGAGAACGCGGCCGCCGAAAGCCGTTCCGAGCGCAATGCCGATGTAGAGCGCCGATACGTTGAGCGACAGCGTGAGATGTGCCGCGGCGGGCGCCAGCGGCGCAAGCCAGCTCGCCTGGGCGGGCGGGAACGTCCAGCCGATGACGCCCCAGGGCAGCATGATCGCGATCAACAACGGACCGGCGAGGTCTCGAGGCGCGAATTCGATGATCGCGGTGAATGCGATGCACATCGGGAAGGCCGACAGGAGGGCGATCAGGACGACGCGCGCCGCGCCGATCCGGTCGGACAGGTATCCGCTGGCCGCATTGCCGATCACGGCGCCGACGCCGAAGGTCAAAAGCATGGCGGGAAGCGCGATCTCGGGCAGACCCGCGCCCTGGAAAGCCAACGGTCCGAGATAGGCGACGATACAGAAGCCGCCGCCGACGTTGAAGACCGTCACGAGAAGCGACGGCAGGACGCCAGGCCCGGTGATGGCCGCCATCCGTTCACCGAGCGAAAGTCGGGTTCCCCGCGACCCTTTCGGAAGGCGCAGCCACAGAACCGCCGCGCAGGCGATGCCCAGAACACCGACCGCGAGGAACGTGCCGCGCCAGCCCCAGAGACCGGCGATCAGGGAACCGAGCGGGGCGCCGAGCGCGACGGCGAAGGTGGTGCCGGCAAAGACGACGGAGATGGCAAGTGCCCGCTGGTCCGGACCGGACAGCGCGACGGCCGCGGCCTGTGCCGTGGAGACGTAGAGCCCCGCCGCCGCGCCCATCAGCACATGCGCCGCAACCAGGGCTGCAAAGCCGGGACTTGCGGCGGCGGCCAGATTTCCCGCGACAAAGGCGAGCATGGCACCGCACAGGAGCAGACGGCGGTCCAGCGTGCCGGCGGCGGCCGACAGGACGGGCGCCCCGATCGCATAGGCCAGCGAATAGGCCGTGACGACGAAGCCGGCGAGCGTCACCGTGCCGGCCAGGTCGCGGGCGATGAAAGGCAGGAGGCCAGCGAAGGCGAAGCCGACAGTGCTTATCGCGAACGTTCCAACGGCGAGCCAGGCAAGACGTCGATCCACATCGGGCATCCTTGTTCAATGTTGAACAATCATGCAGTCCGGCTACCACGTCAAGCCTTGCCGGCCGGCGCCTCCGCATTCCGGCGGCGAGCGGCGAGTGTCTCCTGACACAACGCTGTCGGCCGAGCGTCGCGCGAAACGAAAAGGGGCGACCCGAGGGCCGCCCCTTTCGATGCGTTCGTGACCGTCCGTGTCAGGACGAGATGCGCAGTTTGACGATGTTCTCGCGGATCTTCGAGAAGACCTTGTCGAGGTCGGTTCGCGACGGCGTGTCGAAATAGTGGGCCGCGCTTGTGGCGCAGTCGGCCAGCATGGAGCCGGTTGCGACGTCGGGTTCCTCGAGCCGGATGGTGTAGACCTCGATCCCGGCCGCCTTGGCGTTGTCGCAGGCGTCGAGCGTTTTCTGATTCATGAGTCCCGTGGTGGTGGACGAACCGCCGGCGGTGACGCCGATCCGACCGTCGACCAGATAGCCGAAGCTCGAATAGGAGGAGCCAAGCTTGGTGTTGCGGTTGCCGAAGACGTTGGAGCCGTCGGTCAGCACGATCATGATCTTCTCGACACCCGGCTCGTTTTCGCGGCCTTCGGTGAATGGCTCGCCGGGTGAAAGCACACGCATGCCCCAGGCGACGCCTTCCATAATGTTGGTCGTACCCTGGGCCTGCAACGCGCTCACTTTGCTCTTCAGGCCACGGTAGTCGTTTGTCAGCGCCGTAATAGGCTGTGCTACGCAACCATTGCCGGGTCCTTTGGAACCGGACATCGAGGTTGCAACCGAGGTGAAGACAGTCGGTTCAGTCTCCAGTGCGGCAAGCGGGGTCAAAACTCCGTATTTCAGGATCTTCCGCGCCTGGCCGAGGAGGGAGTTGTCCAGCGGATCGATGCCCGAAGCGATGTAGCTGTTCTGATAGCCGCTGCTGTCCGGCTCGTCGATCGCGAATGTCGGAACGAAGAGACTCGACCTGTCCGTCTTCGTCGGCTCCGTGTCGGCGACATCGTGCTCGCCATATTTCGACGGCATTCGGGTTTCGACGCAGCCTTTCCATTCCTGTCCGATGCTGTGCATCAGCTCAAAGCGGCTCACGCCCCGTTTCAGTTCAAGCTGGGGAATGTCGCTCTTGCCGTACAGGTCGAGCCATTCCGCTCCGGTGCCCCTGTCGACTTTACCGTTCTTCTTGAAAGAGGGCCCGTATTGCGGGCCGACATTGACGAAGGTCGAGAACGGGACCATAGCGAATTTCAGCTTCTGGTCGTCGGTTATCTGAACCGACATCGTGTCGATCAGGCCAAGCACGGCGTCCTTCATCGAGGCCAGCTTGCCGCCATACATCGAGCCCGTCGTGTCGAGCACGAGCGCGATCTCATAGGCCGTGAAGGCGAGATCCGCGGTTGCGTTCGCCGAAACCGGCCAGTCGGCGTAGCCGAACAGCGAACCGAAGGCCATGCGCGCCTTCGTGTTGGCCACCACCTCGACCTTGGACCCGGTGCGCTTGACATCGATGTCGGTCAGCTTGGCGTTGATGTTGCCGGCCAGGAACTGCTTGGCGATCTCGCGCGCGCCTGGTTGTCCGAGATATCCTTGCCTTCGCGCGCGACGGCGAGCACGGCGGAATCGATCGCCTGCTGCAGTTCGCTCTGACGGGCGTTGATTGTCGAAGGTCGATCGCCATGCCGGCGCCGAGCACCAGCGGTACGGCGGCGAGCGATGTCAAGATAGCGAAATTGCCTCCGCGGTCGCGGAGGAAGCGGTTGCCTTTGAACCCCATAGCAATGCCTCCGGGCAGTTGTGCGGAGACTGTATGCGCGAAAGGCTTTAAGTTCGCTCTAAGAAGAAGGGTTTCATCGCGCTTAACGGCGCGACGGTTATTTGACCGAAATGCCGGCGGCCGCCATCACCGCATGCATGGCGATGCCGCCGGATCGACCGTCGAACGAGCCGGCGAGCGGGGGGGCCAAGCTGCCGCCCCCGCGCCAGCCGCTCAGATCGGATTGTTGAAGGTATCGCAATCCGCGAGACGTCCGCTGTCGAACCCGCGCCTGAACCACGTCGCCCGCTGCTCGGAGGTGCCGTGGTTGAAGCTGTCGGGTACGACATAGCCCTGGGTACGGCGCTGCAGCGTGTCGTCGCCGATCTGATGCGCGGCGTTGAGGGCCTCCTGCAGGTCGCCCTTCTCGAGCAGTCCCTTCTGGTCCGTGAAATGGGCCCAGATACCGGCGAAACAGTCTGCCTGGAGCTCGACGCGCGTCGACATGCGGTTGGCCTCGACCTCGCTCATGCCCTTGCGCATCTCGTTGAACTTGGGCAGCACGCCGGTGATGTTCTGGACGTGGTGGCCGACCTCGTGGGCGATGACATAAGCCTGCGCGAAGTCGCCCGAGGCGCCGAACTGGCGGGCGAGCTGGCTGAAGAAATTGAGGTCGAGATAGACCTTGCGGTCGCCGGGACAATAGAACGGACCCGACGCGGCGGACGCGAAGCCGCAGGCCGACTGGACCTGGCCGGAGAACATCACGAGGGTCGGGTCGGGATATTCGAGGCCCTCGGCCTTGAAGATGCCGTTCCACACATCCTCGGTTTCGGCGAGAACGACGCCCACGAACTGGGCCTGCGCGTCTTCGGCGGGCGGCTGGCCCGCGTCCGTGACCTGGCCACCGTTGCCGGGCGTGCCGCCGTCACCGGTGAGCACCTGAAGCGGGTCGATGCCGCATGCCCGCAACACGAAGAAGAGCACGACGAGGATGACGATCGTCGACAGCCCGCCGCCTCCGGCGCGGCCGACCGGGATGCGGATCGGCGAACCGCCGCGGCCGAAACCACCTGGCAAGCCGCCGCCGCGGCCGCGCCTGTCCTCGATATTGCTGCTCTGCCGCCTGCCTCGCCACCGCATCGTCCGAAACTCCCGTCTGAAGGCGCGGGCACATGCCCGAAACCAGCCAAATTTCTATCCCAAGCGCCACATCGCTCACAAGCAGCCATGTGGCGCGTCGTCCCTTTTTGCCTCCCGCCCGGGCCTCAGGCCAGGTCGAGGCGCAGGCCGTCCAGCGGCAGTCCCAGCAGTCTTGACGTCCAGCTCTGGCCGGAGGCGACCGGGTGGGCGCGCGTCACGGTTCCCGTGGTCACGATGTCGCCGGCGCGTATCGCCCAGCCATGGCGACCGGCGGCGAGCCCGTCGGCAAAATGCCGCAGCGCCGACAGTGGGCCGTCAAGGACGTTGCGGGCGTGGCCCCGGTCGATCTCCACACCGTCGCACGACAGTGCGATCTCGAAGTCCGCAAGGCGCCTGAGCCATTCGGGCCGGTCGGATGGGGCGATCGGTGCGAAAGGTCCATGGCGATAGGCGCCGTGAAGGGCGAAGGCCGCGACGGTGTCGGCTGCGTCGAAACGCCAGCCCGGATAGACGGATTGTACAATCTCGAAGCCGTGGGCGACGCCGTCGATACAGGCGAGCAGGGCTGCCTCGTCCATGCCTCGTTCCGCATCCCTGGCGAAGCGGAAGGCGATCTCGGGCTCGATGCGAGGTTCGCAGAAGCGGTTCGGGTCGATTACCGCCCGGCCATGGTCGGCGGGCGCCAGGGTGGAATGGTACATAGGACCCCAGATCGGGGCGTGAACGCCGTACTCATCCCAGATGGTGCGGTTGGTAAAGCCGATCTTCCAGCCGACGGGACGCTCCGCACGGGCCTGGCGCAGGGCGACGATCCGGGCGGATATGTCGTAGGCGTCTTCGAGCAAGAGGCTCGACGTGGCGGATGCCGGCTCGATCTGCGCCGCCTCGTCCGCCGCCCTCAGGATGGCGGTCGCGTGGTGATCGAGAGCGGTTTCACGGTCGCGGGACATGATCTCCTCCGGCGCTTGCCAGACAGAGTCAGTGCCCCGCCCGGGGTGAAGCGTCAAGCTCAGCTCTTCTGCTTGGCGCCGGCGCTCTTGCCGTCGGATGCGCGCGAGCGTTCCTCAACGCGTGCGGCACCCTTCCTCAGGTCGGAACCCTTTTCGGCCTCGACCTCGCGCTCCTCCTCGCGGGTTTCCCGGCGAAGACCCTTTGCCGCCTCTTTGCCCTTTTTCGTGGGGGCCTGTTCTATACCCATGACGACTTCCTCCGTTCCGCGCCCGCTGCCCGGGCATCGATGGTCCCACAACGCGCGATGCTGCCATGCGTTCCCGATGGTTGACCGGGCCGCGGCGGCGGGCCAGTTTCCCGCCATGCCCCAGACCATGTTTCTCGTCGCTACCGACGGTCCCGGCCTCTATGAGTTCACTCATCGCGCGGCCGATTTCGTGCGCAGCGAAAACCAGAGCGACGGCCTGCTGACGGTCTTCGTGCGCCATACCTCCTGTTCCCTGCTGATCCAGGAAAACGCCGATCCGGACGTCAGGCGCGATCTCGATTCGTTTTTCCGGCGGCTGGCGCCGCCGTCCGACGATCCGTCGATGCGATGGATCGTTCACACGACCGAAGGGCCGGACGACATGCCGGCCCACATCAAGTCAGCGCTCACCCCCGTGTCGATCTCGATCCCCGTGACGGGCGGACGGCTCGCTCTGGGTCGATGGCAGGGCATTTATCTGTTCGAGCATCGCGACCTGCCGCATCGCCGCGAAGTCGTGCTGCATCTGAGCGGGTAGCGGTCACAGAGAGGGGAGGAACATGCCGTTCGACTATGTGAGCACCGAGGAGGCTATCGCGCGCGACGGCCTCCGTATGGTCGTCGTCGGCGGAATACCGAGCCCGTGGGGCGAGGCGGCCAAGGGCATCCTGCACGTCAAGGCGATCGGCTGGAGTGCCGTGCGTCTGGCCTATGACGACGAGGCCCAGAAGAAATGGACCGGCCAGCGCAGCGGCCCCGTCGCGTTCCACGATGGCGAAAAGCCGCGTTCCGGCTGGGCCGATATCCTGCTGCTCGCGGAAAGGCTGGCGCCCCAGCCGGCGCTGCTGCCTGCCGATGCCGACGACCGGGCGCTGATGATGGGTCTGGCGCACGAGATCTGCGGCGAGGAGGGGCTTGGCTGGGCGCGCCGGCTGCAGCTCGTGCATGGCGGGCTCACAGGCACCGGCGGCTTCGCGGAGCCCGTAGCGGCCTATCTCGGCAAGAAATATGGCTACAGGCCGGACAGGGGTGCGGAAGCGGGCGTTCGCGTCCGGGCGCTTCTTACGATGCTGGCCGGGCGGCTGACGGCGCAGCAGGCCGCAGGCAGCGCGTATTATCTCGGCGGCAGCCTGACGGCGCTCGACATCTACAGCGCGGCGTTCATGGCGCTCTTCCGGCCGCTTCCGGAAGAGACATGCGCGATGGACCCGCGGACGCGGCGCGTGTTCGAGACCCTCGACCCGGAGACCGAAGCGGCGCTCGACCCCGCGCTGATCGCGCATCGCGACATGATGTATGAGCGGCATCTCGAGCTGCCGTTGAAATTGTAGGGCGCTTTCGGTTTCACGTCGGCGTCGCGATTTCCGCCAGCAGCGCTGCGCCCGACCAGTTGCGGCGGGCGCCATGTTCCGCCTCGTGGACCAGTTCGACGATGCGCCGGTTGACCGGAGCGTCGACGCCGCTGCGTTCGGCCAGCCGCACGATCTCGCCGTTGAGGACATCGATCTCGGTGGCGCGCCCGGCGGCGAAGTCGTCGGCCATGGAGGAGCGCGCATCGGCGTCGATCTTCTGCAGGCGCAGGCCTACGGGGCGGAAGATCACGTCGGGCAGCGCGAGGAAGCCGGGCAGCATGGCGGGCGGCAGCGGGCCGATCCGGGCAGGCGCGATGCCGGCGGTGCGCAGCACGCGAAGCGCCTCGCGGATGCTGGCGGCAAGGACGCGGCGGTAGGGCCGCTGCGAGAGTTCGTCCAGCAGCGGCAGGCCCGACAGGGCGTTGACCGCGTTGTTGAGGTTCAAAAGCAGCTTGCCCCAGGCGATCTCCAGCATGTTTCCGGCGCGTTCCAGCGGGACGGTTCCGGCCGCAGTCGCCGCGACAATCGGTTCCAGTACCGGATGATCCTGCGCGACGAGCGCTCCGGACGTGCCGCGATGCCAGTGCCCGTCGCCGATATGCGCGACGTTGAAACCGACCATGCCGCGCAGGATGGTTCGATCCGGCATCGCTTCGGCGAGGACGTCGACGTTCGATATGCCGTTTTGAAGGCTGAGAACGGGTGCTGCCGGCGGCGCGTGGCGGGCGATGTCAGCGGCGGCGGCCCTGGTGGCGGGGCTCTTGACGGCAAGAACGACGAGGCCCGCCTCCGACAGGCTTTCGGGGTCGGTGGAGACGTCGAGCCCGGCAGATTGAAGCCGTATGTCGCCGCCTTCGCAATCGGTCAGCCGCATGCCGTTGGCGGCGATCTCGGCAGCGATCGCCGGCCGGGCGATGAACGCGACGTCGAGCCCGGCATTCCGCCAGAGGCCGCCGACAAAGCAGCCGACCGAACCCGCCCCGACCATGACGATCCGTCCGTCCATGCACGCAGACTATGCAGTTTGCGCGACAAAGCCAGCGGTAACGCATTGCGTTGGCAGCCGGAACGACTTCGCGCTAGGTTCGGGCAAAGGAGTTCGACATGTCGTTTCTGAAGAGACTGTTCGGCGGTGGCGGCAATGCGGCCGAGCCGCAACCCACCGGCGAGACTGTGGAGCATAAGGGGTTTCGTATCCAGGCGGCACCCTTCAAGGAGGGTGGGCAGTTCCAGGTGTGCGGCATTGTGTCGAAAGAGATCGACGGCGCGGTGAAGGAACACCGCTTCATTCGCGCTGACCGCTTCCCCTCGATCGAGGATGCGGCGCGGACGGCGCTGATGAAGGGTCGGCAGATCATCGACGAGCAGGGCGACCGGGTGTTCGACTGACGCGGCCGGGCCTGTTGCTCAGTCGTCAGGCCCCAGGCCGGACACGATCGCGCCGATGACCGCGAGATAGTCATCACGACGCGCGCCGTCGGCCGCCGCGAGCGCCGCGCGGTCGAAGGCGGCCGAGAGTACAGCGACAAGCGCATCGAGCGGCAGGCGCCGGATCGCGCCTTCATCGAGAGCCGCCGACAGACCTTCACGCAGCGTGCGCGTGGCATGCAGGCCGTCGATCTCGTCCATGGCGGCGCGGCCGAGCACGGCCGGACCGTCGAGCAGGAGCAGGCGCGTCCGCCCCGGCCTTGCCATCGCCTCCATGAAGACACGACCGCCTTCGGCTAGTGCTGTCTCCGCATCGACGGCTCGAGAGGAGCGCTCGATCTCGGCGGCGACGGCCGCCGATTCAGCCTCGACGACGGCTTCGAACAGCGATTGCTTGTCGGCGAAGTGATGATAGAGCGCGCCGCGCGTCACGCCGGCTGCCGCGACGATGTCAGGCGTGCCCGTTTCCGCATATCCGCGTTCGATGAAAAGCCGGCGCGCGGCGTCGATGAGGGCGGCGCGCGTGGCCTCGGTGCGCTGGCGGTTGGTGCGGCGCGTTTTATCCTGTTGCATACATTCAGCCTGTATGTTAATTCACATTTACATTCAGAGTGTATGTAACTGAACGAGCAAGAGGAAGCCTGAAATGAAAACGACGAGCTATTATCCCGTGCTGATGACCGACGATGTCGCGGGCACCAGTGCGTTCTACATCGACAATTTCCGGTTCGAGCCGCTGTTCGAGGCGGACTGGTACGTCCATCTGAGGTCGCGTGAGGACAAGCGGGTGAATCTGGGGATCGTGGACGGGTCGCACCCGACGGTACCAGCCAGCGCGCGCGGCCGCGCCTCCGGCCTCATCCTCAATTTCGAGGTCAAGGATCCCGACCGGGAGTATGAGCGCGCCAAGGCGGCCGGCCTGCCGATCCTCCTCGACCTGCGCGACGAGGATTTCGGCCAGCGTCACTTCATCACGCAGGATCCGAACGGCGTGCTGATCGACATCATCAAGCCGATCCCGCCGAGCGCCGATTTCGCCGCCCAGTATGCGGAGACCGCGCTGCCGGGCTGACGATACGGCGCGGCCAACGGCGCCGGCGGGGGTCGTCGCCGCGCGGCGCCAGGGCCGCGCGGTGCCGGAATTCAGGGGAAGGCGCCGGTCAGGCCACGATGATCTCGATCACCTCGATATCGAAGATCAGGTCCTTGCCGGCCAGCGGATGGTTGGCGTCGACAATCACCTCATCGTCGCCAATCTCGATGACCGTGAGTTCGACGTTGCGGCCGTCGCGCGTGTTGGCCTGGAGGCGGGCGCCCGGACGCAGTTCGATCGTCCCGGGAATCGCGTCGCGCGGGATCGACTGGACCTGGTTCTCGTCGCGATCGCCATAGGCGGCGTTGGCGGGAATGGTCACGGTCGCGCGGTCGCCGACCGCCATGCCGTCGACCTCGGTCTCAAGGCCGGTGATGACCTGTCCCGCGCCGACGGTGAATTCGATCGGCGCACGGCCCTCCGAGGTGCCAAACTGGGTGCCGTCCGGAAGCCGTCCCGTATAGTGGAGGCGCACGGTGTCTCCGTTCTTCACTTCTGTCATCGTCATTCCAATCTCTTCATCAGTGTTTCCGGTCCGCACCGTTGCCCCCGAACACGGAGCCGGAACCGCCGTTCGACCGGCGCAACTCGACCGATCGTCGAGCAAACGCGGTGCGCCCCGGACGGTTCCGAAAAAAGTCCGATGTCATTTTGCCGCGACCGGAAATCGTCTACCGTGGGGCCTGCAACCGGAGGAAACGTGATGTCGCTGAAGGGAAAGACGCTGTTCATCTCGGGCGGCTCGCGGGGGATCGGGCTCGCCATCGCATTGCGCGCGGCGCGCGACGGCGCGAATGTGACGATCGCGGCCAAGACCGCCGAGCCGCATCCCAAGCTGCCGGGTACGATCTACAGCGCGGTCGAGGAGATAGAGGCCGCCGGCGGGAAGGGGCTGCCGGTGATCTGCGACATCCGCGAAGAAGAACAGGTGGCCGAGGCGGTCGCGAAGACAGTCGCGACATTCGGCGGCATCGATATCTGCATCAACAATGCAAGCGCCATCCAGCTTACCGGCACGCTGCAGACCGACATGAAGCGGTTCGATCTGATGCACCAGATCAACACGCGCGGGACGTTTCTCGTCTCCAAATTATGTATTCCGCATCTGAAGTTGGCGCAAAATCCTCACATTCTGAATCTGGCGCCGCCTCTCGACATGGAAGCCAAGTGGTTCAAGAACCACGTCGCCTACACGATGGCCAAGTTCGGCATGTCGATGTGCACGCTCGGCATGAGCGCCGAGTTCGCCCGGGATGGCATCGCGGTCAATTCGCTGTGGCCGCTGACGGCGATCGACACGGCGGCGGTGCGCAACCTGCTCGGCGGCGAAATGGTGGCCTCGATCAGCCGTTCGCCGGAGATCATGGCCGATGCCGCGCATGAGATCCTGACGCGCCCGTCGCGTGAGTGCACCGGCAATTTCTTCATCGACGAGCTGGTGCTGCGCGAGGCCGGCGTCACAGATTTTTCGGGCTATGCGCCCGGAGTGAACGGCCCGCTCGCCGGCGACTTCTTCGTTCCCGACGAGGTGTTCGGGAAAACCGATACGAAGGTCACCGGGCTGGGCTGACCACCCGGATCAGGACACGAGCGCGCGCACCATCTCGGGCACGATCTGGATGTCGTGCAGGGCGCGTTTCAGGACGCCGAGGCCGATCTGGCTCAGTTCCTTTGTCTCGATCAGATTCGAGACGGGAATGCCTTCCTCGAGGTCGCGGCCCTGCTGGGCGAGCATGACCGACATGACGGTGCCGTGCGCGGCGATGATGCGGGCGAGGTCGTCGTCGCTGCCGATGCCGGCGGCGCGCAACCCTTCGAGCCGGGCGCGCGTCGCGCGTTCGGTGATGCCGTGGCGGATCGCCAGCACCCGGGCCGCGGCTACGACGGGAAAAAGGCCGTATTTCTTGAGGTCGATCCTGCCGTTTTCGGTCCTGAGGCCGCCGAACATGGTGAAGGGGCTGCCCTTGTCCATGAGCTGCTGGGCGAGGAGCCTCACGAACAATGGCTGCTGGCGCGCCATGGCGTAGGATTCGGTGAACAGCGCATCGCCGAGGCCGGCGTCGCCGTGCACGGGGCGCATGTCGAAGAAGATATCGACATTGAGCATGTCCTCCGGACGCGACCGTACGACCCATTCGGAAACGCGGTGCCGCCACAGATCGAGCGAGCCGCGCCATTCCGGGTTCCTGGCCATGATGCCGCCCTTGCAGAACGGGATGCCGGCCGTGTCGAGCGTCGCGGCGATCTTTTCGCCGAGACTTGCGAACCAGCGGTCCTCGTGACCGCCCGCCTCGCCGGTGGCGAAGACGATGGCGTTGTCCTGGTCGGCGGCGAGCAGGCTTTCGCCGCGGCCGCCCGAGCCCAGCACCAGCACGCAATAGGAGCAGGGCGGCGTGCCACGGCCCTCCGCCGCCATCTCGATCTCCGCGAGCGCGGCGGCGCGGCGGGTCATGGCCCGCAGTTCCTCGCTGACGATCGCCGCGACATTGCGGGCATCGACCTCGGCTTCGATCAGCGACGCCGCGACAGACGGCAGCGCCGACCATGCGGCGGCGAGTTCGCCGGCTGTAGCGGCGTCGGCGATGGCATCGTCGAGACTGACCGCCGCCCCGGCTCGAAGCTTGAGCAGATCGCGCGCCGAGACGATGCCGGCCAGCCTGCCGGCGTCGTCGCGCACGGCAAGGTGCCTGATCTTCAGGCGGTGCATGCGGCCGATCGCGCGATAGGCGAAGGCGGCCTCGCGGATCGAGGCAAGGGGTCGGCTGGCAATTGCGCCGGCCGGCTCGGACAGCGCGGCTGCGCCGGCAGCGGCGATGCGGCGCATGATATCGCGTTCGGTGACGATGCCGTAGCTTTCGACGGGACCATGTGGGACAGGGTCGTCCGCCACGAACAGCGAACTGATACGACGTTCGGTCATCAGCGCGATCGCGTCGCTCAGGAGCATCGCCGAGCCGACCACTACGGGCGGGCTGCTCATCAGTTGCGCGATGTCGTGGCTGTAGGCGAAGGGATCTACCGACGCCAGGCCCTTCGGCCGCTCCGGCATGCTGACCGGCTCGGCCCACCCGGCGCGATGATGGCTCTCAAGCTGCTGGGTGAGCCCGAGACAGGCGCGCTCCGCCTCGGCAAGCGTGCGAATGCCGCGATCGCGCAGCCGGGGGATCAGCGCCGAGAACACATGCCCCGCCACGATGGCGTCGCCGAGCGCGGTGTGACGGTTCTGGATGTCGACGTCGAGCCAGGCGGCGATCGTCTCTAGCGAATTGTCGGGAAGATTGGGGTTGGCGATCGCCGACAGCAGGCGAACGCAAAGGCTGCGCGGCTTGACCCAGTCCAGTCCGGCGCGCTTCGCTTCCTGCTCGAGAACGGCGAGATCGAATCCGATCGAGAAGCCGACGAGGATGCGCCTGGCGGTGAAGGCGGCGAAGCGATCCCATGCCACGGGGAAGGGGGGAGCGCCTGCAATGGCGGCGTCGGTGATGCCGTGGATCGCCGTCGACGCCGGGGGGATCGGGAGGCCGGGATCGACGAGGATCTCGATGCTTTCTCCCCGGTCGACGATGCCTTTGGCGATCGCCACCGCACCCATCTGGATGATCCGGTCGCGCGCGGTGTCGAGACCCGTCGTCTCGGTGTCGACCGCGACTGCGTCGACGGAGACCAGCAGTGTGGCGCCGGTCGCGGTCTTCATGAAAAATCCCCCGCAAGACCCGAGTGCGGGGGATTTTGGTTCATCGGTGGCGGCAAGCGCAAGAGGCTATGTCGCCTCACATGGCTGTCCGCATAGTTCGAAGTATGCGGCCTGCTTTAGCCAGCCGGCTCAACTTCACCGATCGGCGGTTTGCCTGCTGGCGGGTTGGGCTTCTGTGCAGGCGGTTTTTGTGCCGGAGGCTTCTGCGCCGGGGGTTTCTGCCCCGGAGGAGTTTCAGCGGGCGGCTTCTGCCCGGGAGGGGTCTCAGCCGGCGGTTGATCGGCCTCGCCGGGAATCGGCTCGACCTCGCCAATCACGTTGGGCGGATTTTCCGCCGGCGGGTTGGGCTTCTGTGCAGGTGGTTTCTGCCCCGGAGGGGTTTCAGCAGGCGGCTTCTGCCCCGGCGGCTTTTGTCCGGGAGGGGTCTCTGCAGGTGGTTTCTGGCCGGGCGGATTTTCGGCCACCGGCGGTTTCTGTGCGGGCGGCTGCGTCTGCGTCCACCCAGCGGCTGTCGTCGCCAGTACGGCAATTGCCGTACCTGCAGCGAGGACCGTAAAGCGCTTCATCGAATTAATCCTCCTGGATTGACCGGGGTTGCGGACCGACCTTCCGTCGTGCCCCGGTGTTGCCTGCCCATCATCATTCAGTTCAACCGTTTCCGCTCGACGCGTCAACACCGCAGCAGGATGATGGGCACAAGCGTGGCCGGAGCATGACAAACCATTCGCGGTGAAAAAAGAAAGCCCGGCCGTTGGAGGGTCGGCCGGACTTTCTCGCCTAAATCCCCGGGGTCCGGGGACGGGGCAGGGAACTTCGAATCTGGTAACGGCCGGACGGCGGTTCAAGTTCCGTCCGGCCATCGCCTTATTTCGCGCTGGCCACGGGGGCGACGAGCGGCGTGATCCTGCGGATCGCCACGCGCCGGTTCTCGCGCTCGCGCTCTTCCGTATCGATCTTCAGATACTGTTCGCCGTAGCCCTGGGTGACCAGGTTTTCCGGCGGAATGCCGAAGACCTTCGTCAGCGCTTCCGCGACCGATTCGGCGCGTTCGTCCGACAGCGCCAGATTGGCGACATTGCTGCCGACCGCGTCGGTATGGCCTTCGATCAGGAACGTCTCGGCCGGGTTTTCCTCCAGCATGCGTTCCATCGCGACCGCAACACCTTCCAGCTTGGCGACCTCGCTCTCCTCGACCGCCGCGGAGCCGAACTCGAAGGTGATCGTGTCGAGATCGACACGACGGACCTTGTCGCGGATGCGGGCCGAGTAGCGGACCTCGTCGATCGAGTAAAGACGCTCCACGCGCTCGACCGGCGGCTGGTCGAGGAAGGTGTAGTAGCGGTCGGGATCCTCGACCACGCGGGCATCGAGAATGTACTCGTCGACCGGAATGGTCAGCCGCATGGGCGGAAGGTCGCGGCCCGGATCGCGGAATTCGCGGATGGAGCCGTAGTCGTCGTCGCGGACGTAGACCAGAACATATTCGCGGCCGTCCGGGGTGATGCGCGAGCGGCGCAGCACATCGCCGTACCGGTTGCGGATGGTAACGACGCGAACGCCATTGGAGCGCACGATGACCTCGCGGGTGCGGCCGTCGCGCAGTTCCTCGACGTAGTAGTCCTCCGCGCCGCGACGCAGGCGGTCGCGATCCGAGCTTTCCACAACGATCTGGTTGTTGAACTGGATCACGACGCGGTCGCCGATCTCCTCGACCCTGTCGGCACCCTCGCGACGTTCGCGGCGGCGCTCGCGACGCAGTTCATCAGCCTCGGCCTCGTCGACCCGCTTGCCCTCCTCGGCCTCCACGGATTCGATTTCCTCCGGCTCCACCTTCTGCTGGGCTTCCTCGTCAGACTTAGGGGCGGGTGCGGCCTCTTCCTCGGCCGTTTCCTGCTTGGCCGCGCCGTCATCGTCGGCAGCCTCATCCTTCTGGCTGTCCAGAACCGGCTGCTCGATCTCCGGCTTCCCACGTTGCTCCTCGTCCGTGGTCGCGGTGTCGGCCGTCGGTTCGGCTGCCCTTTCCGCGTCGTCGGTCGCCTCTTCCTTCGCAGGCTCATCGGCCGTTGGCGCGTCGGGATCGTCGGCAATGCCGGCGTCGGGCGATTCCTCCTTCGCCGGGGCGTCCGGGTCCGTCGCGACGTCGGCTTTCGGTTCTTCCGCAGGCTGCTCCTCAGCCTTCGGTTCCTCCGCGGGCTCTTCCTTTACCGCCGGTTCCTCAGCAGGCGTTTCTTCGGCCCGGGGTTCCTCGGCGGGCGCCTTTTCGGCCTTCGGCTCTTCCGCAGGCTCTTCCTTCACCGCAGGTTCTTCAGCAGGTGCTTCCTCGGCCTGAGGTTCTTCGGCAGGCTTCTCCTCCGCCGCCGGCTCGTCGGCCCTTGGCTCCGCAGCAGGCTCTTCCTCGACTGCCGGCTTCTCGACGGGAGGCTCTTCCGCCTTGGGCTCCTCGGCCACAGCGGGCTCCTCGGCCGGCTGTTCTTCGACCTTCTCGGCGTCCGGAACGGCCTTCTCCACCGCCGGTTCCTCGGTGGCGGGTTGCTCGTCCACGGGCTTTTCGGCCTTCGCGGCCGGCTCGCCGTCCTCGCCCTTTTCCTTCTTCTTTTTCTTCTTGCCTTCCTCGTCGTCCCCTTCCTTCGCCTGCGCGAGGATCAGGCTGTCGGGCGCCCGTTCGACGGTGCTTTTCAGGGGAAGGGTCGGGGCGGCAAATGCCACGCTGGCGGCCGGAGCGGACGCCATCAGCAGGCTGATCGCGGTTCCGGCGAGAAATGGACCGATTTGGCGTTTCATCGGGGAAATTCTCCAGGATTGTTGTTCTGTCCCATCCCGGCGGAAACACCGCCCATCCGCGAAGGTTCCGTTTTTCTTTGCCCTTGCGGCAGCCAATGACGCTGCGTGGAGACCTTGACGACGGGCACGGCAGGGCCCAAACCGCCGCCATGGACAAGCCGTTCTGGACGAGCAAGCCGCTCGAGGACATGACCGCCGCGGAGTGGGAATCCCTGTGCGACGGCTGCGGCAAGTGCTGCATGGCCAAGCTCGAGGACGAAGACAGCGGCGAGATCCACTGGACATCGGTTGGCTGCAGGTTGTTCGACGCCGGGGCATGCCGCTGTACCAACTATGCGAACCGGCTCGCGGCGGTTCCCGACTGCGTCGGGCTCACACCCGCCAATGTGCGGACGATCCCCTGGCTGCCGACGAGCTGCGCCTACCGCAGGATTGCCGAGGGGCGGCCGCTTGCCTGGTGGCATCCGCTGGTCTCGGGACGGCCCGAGACCGTTCACGAGGCCGGGATCTCAATGCGCGGGCGCGTGACCGCCAGCGAGGCCGATCTGGGGGAACCGGACGACTATCTGGAGCATTTGCTCGAACAGGAACCGTGACCCGCAGGTCGACGCGTCCCATCCCGCCGGCATTTTCGTACGAGGAGCCCTCCCATGACCGCATCCCGAAGCCGCGCTCTCGTCAAGAGCTTCCTCGATGCGCTCAATGCAGCCGATCATGACGCCGCGCTGGCAATGCTGGGCGAGGATGTCGTCCACGACACCCATGACGGCCGCAAGATCGGCAAGGACGAATTCCGGTGGTTTCTCGGCATGGCGTCGCGCAACTTTCGCGAGACGATCAGCGATGTCGCGATCATGGTCGACGAAGGTGGCGGACGGGCAGCGGCGGAATTCACCGCGCGGGGCGTCTATCTTTCGACCGTCGAGGGCCTGCCAGCCGCAGACGGCCAGAACTACGCCCTGCGGAACGGCATGTTCTTCGAGATCGACGATGGCCTGATCACCCGGGTGACCGTGTGCCGCGACCATGCGGAGTTCAAGCGCCAGCTGGGCGACGGGTAGCGCGCCAGGGACATGATGAACGGGACATGAATGTCCGGTTCGTGTCGGGTTCAGCGGTCCCACGGCATGGTGGGCGGATCGCTACGGCGAAGAAGGCTCACCCGCCACCCTGGAGAAGCATATGTTCAAGACCCTCAAGATCGCCGCCCTCTCGATCGCCCTCGGCGTGGGCGCCCTCGCGGCACAGCCGGCCGCCGCCGCCAATGGCGGCCTCTATCTCGGTTTCGGCGGCGGGCACGGCCCGCAGGTCGGCATCGAATTCCGCAGCAACCGCCACCATTTCGACCGCCGGCACCACCGCGCCGGTCCGCGCATGATGCGCGGCTGCCAGCCGCAGCGGGCGCTGAACAAGGCCGCCCGCATGGGCGTGCGCCACGCGCATATTCGCGGGGTCAACCGCAATGTCGTGCGCGTCGGCGGCTTCAAGCGGGGTCATCGCGTGCACTACGTCTTCGCGAACAGCCGTCACTGCCCGCTGATTCGCCGCTGATACGGATCGTTCCACGCCAGACGATGCACCCGGTCCTGCCCGAGGACCGGGTGTTTTCGTTCGAATATGGCGGGCGATCTTGGTGGTTTCTTCACCGCCTGGCGGCAGGATCGCCGCAACCCGATGTCCGCCGCATGCCGGCGGTCGACGTTAGAGAAAGCGACAAACCATGCGTAGCGCGACCATCGTCTTCGTTCTCACGTCAGTTCTCGGCGCGGTCATGGCTGTTCCGCCGGCGGTCGCCGGCGATGGTGCGGTCATCCTCGCGCAGACGTCGAGCGGAGGCCACTCCTACCGGAGGCCGGACCCCGATGCGGGACAATGCAACCCGGCGCTCGCGGTCGAAAAGGCGCGCTACATGGGCGTTGACGATGCCCGCGCCTACAACGTCACGCCGAACGTGGTCAGGGTGCGCGGCAAGCGCAAGGGCAGCATGGTGACGCTGGTCTTCGCCAACCAGCGCCACTGTCCGCTGCTCGGCTGAACGCCGGAGCGGGCGAAGCGCGGCCTGCCTACCTGCCGCCGATCTCGAACGTCACCGTGACCGACACGGCGTAGGTGTTCTCGCCGGCCTCGACCGGCACCGAAGCATCCGCCGCCTCCATCCGCATCGCCTTGGCGAACACCGGCTGGGGCTGCACCGGCGACACCTCGGAAATCTCGACCACGGCGCCGAGCGGGACACCGGCTGCCTCGGCGAGCGTGCGGGCACGCTTCATGGCGTCCTCGACGGCGCGGCTGCGGGCTTTGTCGAGGACCGGCGCCGGATCGTCATTGGTGAAGGAGACGCCGCCGCCCTGGTTGACGCCGAGCGTGACCGAACGGTCTATGACGTCGCCGACCTTCGCGATGTCGCGGACGCGCACCGTCAGCGCGTTGGTCACCTGGTAGGCGACGATGCGGGGCTGCTCCTCGCCATTGCTGCTCTGCGGGTAGACGTAGCGCGGCTGGATCGACAGGCCGGCTGTCTGCAGGTCGCGCGGCGCGATGCCGGCCTCCTTCATGGCGGCGATCACCGCGGCCATGGCGGCGCTGTTTTCATCGAGCGCGGCGCGGGCGGTCTCGGCCTCGCGCATCACCGACAGGGTGAGGATCGCCATGTCGGGGGCGACATGGGCCTCGCCGGTGCCGGTCACGACGATGCGGGGAAATGGCCTGGCCTCATCGGCCTGGGCGGCAAAGGGCAAGGCGACCGCGACGAAGGCGGGCAGGATGGTGCGCAACATGGGAACTCCGCATCTGGCTGCTTCTCGTGCCGCAACCTGATCTGCGAATATGGGAGGATTGCGGCGCGGCTTCTTGTGCCGCCGTGAAAAAGAAACTAATCCAGCCGCGGTGGGGCCTGTAGCTCAATGGTTAGAGCCGGCGGCTCATAACCGCTTGGTTGGGGGTTCGAGTCCCTCCGGGCCCACCAATCGTCACTCCACGCCAAGCTCGCTTCTTTCGCTGGCTCCGTAGGCGCGCGAAACCACGGGCCGCCGTCGCGGCGTTGTCCAGGTTCGCGTTCACCTCACCAATATTCTCATTGCCGGCCGGCTTCGGAAAAGCGCCCATTCGACTGACAATGGGTTTCGACCCGCCAGCGGACGTTCATGAGCCGGCGATCGGGGCCGGGCAATCTATGTCACGTCGCATAGCGCCGGTGGGCAACCGATGGGGCCGTGACGGCAGCGTTAGCCCCGTATTCGTGCGGGTTTGCCATAGCCACAACGCCGCAGCTCGCTTCCACGTCATCACGCCCGTACTTGAATCCACGCCAGGCTCCAACTCCAGGTGGAGGAAAACTCGGCGGCGGCTCGCGTTCGCTTGCCGCTTGACCGAAATGTGATTGACGTACCTCACGAACCGACCCTATTTGGGGGCAGGAGGAAGGAATGTCGCGCCCGACCGTCAATGACCTAGCGAAAGCGGCCGGTGTGAGTCTTGCAACCATCGACCGGGTGCTCAACTCCCGGCCAGGCGTTCGCGAGCAGACGATCCGGCGCGTCAACGCGGCGATCGAGCAGATCGGCTATGTGCGCGACGTCACAGCGGCCAACCTTGCCCGGCAACGCCGCTACAGGTTCGCCTTCGTGATGCCCGAGGCGCCGGGCGAATTCGTGACGCTGCTGAAAGCGGCCGTGACCGAAGCGGCCGCCAGTCCGATCGTCGACCGGACGGAGCTGACCGTCGCGACGGTGCCCCCCAACGACCCGCATTTCCTCGTGAAGACCCTTCGGCGGCTGGGTGCCCAGGATGTTGACGGGATAGCGATCTTCGCGCCGGAGACGCCGCATGTGCGTGACGAGATCGCGCATCTCAAGGAGAATGGCGTCGCGGTGGTCGCCCTGGTTTCCGACCTTCCGAATACCGGAAGAGACCATTTCGTCGGCGTCGACAACGTCGCGGCGGGCCGCACCGCCGGCGTTCTGATGGGGCGTTTTCTCGGGGAAAATCAAGGCTCTGTGCTGGTTCTGGCCAGTTCGATGCAGGCGCGGGCCAATGCGGAGCGCCGGCTCGGCTTCGACCAGGTGATGTCGGACCAGTTCCCGACGATCCAGGTGTTGCCGTCACTGGAGGGACATGACGATCCCGACACGATCAGGCGGGTCGTTTCGGCCGTTCTCGACAACCGAGAAGATATTGCCGGCGTCTATTCCGTCGGCACGGGAAACGGCGTGCTGGTCGATCTTCTGAAAGAGCATTCGAGAGGGCAGGGCCTCGTCGTGATCGCGCATGAGCTGACCCGCAATACGCGGCGTGCGCTCGAGGACGGAACGCTCGATGCGGTAATCAACCAGAATGTCGGCCACATCGCGCGCAGTGCATTGCGGGTGCTGCGCGCAAAGACCGACGGCATCGATATCCTGTCGGCGCAGGAACATATCCGCATCGACATCGTGATCCGCGAAAACCTCTACTGAGGCCTGTGCGCACGCCGCGGCCGGTGGATGAAACGAAACATGATTGACATGAGGTACGTACCTCATTTAGGTCCTGGTCGGGTAAACGATCTCGCTTACCGATTTTGGGAGGAAGCACGATGAAATCCATCGGAATGGTATCCGTTGCCGCGGCCGCGCTTGCCGCAGGCTTTTCCGGTTCCGCCAAGGCAGAAGATCTCACCCTTTGCTGGGCGGCGTGGGATCCGGCGAACGCTCTCGTCGAACTGTCGAAGGAATTCGAGGCGAAGAGCGGCCACACCATGAAATTCGAGTTCGTGCCGTGGCCGAACTTCGCCGACCGGATGCTCAACGAGCTGAATTCGGGCGGCCAGCTCTGCGATCTGATGATCGGCGACAGCCAGTGGATCGGCGGGTCGGCCGAGAACGGCCACTACGTCAAGCTGAACGACTTCTTCGATGCCGAGGGCATCAAGATGGACGATTTCATCGATGCGACGGTCGTCGGCTATTCGGAATGGCCAAAGAACACGCCGAATTACTGGGCGCTGCCGGCATTCGGCGACGTTGTCGGCTGGACCTATCGCAAGGACTGGTTCGAGCGGCCCGAACTGCAGGCCGAATTCAAGGAGAAGTACGGCCGTGACCTCGCCGCGCCGAAGACGTTCGCGGAGCTGAAGGACATCGCCGAGTTCTTCCAGAACCGCGAGATCGACGGCAAGACCGTCTACGGCGCGTCGATCTACACCGAGCGCGGCTCGGAAGGCATCACCATGGGCGCCATGGATGTCCTCTACAGCTTCGGCTTCAAATACGAGAACCCCGACAAGCCCTACGACATGGACGGCTACGTCAATTCGCCGGGCGCGGTGGCCGGCCTCGAATACTACAAGGCGCTCTACGACTGCTGCACGCCGCCAGGGTCGTCCAACGGCTACATGTCCGAGGGTATCGACGCGTTCAAGTCGGGGCAGGTGGCGCTGCAGATGAACTTCGCCTTCACCTGGCCGGGGTTCGAGAGCGACGCGAATGTCGGCGGCGGCAAGACCGGCTACTTCGCCAATCCTGCCGGCCCCGACGGCGACCAGTTCGCCCAGTTGGGCGGTCAGGGCATCTCGGTGGTCTCCTATTCGTCGAAGCAGGATGCCGCGCTCGAATACATCAAATGGTTCGCGCAGCCCGAAGTGCAGGCGAAGTGGTGGGAGATGGGCGGCTTCTCGTGCCTGAAGGCGGTGACGCTCGATCCGAGCTTCCCGGCAAGTCAGCCCTATGCGCAGACCTTCCTCGATTCCATGGCGATCGTGAAGGACTTCTGGGCCGAGCCGAGCTATGCGACGCTTCTCCAGGACACCCAGCGCCGGTTCCACGACTATGTCGTCGCCGGCAACGGCACGGCGCAGGAAGCGCTGGATGGTCTCGTTTCGGACTGGACCGAGACCTTCGAGGATGACGGCAAGCTCTAGCCGGCCTACGCTTCTTCGGGCAGGTCTTCAGGCCTGCCCGGGGAGGGTTCCGAAATACATATTTACCGGACATCACATCATGAGCGATGAAACCTCCAGCCGTACCCCGGCGGTGGCCCGGCCGGGCCTTGCCCGCCGCATGGGCAGCCTCTCCGACCGGGCGCTGGCCTGGGTGTTCATCGGCCCGACGATATTCCTTCTGCTCGCGATCAACATCTTCCCGCTGATCTGGACGATCCGGCTCAGCCTGACCAACTACCGGGCCAACCGGACCAATGCCGATCTCCAGTGGGTAGGGCTCAGAAACTACGAGCGTATCCTGACCGATTCCGACATCTGGAACTCGATGCAGGCGACCGCGCACTTCCTCATCTGGACTCTCGTCCTGCAGGTCCTGATCGGCTTCGCGCTGGCCTATCTGATCAACAAGAAATTCAAGGGCAACGATCTGTGGACCACCATCATCGTCCTGCCGATGATGCTCAGCCCGGCGGTGGTGGGCAATTTCTGGACGTTCCTCTACCAGCCGCAGATCGGCCTCTTCAACTACGTGATCGCCTTTCTGTCCGGCACGGACCCGTCATCCTTCTCGATGATCGGCGACGTGAACCTGGCGCCCTGGGCAATCGTCATCGTCGACACCTGGATGTGGACGCCTTTCGTTATGCTGATCTGCCTCGCGGGCCTGCGGTCGATCCCGGATTCGATCTACGAGGCGGCGGAATGCGATCGCGCAAGCAGCTGGCGCCAGTTCTGGACCATCACCATTCCCATGGCGCTGCCCTTCCTGATGCTGGCGATCCTGTTCCGGGGCATCGAGAACTTCAAGATGTTCGACCTCGTGGTCCAGCTCACCGGCGGCGGCCCCGGCAACGTCACCGAACTCACCTCGATCAACCTCAAGCGCGAGGCGTTCGAGAAGTGGCGCACGGGCTTCGCCAGCGCCTATGCGGTCATCCTCTTCGTGACCGTCTTCGGTCTCGCCTCGATCTATGTGAAGGCCCTGAACAAGGTGAAGCAGCGATGAGCGGCTACTCGATCACCGAACCGACCCTGGCGCAGAAGTGGATCGCCGGCGTGCTGGTCGTGGGCTATGCGCTGCTGACCATCCTGCCGCTGATCTGGATCATCGCCACAGGCTTCAAGTCTCCGTCCGATGCGATCGCCTATCCTCCCAAGGTGGTGTTCGAGCCGACGCTCGAAGGCTATGTGAACCTGTTCACGACCCGGACCCGCATGTCGCCAGAGGCGCTCGAGGAGATCGGGCCGCCCGAGACCTGGTACGACCGCATCGTGCGGCAATACGACATGGTCATTTCCGGGCCCAGCCGGTACGGCGAACGCTTCCTCAATTCGGTGGTCATCGGATTCGGATCGACGTTCCTGTCGGTCTTCCTCGGAACGCTTGCCGCCTATGCCTTCTCGCGCTTCAAGGTGCCGCTGAAGGACGACCTGATGTTCTTCATCCTGTCGACGCGCATGATGCCGCCGATTGCGGTGGCGATCCCGATCTTCCTGATGTTCCGGCAACTCGGCCTCTCCGACACGCATCTCGGCATGATCCTGCTCTACACCGCGGTCAACCTGTCTCTGTCGGTGTGGCTGCTCAAGGGTTTCATCGACGAGATCCCTGTCGAGTACGAGGAAGCGGCGCTGATCGACGGCTACACACGCTTCCAGGCGTTCTACAAGGTCGTGCTGCCGCAGGCGACGACGGGTATCGCGTCGACCGCCATCTTCTGCCTGATCTTCGCCTGGAACGAGTACGCGTTCGCCGTGCTCCTTACCTCGGGCACCGCGCAGACCGCGCCGCCCTTTATCCCGACGATCATCGGCGTCGGCAAGGACTGGCCGGCCGTGGCCGCGGGCGCGACGCTGTTCCTCGTGCCGGTGATGGTCTTCACCATCCTTCTGCGCAAGCACCTTCTGCGCGGGATCACCTTCGGAGCCGTCCGCAAATGATGCGTTTCGTCGACGGATTGCTGCATCTGCGCCGCGGCCCCTGGGAGATGGTGGCCACGATCCTGATCGCGCTCGGCGTCTTCATGCTCATGCAGCCCTTCATGCTCTGGATCTACAGCTGGTCCTTTGCCGTCACCCTTGCCGGAACGGTGATGTTCATCATCGTCAGCCATTTCCCGGAGTAGATCGTGGCCGAGATCGTCATCCGCAATCTGCGCAAGGAATTCGGCTCTTTCGTCGCCGTGCAGGACTCCACCTTCACCGTCGGCGACGGCGAGTTCTTCATGCTGCTCGGGCCCTCCGGCTGCGGCAAGACCACGACGCTGCGGATGATCGCCGGCCTCGAACTGCCGACATCGGGCCAGATCCTTCTCGACGGCAAGGATGTCGCGCAATCGCGGGCAAGCGCACGCGACATCGCCTTCGTCTTCCAGATGTTCGCGCTCTATCCGCACTTGAACGTGCGTCGCAACATCTCCTATCCGCTGGTGAGCCAGGGCATGGGCCGGGCCGACGTGCGCCGGCGGGTGGCCGAGGTCGCGAAGATCCTCAAGATCGAGGACATTCTCGACCGGTCGGTCGGCGGTCTTTCGAGCGGGGACAGGCAGCGCGTTGCGCTCGGGCGCGCCATCGTTCGCGAGCCCAAGGCGTTCCTGATGGACGAACCGCTCGGTGCGCTCGACGCGGAGTTCCGCGAGCATATGGCGGAGGAATTGCGGGCGCTGCACGACCGCATGGGCGCAACGACCGTCTACGTCACCCACGATCAGCTCGAGGCCATGCAAATGGGCGACAAGATCGTGGTGATGAACCACGGCGTGGTCGAACAATGGGGAACGCCACAGGAAATCTACGATCGGCCTGCCACGATGTTCGTTGCCGGGTTCATCGGGTCGCCGCCGATGAACTTCGTGCATTTCGACGCGACGCTGGAACCCGGCGCGGACAGTGTCCGGCTTTCAGGCCACAAGGTTCCGATACCCCGCATCGCCGAGGGTGTCAGTGGCCGCAAGCTCGTGCTCGGGGTGCGTCCGGAGCATGTGGCGCTGTCGGATGACGGCGCGTACCGCGGCCGCGTCGTTGCGACCGAATATCTCGGCACGACGCAGATCATCACCGTAGAAACCGCGAATGGCACGATCAAGGCGCGCGTCCCGTCCTCCCAGGCGGCGCGTGTCGGGGAGACGATGGCGTTGTCGTTCAATACCGCGACGCTGTCGCTGTTCGATGCCGGTTCCGGGCACGCACTTGCGGTCGATCGCGCCGCGCGCCGGGCCGAGAGGGAGCAGAACGCGCATGGCTGAGGTTGTGCTCAATTCGGTCTCGAAATCCTTCGGCGACGCGAAGGCCGTCGATGGCGTCTCGATGACCATACCGGACGGAGCGTTCGTCGTGCTCCTGGGCCCGACCGGGGCGGGAAAAACAACAACGCTGCGGATGATCGCCGGATTGGAAAGGCCAGATTCCGGCGACGTCGCCATTGCGGGGCGCAGCGTGCTCGGCGACACGCCCGCGCGTCGCAACGTGGCGATGGTGTTCCAGCAATACTCGCTCTATCCGCATCTGACGGTCCGCGAGAACCTCGCTTTTCCCCTGAGGTCGCCGCTGATCAAGGCGTCGGCCGAGCATATCGAACGCCGGATCGCGGAAGTGGCCGGCGTTCTGCAGATCGCGCACAAGCTGGACAATCGCGCGACGGCCCTGTCAGGCGGTGAGATGCAGCGCGTGGCGATCGGGCGGGCGCTGGTCCGCAAGCCGCAACTCTTTCTCATGGACGAGCCGCTGAGTTCACTCGACGCAAAGCTGCGCGCCGACATGCGGATCGAGCTGAAACGCATCCAGTCGGATCTGGGCGCGACGCTGCTCTATGTCACCCACGACCAGATCGAGGCGATGACGATGGCGACCCATGTCGGCGTCCTCGACAAGGGCAGGCTGGTGCAGTTCGGATCGCCGCGGGAGATCTACGAGAATCCGGCGAGCCTCTATGTCGCCACCCGGCTGGGCCAGCCCCGCATCAACACGCTTCCCGCTGGCCTGTTCGCCGGCGCGCCGGCTGGCGCCGACCTCATGGGCCTCAGGCCGGAGCATATCCGGATCGGCGAGGGGCGCGAAGCCAAGGTAACGCGGGTCGAGCATCTCGGCGACCAGACCCGCCTGCATCTCGCGCTGGACGGTCATCCGCTGGTGACGCTGACGGACGCCCATACACCGCTTGCCACCGGCGACACGGTAGCAGTGCGACCCGAGAATCCACTTTATTTCGCCGCAGCCGGCACACGCATAATCCAAGGAGCCTGAGATGCCCCAATTCGTGAATTCCAGGGATGCGGTCGTTACCGAAGCCATTGACGGGGTCCTGCGCGGAGCCGGCGGCAGGCTCGCGCGCCTCGACGGCTATCCGCACATCAAGGTCGTGGTGCGGACCGACTGGGACAAGTCCAAGGTCGCGCTGGTGTCCGGCGGAGGCTCCGGCCACGAGCCGGCGCATGTCGGCTTCGTCGGCCAGGGCATGCTGACCGCCGCGGTGTGCGGCGACGTCTTTGCCTCGCCCTCGGTCGACGCCGTGCTGGCCGCGATCCTGACGGTCACCGGCAAGGCCGGCTGCCTGCTCATCGTCAAGAACTACACCGGCGACCGCCTGAATTTCGGCCTCGCTGCCGAACGGGCCCGCACCTTCGGGCTGAATGTCAACATGGTGGTCGTCGATGACGACGTCGCGCTGCCCGACCTGCCGCAGGCGCGGGGCGTCGCGGGCACGCTTTTCGTCCACAAGATCGCCGGCGCGCTGGCCGATGCGGGCGACGACCTCGACACCGTAACAACAGCCGCGCAGAAGGTGATCGACGGCGTTGTATCCATCGGCATGTCGCTCGACACCTGCACGATTCCCGGATCGCCAAAAGAGAACCGAATTCTGGAAGGCCATGCCGAACTCGGTCTCGGCATTCACGGAGAGGCGGGTGCGGAGCAGGTGAGTTTCCGTGGCGCGCGCGCCGCCATCGAGACCGTAGTCGGCCGACTGGCGCCCAACATCAAGCCCGGGCCTCACGCGGTGCTTCTCAACAATCTCGGCGGTGCGACGCATCTCGAAATGGCGATCCTCGCCGAGGAACTGGCCAAGTCCGAGATCGCCGATCAGTTGCGATGGATCGTCGGGCCGGCCGCCATGATGACGTCGCTCGACATGCAGGGATTTTCCCTGTCGCTGATGCCGATGACGAAGGATGCAGAGAGAGCCTTGCTCGCTCCCGCCGCGCCGACAGCCTGGCCGGGGCTCGACCCCTTCGGCGCGATCGAGATCCACCCGCTGCCGGACGGGCTGACGCCGATCCAGGCGATCCCGTCGGCCAACGAGGCGCGCCGCGCCCTGATCGAGCGCTGCTGCGATATCCTGATTGCGGCCGAAGCCGATCTCAATGCCCTCGATGCGAAATCCGGCGACGGCGATACGGGCTCGACGCTCGCGACCGCCGCCAACGCGCTGAAATCCGCCCTCGACCGGCTGCCGCTGGCGGACACGACGCAATTGTACCGCGCCATCGGCATGGAACTTTCACAGACGATGGGCGGTTCGTCCGGGGTGCTCCTGGCGATCTTCTTCGCTGCCGCCGGCGATGCCTCGGCGGGCGGGCGCGACTGGATCGAGGGCCTGGCGGCGGGGCTCGAACGTATCCGCCAGGTCGGCGGCGCCAATCCGGGCGACCGTACCATGATCGACGCGCTGGCGCCGGCGCTCGGCAGCCTCGAAAAGGGCGTGGCGGCCGCGGCGAAAGCAGCACGCGAGGGTGCGGACTACACGGCAACGATCGCCAAGGCGAAAGCCGGCCGCGCGAGCTATATCTCCGAGGACAAGATCCTCGGGCACAACGATCCCGGCGCCGAGGCAGTCGCGCGTCTGTTCGAGAGGTTGTCCGAAGCCTGATCGGCACGGGTGGCTTTGTACGCAGTCGCCGGCGGCGCTATACCGCTTGCGATGCATCAACCGTTCGCCACCATCCTTGCCGACCTGCTCGGCCTGCTGCCGCGGGACGAGCACAGGCTCATGTGCCGGCTGGCGGCAGCAAGCGAACAGACGCCTCTGCAAATCGCAGGCCTCACGGGCCAGGAGCGTGTCGCGGCGCAGCGGCTGGCCGCGAGGTTGCCAACCCTTGTCGTCTTCGACAGCGAAGAGGGCACGCTGGCAGCCATGTCGGAGGACGGCGCGGAACTGCTGCGCGACCTGATCCCCGACGGCGAGCCCCAGCCATTCCGGAACGATCCGGTGCTCGAGATCATCACGGCGCAGGAACGCGGTGACCACCGGCATGCACTCGCGTTGTTCAAGGACAATGGCGGCGTATACTTCATCCACTTTCACGGCAATGCCGCCTGTCTCGATGTCTTGAACCGTTTTCCGAAGGAACTGGTGGATTCCGACGAGACGCTGACGCTCGCACTGGCCATGCACGCGTTGAAGGCCGGCAACGTGACCCATGCGCGCTTCCTGCTGGTGCGCCGCTTCGGCGACGAGATGCACAGCCTCGAGTCCGTGGTCCGCAACCGGTACGACTATTCGCTGGCGGTGCGCCAATTCCGGTTTCTCATGGCGATCTACGAGGACCAGACCATCTCCAACGAGTTGAGGACGCTGCTCTTCGACATGCTGGCCGAACTGCCGATCGACGATCACCTGCATCGCGGCGCCTTCTACAACGCGATGCTCGCGGTCTGCCTGCAGCGGCAGGAACTCAACGAGGCCGAGGAGGTCGCCAAGCGCGCGCATCACCACTACCGGGAGGCACAGGCACATCTTCTCGTCTTCTACATCGAGCTGCATCGCGTCGTCTTTTCGCTGCAACGCGGCCTGCTGGGGGAGGCGGAGCGCTGGGCCACCCAGGCAAGGCAGGCGCTTGACCGGGTCCGCTTCGATACGCCCGCCGACCGGCGGCTGCTCAACCTGCTCGACAGCGTGGTGGCCTACGAGAAGGGCGAACCGGAGCATCTCGTCCGCTTCGTGGCGGAGGAGTTCGACAAGTTCGCCTATGGCGAGATCTGGCCGACCGTGGTCGAACTTGCGCTGATCTACTGCTCGCAGGTGGTCAGCTGCCAGGTCGGGCTGGGAGCCGCGATCAGCTTTCTCGACAAGTGGCGGGTGCAGGAGTGGCGCTCACGCCGCTTCAACGTCGCCATCACAATGCGCGAGGTGGACCTGCTACAGAATGCCAATCGCTGGCAGTCGGCCGCCGACCGGCTGATGGCGGTGCAGTCGCGCATCAACCTCACCTGGGTGGAATCGGCCGAGGAAGCGCTGTCGCGCCTCGTCGATCCGATCGAGATCGATCTCGCAATGGCGTGGCTGCGCCATCTGATCCAGCATCTGCCGCGCCGTCCGATGCTTCGCGACCAGGTCGAGGCGCTGCTGCGCAACGAGCATATCGGCGAGCGCGACCGCGGCCGGCTGCGGCTGTGGGCGGCCTATCTGGCGCGCGTGCATCGCGACGTGACGCAGGCCCGCCACTTCTTCTCGGAGCTGCTCGACGACGTCGCGCGGATCGGCATCATCACGCACCTGCTCGGCGATATCGAGCTGATCGACGCACTGCTCGACGACAAGCGCATTGCAGTGCACGTGCTGTCGACGGGAGATCGGCGCGGCGTGGTGCGAAAGCTGCACGGATTTTCGCCGAAGCGCGAGGCCGACGGCGTGCCGCTTACCTCGCAGGAACTGCGTGTGCTGCGTCTCGTCGCGGAAGGTGCGACCAACAAGTTCGTCGCCCGTCAGCTGCGATTGTCGGAAGTCACGGTGAAGTTCCATCTGACGAACACCTTCCGCAAGATGGGCTGCCGGAAGCGGTCCGAGGCGGTCGCCAGCGCGCGCTCGCTGGGCTGGATCTGACACAAACCTATACCAGAATTGCCAAAACCTAGACCTTTTGGGCTTTGATGCCGACGCCGCTGTAGCTGCAAGATAAGCCAAGCAAGGATCGCGTCCCATGCAGGCGCGGCAGCTTGGGGGCCCCGGCGTCGGATGCAGGAGAACTATCTCTACACCTTTGCCAAGCGCATAGCCGGCTTCGTCGGCGTGCTCTTCGTCCTGTCGCTGATGATCTTCATCCTTGCCCGCGTGGTCCCGGGCGATCCCGCGCGCATCGCGCTCGGCCCTAGCGCCTCGCAGGAGCAGGTCGATGCGATGCGGACCCAGATGGGCCTCGACCGACCCCTGCTCGAGCAGTACGTCACCTTCGTCGGCAACGCGCTGCGCGGCGACCTCGGCCGGTCGCTGATATCGGGCCGGCCCGTCACCACGGAAATCGCCGCCCTGTTGCCCGCCACGCTGGAGCTGGTGCTCGTCACCGTCATCCTGATGGCGGCCATCGCCATTCCGCTCGGCGTCATTACCGCGCGCTACCGCAACAGCTGGATCGACAATACCGGCCGGTTCTTCTCGATCGTCGGCGTGACGATGCCGAGCTTCCTGTTCGCCATCCTGCTGCAGCTCTTCGCGGCCTATTTCCTGTCCGACTGGCCGATCATCGGGCGCATCGACCACACGCTCGCGGCGCCGAGATCTCCCACGGGACTGCTGCTCATCGATTCCCTCGTGCATGGCCGGTTCGACGTCTTCGTCGACGCGTTGCAGCGCATCCTGTTTCCGGCGCTGGCGCTGGCCATGTCGGGCATCGGCCAGATCACCCGCATCACCCGATCGGCGATGATCGAGAACCAGCGCCGCGACCATGTGCTGACGCTGCAATCCTTCGGCGTGCCGGACCGGGTGATCGTCTTCCGCTATCTGCTCAAGCTCTCGTCGATCGCGCCGCTGACGATCATGGGGCTGGAATTCGCCTCGCTGATCGGCAACGCCTTCGTCGTCGAGCTGGTCTTTTCCTGGGGCGGATTCGCCTCCTACGGCCTCAACGCGATCCTGCAAAAGGATCTGAACGCGGTGATGGGCGTGGTGTTGTTGTCGGGGCTGTTCTTCATCCTCGCCAACATCCTCATCGACATCATCCTGCTCATGCTCGATCCGCGCCTGCGGCTCAAGGAGGCGCGCTGATGGCCACCGAGGCGACCCGCGAACTCGAGGCGCTGACGCCGCGCTACATGGCGTGGTACCGCTTCACGCGCAATCCGACCGCCATCATCGGAGCGCTGATGGTGATTTCGGTGCTGCTCGTCGCCGTGCTGGCGCCGCTGATCGTGCCGTATCCCGAGCACGCCGGGGCGGCCGTCAATTTCCGCGCCCGCCACGCCGCGCCCGATCTTTCCTACTGGTTCGGCACCGACAAGGTCGGCCGTGATATCCTCACCCGCGTCATCTACGGGTTCAGGATTTCGCTGCTGCTGGTCGTCGGGGTGCTCGCCGTCGCCGTTCCCCTCGGCGCGGCGCTCGGCCTTGCGGCAGGGTATTTCGGCGGCTGGACCGAGCGTCTCATCACCGGCCTCACCAATGTGATGCTGGCGATCCCGCCGCTGGTGATGGCGCTGGCCGTGGGCAACGTGCTCGAGCCCAATCTCGTCAACGCGATGATCGCGATCACGCTGCTGTGGTGGACCTGGCATGCACGGCTCGTCTACCGGGTGTCGAAATCCATCGCCGCCGAGGACTTCGTGGAGGCGGCGCGGCTTGCGGGCGCAAGCCACTGGCACGTGCTGACGCGCGAAATCCTGCCCAACTGCATTTCGGTGATCTCGGTCAAGACGACGCTGGACGCCGCGTTCGTCATCCTCTTCGGCGCGACGCTCTCCTTCCTGGGGCTGGGCGTGAAGCCGCCGACACCGGATCTCGGGTCCATGGTCGCCGACGGCCGCCAGTTCCTGCCGGAGATGTGGTGGGGCGTCCTGGCGCCGGGCTTTGCCATCTTCTACGCGACGCTCGGCTTCAACCTTCTGGGCGACGGGCTCCGCGACATGTTCGACGTGGAGGTGTGAGGATGTCCGATCTTCTTCACGTCTCCGGCCTCAACGTCTCCTTCCATACATACGGGCGTCGCCACCACGTGCTGAAGGACGTTTCGCTGGCGATCCCCCAGGGCGGCAGGGTCGCGCTGATCGGCGAGACCGGTTCCGGCAAGTCGGTGACCAGCAAGGCCATCCTCGGCACGCTGCCGCGCAACGCCGAGGTGGAAAGCGGCAGGATCCTGTTTCGCGGCGACGATGTGCTCGAGATGCCGCCGGCGCGCCGCGATGCGCTGAAGGGCACGGCGTTCTCCGTCATCATGCAAGACCCGCTGTCGTCGTTCAATCCGGTCTTCAGGATCGGCCGGCACCTGGACGACGTGATGTACTATGCCGACCGGCGCCTCGGCCGGAAGAGCGGCGCGGCGGAGCGCCGCGATCGCATCTTCGAGGTCTTGCGCAAGGTCCAGCTCGACGATCCGCGGCGCCTCGTCGAGGCTTATCCCTCGCAGCTTTCGGGCGGCATGCGCCAGCGCGTGCTGATCGCCCTGTCACTGCTGCACCAGCCCGACCTCCTGATCGCCGACGAACCCGGGACCGCGCTCGACGTGACGACGCAGGACGAGATCATGAAGCTGATCAACCAGCTCGTCGCCGATAACGGCCTGTCGCTGCTGATGATCACCCACAACCTCGGCGTCGTGCGGCAGATGGCCGACGACGTCTATGTCATGCGCCACGGCGAGATCGTCGAGAACGGCACGCTTGCGGACATATTCTCCAGTCCGCGCCAGGCCTATACGCGCCAGCTCATCGATGCGATCCCGCCTCTCTACGGCGCCAAGGTCGAGGACCAGAAACCGGCGGATGCGGAGCCGATCGTGGCGATGCGGGGCGTCACCAAGGTGTTCGAGCAGAAGCGGCTGTTCGGGACGGGCGCGCGGCATGTGGCGGTGTCGGACGTGACGCTGTCGGTCCGCCGCGGCGAGGTTTTCGGGCTGGCGGGCGAATCCGGTTCCGGCAAGACTACCGTCGCACGCATGGTCATGGGCCTGATTGGCACAACGCAGGGCTCGATCACCGTCGACGGCAAAGCCGTCGAGGACGAGCGCGGCAGCGACGCCTTCCGGCGCAAGATCCAGATCGTCTACCAGAACCCCGGCACCTCGCTGAACCCGAAGCGCACCGTCGGGCAGACGCTGCGCGTGCCGCTCGCCTTCGCCGGCATGCGCGGCAAGGCGCTGGACGAGCGGATCGTGGAACTGCTGCGACAGGTCGACCTGCCGGCGAACTATGTCGGCAAGTATCCGCACGAACTCTCCGGCGGCCAGAAGCAGCGCGTCGCGATCGCGCGGGCATTGGCGGCCAATCCCGAAATCATAGTGCTCGACGAGCCGACCTCGGCACTCGACGTATCGGTGCAGAAGAACGTCATCGCGCTTCTGACGAGGCTGCGCGAGGAACTTGGCCTCACCTATCTCTTCATCTCGCACGACCTGTCGCTGATGCGAAATTTCTGCAGCCACATCGCCATCATGCTGCGCGGCGAGATCGTCGAGGCGGGCGAGCCGCGCGAGGTCTTCGAGGACCCGCAGCATCCCTACACCCGCGCGCTGATCGCCGCCGTTCCGGTCATCAGCGACGAGGAAGAAAAACGCAAACCCCGCGTGAGCGACGAGGAGCGCAGGCGCTACCTCGTGGACACGGCGGCCTGAGAACCGGACCAGAAAGGCAGGACCAGAACAATGTATCGTCTAGGGATCGATGTCGGCGGCACGAACACCGATGCGGTGATCATGCAGGATCGCAACGTGCTGTCCGGCGTCAAGGCCTCCACCACGGAGGATGTCACCTCCGGCGTGCTCGAGGCGATGGAAGCGGCAATCGCAAAGGCCGGCGTCGATCGCGCGAAGATCACCAACGTCATGATCGGCACGACGCATTTCACCAACGCGGTGATCGAGCGTCGCCACATCAACCCGGTGGCGGCGATCCGGCTCGGCCTGCCGGCGACGGCCTGCCTGCCGCCTATGGTCGACTGGCCCGACGATCTGCGCGAAGCCGTCGGCGGGCACGGCTATCTCGTTCGCGGCGGCTACGAGTTCGACGGCCGTGAACTGGCCGCGCTCGATCTCGACGAGATCGACCGTATCGCCGACGACATCAACGCCAAGCGCATCGGCGCGGTGGCCATCACCTCGGTGTTCGGCCCAATCAACACCAAGATGGAAGAGGAGGCGCGCGCGCGTCTTCAGAAGAAGTGCCCCGACATCCCGGTGGTCCTGTCCAGCGAGATCGGCCGCATTGGCCTCCTGGAGCGGGAGAGCGCGGCGATCATGAATGCCAGCCTTCTGAAGCTCAGCGCACGCACCGTTGATGCATTCGCCAATGCGCTCAGGTCGGCGGGCCTCGACTGCCCGTTCTTCATTACCCAGAACGACGGCACGCTGATGGGCGCGGACGTGGTCAAGCGCTTCCCGGTGCTGACCTTCGCTTCCGGCCCGACGAACTCGATGCGGGGTGCCGCCTTTCTGACCGGTGTGCGCGACGGGATCGTGGTCGACATCGGCGGCACGACGACCGATATCGGCTCGCTTCAGCACGGCTTCCCGCGCCAGGCGGCGACCGTGGTCGACATCGGCGGCGTGCGTACCAATTTCCGCATGCCCGACGTGTTCTCGATCGGCCTCGGCGGCGGCTCGCTGGTTCGCCAGAAGCGTGATGCGGTCACCGTCGGCCCGCAATCGGTCGGCTATCGCATCACAAAGGAAGCGCTGGTCTTCGGCGGCGACACGCTGACGACAACCGATGTCGCCGTGGCGCGCGGTGAGGCCTCGGTCGGCGATGCGTCCAAGGTCGCCGACCTCGATCCCGCGCTTCTCGACGCCGCACGGGAAGAAATGACCCGCATGCTGGAGCGCGCCATCGAGCGCACGCGGCTCTCGCCGGATCCGATCCCGGTCATCGCGGTGGGGGGTGGCTCGATCCTGATGCCCGACCGGATCGGCGATCTCGAGGTGATCCGTCCCGAGAATTTCGCCGTCGCCAACGCGGTCGGCGCAGCGATTGCGCAGATCAGCGGCGAGGTCGACCGCATCTTCTCGCTGGAGAAGGGGCTGACGCGCGAGATCTGCCTGAAGCAGGCCGAGGACGAGGCGCGCGACAAGGCGATCAAGTCAGGCGCCGATGCCGCGACCATCGAGACGATCGAGCGCGAGGACGTGCCGCTGGCCTATCTGCCGGGCAACGCGACCCGCATCCACGTCAAGGTGGTGGGCGAGATGGGTGGCGGCCATGCTTGATCGCGCTCAGGGCAGATGGCGCCTCGACGAACGGATGGTCGAGGCGCTGGAGATCGGCTCCGGCATTCTCGGCACCGGCGGTGGCGGCAATCCCTATGTCGGCAAGCTGCGCGTGCGCCAGGCGCTGCGCGAAGGCCATGTCATGGAGATCGTTCCGCTGGAGAGCCTGCCCGACGATGCCCGCGTCGTCGCCATGGGCGGCATCGGCGCGCCACTGGTTTCGCACGAGCGCATCAAGGAAGGCCGCGAAGGCCTGCGCTGCGTTCGCGCGCTGGAAGAGCGGCTTGGCATCAAGGTCGACGCAATCGCCTGCGAGGAGATCGGCGGCCAGAACTCGATGGAGCCGCTGATCGCCGCCGCGATGGCCGGCCTGCCGGTCGTCGATTGCGACGGCATGGGTCGCGCCTTTCCCGCGATGCAGATGACGAGCTACGCCATCTACGGCCATCGCTCGACGCCGAGCGTGATGTGCGATCCGCATGGCAATGTCGTGATCTTCGACCATGCGATCTCCGAGCTCTGGCATGAGCGGATGGCGCGCGCCTGCGTGGTGTCCCAGGGCGGCGCCTCGACGCTCGCCAGCGCGCCGATGTCGGGCGAATTCCTCAAGCGCTTCGCGATCCCGCACTCCTACTCCAAGGCGATCGCACTCGGAAACGCGGTGCTGGCGGCGCGCCGCGACCACCGCGATCCCGTCGCGGCGATCTGCGAGAGCGAGGACGGCAAGGTCGTCTTCCGCGGCAAGATCACCGATCTCAAGCGGCACCTCGCCGGCGGCTTCGTGCGCGGCGAGGCGATCATCCGCGGTTTCGAGAGCTACGAAGGCGACGAGGCCTCGGTCCACATCCAGAACGAGTTCCTGATCTTCTCGCGCAACGGCGCGGTCGAGGTGATCGTGCCCGACCTGATCGTGATCCTCGACGCCGACAGCGGCGAGGCGATCTCGACCGAGATGCTGCGCTACGGGCAGCGCGTGGCGGTGCTGGCGATCCCTTGCCATCCGCTGCTGCGCAGTCCCGAAGCGCTGGAGGTCGTCGGGCCGAAAGGCTTCGGTTTCGACGACCTGGTCTTCAAGCCCATGAGCATAGACGGCGAAGGAGGGGTGTCATGACGTCATTTTCGGTGACGGCCGACGACATGGAGGCGATCGCACTCGGCGGTGCCTTCCTCGGTACCGGCGGCGGCGGCGATCCCTATATCGGCAAGCTGATGGCCAAGCAGGTCATCGCCAGGCACGGGCCGGTCGAGGTCATCGACGCCGACGATCTTGCCGACGACGCGTTGTGCATTCCCGTCTGCATGATGGGCGCGCCGACCGTCATGGTCGAGAAGCTGCCGAACGGCGGCGAGGCCCGCGAGGCGCTGAGCCAGCTCGAAACGTTCCTCGGCCGCAAGGCCGACGCGCTGATCTGTATCGAGGCGGGCGGGCTCAACTCGACGATTCCCTACGCCGTCGCGGCAGCCACCGGCCTGCCGCTGATCGACGGCGACGGCATGGGCCGTGCCTTCCCAGAGCTCCAGATGGTCACGCTGACGATCCACGGCATCTCGGCGACGCCGATGGTTCTTGCCGACGACAAGGGCAACAGCTCGGTCATCAATGCGATCTCGAACCGCTGGACCGAACGGCTCGCGCGCTGCCAGACCGTCGAGATGGGGGGCGCCGCGCTCGTCGCGCTTTATCCGATGAGCGGCGCCGAGGTGAAGCGCGGCATCCTGCGCGGCTCCATGTCGCTGATCAAGGAGATCGGCGAGACCATGGCCTCCGAACGCAAGGCGAGCCGCAGCCCAGCTGACGCGCTGGTCGGGCGGCTCGACGGCAAGCGGCTGTTCACCGGACGCGTGGTCGACATCGACAGGCGCACGGTCGGCGGGTTCGCCCGCGGTAAGGCCGAGTTCAAGGGCATGGACGAGGACGAGGGGCGCACCTTCACGGTGGAGTTCCAGAACGAGTTCCTCATCTGCCGCGACGACAAGGACGAGCTTCTGGCCGTCACGCCGGATCTGATCTGCGCGCTCGATGCCGACGGCGGCCTGCCGGTCACCACCGAGCAGCTTCGCTACGGCCTGGCCGTCACGATGATCGGCCTTGCCTGCGATCCGCAGTGGGCCACGCCCGAAGGGCTCGAACTCGTTGGCCCACGCTACTTCGGCTACGAGCTCGACTACGTGCCGCTTCATCAAATGTCCCGCTGAGAAGGACACCGTCATCCCATTGGAACCAGAGAAAAGGAACCGGACATGAAAACGATCAAATATGCACTCGCGGCGGCGGCGCTGGCCGCCACCACCGCGCTGACCGTCCCGGCAGTCGCGCAGGACAAGCTTTCCCTCGTCGTCAACGTCGTTCAGATCTTCGGCACGGTCGATCCGGCCAAGGTGACCGACTACACGGAATACATGGCGGCGGTGAACCTCTATGACGGCCTGACCACCGTCAGCAGTGCCGGCGAAGTGGTGCCGCAGCTCGCCGAGAGCTGGGACGTTTCCGACGACAACCAGACCTACACCTTCAAGCTGAAGCAGGACGCGACCTTCCAGGACGGCAGCCCCGTCGAGGCCAGGGACGTCGTCTATTCGATGCGCCGCCTGCTGGCCCTGAACGAAGGCCCGGCCTACCTCTTCTCCGACCTGGTCAAGCCGGACAACATCAAGGCGATCGACACCCATACCGTCGAGATCAAGATCGACCGCGTCTATGCGCCGTTCATCTCGGTGACGCCGCTGATCCTCGTTGTGAATTCCGACCTCATGTCCGAGCAGGACGGTGAATGGGGCGAGGACTACCTCGCGGAGAACAGCGCCGGAGCGGGTCCGTACAATCTGAGCGGCTGGACGCGCGGCGCCGAAATGATCCTGCAGCGCTATGAAGGCTATCATGGTGGGTGGGCAAAGGACCGGCCGATCGACGAGCTGCGCTTCGTCGTGACCCGGGACGAGGCCACGGTGCGCGCGCTGGCCCAGCGTGGCGAGCTCGGGATGTCCTCGCAGTACCAGAGCAACGAGACCTACGAGGCCATCTCGGCGCTGGACGACTACAAGCTCATCGAGGCGTCGACCGCGACAGGCTTCTACCTGAAGGTCAACAACCAGATCGCGCCGACGGACGACGTCCATATCCGACGCGCCATCGCCTACGCGCTCGACTATGCGACGATCCGGGAGGTCATCTATCCCGGCGGCGAGATGAAAGGCGTCCTGTCGCCGCTCTTCGCCGGCGCGCATCTCGATGACCTGCCGTCACCGGAATACAGCCTCGAGAAGGCCGCCGAGGAGGTCGCAAAGTCGAAATATGCCGGCCAGCAGCCGATCAAGCTCGGCCACGCCTATGTCGCCAACACGCCGTTCGAGGAGGAAATCGGCCTGCTGTTCAAGTCGACCCTCGAGACGATCGGCTTCGAGGTCGACCTGCAGCCGGAACCGTGGAACCGCATCACCGAGCTCGCGACCAAGGTCGAGACGACGCCGAACACGTCGCAAGTATTCTACGGCCCGACCTATCCGTCACCGGACTCGGTGTTCTTCGTCCAGTACCACAGCCGTGCGGCCGGCACCTGGTCGTCGATGTCTTGGGTCCAGGATCCGGAGATCGATGCGATGATCGACGAGTCGCGCCAGACGGTCGACGAGGATGCGCGCAACGCGATCTACAAGAACATCCAGGCGCGCATGCACGAGACGATGGCGGAAATCCCGATGCTGACGCAGCTCAAGCGCATGGCCGCGCATTCCTGCCTGCAAGGCTATGCCGAGGTGCCGATGCAGAGCTGGGACTATGATTTCTCGCGCATGTGGTGGGCCTGCGAGAAGTGACCGACGCCGGCTGACTTCGCACAAGCTGTCAGCCCGATCGATAAGCGGCCCCGGCGAAAGCCGGGGCCTTTTTCGTCGCGTGACGGGGCGGCGCCTTCGGTTCACGCGGCCCAGAGGGCGCGGCGTCACATGCCCGATTCACCCGGCACGCAGATGATGTGCGCCTCCGCCGACTTCCAGCGGACGTCGCGCAGGTCGCAATACTCGGCAGAGTGATACCAGGCGAGGGCGCTTTCCTTGTCGGGAAACCTGACCACAACGACGCGCTCGTACGGCGCCTCGCCCTCGAGCACCGTGATCTCGCCGGTGCGCACCAGGTACTCGCCGCCATAGGCATGGACGCTTTCGGGCGCGGCCGCCATGTAGCCGGCCATGGCTTCGCCATCGCTGATGGAAACGCGTGAAATGATGTAGGCGGTCATGTTCTTCCTCCCATGCCGGCGTTTAAGGTGTCGACGATCTTTCCGGGATTCATGCGGCCGTCCGGGTCCAGTGCCTGCCTGATGCGCCGCATCATCTCGATCTCGACCGGCGGCTTGCAGGTCGCAGCCGCGTCGCGCTTGGCCTGGCCCAAACCATGCTCGGCGGCTATCGATCCTCCGCATGAAAGGGCGACGTCGCGGATCGCCCCGGCAAGACGCGGCGCGACAGCGGCGAATTCGGCCGGACCCATGCCGTCCGGCGCGAGCACGTTGAAATGGATGTTGCCGTCGCCGACATGGCCGAACGGGACGGGAACGGCGCCTGGCAGGACCGCCTCGACAGCCTCGCCGGCGCGGCGGACGAACTCCGCCGTCGCTCCGACCGGCACGGAGGTATCGCTCTTGAGCGCGCAAGGGTTCGCGACCTGTGCCTCGGCCAAGCCCTCGCGCAGCGCCCACAGCCGGCGCCGCTGGTCCTCCGACCGGGCGACGACCGCGTCGTGCGCGAGGCCCTTCTCGAACGCGGCCGCAAGGGTTTCCTCGAGGAGGTCAGCGGGATCGAGCCTGCGGATGACGGTTTCCAGCTCGACCAGCACCATCCACGGGTGGGCGCCCGCGAACGGATCGCTCCCGCCGCCACGGCGGGCAAAGTGCAAGTCGACGCCGATCTTCGGCATCAATTCGAAGGCGCTGATCAGTTCGCCGATTTCGCCGCGCATATGCGCGTAGAGGTCGAGCGCCGCCTCGGGGCCGGCAACGGCGGCAAGCGCGGTGCCCCGCGCCAGCGGCCTTGGACGCAGCGCGAGTGCCGCCGCCGTGACGATGCCGAGCGTGCCTTCGCTGCCGATGAAGAGCTGCTTCAGGTCGTAGCCGGAATTGTCCTTGCGCAGGGTTCGCAGGCCGTCCCAGATCGTGCCGTCGGCAAGCACCACCTCCAGCCCCAGAACGTTGGCCCGCGCCATGCCGTAGCGCAGGACGTTGTTGCCGCCGGCATTGGTGGCGATCATGCCGCCGATCTGGCTCGATCCTTCGCCGCCATGGCTGACAGGGAACAGCCTGTCGGCCCTGTCCGCAGCCTCGCGGATTTCCGCGAGCGTGCAGCCGGCATCGGCGATCAGGGCGTCGTTGACCGTGTCGATGGCGCGGATGCGGCGCATGCGCTCCAGCGATACGACGATGTGCGGGTTCTGCGCGCCGGGAACGGCGCCGCCGCAAAATCCGGTGCGGCCGCCCGCCGGTGTCACGGACAGGCCATGCCGGGCGGCGATGCGCAGGGTCTCGGCCACCTCCTCGGTATCGCGGGGGCGGGCGACGCACAGTGCCTCGCCGTGGAACAGGCCTAGCGCGTCGCTGAGATAGGGCGCCATGTCCTGGGGTGCGGTCAGCACGCCTTGGTCGCCAAGCAGGTGGCCGAGTGCTTTGGTGGCTGCTTCGCCGCTCATCGCGGATCCGGCGCTCAGCCGGCGCGACAGGCGGACAGGGCAGCGAGAACGGCATCGGTGTCCTCGCTGGTGCCGACCGTGATGCGGATCGCCGCGCCGTGACCGGGGATGTTGAAGGCGGTCGTCAGGATTCCTTGCGATGCGAGCCGGGCGGCCAGATCGCCTTCGCCCGCGGGTACCGGAAAGGCGACGAAATTGGCCGCCGACGGAAACGGCACGAGGCCGGCCGCCGCAAGTCCATCGCTCAGCCGCCGGCGCTCCCCGGAAACCTGCGCAACCGTGGCCTGCATGTGTTCGGGCACATCGAGCGCTGCCGCGCCGGCTGCCATTGCCAGCGCATTGACGCTGAAATTGGGCCGCAGCGCGCGTGCGCGGGCGGCAAGCTCGGCAGTGCACGCGATGGTATAGCCGAGGCGCAGGCCGGCGAGGCCGAACGCCTTGGAGAACGAGCGGGACGTCATCCAGGGCCCGCTGCGCTTTTCGAGCAGCGGCAAAGCCTCGACCCCGCCGGCCTGGCGGCCGAATTCGTAATAGGCTTCGTCGAAATGAAGCAGCATGGTGTCGGGCACGCCCGCCACGAGACGCTCGATCTCTTCGGCCTCAAGAAGGCCGCCGGTCGGATTGTTGGGCGAGGGTACGCAGACCATCCGGCAACCGGGCGTGACGGCGGCCAGCAGCGCGTCGACATCCGGACGGCCGTCGGCAGCGACAGGCACGGCATGCACCTTGATGTCGAAGAAGCCGGCGACCTTGCGGTAGGTCGGGAAACTCGGGTCGGGTACGACCATCTCGGCGCCATGCGCACCGGCAATCAGCGGCAGGAGATGCAGCAGCTCGTTCGAGCCGCTCGTGACAATGATGCGATCGGCCGAAACGCCGGAATAGGCTGCCAGCGCATCGAGCAGACGCTCGCTGTCGGGCTCGGGATAGCGGTTGACCCTTGTTGCCGCGTCGGCGATCGCCGCGACAACCCCTGGTGCCGGCGGAAGCGGACTTTCGTTGAGATGCAGCCGGCGGATGACGGGAGCCTCGGGTTGCTCAGCGGTGCGACCAGTCATTGGGATCGTCCGAATTGTTGGGTGACAGGCCGAGGATGTCACCGTCGGTGTTCACCCCGAGCCCAAGCACGGTGCGGTTGGCATAGGCGAAATAGGCAGCCACCTGGTTGATCTCGAGGATCTGGCCGTCATCGAAGCCGGCGTCGCGCATGGCGGCGATGTCATCTTTGCCAACCGAAGAGGCGGACAGCGTCAGCTTGGCCGCATAGGCGAGGGCGGCCTGCTCCCGCGCGTCGAAGGCTTCGCCGTAGTCGCCGGCCTCGATCGCGGCGCGCAGGGTATCTGCGCGGGCGGTATCGCCCAGGAGCCGCGTCATGCCGGCGAAATGATGCTCGACGCAATAGGCGCAGCGGTTGAGATGGCTGACGAGGACGCCGATCGCCTCGAGGAACCATTTCGGCACCGTGTTGGCCGAATGGTGCAGCGCGTATTTGTAGAGCGCCATGTGGCCATCCATGGTGTGCGGCCTCAGGCTGTGCGCCATCATGATGTTGTCGACGTTGTTGTCGGGTCCCTTGACGCGGTCGTAGAGCTGCTTCAGGCGGCCCGAAGCGTCGTCATAGGCGATGGTGTTGATCCAGGTCACGCGAGCCGTTCTCCAAGATATGCCGCTCAGCCGAGCAGCAGGCTGTCGTCGCTCAGTTCTTCGCCCTGCGTCTTCTTGAAAAGATGCAGAAGGTCCTCAACGCTCATGCCAGCGCGCTCCTCGCCCGAAGCGTCGAAGATGATCTTGCCACGGTGGAACATGACCGTGCGTTCGCCGGTCGACAGGGCCTGGGCCATGGAATGGGTGACCATGACGGCGGTGAGCCGGAGCCGGTCGACAATGGTGCGGGTGGTGTCGAGGACGAAGTCGGCGGTCTTGGGATCGAGCGCGGCGGTGTGCTCGTCGAGAAGGAGCACGCTCGACGGCCCCGTGGCGGCCATCAGAAGGCTGACCGCCTGGCGCTGACCGCCGGAAAGCAGGCCGACCTTGTCGTCGAGACGGTTCTCGAGCCCGAGACCCAGCACCTTGACGCGTTCGGCGGTCTTATCGCGCATGTCGTTGCCAATGGCGAAGCGGAAGCCGCGCGGTGCGGTACGCCCGTGCGCCAGCGCGAAGTTCTCCATGATCGTCAGGTCCTCGCAGGTGCCCATCTTGGGATCCTGGAAAACCCGCGAGATCATCCGCGCACGCCGGTGCACGGGCCAGTTGGTGATGTCACGGCCATCGAGCCGCACCGAACCGCTTTCCACCGGCGCCAGGCCGGCCAGGACGTTGAGGGCCGTCGACTTGCCGGCGCCGTTGGAGCCGATGACGGTGAGGAACTGGCCTTCGGGCACGACCAGGTCGATGCCGCGCAGGGCCTTCGTCTCGAGCGGCGTCCCCTTGTTGAAGGTGACGTGGATGTCCCGAAGCTCAATCATCTTTCTTGTCGGCTCCCTTGAAGAAGCGTTTGAAGCTGGAGCCGGAATACTGGCCGATGAGGGCGAGCGCGACGAGGCATGCGGTGACGAGCTGGACGTCGGAGGCGCGCAGGCCGAGGAAATCGGCATTGAGCGCAAGCGCGACCGCGAAGCGGTAGAGCACCGCGCCGACGATGCAGGCGAGCGTTGCCTGCAGGATGGTGCGTGACGGCAGGAGGCTGGTTCCGACGATGACGGAGGCCAGGCCGACGATGATGACGCCAATGCCCATATAGGCGTCGGCAGCGCCGAAGATCTGCGCGAACAGGGCGCCGGCCAGCGCGGTCATCGCATTGGCGAGACCCACGCCATAAAGCTTCATGCGCCCGACATTGATGCCGTTCGCCTCGGCCATCGCGGGATTGGCGCCGGCGGCGCGCATCGCCATGCCCCAACCCGTGTGCAGGAACAGGTTGACGAGCGTCAGAACGACCAGCGTAACCGCGCCGAGGAAGATCGGGCTGACGATGTAGGTGGGGGCGCCGAAGCCGCCGAAGGCGTCGAACACGGTGTCGACGCCGAGCAGCGGCTTGTTCGGTCCGCTCATGATGCGAAGATTGATCGAATAGAGCGAGATGGCGAGCAGGATGCCCGCCAGGATGTGGAGGATCCTGAAGCGGACATTGAGATAGGCAGTCGCCCAGCCGGCCACGAAGCCGGCAACCGCGCCAGCGGCGGTCGCCAGCCAGGGGTTCCAGCCCAGCGTGACGATCAGCGCGGCGCAGACCGCGGCGCCGAGCGGAAAGCTGCCCTCGACGGTGAGGTCGGGAAAATCCAGGATGCGGAAGGTGAGGTAGGCACCCAGGGCGACGAGACCGAAGACGAAACCGGTCTCGAGCGTGCCAAGGAGTTCGTAGAGGGACATTGGCGCTCTGCTCGCTGGTGGACGCGGTGCACCGGCACTCCGGCCGAAGCGGCAAGAAAATACCGGCCGGCGTCGTGCCGGCCGGTGTGGAGCGGATTTATTCGATGATCTCGGTGGCCCGCGCAAGCACGGTTTCGGGGATGTCGACGCCCATCGCGGCGGCGGCCTTCTTGTTGACCACCACCTTGAAGTCGGTCAGCACCTTGTAGGCGATGACCGCGTCGATGTCGCCGGGCTTCTCGCCGTTCAGGACACGCGCCACCATGTGACCGGTGATGCGGCCGAGTTCGACGTAATCGAGGCCGACAGAGGCGACGACGCCGCGCCCCACGGCGCCCGTCTCGCCGGCGAAGACCGGCAGGTCGACGTCCTCGCCGATCTTGATGATCGATTCCAGCGCGGCGACGACAGTGGTGTCGTTGGGCACGTAGATCAGGTCAACCTTGCCGATCAGCTTCTTGGTCGCGATCGACACTTCGTTGGTCGTCGGAGATGCGGATTCGACCACCGAGATGCCGAACGGTTCGGCCTGCTTCTTGAGTTCCTCCAGCGTGGAGAGGGCATTGTCGAGGCCGGGATTGTAGACGAAGCCGATCGTCTTCAGACCCGGCACCAGCTCACGCATCAGCTCGATCTGCTGCATGATGGGCGCGGCATCCGAGACGCCGGTGACGTTGCCGCCCGACTTCTCGTAGTGGGGGATGAGCTTGGCCTTGATTGGGTCCGTGACCGTCGTGAAGACGACCGGGATCGTGTCGGTGGCCGCGATCACCGCCTGGGAAGTCGGCGTGGTGATCGGCACGATGACGTCGGGATTGTCGCCGACGAACTTCTTGGCGATCTGCTGCTGGGTCGGCATGTTGCCGTTGGCGTTCTGATAGTCGACTTCGAGGTTCTTGCCTTCGACGAAACCTTCGTCGGCAAGCCCCTTGAGAACGCCTTCCTTGGTCTCAACAAGGGCGGGCACCTCGACGATGGTCGAGATGGCGACCTTCTTCATGTCCTGTGCGAAGACGGCGCCGGAAAGGGCGGCCGTCGCCAATAGTGCTAATGCGCTGCGAATAACGATTTTCATTGTTGTTCCCTCTGCGAGTGGGCCGTTGGCTTCTGCGTCACGCTTTTCCTCTTGCGGGAAAATGAACTTGACGAAGACGGTCGCAGGCCGGATATTTGATCCCATATTGTAGGACCGCTGTTTCACATTATGAGAGCATCAAAGTGGGAATTGTCAAGAGCGAGCAGGACCAGAACATTCGCGGCGTCGGACTGCTGCACAAGGCGTTCCAGATCCTCGAGTTGTTTTCTCCCGAGCAATCGAGCTGGACACAGGTCGAGATCGGCCGGGTGGCCGATCTGCCGCGCTCCACGGTCAGCCGGCTGGTGCGGTATCTCTGTGCGCGGGGCTATCTGAGCTTTCACGAGCGCACGGCACGCTACACGCTTGGCTTCAGCGCCATCGAACTCGGCAGGCGGGCGCAGGCGCAGCTCGATCTTGCGACGCTGGCCGGGGACATACTCGAAGAGCTTGCACAGCGGACGCGCGAGACGGTGATGCTGACCGGCTTCAACCAGGCCACGTTCGACGTGGTTTGCCTGGCCCAGATCCCGAGCCAGCACGGCGGCCTGCGCGTTTACGAGACCATCGGCGCGACCTTTCCGCTTTATGCGGGCGCGTCGACCAAACCGGTTCTGGCGCATCTGCCGGACAAGATCGTCGAACGCGTTCTGAACGCGCCGATGCCGGCGATCAATCCCGCCCGGGAGCCGCAGCCGGATCTCTTGCGGGCCGATCTCGATGCAATCCGCCAGCGCGGCTACGCCGTCTCCTTCGAGGAGACCTACCCGGGCGTGGCGGGCGTCGGCGCCGCATTCCTGGGTCCGGACCTGCAACCACTTGGCAGCCTGGCGATCGCCGCGCCGCTGCATCGCATGTCGGAGAATACGATCGAGCAGCTTGGCGTGGCGGTGTCGAACGCAGCCAGAGTCCTCAGTGTCCGTCTCGGGGGAGAAGCTGCCGATCGGGTTGGCGGAGGATCGCGATGACCGCCCGGCCGATGAGGTGGAGTTCGACGGAAAACGGCATGGACGGGCTGGTCCTGAAGGCGTTCACGCCGCAGGACCCGGGGCCGGGCGAATTGTCCGTCGAAGTGGCCGCCGCCGCGCTCAATTTTTCTGACCTGCTGATGATCGACGGCACGTATCAGGTGAAACCGCCGCGTCCGTTCACGCCCGGCCAGGAAGTGGCCGGCGTCGTGCGCGCGGCCGGACCCGGCACGCGCTTCAAACCCGGCGACCGGGTGGCCGGCAAGGTCGAATGGGGCGGCTTTGCCAGCCATGCGATCATGCGCGACGCGATGGCAATCGCCATCCCCGGCGATGTCTGCCTTGCCGACAGCGCGGCGCTGCCGGTTGTCTACACCACCGCCTATGTGGCGCTGACGGAATGCACCGCAGTGAGTGCCGATGAAACGGTCCTCGTCCACGCGGCTGCCGGCGGAGTAGGGCTCGCCGCCGTGCAGATCGCGGCTGCCCGCGGCGCGCATGTGATCGCTGCCGCGGGCAGCGAGACCAAGCGTGCCCTGGCACTGGAGCACGGCGCGTCCGCGGCCATCGATCCGGGCGATCCCGAGTGGTTCCGGCACTGCAAGGCGATGACGGACGGCCGCGGCATCGACGTGGTGGTGGACCCTGTGGGCGGCGACGTGACGCTGGGCAGCCTGCGGGTGCTCGCCAATGGCGGCCGGCTTCTGATCGTCGGCTTCGCCTCGGGCTCGATCCCGCAGATACCCGCCAACCGGCTGCTGCTCAAGCGGGCCTCGGCCATCGGCGTCTACTGGAACCACGACACGGACGGCGAGATGCTGGCGCGTGTCACCGCGCGGATGATGGACGATCTCTCGGCCGGCAGGATCCGGCCCGTGGTCGACCGGCGCAGCGGCCTGGAGGCGCTGCCGCAGGCGCTGGGCGACCTCGCGGCCCGACGCACCAACGGCAAGGTGGTGCTCACCCTCAACGACCAGCCGGAAGCATGAGTGCAATGACCAGAAACATCCTCGACGGCGTACGCATCCTCGACCTGACCCGTGTCATGTCGGGACCGTTCTGCACGGCAATGCTCGCGGACCTCGGTGCGGAGGTGATCAAGATCGAGATGCCGGGCTTCGGCGAAGAGGGCCGGCATTTTGCGCCGTTCAAGGACGATCTCAGCACCTATTTCATGCTGCTCAACCGCGGCAAGAAAAGCGTCGCGCTGAACCTCAAGGACGCCGAGGCGGTGGCGCTTGCCCGCGATCTCGCCGCCCGCAGCGACGTGGTGGTGGAGAATTTCCGCCCCGGTGTCGCGGCCCGTCTCGGCCTCGACCACGAGACGCTGCGCGGCGCCGATACCAAGCTCGTCTATGCCTCGATCTCCGGGTTCGGCCAGGAGGGACCGCTTTCGAACTGGCCGGCATTCGACCTCGTGATCCAGGCGATGAGCGGGCTGATGAGCATCACCGGAGAGCGCGACGGCCGCGCCATGGCCGTCGGCGAGAGCTTTGCCGACGTTGCCACCGGCATGTTCGCGTCCTGGGGCATCCTCGCGGCCCTGTTCGATCGCGAGCGTACCGGGGAGGGACGCTATCTCGATGTCGCGATGCTCGATTCGGTGTTCTCGATGCTTCTGACCGGGCTCAGCCGCCAGCTCTACACGGGCAGCGATGCCCGGCGCGTCGGCAACCGGCACCCCGAGACCTATCCTGTCGACAGTTTCAGCGCCCGTGACGGCGACTTTGTGCTGGTCGGGTTTTCCGATGGTGCCTTCCGTGCGATCGCACAGGCCATCGGGCGTCCCGAACTGGCCGACGATCCGCGTTTTGCGGACAACAAGGCGCGCAATGCGCACGAGGCGGACCTGCGGGCGCTGATAGAGGCCTGGGCGGCCGGCCGATCCCGGGCCGAAGCCGTCGAGGCGCTGCAGGCGGCCGGCGTGCCAAGCGGGCCGGTATGGTCGCTTGGCGATGTGGCCGCGAGCCAGCACGCGGCCGCACGCGGCCTCGTCACGCCGGGCCGCAATGCGGTGCTCGGCGATATCCCGCTCGTGCGCCAGCCGGTTCATTTTCATGGCGCCGAGGCCCCCGCGGCACAGCGTGCGCCGCTTATCGGCGAGGACACGGACGATGTCCTTTCCAGTCTTCTCGGTCTCGATGCCGGTCGGATCGCGGACCTGCGCAACAAGAAGGTGATCGCATGACCCGGCTCGACAACATCCGCGTCGTCAAATCCCCGACGGGGCCCGAGCTCAATGCGAGGCAATGGTCCACCGAAGCGCCGATGCGGCTTCTGATGAACAATCTCGACCCCGACGTCGCCGAGCGGCCGGGCGAACTCGTCGTTTATGGCGGCATCGGGCGTGCTGCCCGCAACTGGGCCTCCTTCGACCGCATCGTCGACGTCCTGAAGCAGCTTCGCGACGACCAGACCCTGCTCGTGCAGTCCGGCAAGCCGGTGGGCGTGTTCCCGACCCACAAGGGTGCACCACGGGTCATCATCGCCAATGGCAATCTGGTTCCGAAATGGGCCGACTGGACCCATTTCAACGAGCTCGACCGCAAGGGGCTGACCATGTACGGCCAGATGACGGCCGGTTCGTGGCTCTATATCGGCTCGCAGGGCATCGTGCAGGGCACCTACGAGACGTTCGGCGAGATCGGCCGGCGCCATTTCGGCGGCTCGCTTGCCGGGCGCTGGTTCCTGACGGCGGGACTGGGCGGCATGGGCGGTGCGCAGCCGCTCGCCGCCACCATGGCAGGCGCGTCGATGATCGCGGTCGAGTGCCAGGCCTCGCGCATCGAGTTCCGCCAGCGCACCGGCTATCTCGACAGGTCGGCGGCGACGCTGGACGAGGCGCTGGCGATGATCGATGCGGCGAAGGCTTCCGGCAAACCGGTGTCGGTCGGCCTCATCGGCAACGCCGCCGAGATTTTCGCCGAGATCGCGGCGCGCGGCATCGTGCCCGACATGGTGACCGACCAGACCTCGGCGCACGATCCGGTCAATGGCTACCTGCCGGCCGGCTGGACGCTGGCCGAATGGGAGGAGCGTCGCGAGCGCGACCCGGAAGCCGTCGCCGAAGCGGCGAAAGTGAGCATGGCCGCCGAGGTGAGGGCGATCCTCAAATTCCGCGACATGGGATCGGTGGTGCTCGACTACGGCAACAACATCAGGGCGATGGCGAAGGAAAAGGGCGTCGAGGACGCGTTCTCCTACCCAGGCTTCGTCGAGGCCTATGTGCGGCCGCTGTTCTGCCGCGGGAAGGGGCCGTTCCGCTGGGTCGCGCTGTCCGGCGATCCTCAGGACATCTACAAGACGGACGCCAAGATCCGCGAGTTGCTGGCAGACGACGCCTTTCTGCACAACTGGATCGACAAGGCGCAGAAGAACATCAAATTCCAGGGGCTGCCGGCCCGTATCTGCTGGATCGGGCTGGGCGACCGGCACCGCGTCGGCCTGGCCTTCAACGAAATGGTGGCGCGGGGCGAACTGTCTGCGCCGCTGGTCATCGGCCGCGACCACATGGATTCAGGCTCGGTCTCCAGCCCCAACCGCGAGACCGAGGGCATGCTCGACGGATCGGACGCCGTGTCGGACTGGCCGATCCTCAACGCGTTGCTCAATTCCGCCTGCGGTGCTGACTGGGTGTCGTTCCATCACGGCGGCGGGGTGGGCATGGGCTATTCGCAGCATTCCGGCATCGCGCTGGTGGCGGACGGCTCGCCGGAGGCGGCCGAGCGCATCGGCCGGGTGCTGTGGAACGACCCGGCGACCGGCGTCATGCGCCATGCGGATGCCGGTTATGACATCGCCATCGAGTGCGCGCGGGAAAACGGTTTGTGGTTGCCGATGATGCCGTGACGGGCATCGCGCGGCCGCATCCGCCGATCCCGGCTTTGCAGTCTGCCGTCAACCGGCGTGGACGCACTCACCCGACCACCAGGTGCGCACGACCTGCAGATCGTCGTCGAGTTCGATGAAGTCGGCGTCGCAGCCTGCTTCGAGCCCGCCTTTGCGAGCGGAGAGACCGACCGCCCCGGCTGCGTCGCGTGACGCCATGGCCAGCGCGGTGTCGAGGCCAACGCCGACCTCGCGGACGAGAAAGCGCACCGACGCCGCCATGTCGATGTCGGCGCCGGCGAGCGTTCCATCTTCGAGGGTCAGGCGTCCGTCGCGCCGGTAGACGCGTCGGCCGTTGAGTTCGAACGACGTGACATCGGTGCCGATCGTGGACATTGCGTCGGTCACCACGAAGATGCGGCCGGGTCCGGTCTTGGCGCGCAAAGCGACGCGCATGGCGGCGGGGTCGACATGCACGCCGTCGCAGATCAGCCCGGCGCTGAGTTTCCCGCATTCGAGCGCGGCGCCGACAAGGCCGGCCTCGCGATGGCCGAGCGGGCTCATTGCATTGAACAGATGCGTGACCAGACTGGCACCGGCCTCGGCATAGGCCATTGCGGTCCGGTAACTGCAATCGCTGTGTCCAAGGCTGACATGGATGCCGGCTTCTGCCAGCCGCGCCACCTGCGCGCAGGTCACGCTTTCGGGTGCGCAGGTGACGACCAGCGCGGGCAGTTCCGGTCGCGCGGCGACCAGCGCCTCGAGATCGGCGTCGTCCATCGGCCGGATCAGGTCGACGGAATGCGCGCCCTTGCGGCCGGCCGACAAATGCGGTCCTTCCAGATGGATGCCGGCGAAGCCCGGAATTTTCGCCCGGGACGCCTCGACGCCCGCCTCGATCGCCATGCGTGTCATGTCGCGCGTGTCGGTGATCAGCGTCGGCAATACCGATGTGGTGCCGAACCGCATGTGCGCGGCACAGATCGTGCGGATCGTCTCGACGCTGGGGCCGTCATTGAACAGGACGCCGCCGCCGCCATTGACCTGGAGGTCGACGAAGCCCGGCACGAGCATCGCGCCGGCGTCTTCCGACAGGACTGTACCGGCCGGCACGTCGTCGCGCCCGACGATCGCCTGCACCTTGCCGTTATTGACCATGAGTGCTGCATGGTCGTGCCAGCGTGTGCCGTCGAAGATGCGCCGCCCGGCGATTGCGTAGCGTTGCGTCATACCGTCTCCGTGACCTTGCGCAGGCGCGCCGGCGCGTCGGGGTTGCGTCCCCTGCGCCGCGACAGCGCCTCAAGAAACAGATAGGCGGGGATCACCTGGATCAGTGCGTTGAGGAGCGGATGGCCGGCATCGGGCACCGGAAGCGCGATCGCCTTGCGGCAAAGGCGCGTCGTTGCGTGGACCCTGGCACCCGTCGCGGCAAGGCGGTCGGCGATTTCGGCCACGGACGCCTCGGACTGGTCGCGACTTGCAAGCGCGATGACCGGGAAATCCGGTCCGACCAGTTCGACAGGCCCGTGCATGACCTCGGCCGTCGAGTAGGTCTCCGCGTGGATTCCGCATGTCTCCTTGAACTTGAGCGCGACTTCGCCGGCGACAGCCAGCGACGGTCCGCGACCCAGCACGTAGAGGGAGCGGGCATCGGCATATGCGTCGACCATGCCGCTCCAGTCGGCATGAAGCGCGCGTTCGAGATTTGCGGGAAGCGCGGCCAGCGCCGCGGCCAGCGGGGCCGCCGGTTTCAGCTTCGCAAGAAGCATCAAGCCGGCGACCACCGAACAGACGAAGGACTTCGTCGCGGCGACGCTCTTTTCGGGGCCGGCCGAAATGTCGATCGCATGATCGCTGATGTCGGCGAGCGGTGACGGCAATGTGTTGACCAGCGCGAACGTTCGCGCGCCGCCACGCCCGGCGGCGCTGGTCAGCGAGACGATATCGGGGCTCTGGCCCGACTGGGAGATCGCTATGAATGCGGCACGTTCGAGGCGTGGCACCAGCCCGTAGACCGAGGCGAGCGACGGACCGAGCGAGGCGCCGGGCAGGCCGAGGGTCAGTTCGTAGGCGTATTTGAGGAAATGCGCGGCGTGGTCGGACGACCCGCGCGCAACCGTGGCGACGAGCAGCGGGTCGAGATCACCGAACGCCTTCGCAGCCTCGGAGATGGCCGCCTTCTGACCCGAAAGAAGGCGTTCGACGGCGAGCGGTATTTCCTCGATCTCGCGACGCATGTGTGATGCGGCCATTGCCGGTCTCCATTCCGCCCGAAGGCACTATCCGAAACGCATCTCTGCGACGAAGTCGTAGCTGTCGCCCCTGTAGATGGAGCGGGTGAACTCGATGGCGCGCCCGGAGATGAGGTACGAGACGCGTTCGATCTGGAGCACGGCATCGCCCGCGACGATGCCCAGAAGCTCGGCCTCGGATCCGTCGACCTTGCGCGCCGAGATGCGCTGCGTGGCCCGCCAGGGACGCGCGTCGCGCTTTTCCAGCGTATCGTAGAGGGAGTGTTCCACGATCGTCGGGTCGGGCAGGAACTCCGCCGTGATCGCCGCCTGTTCGATGGCCATCGGCATGTCGTCGGCGATGCGCAGCCGCGCCAGCCGTGCCACGGAATCGCCGACGGAAAGACCAAGCGCCATGATCTCGTCCGGCGACGGCGTGAATACGCCCCGGTTCAGCCAGACCGCCCGGGTGGCCATGCCGCGCCGCGCCATGTCCTCGGTAAAGGAGGTGAGCCTGGACAGCGACTGCTGGACCTTCGTGGCGGGCGGGGCGATGAAGGTGCCCGAACCGTGCCTGCGCGACAGCCGCCCGGCGGTCACGAGCTCGTCGACCGCCTTGCGGACAGTAACCCTGCTCAAACCCGACATCTCCGCGATCTCGCGTTCGGTCGGCAAGGCCTGCCCCTGCTCGAGGAGGCGGCTGTTGATCAGATCGTTGAGCACCCGGCGCAGGCGCACGTAAAGCGGCCCGGCGCCCTTCGAGCGGACATTCTGCTCGGAAAACAGGGTAGGGAAGTCGAGTTCGCTCATCGCGCTGCTCCCGTCAGATTGAATGTCCGCAGCCCCAGTTCGACGGCGCCGGACAGCGCATCGCCTTTCGGCGGCACGGCGATCGCCCTGAACTTCTCGTCGATGCGGCCGGCATAAAGCGGCGCGAGGCCGCCAAGCAGCGACAGCCGCTCACATCCGGGCCAGGTGACGGCGGCAAGTGCTGCATTCACATGGGCAACGGCACCGCGCACCAGAGACAGCGCCACCTTGTCGTCACGATCGGCATACTCGAACACCAGCGGCGCGAAGCGGGCGAAGCCGCCCGGCTTCTCGCCCTGGGCGACGGTGACCAGCCGGGCGGGATCGTCGTCGAATTCCCGCATGACGACACGTGTCAGTTCCGATCGCGGAAGGATGTGATCGTAGGCGAGGAGCGTGTCCTGCAGCAGCGCTCGCCCCAGACGCGCACCGCTGCCGAGGTCTCCGACCATGAACCCCCAGCCCCCTGCACGCAGGATCTCGTCGCCATTGCGGCCGAGATAGGCGGAGCCCGTGCCGAGAATAGCGATCACGCCATCGCTCGCGCCCAGCGCGCCTTCGAGCGCGATGATCGTATCGTCGACGACGCGGCAGGCGGCGAACGGCAGCCGAGCGGCAAACGCGTCCGCATCGGCATTCACGTTCACGCCGGCAAGGCCGAGATAGGCGTGCAGTGCCGCGATCGGGAAATCCGCAGCCCCGCCATCGGCGAGCGCGGCGCGCGTTGCCGCGACGATGTTCTCGACCGCGCCCGCGGGATCGGTCGATACGTTGGCTGAGCCTGTCGTGGCCCGGCCGATAACCCTTCCGCCCGGTTCGGCTATCGCCGCCCGACAGCTCGTTCCGCCGCCATCGATCGCTACGAGAAGGTCCATGGTCTTCACTCCCGACAAGATAATACCAAAAAGATACCTTTAACCAAGCAGATTCTTGGACCGGCGGTGAAATCCCTGAAAATCTCTATATTTCAGCGTGTTATGCGAGGCGCAGCGTGATCAAGGTGCCTTCGCAGAAATTTTCTCTGGACAAATGGTATTAATTTGGCATGAATTGTTAACAGGAGGATTTATGTCGACAGCAACTGAAGCACGCGACGGTACCGAGGCCGCGATCGATCGGCTGGAGGAAGGCGAGGCTGTTGCCGCGCTGATCGCGGCGCAACAGCGTGCCGCCGCATGCGTCGCCGACGCGGCTGAGGACATCCTGCGCGCCGCGAGGGCGGTCGCCGCGGCACTGTCGTCGGGCGGCAAGCTCATCTATTGCGGCGCGGGAAGCTCGGGACTGATGGCGCTTGCCGACGCGCTCGAGTTGCCGGGTACATACGGCATCGGGGCCGATCGCGCCTTCGCGATCATCGCCGGCGGGACCGCCAGCCTTGTCGACCTGGCGGGAGGCTGCGAGGACGACCGGGAATCGGGAGCCGCGGACGTTGCTGCCGCTGGCATCGGAAATGGCGACGTGGTGATCGTCATCGCAGCCAGCGGACGCACGCCCTATGCGCTGGGCGCGGCAGAAGCCGGGCGGCGCGCAGGCGCGACGGTGATCGCGCTTTCCAACAACGCGGATGCGCCGCTGCTAGACGGGGCCGACATCGCGATCGTCCTGGCAACGCCGCCGGAGCCGGTCGCCGGCTCGACGCGCCTCGGCGCCGGCACCGCGCAGAAGATCGCCCTCAACACGATCTCGACCATGGCCGGCGTGCTCCTCGGGCATGTCCATGACGGCATGATGGTCAATCTGCGGGCTGACAACGACAAGCTGCGCGCCAGGGCCGCCCGCATCGTCGCATCGATCGCCCAGGTCAGCGAAGACAAGGCGCAAAAGGCCCTTGAAGCGACCGGCGGAGTGGTCAAACCTGCAATCCTGCTGGCATGTGGCGCCGGCGGCGGCGAGGAGGCGGAGCGCAGGCTCCTGGAGGCGGGCCACGATCTCCGGGTCGCGCTCGAGACGATGGCGTCGCAAGACAGGCGAATATCAACCCGCCCCTGAAGGGCGCAACAGAGGGAGAACCAGATGACTGCCAAACACATGAAGACATTGCTGCTTTCGGCGACGCTGCTGTCGTCGGCCAGCATGGCCCATGCCGAAGACGTGACGCTGACCGTGGAAAGCTGGCGAAACGACGACCTGTCGATCTGGCAGGACACGATCATTCCCGCATTCGAGGCCAAGCATCCGGGCATCAAGGTCAAGTTCACCCCCTCGGCTCCGGCAGAATACAACGCCGTGCTCAATTCCAAGCTGGAAGCGGGGTCCGCGGGCGATTTGATCACCTGCCGCCCGTTCGACGCCTCGCTGGCGCTCTACGACAAGGGCTACCTCGCGTCGCTCGCCGATCTCGAAGGCATCAAGAACTTCTCCGACGTGGCCAAGTCGGCCTGGATCACCGACGACGGCGCCAATCCGTTCTGCGTTCCGATGGCCTCGGTCATTCACGGCTTCATCTACAACAAGGCCGCCTTCGAATCGCTCGGCATCGCTGTGCCGCAGACGGAGGACGAGTTCTTCGCCGCCCTCGACAAGATCAAGGAGGACGGCAACTACATCCCGATGGCGATGGGCACCAACGACCAGTGGGAAGCCGCGACCATGGGCTACCAGAATATCGGCCCGAACTACTGGAAGGGCGAAGAGGGCCGCAAGGCGCTAATCGCCGGCACGCAGAAGCTGACCGACGACCAGTGGGTGGCGCCGTATCGCACGCTTGCCAAGTGGAAGGACTATCTGGGCGACGGCTTCGAGGCGCAGACCTATCCCGACAGCCAGAACCTGTTCACGCTGGGCCGCGCGGCGGTCTATCCGGCGGGTTCGTGGGAGATCTCCGGCTTCAACACCCAGGCCGATTTCGAGATGGGCGCGTTCATTCCGCCGGTGAAGGCCGCGGGCGACCCCTGCTATATCTCCGACCACACGGACATCGCCATCGGCATGAACGCCAAGACGTCGCATCCCGACGAAACGCGCACCTTCCTCAACTGGGTCGCATCGCCGGAATTCGCGACGCTCTATGCCAACGCGCTGCCGGGCTTCTTCCCGCTGTCGAGCGAGCCGGTGACGCTCGAGGACCCGCTTGCACAGGAGTTCATCTCCTGGCGGCAGAAGTGCGAGCCGACGATCCGCTCGACCTACCAGATCCTGTCGCGCGGCACGCCGAACCTCGAGAACGAGACCTGGAACGCATCCGCCAACGTCATCCGCGGCACCGAGTCGCCCGAGGATGCCGCCAAGCGGCTGCAGGACGGCCTGGCGAGCTGGTACGAGCCGCAGAAGTAAGGCTCGATCACGGGGACACTCCCGCGCCGGCAACCGCCGGCGCGGGATAATTGCACGGCCGACAGGGGCGTCGAGCCGTCACATTCCGATCCCGCGGCGCAAATGTGAGGGACCCATGTCCACTCCCCAAACCGAGAAGCACCCGGTGCGCTGGCACATCGCGGTTTTCCTGGCGCCTGCGGTGATCGTCTACACGACGATCATGATCCTGCCGCTGTTCGGGACGCTGCAGCTTTCGTTCTTTCGCCAGATCGACAGGGAAGCGGTGTTCGTCGGCCTCGACAATTTCCGGACGCTGCTCCTCGATCCGCGCTGGTCGGCCTCGTTCTGGAATGCGCTGGGCAACAATATGTGGTTCTTCGTCGTTCACATGCTGGTGCAGAATCCGATCGGCATCCTGCTCGCCGCGATCCTGTCCAGCCCCAGGCTGAGGCTCGCAGCCTTCTACCGCACGGCGATCTTCATCCCGACGATCCTCTCATTCGTCATCGTCGGTTTCGGCTGGAAGCTGATCCTGTCGCCCATATGGGGGGTCGCGCCCAGCCTGCTCGACGCGGTCGGGCTCAAGGTCCTGTTCGCGCCGTGGCTCGGCAAGGAGGAATACGCGCTGACGACGCTGAGCCTGATCTCGGTGTGGCAGTTCGTCGGCATACCGATGATGCTGATCTATGCGGCATTGCTGACGATCCCCGACGAGATCATCGAGGCGGCGGAATGCGACGGCATCACCGGCATGTCGCAGTTCTGGAAGGTCAAGCTGCCGCTGATCCTGCCATCGATCGGCATCATCTCCGTGCTGACCTTCGTCGCCAATTTCAACGCGTTTGACCTGATCTATTCGGCGCAGGGCGCGCTCGCGGGCCCGAACTTCGCCACGGACATTCTCGGGACGTTCCTCTACCGGACCTTCTTCGGTTTCCAGCTCCAGATCGGCGACCCGAACATGGGCTCGACAATCGCCTCGATCATGTTCCTGATCATCCTCGCGGGGGTGTGTTTCTATCTCTTCGTCATCCAGCGGCGCCTGCGCCGCTACCAGTTCTGAGGCCGGCCATGGCCACGACCAGACACTCGCCCGCCCGCTCCGTCGCCGCCCACGCGATCCTGATCGCCTACACGATCATCGCGCTGTTTCCGGTGCTGGTGATCGTCGTCAACTCGCTCAAGACCCGCAATGCGATCTTCCGCTCACCCCTGTCGCTGCCGGACGAGGAAACCTTTTCGCTGGTCGGCTACCAGACGGTCTGGGCGCAGGGCGACTTCATCCTCTATTTCCAGAACAGCCTGATCGTCACCGTCGCCTCGCTGGCATGCGTGCTGCTGTTCGGCGCTATGGCCGCCTTCGCGCTGTCCGAATACCGCTTTCGCGGCAATACGTTGATGGGCCTCTATTTGGCGCTCGGCATCATGATCCCGATCCGCCTCGGCACGGTCGCCATCCTGCAGCTCATGGTCGCGAGCGGCCTCGTCAACACGCTGACGGCCCTGATCCTCGTCTACACCGCGCAGGGGCTTCCGCTGGCGGTCTTCATCCTGACGGAATTCATGCAGCAGGTCTCCAAAGACCTGAAGGACGCGGGGCGCATCGATGGGCTATCGGAGTACCGGATCTTCTTTCGCCTCGTGTTGCCGCTCGTGCGCCCAGCCATGGCGACCGTCGGCGTCTTCACCATGATCCCGATCTGGAACGATCTGTGGTTTCCGCTGATCCTGGCGCCGGCCGAGGACACGAAGACGGTGACGCTGGGTGCGCAGGTCTTCATCGGGCAGTTCGTCACCAACTGGAATGCGGTTCTGGCGGCGCTGTCACTGGCGATCCTGCCGGTCCTCGTCCTCTACATCGCATTCTCGCGGCAGCTCATCCGCGGAATCACAGCGGGAGCCGTCAAATGACGTCAGATCAATCGCCGGTTCGGGTTCTTGTCGCGGGGCTCGGCAACATGGGGCTGAGCCATGCCAAGGCATACGAGGCCAATCCCGGCTACGTGATCGCCGGACTGGTCAATCGTTCGCGGCCCGCGCTGCCGGAAAGCCTCCAAGGCTACGACATCCTGCCGTCATTCGATGAAGCGCTGGCCGAGCTGAAACCGGACCTGTGCTCCATCAACACCTATTCCGACAGCCACGCGGACTACGCCGTGCGGGCGATGGAAGCTGGCGCTCATGTCTTCGTCGAGAAGCCGCTCGCCACGACGGTCGAGGACGCCGAGCGGGTCGTCGCGTGTGCAAAGGCCAATGGCCGCAAGCTCGTCGTCGGCTACATCCTGCGGCATCACCCGTCGTGGATCAGGCTGATCGAGGAGGCGCGCGGGCTTGGCGGGCCTTACGTGTTCCGCATGAACCTCAACCAGCAGTCGAGCGGGCGGACCTGGGAAACCCACCGCCGCCTGATGGACACCACGCCGCCGATCGTCGACTGCGGCGTCCACTATGTCGACGTCATGTGCCAGATCACCGACGCGAAGCCGGTCAAGGTGCGGGGCATGGGACTTCGGCTTGCCGGCGACATCGCGCCCGACATGTACAATTACGGCCACTTCCAGGTGATCTTCGACGACGGCTCTCTCGGCTGGTACGAGGCCGGGTGGGGGCCGATGATGTCGGAGACGGCGTTCTTCGTGAAGGATGTGGTGTCGCCGAATGGCTGCGTGTCGATCGTGATGAGCGAGGACGCGAAGTCGGACGACCACGACACGCACACCAAGACGCAGCTCCTGCGGGTGCACTCGGCCGAGACCGGTCCCGACGGGCAATTCGTTCGCGAGGATGCCAACCTGTCGATGACCGACGAGCCGGGCCATGACGAGCTTTGCGCCCGCGAGCAGGCCTTCATGCTCAAGGCCATCCGCGAGGACATCGACCTGTCGCGCCACATGGTCGACGCCATCCAATCTCTGCGCATCTGTCTGGCCGCCGATGAAAGCGTGCGGACCGGTCGCGAAATCACGCTCTAGGGGGCCGGATCATTGGGATCGCTCACACTCGACAATGTGCGCAAGTCGTTCGGTTCGGTCGACGTGCTCAAGGGAATCAATCTCGAGGTGGCGGAAGGCGAGTTCGTCGTCTTCGTCGGCCCGTCCGGTTGCGGAAAGTCGACGCTTCTGCGGATCGTCGCGGGGCTGGAAGAGGCGACGTCGGGCGCAGTCCGCATCAACGACCGTGTGGTCAATACGGTTCCGCCCGCAAGGCGCGGCATCGCGATGGTGTTCCAGACCTATGCGCTCTATCCGCATCTCAACGTGCGCGACAATATGGGGCTGGGGCTCAAGCAGGCGGGCATGCCGAAGACCGAGATCGCACAGCGCGTCGACAAGGCGACCGCCATGCTGTCGCTCGACGCGCTCGTCGATCGCAGGCCGGCCGAACTGTCAGGCGGGCAGCGCCAGCGTGTCGCGATCGGCCGCGCCATCGTGCGCGAGCCCGAGCTGTTCCTTTTTGACGAGCCATTGTCGAATCTCGACGCGGCATTGCGGGCGCAGACCCGGCTGGAGATCGCGCGGCTGCACGACCAGCTGAAGGCGACGATGGTCTACGTCACCCACGATCAGGTCGAGGCGATGACGCTGGCCGACCGCATCGTCGTTCTGGACGGTGGCGTAATCCAGCAGGTCGGCTCGCCGATGGAGCTGTACAATGATCCGGCCAACATGTTCGTCGCCGGGTTCATCGGCTCGCCGAAGATGAACTTCATGTCCGGCGACCTGGCGGGACGGCCGGGCGTCCACACGCTCGGCATTCGGCCCGAGCATATCGCGCTGGCGGCCGAGGGCGGCGACCTCGAGGGGCGCGTCGCGCATGTCGAGCACCTCGGCGCCGATACCGTGATCTATGTGGAATGCGGCGAGGCCGGCCTCGTTGTCGTGCGGGCTTTCGGCGAACATCGGATCGAGCCGTCGAGCACGGTCTTCCTGCGGTTCGACCCGCAGTGCGTGTTGGCGTTCGACGCAGGTGGAGGCCGGATCCGGCAGTAAATGCCCCGCATGACTGCAGCGGGTCCCTGTTCTGTTGCGCCTGCTGCCGCAAGTCGATGAGAAAATCTCATCCTGATGAAATTTTTTAATTGAATTCAACGGCTTCTTCGGCGTCTCCGGTAAGAAAAGGTTGATCCGCGCGGGATATGCTGGCGTCTCGCGATGGGGATATTTTCGAGCAATCAGTGGGCAAATTTTTCAATACGGGAGATTTTTCCGGGGCAAATATCGCCATCGACGGGGAAGGCGGGAGGACGGGGATTGCCGGAGTGAACGAAAACCCGGCGACAGTTCCAATTTACAGCGCGCCTTCGTTGGCGATCGGCCTCCGGGCCTTGGGCAGACGCAACGTTGCGTTCATCATTTCGGACAGAGTTGGCGCGCAGCCTGGGCCACTGAATTGCAGCAGGCCGGCTGTGCCGTATAATGGCGATAGCCTGGAGCTCATCGAGAATGGTCGTTGCGACCCGACGAAGCGGCACGGAGTAGGGATTTCCGCCGCCGACACAGCCTGCAAGCAGCTCAAGGAAAGTCAGGTGTACAAGTACTGGGTCGCGTCCGTTGCCGATGTGCTCTCGAAGGCCCTGAATACCCCGGCAACGTCCGGCCATGACGAATGGTTTGGACCGACAACCGCATCGCCAGAAGGCTGAAGGCTTCTTTCATGACGTTCGCGTCGAATCCGGGATTTACGAACTAGCTGCTTCGGGCTCAGCGCGAGAGGATTTCAGGGGGTTTCGACATTGGACCGCGAACACAGTCATACGGAAGCCGGGAATCGTTTCTCTTCCGTGGGTCAAGTGCTCTCCGTCAGGGGATCCCAAACCCAGATCAGCCTCGTCGCCGGCACGGCGTCGGGAGAGGGGCGGACAACTGTCGGGAGGTTCGTCGCGATCGGAACCGGGAGAGGCGAGCTTCTCGGAATGGTGACCGAGGTATCGCTCGATTCGCCGGACGCCAATGTCGGACATCGGTCGATGGCGCTGGCGGAAATCGATCTGATCGGGGAAATCGTCGTCGGTCCGGACAAGCGGCCGGCCTTCAGGCGGGGGGTGAGCGAGTATCCGGTCATCGGTGACAAGGCCAGGCTGATCACCAGCGACGATCTGCGCGTGATCTTCGACAACAAGGGCAAGAAGGCGTCGCAGATCGGCTATCTGAGCCACGACGAAACCGTTCTGGCGACGGTCGACCCAGAGAATCTCGTCAACAAGCATTTCGCCGTTCTGGGATCGACAGGTGTCGGCAAGTCCAGCGGCGTGTCGGTGATCCTGTCAAATGTCACGCGATCGCTGCCCGATCTGCGCGTGCTGCTGCTCGACAGCCATAACGAGTATGGCCGCACATTCGGCTACCAGGCGAGCACGATGTGCGCCGACAATTTCAAGCTTCCGTTCTGGCTGTTCAATTTCGAAGAGCTGACAGACGTGTTCTATGGCGGCCGGCCGGCCGTCGAGATGGAAGTCGACATTCTCGCCGAGCTCATTCCGCTGGCCAAGAGCCAGTACCAGCAGCAGAGGTCGGGCAACGATCGTTCCAGCCTCCTCAGGAAGCAGGAAACGCGGTCGTTCGCCTTCACAATCGACACGCCCGTTCCCTATCTCATCCAGGACCTGTTGTCGCTCATAGACGACCGGATGGGCAAGCTTGAGAACCGTTCGTCGAGAATGGCGCACCACCGGCTGGCACAGCGCATCGAAGCGGTGCGCAACGATGCGCGCTATGCGTTCATGTTCGCCAACGCGAATGTCGGCGGAGATACCATGGCCGACATTCTCGGCGATCTCTTCCGGCGCGGTGACGACCAGCGGCCGATCACGGTTTTCCAGCTGGCGAGCCTGCCGACCGAGGTCGTTGACGCGGTCGTTTGCGTCATGTCGCGGCTGGCCTTCGACCTTGGCATGTGGAGCGACGGCGCCCTGCCGCTGCTGATCGTCTGCGAGGAAGCGCACCGCTTCGCGCCGGCCGATCGGGCGACCGGATTTGCGCCTAGTCGACGCGCGCTGGCGCGTATCGCCAAGGAGGGGCGCAAATACGGGGTCTATCTCGGCCTCGTCAGCCAGAGGCCGGCCGAGCTGGACCCGACAATCATCTCCCAGTGCAACACGCTGTTCGCGATGCGCATGGCCAACGATCACGACCAGAGACTGTTGCGCTCGGCCGTCTCGGACGCGGCGGCAAACCTGCTCGCCTTCGTGCCGTCGCTGGGTACCGGAGAGGTCATCGGCTTCGGCGAGGGCATGTCGTTGCCGGTGCAGTTCCGGTTCACCGAACTGCCGGCAGACCGCATTCCGCGCAACGAAGCGATTTCGTCGCTGGTCGAAAAGGAGAAGTTCCGGACACCCAAGGAGTTTCTCGCGGCCGTCGTCGAGCGTTGGCGCTCGGCCGGCGCGGGCAAAGCCGGCGAGGGGTCCGGCATGATGGACCCGGAGACCGGGGCGGAGACACAACCGACGCATGACGGGGAGTCCCGACAGAACCGGATCACCGACGCCGTCGAGGCCGTCAGGCAGCAATATCTGGCCAATCGGTAGCCGGCGTTAAGCGGCATCGGAGTGCAGGAAAGCGCACGTGTCATCCCGGATCTTCCCACCGCAATTGCTCGAGGCCGTGCTGAGGGATGCGCCTTTCGCGCTGAATATCGTGCGGGCGTCGGACAAGGCCGTATTCGCAAACGGGAGCGACGCGCGGATGCCGCGGTCATCGGCGAACGGGGATGGCGCCGCGGAAGGCTTTCGCCAGTATTCGTTCGCGTCCGTCGTCGACGGTGAGCGCTTCGATATCCGCCTGACGCTGGACAATGCCGCCGAACGCGAGCGTGAGCAGGAGCTGCTCCGGCTCGCGCTGTTCGACGACCTGACCGGCTTGCCGAACCATACGATGCTGGCGCAGGTCGTCGCGGCGGAAATCAACGCCGGCGCGGCCGAGCCGTTCGCGCTCGCGATCCTCGATCTCGACGGCTTCCAGAAGATCAACGAGTATTACGGGGTCGACACGGCGGACCGCCTCGTTGTCGCGATCGCCGAACGCCTGTCCTCCTGCCTCGGCGAAGCGGAGATCCTGGCATACGGCTCCGACGCGGTGTTTGGTCTTTTCATGCCGCGAACGGATCAGCTCGCGGCCGAGGGCCATCTGGGTGAAATCCTCAAACGCATGAAGTCGCCATTTCACGTCGACGGCGTGGAGATATTCTGTTCCGTTTCCGGCGGGGCCTGCCTGTTTCCGCGCGACGGAGCCTCGTACCGGGAACTGCACGCGGCGGCGGCGGGCGCCCTCGACAGGGCCAAGTCGGCAAACCGGGGACAGGTCGAATTCACCGTTCCGCACCTCTCGGGCGCGTCGAACAATCTGACGAAGGTCGAACAACGGCTGCGCCTGGCGCTGCGGGACAATCGGTTCTGCTGCGCCTATCAACCCAAGGTCGCGATCGCGACCGGAAAGCTGGTCGGCGTCGAAGTCCTTTTGCGCTGGTATGACGATGACGGGATGGTGCGCTCGCCCGGCGATTTCGTCAGCATTGCCACGGACCGGGGTATCATCAACGATATCGCCTACGGCGTTCTCGATGAAATTCTGGACTCCATCGACCAGATCGACGTCACCTTCGGGGAACATGCTTCGATCAGCCTGAACGTCGTCGCCAAGCAGGCCTGCGACGAAATCTTCATGCGCGAGTTCATCCACCGCATAACGAGCGGCGGCGCCGCGCATCGCTTCGTCCTCGAAGTGACCGAAGAGGCCTTCTTCTCCGCATCCGTGTTTCGGAACACCGTTCTGCCGATGGTCCGGGAGGCCGGCCTGCGGGTGTCGATCGATGATTTCGGGACCGGCTATTCGTCGCTGGCGGCGCTCGCCGAATTCACGCCCGACGAGTTGAAGATCGACCGGGTTTTCGTCACCGACCTTCCCAACCGCAGCCGCAGCCAGGCCATCATAGAAACCATCGACAAGCTCGGCGCCGCGCTGGGCATAAACATCGTCGCAGAGGGCGTCGAAACCAAAGACGAGCTCGACTATCTGGCCGCCAACACCGGCATCGGCGTCGCGCAGGGCTTTTTCCTGGGCAAGCCGCTGGTGCTCGAACGGCCGCGTGACGTGACGGCTCATGCCAAGATCGCCCGGCAGCGTGAAAATCCGCGCCAGATTGCAGCGAGAAGGACCGCCGAATGATCCGGTCCTTCCGTGCCACCGCCCGGGACGGCAACGGCGATCTTCTGCATCGGCACGGCCCGACGCGATGATGTTTGACCTGTTTCGCCGAGCCTTGCAGATCAAGGGTGCGATACCGGGGGCATATGTCCTGCTTGCCCTGGTGGGAGCCGCCGGTGCCACATTGGCCATTTCGGCCGTCAGGCTCGCCGGAGCCGACAATCCCGCCGCCGGGCCGCTGCTGCCCTATCTGTCGGCAGCCACGGCGCTGGCCGCCATGGGGTTCGCACTCGGGCTTGTCGCCATCTTGCCCTCGATCCATCGCACGCATGCCGAATGCCGCCGGCTGAAGCGGGTGATCGACAACCTCAACCATCGCTCGGTGAACCTTACCCGCGTGGCGGAGACCGACGGCCTGACCGGTTTGTACAACCGGCGCTATTTTGACGATGCGCTGCCCGCGTTCATGAGGGAATTCTCGCGGATCGGCAGGCCCGTCGGCCTGCTTGCCATCGACATCGACCACTTCAAATCGATCAACGACAAATACGGGCACGATCTCGGGGACGGTGTTCTCAAGGCGGTTGCCGGTTCGTTGCGAGGCCTCACGCGGAGGCACGACATCGTGGCGCGCACGGGCGGCGAAGAGTTCACGATCATCGCGGCGGATCTGTCCGCCGACGGTCTCGGGGAGCTTGCGGAGCGCATACGCGGAGCCATCGAAGCGACGCGCACTTCGGTTGGAAGCGAAGACCTGTCGCTGACGGTGAGCATCGGGGTCGCACTTTGGGACGGACGGGAGGCTGCGGAGCTGCTGTATCGACGCGCAGATGCCGCCCTTTACCGTGCGAAGCAGAACGGCCGGAACCGGGTTCATGGCGACATGCCGGTGAAGCGCGGTTCAGGTCCGTTCGCGGGCGCTGCCGTCAAGGGGGATGGCGGCAGGATGAATGATCGGGGACCGGCCGACTCCAATGACGCGCGGGCGCCGGAGCGTCCGAGGAAGACGGTCCCGGGGGACGTGGAAGAAGCGGCTCACCCTGTGCAGTATCGCAAGGCAAGCCGATAGATAGCGTTGATCGCGAAGGTTGGGGCAGAGCGGTGATACCGAAATATCCATTGAGGAGCCTTCAGGTCTTCGAAGCTGTATCGCGGCACAAGTCGTTCGCCGAAGCCGCAAACGAGCTGAACATCACGAAAAGCGCCATCAGCCATCAGCTCAGGAATTTGACGACGATGGTCGGCGAGGAACTGCTCGTCGTCGACCGCCGGTCGATCGCCCTGACGTCCAAGGGCAAGGAGCTGGCAACCTCGCTCAGGCTCGCCTTCTCCCAGATCGAGCAGTCGTTTCAGAACTGTGTCGGCGAAAGCCGCAGGGTCGTGCGGCTGGCGGTGTGCAGCAGTGTCGGGTTCGGGTGGATATCCAGCCGCATGAAGGATTTCACAAAAGAGAACCCGGATATTTCTCTCCAGCTTTCCATGTATGCCTCCGACCCGATAAAAACGGAGACAGCCTCGGATATTTTCATAAGTGCAAACCCCTTCGATGACGGTTTCTTTTCGTCAAACCTCATCGACGAGGAGCTTATCTGTGTTTTTAACCAGCCGACCGATCTGGATGAAATTGCCTCGGCGAACGTGCCGCTCATATCGACGTCATTGAATGCGCACAGATTTGCAAGCGACTGGCATGATTTTTGTCGAGAGCACGGAGCCAGCTTTCCCCAGCTCGACGACGGGCACATCATCCAGGCGTCGCACTACCTTCTGGCGCTCGGCATTGCCCGGCATGGTGGCGGCATAGCGCTTGTTCCCAGTTTCCTGGCGCAGTCGGACATCGACAATTCGGCGCTGGTGCAGGTTTCAGGGACACATACGCTGTCCTATGGGCGGAAATACTATGTCGGATACAAATATGCGCGGGCGGACGAGGGGGATATACGGCGCGTTTCGAACTGGATCATCAAGAATTTCAAGAAGAGCTAAATTCGTCCGCCGATACCTGCCCGCGACGTCATTTGCAGTTGGGGATGGCGAGCCGACCTGAACTGACCGGGAGCTCGATTCCGGTCTGCGGCAAACCGCCCGGTCAATTTACGGTTGCCGGACTTGCGGCCCGCGCAATTTGCTGATCGATTTTCGCGCGTGCAAGGACGCTGACGCGTCCATGCCGGGCAAACCGGGGAAAGGCGAGGAGACCGAGATGCCGGATGAGAGCGCGACGAAGCGGATGGCCGTCCGGGGCGTGGAGGACACGCTGGTCACCGAGTTCGGCGACGCCAGGAACAAGAGCTATGCCGACTTCCTGCAACTGGACGTGCTGCTGAACCTGCAGAAGACCTTCCAGGATCCCGCCCAGCCCGACGAACTCCTGTTCCTGATCATCCATCAGGTCAGCGAACTGTGGCTGAAGCTGATGCACCACCAGATCGTGCAGATGCGCGACAATATCCGCAATGACGAGCTCGGACCCGCACTGAAGAACGTCGACCGGATCAAGGCCATCCAGCGGCAGCTCATCGTGTCGTGGGAAACCGTGCTGACCATGACGCCGGCGGACTACATGCTTTTCAGGGAGGCGCTCGGCAATTCTTCGGGCTTCCAGAGCTATGGCTACCGGCGCGTCGAATTCATCCTCGGCAACCGGGATCGGTCCACGATCGGCGTCCACCGTCACGATGCGGTGGTGACGGCAATGCTCGAGGAGGAGCTGAAGGCGCCGTCGGTCTATGACGAGGTGATCCGGCTGCTCGCGCGGCAAGGGCTGGACGTTCCCGACGATCTGCTTCATCGCGACGTCCGCGAGCCCTATACGGGCGACGAACGGATCGTGGCGCTGTGGGAGCATGTCTACCGGAATACGGCGGACTACTGGGATCTCTACTGCCTGGCCGAAAAGCTTATGGATATCGAGACGCTGTTCCAGCGCTGGCGCTTCGATCACGCGACGGCCGTCGAGCGCGTCATCGGCATGCAACCCGGAACCGGGGGTTCGTCAGGCGTGTCGTTCCTGAAAAAGGCGCTTAACCTGAAGTTCTTCCACGATTTCTACGACGTCCGAAGCCGGCTGTTCTACGGTGCGGCGAACGGTGCTCCGGGGTGAGCTATCGCGGGCTCACACCCGACGAGCTGGAGCGCGAATATTCGCCGAGCTCGATGATCGGCGGCGACTATTCCCGCTACCTCCAGCAATACGTGTCGTTGAGCGACGATGCCCGGCGCGGGCTCGGAGCACGGACAAATCTGCGATATGGCGCGAAGCCGTCGCAGGTTCTCGACTATTTTCCCGGGCCGGGGCCGGGCGCGCCGCTGCACGTCTTCATCCATGGCGGTTACTGGCAGGCTCTCAGCCAGACCGAATCGAGCGCCATGGCGCCGGCAATCGTCACTTCGGGAGCCGCCTTCGCGTCGCTCAACTACACGCTCGCTCCGGCGGCGCATCTCGGCGAGATGGTGGCGGAGTGCCGCGCGGCGCTGGCCTGGCTGGCGGCCGATGCAGCCGGGCTTGGTTTCGACCCGACGCATGTCACGGTGTCAGGCCATAGCGCAGGCGCACATCTGGCGGCCATGGTGGCGGCGGAGCCAGGCGACCTCACGACGGAAAGCGGCCTGACGTTCGACCGGTTCATCCTCATCAGCGGCATCTACGACCTGACGCCGATCCGAATGACATCAATCAACGAGCCGCTCGGCCTGAGCGAAGACGACGTCGAGGCGCTGTCGCCAATGGGCAAGACGCCCGCCGTCGATGCCGTGATGAAAGTCGTCGTCGGTGAGCGCGATACGCGCGAGTTCATCCGCCAAAGCCGCGACTACGCCACCTTTCTGATCGGGAAGGGGTTCGAGACGACATTCGAAATCGCCAGGGACCGGCACCATTTCGACATCATTCTCGATCCGGCAACGTTCCGGTGAATATGGTGGACGTGAAAGCGCGCGTGTGAGCGACCTTCAGAGCAGCGTCTGCGCGTTGACCTTCAGCCGATTGAGGAGATCGCGCAGCGTGTCGTACTCGGCCTCGGAGAATCCCGAGAACAGATGCGCCCGCAGGCGGTGAACGCCCGCCATGGACTCGCGCAGCGCGTCGCGTCCCTGGCGCGTTATCGCGACCATGGAAATCCGCCTGTCGTGCGAGAACGCGTCCTTCGACACCAGTCCCCGCGCGCAAAGCTTGTCGACCAGCCGGCTCAGCACGGTGCGTTCGGTCACCGACAGTTCCGCGAGATCGAGCAACGACATCGAACCGCGTTCCTCGAGGCATGACAGGACGCGCCAGCTGGCAAGCTTCAGCCCTGACGGGCGCAGAACGGATTCCATCTGATCGCGGTTCAAACGCTGCAGGAACGAGATCAGATATTCCGGCGCATCGATGAGCGGACCATCGATATCCGGCAAGCGCGGCCGCGCGCCGGCGTCTGAAGGCAAATGGGCCACGGTCGCTTCGTTCCTTCGGATCCGGGGAATTCCACGGCAATAGCATGATCGCGGCTTGTTTGGCAATTATGTGCATGTTATGTGCAAATGCACGTAATGATGTGCCAACCGAACCGCGGGTGCGCTTCCCATGAAGATCAGTATTGTCGGAGGCGGCCCGGGAGGCCTCTATCTCGCGCTTCTGACCAAGAAGGCGCGACCGGACTGGACGATCGAGATATTCGAGCAGAACCAGGCCGATGACACGTTCGGCTTCGGCGTGGTCTTCTCCGACGAGACGCTCGACGAATTCCTCAGCAGGGACAAGCCGGTGTTCGAGCGGATGCGCGAGGAGCTTGCCTACTGGCAGGATGTCGCGATCCACTTCAAGGGCGAGGAAATCCGGATCGGCGGCAACGGCTTCTGCGGCGTGTCACGGCAGCGCCTCCTGACCATCCTGCAGCAACGATGCGCCGAGCTTGGGGTGAGCCTGACGTTCGGCGAGGCGATCGATCCCGAGACATTCGAGACGCGTTTTGCGGACAGCGACGTCATCGTCGCCAGCGACGGGATCAACTCGCGGATCCGCGAGAGGTTCAAGGAGGATTTCCAGCCGGAGGTCGAGATCAAACGCAACCGGTTCTGCTGGATGGGCTCGTCGCGGCCGATGGATGCGTTCAACTACTTTTTCCGTGAGACCGAGCACGGCATCATCTGCGCGCACTGCTATCAGTACGAGCCGAACCATTCGACCTGGGTCTTCGAGATGGACGAAGTGTGCTGGCAGGGGCACGGCTTCTCCGAGTTTGACGAGGCCGACTCCAAGCGTCGCCTTGAGGCGATCTTCGCGGACGAATTGCAGGGACATCCGCTGCTCCTCAACCGTTCGTTCTGGCGGCAGTTTCCGCGGATATTCTGCCACAACTGGTGGTCTGGCAAGACGGTGATCCTGGGCGATGCGAAAGCGTCGGCACACTTTTCCATCGGCTCCGGCACGAAACTCGCCATGGAGTGCGCCATCGCACTTTCGGACGCGCTGATCGCGCACGCCGACACCAGTGTCGAGCAGGCATTCGAGGCCTATGATCAGGCGCGGCGCACGCCCTGCCAGGTGACGCAGCACAATGCAGACGTCTCGCTCGCCTGGTTCGAGCACATGGATCGTTCCTGGGACCTCGATCCGATACAGTTCGCCATGGTCGTCATGTGCCGCGCCAAGTCGGTGACCTACGACAATCTGCTTCTGCGCGACCCGGATTTCGTCAGGCGCGCCGACGATGCCTGGTACGAACGTCACCTGCGGGAAACCGGCGAGGACGTGCGCGGCAGCCGGCCGACCCCGATGTTCACCAGCTTTCGGCTGCGCGGCATGGAGCTCGCCAACCGTGTCGTGATGAGCGCCATGGCCCAGTATAGCGCGGTCGATGGCAATCCGACCGACTGGCACAAGGTCCACTACGGATCGCATGCGACGGGAGGCATGGGGCTGATCGTCACCGAGATGACCTGTCCCTCGGCCGACGCGCGCATCACGGAAGGGTGCGCCGGCATGTGGACGGACGAGCACGAGCGGCGATGGGCTGACATCGTCGACTTCGTGCATCGCAATTCCGGCGCCAAATTCTGCCTGCAGCTCGGCCATGCGGGCCGCAAGGGTTCGACCCAGCTCGGCTGGCAGGAGGCCGACGTCCCGATCGCCGACGCGACCAGCAACTGGCCGCTGATATCGGCATCGCCGATCCCCTATGTCGACGGGGTCAATCCGGTTCCCGCCGAGATCGATCGCCGGGAAATGGACGCGGTCCGCGACGCTTTCGTCGCATCGGCGCAGCGCGGCGCACGTGCCGGGTTCGACATGCTCGAGCTCCACTGCGCCCACGGCTATCTGCTGGCTTCCTTCCTGTCGCCGCTGACCAACACGCGTACCGACGCGTATGGCGGCAGCATCGAGAACCGGCTGCGCTATCCGCGCGAAGTCTTCGCGGCGATGCGGGCGGTCTGGCCGCAGGACAAGCCGATGTCGGTGCGTGTTTCGGGAACCGACTGGAAGGATGGTGGTCTTTCGGAAGCAGACCTGTTCGCGATCGCCGAGGCCTTCCGCGAGGCCGGGTGCGACCTGATCGACGTCTCGGCCGGGCAGACCGTGCACGATCAGGAGCCGGTCTACGGCCGCATGTTCCAGGCACATCTTGCCGAAGCGGTGCGGAACGTTCCCAAAATGCCGACGATGGCCGTCGGGGCGATCACGGATGCCGGCCAGATCAACACGATCCTGCATACGCGCCGCGCCGACCTGGTGGCGCTTGGCCGGCCGCATCTGTGGAACCCGTATTTCACGCACCAGGCCGCGGCCTGGTATGGTGTGCGGAACGACGCGATGTGGCCGAAGCAATATCTCTCCGGCGCTGCCCAGGCCTTCCGCGAACAGGAAAAGTCGCGCGAAAAGCTGACGGAATTGCAGAAAAAGGCTGCTCCAGGGCGGCATAATCTCGCCTGATCGTTCGAATCCTGTCTGAAAACGGAGCATCGAGGATGCCGATAGGGGAACTGGGAACACTGCCCGAATGGCTGGCCACCCATGTCGCAGAGCGGCCCAACGCGGTTGCGGTCAGCGGCGACGGCGCCGACGTCACCTATGCCGAACTGGCCGGGCAGGTGGGGCGGCTCGCCACCGGACTGGCGGCGCGGGGGATCGGCAAGGGCGACGTCGTCGCGGCGCAACTGCCCAACAACCGCGCCTTCCTGACCGTGTTCCTGGCGGCCGCCGCCTGCGGCGCGGTCTTCCAGCCGCTGCACATGCCGTACCGCAGCAAGGAGCTCCGCTATCTGCTTGGCCACGCCGGTGCGAAGATCGTGTTCGCCCTGTCGAACGCCGGCGCTTCGGCGCCGGTTGCCGAACTTCTGGAACTGAAGCCGGCGCTTCCGGCGCTGCGCGAGGTGGTGGCGATCGGCGCGCCTGCCGCCGGCGCCGTTTCGTATGACGACCTGTTGTCGAAGGCGGACGATGCCACGCTGCCGGCCGTGACGCCGGACGACCGCTATCTGATGCTCTACACCTCGGGCACCACAGCCGATCCCAAGGGCGTGCCGCATACAAGCAGGGCGTTTCTCGGCAATGCTTTCCGCTCGGCGACCGAACTCGCCGTTACGCCTGCGTCGCGGGTGCTGTCCATTGCCGCGCTGTCGCATCTCTACGGGCTGTTTACCGTCCATCTCGCGCTGGCGGCGGGGGCGACGGTGACGCTGATGCCGGCTTTCCGGCCGCAGGACCTCGCGGCCGACATCGTGCGGCTGTCACCGACTCATATCTTCGCGGCACCGGCTCATTTTTCGCCGCTCGTCAGGCAGGGCGCGCTGACGCAGGACCAGTTGCGCACGGTCGAAGTGCTGTGCCTGTCGGGCACCACCGTGCCGCCGCCACTGGCGGCCGCGGTCGACGACCTGCTCATCCATGGCAGCGTCATCCAGCTCTGGGGCATGAGCGAATTGCAGGCGGGGGCGTTCGGCCGCCCGTCGGACCCGCTCGAATCGCGGCTGACCACGGCAGGGCGGGCCTCGCCGATGACCCGGTTGCGGGTCGTCTTGGACACAGGCGCCCCGGTGCCGGACGGCGTCGAGGGCCAGCTTCAGGTGCAAGGCCCGTCGGTGTTCGACGGCTATCTCGACAACGAGACCGAAACCAAGAGCGCCTTTACCGACGATGGCTGGTTTCGCACGGGGGACCTGGCGACGGTCGACGGCGACGGGTTCCTGACGCTGACCGGCCGGACCAAGGAACTGATCAACCGCGGCGGCGTGAAATACAATCCCGTCGAGATAGAGCTGATCGTGATGGGCCACCCGGCGGTGCAGAATTGCGCCGTCGTGCCTTTTCCCGACGCCGTGCTCGGCGAGCGGGCATGCCTGTGCATCGAGGCGAGGGACGCGCATGACGTCACGCTGGACGCGATCTGCGCGCTGCTCGACCAGCATGGCGTCGCCAAGTTCAAATGGCCCGAACGGCTCGAAATCTTCGACCAGCTTCCCATGACGCCGACGCGGAAGGTCATGCGCGGCGCGCTCGTGCAGATGTTACCCGCCGCCGGGTAATCACCGATCAACAAGGAAAAAGCATCCATGCGGTATGAACTGCTCACGCCGGAGACGGCACCCGACAATGCAGGACCCCTGCTGAACGGCGTTCAGGCCAAGATGGGCGGTCTGCTGCCCAATCTCTACCGCCAGATGGCCGGTACGCCGATCGTCCTGGAAGCCTATCTGATGCTGACGGACCTGTTGTCCCGTTCGTCCTTCTCGCCGGCCGAGCAGCAGCTCATCCTGCTGACGGCGAGTGCGCGCAACGGTTGCCTCTACTGCGTGGCGGCACATTCCTCCGGCGGCCGCATGGCCAAGCTCGACAAGGAGGTGATCGAGGCCGTGCGGACGGGTGCCACGGCGCCGGACGCCCGGCTCGAGGCATTGCGGCATTTCACCGAACACATGATCGAGCGGCGCGGCAAGGCCGACGATGCCGAGATCGCTGCCTTTGTCGATGCCGGCTTCACCGAGCATCAGGTCGTCGAACTGCTGGTGGGGCTGGCGATGAAGACGCTGTCCAATT